>JAAZKV010000016.1 GCA_012799645.1 Candidatus Iainarchaeum sp. | reverse complement strand
TTTACAAAATAATTGATCCTATTGATAGGATTGTTCCTAGTTTTATTTTATTTTTAGTGTTTTTGTTAATTATTTTATTGTTACTAGTTTTTTTTATTTTACCAAGTGTTTTTGGGGGAACAAGTTATTTTGGAGAGATAGTTGTTTTATCTAGTAAAACAAATTTACCACTCTCTGATGCGAAAGTAACAATAACCACTGATTGTGCTTATGAACCATTAGTGCTGTTTACTGACGAGTTAGGAAAAGTTAGTTTCAATGTTTGTTCTGATAGTTTTGATGTGGATGTGACAAAAAGTAATTACAAAAAAGTATCTACAAAAATAATTCTAGAAAATAACGAACTCCAAACAATAAAATTATCTCCGGAAGATATTGAGTTATCAACAAAAAATGTGAAAGTAAAAATAGTTGATAATGATAATGATATTATTACAAACGCTACTTTGTACAATATTTGTGACACAAAAACAATTCTTGTAGGAAACAAACAATCACTAACAGGGTATGATACTAATTTTGGTTCTTGTAGTGTTACCAAATTAAGAGCAACTGCGCTTGATTACAAAGAAAAAACTGTTAGTTGGGATAAGAGTAGTGAAACAGTGACAATAAAGTTAGAAAAAGATATCAAAAAAGCTAGTGTTACTTTTATAACAGAAAATATTAATGCTCCAACAAAAATAGAACCAGAAGTGCAAATAACTATAACTGATTCTAAAGGAAAATACGTTTCCCTAACAACTGATTTATTAGGAACAGGAATTATTGATCTTGAAGTTGAAGAATACACTTACAGTGCTTACTCAAATGGAGAAAACAAAGAAGGAAGGTTTGTAGTGGAAAACACTTCACCTATGGAAGTAAAAATTACTTTCAAAGAAAACCACAACCCTATCCAAAAAGCAATAAGAGTGCAAGTATTAACAGAAACAAATTCACCAATAACCATAGCATCAATTAATGTTTTCAAAGATGGAAACATATTTTCGCTAAATCAAAGAGTGGATAGTAATGGAGTGCTTTCATTACAAGTAAATGAACAGTACGCGACACAAAATTTTTTCATAATAATTAGTGCGATGGGGTATGAAAAAAAAATTGTAAAAGTAAAACCAGTGGATTCAAACACTCCCCCAACCAAGATTTTTTTAAAACAAGGAGAAAACAAATTAGTGGTAAAAGTAATTGATGATATTAATGCACCAGTAAAAGACGCGTTTGTTAAAGTTATAAACGAAGAAGTAAATTTAGAAATGGATTTAACAGGATCAAAAATCACTGATAGAAACGGAGTATACACCCTAACCAATTTACCAAAAGGAAACTACAAAGTAATTGCTACATCAAAAAACTCTAGTGGAGAAACACGAGCTCGTATGGATGTGAATAAAACAACCGAAATAGAAATTGAATTAGTGTTAGGAGAAGGAATGATAAGGTTTAATTTTTTGAACGAAAGTGGAGCAAAAATCAATCCATACTTTTATGCACATACAGTGAATAAAGATTTAACACTAAACAACATATACAATGGTTATCCAAGAAATGGAGTGTATGACACAAGCAAAATGCTTGTAGGAACAAAAACAAAACTAACTATAAATGACACGAATTATTACCCCACAGAAACACTAACCTACACTATTACTAGAAATACACAAATCAAACCAGTGATATTACGAACAATAGGAAACCTACCAAACAATAACGAGTTACAACTAATTTTAGAAAATGTATACGAAACAAATCCACTATACGGATCAACAAATAGTACTGACAAAATTTTGCCAAACAAAAAATATTACTTATTATTCAGTTTGATTTTGGACACAAATTATACAGGAACACCAATTGCTGGTTTTTTTAGTGGAGAAAAAAATGTTCCACTCAAATCAAACTCTACAACCATTGAATCAATCACTTCAATTGATGGATTTTTTAGTTTACTAGACACAAATATGAACGGGTTTTTTGTTGATCCAACATCAACAAGTATTGTTGATAGTGGTGCAAAAATTGGTTCAATTAATTTAGGACAAAAAACAGGAAAGTTTAGTTTACCAATCCTTTTAGAAATAAAAACTGATAAAAACACTACAAAAGACAAAATCACTTACTACGCAACAATGGGGGACAAGAACACAATAGTGTACGAGTTTGGTTTTGATGTTGGAGAAAAATTTTGTGTAGGGTTAAGTGAAAGATGTCCAACTTTTTTGTTCAGTAATTTTATTGAAAAAAACAATACAACAATTCCTTACGAAGATAATATGATTTTGTTGAGTGAAGAAGAATACAAAATTAAAACAAAAATAAAAAACACTACTGATACATTATTTTCTAGTGTTGAATTAGTTCAAAGTATTCCAAAAAATAACCAAGATGTGTTTGTTTTTTCTCCTGACAAAAACACTGCGAAATTCAATTTAACAATCAATCCACTTAGCGAAACTCAATTCAAAGAAGTGCTGGTTAAAGGAGAACTAACTCGCTCTGTGAATTCAACTAACATTACAATAAATCAATCAATAGAAAAAATTGTTGAAAATGTTAACCAATTAAAAAATTATAATAATGATTCTAAACAAAAAATGAGATTCAGTTTAAAGAAAAAAGAACAATTAGAAATAAGTATTTCGCCAAACACAATTCACGAAAAAAGTGAATACCCATTGTTTGTTGTTAAAACAAAATTCAAAGGAAAATCAGGAGGAGTGAGCGCATTTTGGAAAGCAGAAAAAATAACAGAAACCGATACAGAAACTGACACAACAATAATTGTGGAAGGAAAAACTGATACTAATGGAATTGACAAAACCTCGTTCAACGCACTGAATTTATTAAAAGGGGACAAAATTTTGTTCACTGCGTATGATCACAATGGATCAATTGATGGAAACATAATTGTTACAATAAGTTCAGGATTTCCTGTACCAGAAATACTAGTAGAAGAATGTTTGAGCGTAGAAATAAATTCAACCAAAATAAAAAACAATAGTGATTATTATTTCGAACTCCCAAAAGGAAACACAAAAACAATTACAATAAACTCTACTTGTGATACTCCAAGAGAAGTAATGATAAAAACTGATTTATCATTATCAGAACTATCCTTCCAAGTTCCAGCAAACGAAAACAAAACATTTACAATAACAGGAAATGTTAGAGATGAAATATACGGAGCATACCCAGTTCAAGTAATTAGCATTAATGGAACAAGATACTCACAAATAGGGTACTTTGATGTAGTAGTGAGTGATCCTGACAGCGAGTTTGTATTAAACAAAGCAATTTTTGATTTTAGAGAATCATCAACTTTATCTTCAAGCGTAACAAACAATTCAATGAAAGGAAGAAAAGACAATTTTTACCCAAAAATGTTTTTATCAACAAAAAGCACATCAATAGAATACAACAAACCAGGAAACCCTGACCAATTATCATTCCAAATAAAAGTAATAGGACACGCAATAGAAGCATGGAGCTCATGTTTCATGTGGTCAAACAAATTTTATCAATACAAAGATGGAGAAACAAGTTGTAGAGCCGATAGAATAAGATTTCCAACTCCAACCGAACCACTTTATTATGATGTTTTGCAAAAGGATTGTGAAAGAGTAGTTGAATCCCTAAGCAAAGCACAAAAAGAAGTTACAGAAAAACCAGAACCTGAATGGAACGAAAATGATTATGTAACTCACATCACAGGGTCAAATACTTACACTGTTTCACAAATAGTGTCAGAAGATGGAAGAGTAACTGATCTTAATAAATCAAATACTACAACAACACCAACAAAATCATCATATGAAGTAAGCAACACTACCGCGTCAACCGCAAAAGCAATTAACTCTAACAAAAAAAATAACAATGCTTATTTCGATGCGGGAACTGCCGTCGCTACAACGCTCAATGCAACCGCTGTCGGAGCTGTTGGAATTATTGGAGTATATAGATTTTTTACTTGGGATGGTAGTGCAGCAGCATATGTTGAATCTTTTGAAGATACAATAAAAAAACCAGTAGAAAACCAAGAGTTTGAATTTTATCCAAACACAATTGGGCCAATTGATATTGAGCCGAGATGTTTTGAAGTAAAATATAATATGCCTTGGGTAAGCGCACCAAGACCAAGTGGATGGACTGATTGTGCATATGGAGAATGTTGGAGTGCAATACACGAGATACCAAAAGGATTAGGAAAAGTAATTGCAGTAAATAATGATAAAGAAACAAGAATTACTGCGATGGGTCTAGGAGAAATGGATATTCCATTAATATTATACACACAAGGACATACAAGAAATTGGGTTGATAGTTTAACACATTCTGATAATTACCCTTCTTGGATTGATATACAAACAGAATTTTTGAGAAGTCTTCATTATTATAAAGAACAAAAAAAGGTTTGGACAAAAGATGTGAATATGGGGACAAGAGAAGGAATTATTTATGATTTAGGAACATATAATGCAATTCCTACTCCAATGTGGGTGGATGAAAAAACAACGCTTGATGCAGGAGACAGTGAAAAACGAGAAGGAACATTTTCATACAACGCATTTGGTAAAGAAGGTAGTGCAGATGGAACAACTTTAGTTACAAGCGGTGAAAGTACAGGAATTGGTTTTATTCCACCAGAAAAAGCACCA
This sequence comes from Candidatus Iainarchaeum sp., assembly GCA_012799645.1. Lineage (GTDB taxonomy): Archaea > Iainarchaeota > Iainarchaeia > Iainarchaeales > JAAZKV01 > JAAZKV01. The sequence continues at coordinate 4,769 of JAAZKV010000016.1, read as the reverse complement.
GGGTATGAGGTTGAATCACCAGAAAGTCCACTAATAGAGTATGATCCATCAGGAATGTACAAATTTGTTTTAAATACTGAAGGATTACCAAGAGGAGTAAAAGCATACTTAAGAGATGGAAAAGTGTATGCGGTTTATTATGGAGTGCCTGAAATCCCAGGGAACAATATTGATTTCAATTTAACAAAAATTGATTTAATAGGAAAAGAATACGCAATACTAAAAGTACAAGATTGGGTTAATGGAACAACAAAAAAAGAAAAAGCATTCCAAATAAAACTAATAGGACCAGAAAGTTTATGCGTTAATTCAAGAGGAGAGGATGGATACACAGGAGCAGCGTATGTTCCGAGGTTATTGTTCAAATGGGATTGGACAAACATTAGTGAAGATCAATGTGATACCACAAACAATAATTACACTTATTGTGACGGAGTACAATTCAATATTAGTTTGTTTAAAAAACTAGCAAAATTCCAAAATGATTATATAATAAAACAAAGAATGGATTTGTTAGCACAAAAAACAACTTTCTACTCTTACCTAATCAGAGACAATTTTTCTACTGATTTGTTAAACGATTTTAGTCACTATTACACAAATACTATGATGGCGAGCGATTTATCATTCTACACAAACCCAGGGTATAATGTTTTAATAAAACAAGGAAAAATAATTTACAAAATAAGAAACCCTGATGGTAGTTACACTAATGATACAAAAATACCTTACGGTGGACTGTATAGAGTAGAAATAAGTATAGAGTTAATTAACCCAAATATTTCAAGCATATTTGATGGGGAGAACGCTAACGCAAACATTATAGTAACATTAATGCCTATAGAAAAAGCAAAAAACTATAATGCGTTTTACGAAACACCATTTGATGGAGAGGTTGGAAAAAAAGGAAACACTTATGCAAGAAATAATTACGGAACCAGTTTTAATATAGAAAATATTGTTATACAAGATTCACCAAAACTAACTTCAAAAACATTTACTGGAAACCCAATGGTGAGTTTGAATGCAACACTCAACAATAATGTAACTGATCTACAAAGTGGAATAGTGTTAAAGTATAATTCAAACAACAAAACACTAATATTCACTCCATCAACACCAAACCCAGTATCAATGCAAATTGATAATCCAACAAAAGGGACAACACTTAATGTTGAATACACAATTGATTCAACAATTAGTGATCCAGCAAATATGGCGAACAAATTAGTGAATAAATGGTTACTAGTGTCATCAAATATTAAAGATGGAGAAGATAAGTGCCTTGATTTTGAAAAGAAAGGAAAAAGAATAATAACAGAAACAGCGAGCGGAAATAACAAAAAAATTTCTTGGACAAATGCAGAAAAAGGAAAAATCACTTTATCAACAATAATTTTTGCTCCACCCACAACATCAATAAAATTAATTCCAACAAACAAAACACTAATAACACTAAACGGAAAAGAAACAAACAACAACGAAGTGTTTATTAAAGGACAAACCGAAACAGCAAACTTAGCATATTTATTTGAACAAATAAAACAAAAAAATATGTGCATCTCAAAAGGAAACGAAACAGAAACAAGCATTTGGTGGAGTGAAGAATACTTGAACGATTTAAGAAAATCAGTATCAAATACTAGTAGTTCGTGCAAATAATTTAAGAAAAAAAAATTTGAACAAAACAATTTAGAGAAAAAATTTAGAGAAACAAAATTTAGAAAAAAAAAGAAACAATTTAAGAGAAAAAATTAATTTAAAAGAAAATTTGGAGAAAAAATAACTTATAAAAACCTTACTTTAATTAAAATAAGTATAGAAATAAACAATAGTGAAACAAAATAATTAGAATAATAGGGTGGAAATGGAACAAAATAATTTGAGCAAAAATTAGGATAAGAATTAAATTAAATGGAATGAAAATTAATAATGGAAATAATTGTTGGTGATGTGTTTGGGTAGAAATGTTAATTATAATTCGTTTTTTTCAAAAGTTTTTTTGTGGATGTTTGTAGGATTACTAATAACTTTCGGAACAGCTTATTTCTTATCAACATTCGCTCTTAATTGTTTTATTCAATTAATATCTAACCCAATCGCGTTAATATTAATCGTACTAATACAACTTGGATTGGTTTTTGTTATTAGTTTATTGTTCAACAAACTACCAACCCCACTACTTGGTTTTTTGTTTATACTGTATTCTTTTTTCACAGGAATAACTTTTTCAGCAATATTTTTAGTGTTTGAATTAGGTTCAATAATTTTTATATTCGGACTAACAGCATTTTTGTTTGCTTTACTAGCAATAATTGGTTTCACTACAAAAACTGATTTAACCAAACTAGGAGTAATACTTTTTGTAGCACTAGTTGGAATAATAATTTCTTCAATAATAAACATTTTCTTACAAAACAGCGTACTGGATATGATTATTAGTGCAATCGCAATAATAGTGTTTTTAGGATTAGTAGCGTTTGATATTCAAAAATTGAAAAAAATGTGCGAATCTGATTACAATGAAGAATCAAAAAACAAAATAGCTATTAGAGGAGCACTAAGTTTATACCTTGATTTTATTAATTTGTTTATTAACTTACTACAACTATTTGGGGAAAGAAAATAAAAAAAACTCCACTCCTAAAACATTAAAAAAAAACAAATTATTTGAGTTTGATTTTTATGTTATTAGAGTTTTTGACATCAACTTATTTTGACAATTCTGTTTTAATGTGGGGATATGCTCTTGGAACAGTTCTTTTGTTCATTGTTTTTTCAAGAATAGTTTTGTTTGTCGCAAAAAAATATTTAAAAAAATTGACTAGTAAAACAAAAAGCGATTTTGATGATCTTTTAGTTGATTTAGTAGAAGAACCACTAGCGTTTTTTATTATTCTTGCAGGGTTTTTTGTAGGATACCAATTTTTGTCTTTTCCACAAAGCGTTTCTGATATTTTTTACAACATCCTAAGAGTATTAGTAATGCTTGACATTATTTGGTTCGTATTAAAATTCACTGATAGTTTTTTTGAAAGAATAATAAAACCAATCACTAGTAAAACTAAAACAAAACTTGAGGATCAACTTATTCCTTGGATAAAAAAAACAGTGAAAATAATTCTTGGATTCATTGGAATAGTAATTGTTTTGGACAACATGGGAATTGATGTGTTCGCTCTTCTCGCAGGGCTAGGGATTGGAGGAATTGCTTTTGCTTTCGCTGCCCAAAAAACAATCGCTGATGCTTTCGGAGGAGTATCAATACTATTTTCAAGACCTTTCGTAATAGGAGACACTATTAGATTTGCTAACGGAGCACACACAGGAAAAGTGGAAGAAATATATTTAAGACACACAAAAGTAAGAAACCTTGATAAACAACTAGTAATAGTGCCTAACAGTATTTTGGCCGGAGAAATTATTACAAACATTACAAAAACAGAGAAAAGAAAAGTAATGTGGACTATTGGAATCACTTATGATAGTTCGGTGGAAAAAATAAATCTTGCAAAAAAAATTATTTCTAACGCAATAAAAAACTGCGAACTATGCGATTCTGATTACACCGTAGCTTTCCAAGATTTTGGACAAACATCACTAAACATTTTAGTAATATTTTATACAAAACAAGCAACATTCAAAGCAATGGCTGCTGCAAGAGACATTATTGGTTTAGAAATCAAAAAAGAATTTGATAAAAACAAAATAAAATTCGCTCTAACCACACAAAGAATACAACTAAAACAATAAAAAAATATTACAACCAAAACAAAAAAAATAATTAAAACAAAAAAATTATTACAATTCAACCAAAAAAAATTACTTATTAATAAAAAAATAATATAAATCAAAACAAAATAATATTGTTGTCTGAAACAAAAATTTTTTTTAAAAGAATTTTTTCAAACTGTTTGTAAACCATTAAATACAACTTTAAAGCACTAATAATTTATGGCATTACCATTTCGTAGAAGAAACCCTGCTATAGTTAGGAGAAGACAGGGATTAATGCAGAATCCTCAAAAAAGAAAAATTATGAAAACAAAAGCTTATTCTCCTTCAATTTCTACTAAATTAAAAGCTTGGTTTAGTTTGAATCCTAACCAAGTGTTTGCTCGTGAAGAAAAAATACAAAGAGAAATGCTTGAACAATACCAACATGAACTAGTCCAAGGACATATTAGGGAAGCTCACAAAAATTTTGCTGCTGAAAGTAGAGCAATGACAGAAGCAGCTGCAAGAAAACACAGACAACAAATAAGACAAATAGAAGAAATAGTTCGAAGGGAATTAATGTTAAAAAAAATTCCTAAAGAACTTAGAAGAAACCGAACTTTTATGAAAAATTATGCAAGAGAATTATCAAATGTATTAGCGGCTTATGGACAAATGGAAGTGGCTCTAAAAAACCCTGCATTTGTTGGAGCAATAACAACAACACTAATCAACAATGTGGGTAGAATGAGTCCGAGCCAAAGAATAGTGTATTTGACAAACAAAAAAAATTTCGCATCACTAATCGCACACACAACAGGAACAATAATGGAACAAATGCAAATGTGAAAAAATGTTTTAGGTAAGATTTAAATAGTTGGAGTTCCTTTTTGTTGTTGGTTATTTTTGTTAAAGTGTGTTTTTTTATGAGTCAGTTTTTGAAACAACATTTGGGTTCTCGCGGACAAGGGACAATTGAGTCACCGAAGGCAAGGTCAATTGGCTAGGGGACAATTGAGTATTTGGTGATTATTGCTATTGTTGTTGTTATT
>JAAZKV010000001.1 GCA_012799645.1 Candidatus Iainarchaeum sp. | reverse complement strand
TTCTTGGTCTTCTTCTGTTGTTACTAAATCTTCTTTTTGGTAGTTCTTCTTCTTTTTTTTCAATTTCTTGTTCAAAATCAGTGATTTCTGATGTGAATGCATCTTTTGTTATTTCGTTTCTTGCAATTAGTAGTTCTCTTGTTAGTAAATAGAATACTAGTGCTATTGCTTTTCTTCCTTTATTGTTTGTTGGTATTGCAAGATCAATTTTTGTTAGTGGACTATCAGTTCCTACTAGTGCTATTATTGGGATGTGTATTTTGCATGCTTCTTTTATTGCTTGGAAATCAGTGATTGGATCCACTACTAATAATATTTTTGGTTCTTGGAAGTTTCTTGCTTCTGGGTTTGTGAATGTTCCTGGTATGAATCTTCCGGTGTATACTTGTGCTCCTGTTAGTGCTGCGAATTTTTTTGCTCCTTGGTGTCCGTATAATTTTTTTGAAACAACAGCAATATCTTTTCCGTTGTATTTTGCAAGTATTTTTGCAACCATTCTTATTCTTTTATCAATTGTTTCAATGTTGAATACCATTAATCCGTCTCTTCTTTTTTTGAATATGTATCTTCTCATTTCTCCTGTTTTGTATTTTGTTCCGATATGGATTCCGCTTTTTAAGTATGTTTCAATATCAGCGAGTAGATCTTTTCCTTTGTAGAATTCTGTATCAGTATCATCAAAGTTTTCTTTCACTTCTTCTTTTTCTTTTACAAAATTTTTAGCACTCATCCATATCCCTCATTAATTTTTTATTTTTTAACAATTTTATTTTTCTTAATTTTTATTGTTTTTTTATTTTGTGTATTTCACTACCTCTTCTATCATATCAACACTTGTTAGGAGTGTTTTTCTGCAACAGTATTTTTTTATTTTTAGCTCATCAAGTACTTTTCCTGCATTTTCTCCTTTATTTATTCTTTCTGTGAATTCTTGGTGTACTCCTGCTATTACTTTTCCGCACGAAAAACATCTTATTGGCACTATCATTTTTTCACCCTTTTTTGTTTTTTCCTTTATTTTTTTATCTTTTCTTTTTTTCATTTTTTTTATTTATCTCTTACTGTGTTGTTTTTTCTTTCTTGCTTTTCTTCCTAGTGGTTTCTTTGATTCTACTTTTCTTACATCATCAACTAGCATTGATCTATCATAGGCTAGGTATAAATCTTTGTATTTTTTTCCTTTTGCTTTAACTATTGCTTTTGCGATGCATGATCTTACTGCCATTGCTTGGCTTATGTTTCCTGATCCGTGTACATTTACAATAATATCATATTCTTTTAGTTCTTCTCCTGCTAGTTTAATTGGTTCCATTATTAGATCTTTTATGTATCCTTTTGCGTAAGCATCTATACTTAAGTGGTTGATTTTTATTTTTCCTGTTCCTTTTTTTATAACAGTTCTTGCAACCGCTGTTTTCTTTTTTGCTTTTATTACATTTCCTTTTTTTGCAGCCATAATTATTCCCTCTTTTTTTACCACTTTCCTCCGAGTAGTGTTCCTAGTTCTTTTAGTGTTATGTGGTTTTTGTTTCCGTCAAATTCTATTTCTTTAAAAGTAATTATTTCTCCTTTTGGCATTAATTTTGGAGTCGAGTTGTAGATTGTAACTAGTTTGATTAATTTTTCTTTTGTTCTTGATCTTTTTGGTAACATTCCTTTCACCATTCTTCTAAGTATTTTGCTTGGTATTCTGTCGTATTTTGGTCCGTAGTGTGGGTTTGATAGTACTCTTGCTTCGTGTGTTTTTGTATAAAATTTTTTGAGAGTTGATTCTTTGTTTCCCACTATTACTGTATCTTCTGCATTAATTACTATTACTTGTTCTCCTTTTACTGCTGCTTTTGCAACTCTGCTTGCCAATCTTCCTGCAATTAAATTTTTTCCATCCACTATCATTTTAATCAACTCTTCTAAAAATTAATTCACTATCACTAACTCGTTTGTTTTTGCTTTTGTCGCATTGTTTGCTAGTTCAATTAGTGGAATGTATTTTCCACTTTTTGCTATTTTTTCTTTTGCACTTTCTGATGCACTTATTGCAACAATTGTTACTTTTTCTGTTAGCTCTCCTTTTGCTAGTATTTTTCCTGGCACAATTAATGTTTTTCCTTTAAATTTTTTTGCCAGTGTATTTAATTTATCTAAATTTATTTGTTTTTTTGCTCTTCTTTTGCACATTGCTCTTTTAGCTAAATTTTCCCAGATTGGTTTTTTTGTTTTTCTAGCTGCTTTTTCTAAACTCGCAACGAGTTTTATTGTTTCTAATTTTTTTGTCATACTTTATCAACTCAACATAAACTTAATTTTTTTATACCACTGTTTTTCAAACTCAATGCAGGGGGACGGATTTGAACCGTCGAAGGCACTAAGCCACAGGATCACATCTGTTTTTCCCTTTGGACAAGTGCACACTATCTTGCTTTTGGCTTTGATAGAGCTTTTTTGCCTTTTGTTTGACATCTTAAGTCCTGCCCCTTTGACCGCTCGGGAACCCCTGCAAAGTTGCTTAACCAGCTTTTGTTTTTTTTTGCTGGCTTTGTCATTTTTTGCCGGCTTTTTTCCTTTGCTTTTTTTGTGACTTTCAGTCACTTCAATATAATATTAATTAATTACAAATTAATTAAATATAAACATTAATTTTTATTTTTTTTATAATTTTTTTATTCCTTCTTCTATTTCTTCAAGTTTTGTTGTTATTTCTTTTATTGCACTTTCAATTATTTCTTGTGTTGTTAGTTGTCCTGTTGTTTCTATTGTTAAAACAAATTCATCTTCTGAATAATTTATTTTTGCTCCGTATTTTTCTAGTATGTCCACTGGTTGGTTTTGTATTTTTGTGTTGTAAGGATCTGTTAAAAATAATTTTCCTGCTTTTAGTTCAATGCTTCCTTTTGGTGCGCTTTCCACTATTTCTTTTAGGTTTTTTGTATCAATTTTGTCGTTATTGATGTATGGTACTTCGTTGTATGATACTATTGCTGGTTGGAATTTTGCGTGTTTTGTTCCGCTTTCCATTAGTGCTGTCATTTCTAATCTTAATTTTTGATCTTTCACTAATTTTGTTATGTAAATTTTTTTGTCAAGTATTTCTATTTTTGGATCAGTGCATTTTATGTCTTTTGTTGTTACAATTCCTGGTCCTTCTTTTTCTAGAACTAATTTTACTTTATCTCCTCTTTTGTATGCTTTTGTATCAGTTTTTATTGGTAATAATCCTAATCTGTTTGCCAGCATTTCATCAAATATTATTCCTGTGTTTTCATAAAAACTAACTTCTTCTATTGCTAGGCATGGTACTTCTGTCATTATTGTTCTTCTTAGTGTGTTCATAAAAGTTGGAGTGGTGCCTTTTATTAAGTATTTTGTTACACTTCCTTCTTCATACACTTTTTTTATATCCATAATTTTCACCATTATTTTTTTTGTTCATTTTTTGTTTAGTTTTTTGTTTTTCCCCTGAATTTTTTTTTCTTTCTGCACCCATCGTGTGGTCTTGGGGTAACATTTTCTATTGACACGATTCTTAGTCCGTTTCTTGTCAGTGATCTGATTGCTGCTTCTGCTCCTGATCCTGCTGATGGACTTTTGTTTCCTCCGTGTCCTCTTACTTTTACATAAATTTCTTTAATATTTTTTTCTCTTGCAGCGTTTGCAATATTTTCTGCTAGTTTCATTGCTACATATGGTGATGCTTCTTTGTGTTGTGCTTTTGTTTCCATTCCTCCGGTGCTTTTTGCTATGGTTTCTGATCCTGTCATATCAGTTAGTAATAGCATTGTGTTGTTGTGTGTTGCGTATATGTGTACTATTCCTCGTTGTTCGGTCATTTTATTCACCATCCTCTATTTCTGTTGGTTTCGCTTCATCAAATGCTTCTTGTAGTTCTTTTTTTTCACTTTCTTTTTCTTTTGTTGCTTTTACTTTTTTTTGTTCAAGTATCATTTCTTGTTTGTGGTAAGCTATTTTTTCTTCCTCTTCTGTTGTTACAAGGTATCCTGGTTTGTTTACTTTTTCTCCATTAATACTAATGTGTCCGTGTGTTATGAATTGTCTTGCTTGTTTTGCTGTGTTTGCTAGTCCTTTTCTCCACACAATTGTTTGGAGTCTTCTTTCAAGTAGTGCTTCTCCTGTTAGTGTTAGCACATCTTCAAGTGTTGGGTTTCCTCTTAGTATTCCCATGTTTTTTAGTGAATCAAGTAGTTCTTTTTCTCTTTTTAATCTTTGTTCAAGTCCTAGTGCTAGTAGGTTTCTTGCGTTTTTTCTTTTTTTTCTAATTATTGAATCTGCTCTGTATAATTCTCTTGTGTTTTTTAATCCGTATGTTTTTTTTGTCTCTCTTTCTTTTTCAATTCTTTCTTTTGAAAAAGATTTTCTTGGTGTTTGGTATGACTTTCTTCTCTTTTTTGGGTCTCCCATTCATATCACTTCTTTTTCATTTCCTTTTCTTTTTTATTTTTTAAACATTTTTTGATTTATTTTTTTTTATTTCTTTTTTGTTGCAGGTGCTTTTGCTGGTGCTGCTGCTTTTTTTGCTGGTTTATTTGCATCTTTTTTTGATACTCCTACACTTCCACCTTTTCCTCTGTGTCTGCTTTTTGTTTTTTGTCCTCTTACTGTTAATCCACTAATGTGTCTTAATCCTTTGTAAGATTTTATTTCTCCCATTCTTTCGAAATCTTTTTTCAATGAAAACGCTAGTTCGTTCATAATTAAGTGTTTGTTTTTTCCTGTTTCAATATCTTTTCTTCTGTTCATTGCCCATATTGGCACTCCGTGTTTTTCAGGGTTTAGGATTAGTTCTTCAAGTTTTGTTACCTCTTCAGCACTTAATTCTCCTAATTTTGTTCTTCGTGTAATTTTTATTTCTTTAATAAATTTACTTGATAGTACTTCTGCTATTCTTGGCCCTACTCCTTTTAGTCCTTGTATTGCGTATTCTACGGGTTTTGTTCCGTCTAGATCTTTTCCTGCTACTCTTACAATGTAATTAATTTCTTTCATAATCCTCACACCATTTTTTTTCATTAATCCTTTTTACATAATTTTCTTAATTTTTTAATGCTTTTATCACCGCTTCGTGTGGTGCTTCTTTTGCTATTTTTATTTTTTCGTTTGTTGGAAATAAATGTAACATATTGCATTCTCTTCTTTTTACTTGTTTTCCATCAATTAGCACTCTTCCGTTTTTTGGAGTGCTTAGCACTATTACTTTTCTTCCAGCTTCTCTTCCTTTTGTTTTTATGCAAACTTGTCCTATTTCCATGTTCTTCACCTTATTGTGCTCTTCTTATTCCTTGTTTTACGTATTTTTTGTATTTTTCATCAACCATATCAATTGTTTTTATTCCTGCGGCAACTTTTCCCATTTCTGTAAATACTTCTTCTCTTGCTTTGCTTGATAGTATTCCTCCGAATGGCACACTTGGTCTTCTTTTTGTTTTACTTAGTTTTCTTATTTTTCCTTTTCCTTCTCTTGCTGTTCCGTGTAAAATGTTTTTTGTGATTGCGCATCTTTTCTTTTTGTTTTTTTTGTCAAAGAATTCTTTTTTTGTTTCACTCATTGTTTTTTTGTGTTTGAATTTTCTTCCCTTATCTGATGGTTTTGTCATACATTTTCCCTTCTATTTTTTTCATTTTATTTTAATTATTTTTTTAATTTTAATTATTTTTTCATTTTTGGTTTTATTTTTTTATCATAAACTTTTTCCACTAAATTCAATCCTAGTGATACTATTAAATAATAAAAGAAATACATTTTGAAAAATCCTATCCCGCTTGTTTCTAACCCTACCGGTATCCAACTTAGTGGATTTAGCATATTAAATCCTTCAAACATTGGTAGCGCGATAAATGATTCTAATGATTTCCCTCCATACAAATGATTCATTCCTGTGAATGCTACTAAAAATATTGGCATTGTTATCCACATTAATTTCATACTTTGGTTTAGTATTTTTGTGTTAACTTCCAACATTTCTGTTTGCAATAACTCTAATTCTTTTCTGCTTTTTTCACTCCCTATTTTCATTAATTCGTTCATTTTTTTTTGCATTTCTTTCATTTTTTCTCTATTGTATTCAAGTTCTCTCTTATCAATAAATTTTCTTTGCAATATTTTTGTTATACTTCCTAGCACAATACACAATATCAAAATTGTTATTGCTGGGCTGATTATTTCTATAAAAACACCTTTTTAATTTTTTTGTAGTTTTTGTAAAAATTTTTTACTCACCAATAACTAATTTCTTAAAAATAACCTTTAAAAATGCTCCTATTTAGTTGTTATTTTTTTTACTTTCCTCCCATTTTTGATAGTAGTGGTGCTAGTTTTTCTGCTTGACTTTTTGCTATTTCTTCATACAATCTGTAAATTATTCCTACGGTTAGGAGTATTCCTGTTCCGCTCGCAATTCCTGATAGTATGATGTCTCCAAATCCTGCTAGGAGTGCAACGAATATTGATCCTAGTATTGTGATTGGTGGGATGTATCTGTCCAGCACTTTTTCTATTACTCTTTTGTCTCTTCTAAATCCTGGTATTTGCATTCCACTTCTTTCTAGTTGTGCTGCCACTGCTTCTGTGCTTTGGTTTCCCATTTGTACCCAGAACCATCCGAACACTATACACACTAATATTAATATTGCCATAAACACTGTTGCTTGGATAATTGCGTTAATTGTTAGATCAGTTAATCCTTGTACTAAAATTCCTTCTATTAAACTTCCTCCTCCTGTTTTTACTGAACTGAAGAGGGTGTTGTTTCCGATGCTTGGTGACATTGTTGCCCAAGCGAACACATCAAGTATTTTTCCTAGTATTGGTATTCCTTTTGTGAGCATTGCCCATAATTGGAAGTTCATAAATAGTGCCATTGCTAAAATCACTGGCATGTTGCTTACGTATAAGAATTTTACTGGGTATCTTCCTCCCATTCCACTTTGTCCGAAACTAATTGGGATATTTACGTGCATTCCTTCCGCAAATACTACTACTAAAAATATTCCTATTACTCCCAGTATTGGTAATAGTAATAACCAATCCCCTGGTGTTACGAATAAGAATTGCCATAATATTCCTCCTTGTGATATTCCTAGTATTGAGCTTATTGGTGGTTGGAATATTTGCCAAAATAATTGTCCGCTCACTCCTGCTGCAATGAATAAACTAATTCCTGATCCTAATCCGTATTTTGAAACAATTTCATCAAGGTAGAGTAAAATTAATGATCCCATAGCGATTTGTAGGGAAACAAACCATAGCATTGGGTTTGTTAGTGCATTTCCGCCAATTGGCATTAGCATTCCTGATGCAACATAAATTAATCCTTGTATGAAGCAAAGCACTACTGCAAGTATTTTTTGTAGTGATTGGAATTTCACTCTTCCTTCAGGGGAGTGTAAATCAATTTTGATTAATTGTGCTCCTAAAAATAATTGTAAAAAGATTGATGCGGTTACGATTGGCCCAATTCCTGCTGTGATTAGTGTCCCTATTTCACTAGCCAAAATTGTTGAAGCGAATCCGAATTGTTGTATTGTTTGGTCACTTAACCCAACAAGCATTATTTGTCCTAGTATGAAAAAAATTAGTACTGCTACAATTGTCCAAAGCATTCTTTGTTTAAATGGAACTTCTTTTTCTGGTTTTTTTATTTCAGGCAAGTATTGTGAAATACTAACTAAAAAATCTATTATCCCCAATACATCACCACTTTTTTTTCTCATTTTTTGTTTTTTAATTATTTTTTATTTTTGTTTTTTTCTCCATTTTGTGTCGCCACTATTTTTCTTCGCTTTCAAATTCAAGTTCGCTTTCTTCTACTTGTGCGATTGCTTCTTCAACTTCTTTTTCAAATCCTTTTTTTTCGTATTCAAAAGCTCCGCCCGCAGCAACTATTTTTTTTATTGCTCCGATTGAAGCGTTAATTTTTAGTATGATTTCTTTTTCAGTATTTCCTTGGCTTAGTATTTTTCCGTATCCTGATTTTGTATCAACAATGTATTTTGTTCCTTCTTTTGTTACTTTTCCTTCACTAACTAATTTGTCAAGAATAATGTCAAGGTTTCCTAGTGTGATTTCTTTTTCTTTGATTCCTGCTTTAAGTCGGCATTTTTTTTCTTTTAATGGCATATAAGTTGCGATTTTGTGTTTTCTGTGTCCTGCTTTTCCTCTTCCCCCTCTGCAACCAGCCCCTCTTCTGTTTTTTGTTCCGCCAGCACCCATTGTTCTTTGTCCTCTTAATTTGTTTTTTCTTTTTCTTTTTCTTACAACCATAAAATTCACCAACTAATAATCAATAATATTGTTAATAATTAATAATTCACAATATTCCATTGTCCAACATTTTGTGCTCCTTTTTCTTTTTTTATTTTTCCCTCGTTTTTTGTTTTTACTCCCTTTTATTTCATTCTTTTATATCATTCTCATTATTAATTCATTTATTTTTTCTTTTCTATCCCCGTATGCTCCGCCTAAGTTGTATGGTTTTTTTACTCCTTTTCTTTCAAATCCTTTTTTTGGCGGACTTAGTGTGAAACAATTCACTAACCCTACTTCGTTTGCACTTTTTCCGTTCTTTAATTCTGCAACAATTTTTTTTGTATCAAGTTTTCCTTCTATCATTTTTCCTCTTTTTTCAATTAATTTTGTTAGTGTTTCTTCATCAATTTTTCCGAAAGTAACCATTGGCTCTATTTTTTTTATTGCTTTTTTGAATTGGTTTGTTTCTGGCCATATACTCAAATTGTTTGCTCTTCTTAAATTCAAGTATTCTAGTGTTTTTCTTGTATCAGGTTTAACACTCACTGTTCCTCTTATTCTAATTACTGCATACATATTTTTTCACTCTCAAACATATTTTTTTATAATTTATATTTTTCCCATAATTCCTAATTTTTTTCACTTTTATTTTTTTCCTTCCCTTATTTTTTTGTTTTATTTTTTTTATTTTCGTTTTTTCTTTTTCTCCATTCATTTCTTTATTTTATTTTTTTAATTTTCTTTCAAGATCTTTTGTCATTTTCATTTCTGATACTTTTTTTAGAGCATTAACCGCTGCTCTTACGAAGTTTAGTTTTATTGATGTTCTTCCTTTTCCTTTACTCCACACATTTTGTATTCCTGCTAGTACAAATACACTTCTTATGTTTTTTCCTACTGCTAGTCCTGTTCCTTTTGGTGCTGGCATTAGTGTTATTCTTACACTTCCTTCTTGTCCAACTACTTTCATTGGTACTGAGTGTTGATCTTCTGTTGGTTGTTCTTCCCAAGATCCGCTTCCTCTGTATACTCTTATTAAATTTAATCTTGCACTCCTTTTTGCTTTTGTTATTGCTGGAAATCTATCAACATCTTTTGCTGTTCCTAATCCTACATACCCGTTTCTGTTTCCAACTAGTACTGCTGCTCTGTAACTAAATTTTCTTCCAGCAGTTGTTACTCTTGTTTTTTTAGAAACTTCCACCACTTCTTCTTCTAGTTTTATTAGTGAGTCAACAATTTCTGGTTCCATTATTTTGTATCCTTTATCAAATATTTCATCAATTGAACTTATTTTTCCTGATTTAACCATTCTTCCTAGTTCAGTTTTTGGTATCCAAGCATCAAGTGTTTTTTGTTTTTCTGTTATTTCTTTTGCTATTTGTTGGAAATCTTCTTCCCCTTTTCCTGTTGTTTCTTCTGTTCTTTTTTTGAAATTTGTTCTACTCATGCTTTCACCTTTTGTATTTCACTTTTTGCTTTTTCAAAAGCTTTGTTTATTTCTCCAGGAGTTATTTTTGCTTTTGCATAGTTTGCAAAAACAGTGTTTGCGTTTTCTCCTAGTTTTTTTGCATATTCATCAAGTGTGGTTGCGTTAATTCTTTCTTCGCTTGGCACTGCTTTTTCTGATAGTGGTACTTTTACTCCGCCATCATTTATTCCTTTAGCGCAAGCAAATACTACACTTCCGTGACTTGCTGTTTTCCTTCCAATATCAAGCACTCCTTCTTTTATTTTGTTTGATATTTTTTTTCCTAATAATAATCCTGTTAAGTATGCTGATGGGGTGTTGTTTGTTCCGTAGAACCCGTATTTTGTTAGTTCTTTTGAATCAGCAGTAGCAATTGTTTTGTCTCCTTTTAATTCAAACATTATTGCTTGTGCAATTATTCTTGTGTTTGTTTTTCTTACAACAAATCTTACTTTTTTTGATTTTACAAGTTTTAATCTTTTTTCGTAATCAGTTTTTCCTTCTGCTCTTCTTTTGAATTTTGTTTCGTAGGTTTTTTTGTGTGCCATTTACTTTTTCACCCCTTCTACATATTCTTTCAAATAATTTTTTCCTCTGAAGAAATTTCCTTTAATTTTTTTGTATAAATTTCCGTATCCTTTTTCTTCTACTGCTTTTGGATTTGTTTTTTTCAATTCTTGCAACATTTTTCTTTGTGCTCTAACTTTGTGCATCCAATTACTTTTTTTATCCACTCTTGTGTTTTTGGTTCCTTTTCTTTTTCCTTTCCCTCTTCTTCTTCCTTTTTGTCTTTGTAGGGTTGCTGTTCTTGTTCTTCCTTTGCTTTGGTTGTTTGTTTTTCTTTTTTTAATAATTCTTTCAGCAATTAATCCTCTTATATCATCTTTTGTCATTGCTTCTTCTACTTTTTTTAGGTTTGTTGGATCAATATAGATTCTGTTTACTCCAACTTTTAGTATTCTTGCTGCTAGTTCTTTTGCTTTTTTCAAATCCATAAAAATCCACTTCTTATTTTTTTCATTTTTCTCCTTAGTTTAATACCCAAATTGCTTTTTCGTTTGCTTTTTTTATTATTTCATTTCTTTTTCTTTTCCCAATTGTTTTACTTATTCTTGCTGCTTGTGTTTTGTTATCAATTTTTGCTAAATCATTTAAATTGCATACAAGTATTTCTTTGTATCCTGATGGGTGTATGTTTCTTAATTTTGTATCACTCCTGTACCCTATTTTTGGACTATATCCGTGAGCAATATCTCTGTCAAGATCAATTCCGCGTGGTTTTCTCCATTTGTCCCATTTTTTTATTGATTTTCTCCTGAATTGTTTTTTACCAAATCTTCCTCTAAACACTGGGTGTTCTTTTTTATCTCCGAGTGATTTTTGTGTTTCTATTACTTCTTTTGGTTTTTTTGGTTTTACTTTTTCCTCGTATGGTATAAATTTTTTCTTAACAATTTCTTTTTTTGTTTTTATTTCTTTTTTGTCAGTTTTTGTTTCTGTGGTTTTCTTTTCTTCTTTTTTTTCTACTTTTGGAACTTTGGTTTCTGTTTTTTTAAGAACTTTTGATTTTTGTCCTTTTTCTTTCATAATTGGTCTTTCTGACATAATAATTCACCTTTAATATTTTCACACCTTTAAATTTTTTTTCCAAATGTCCTAATTTTAATTATTTTATTCTCCTTATTCTCTCCCTCTAATAAGTTCAACTATTTTTTTGTTTGGTTTTTCTGTTATGTTTGTTTGTTCTACTAAATATACTCCATCTTGGTATCTTCTTATATCTTTGTTTTTTACTTTTGTGTGTTGTTCAATATTTGATGCGGTTTGACTCACATCTTCTTTATCATATCCACTAACAATTATTTCTGTTCCTTTCACTTCTACTTTTGTGTTTCCTTTTATTTTTGCTTTTCTTGGAAATTTTTCTCCTAAAAAGTTTTTTACTAGTACTGTATCATTTTCAACTTGTGCTGTCATTGGGAAGTGTGAGTAAACAATTTTTAGTTTGTAAACATATCCATATATTGCGCCTTCTACCATGTTTTGTATGTGTGATATAATTGTTTTTACTACATCTCTTGTTCTTCTTGTAACTGGTTTTCCTTCAATGATTATTTTGTTTCCTTCAATTTTGATATTTGCTCGGTAATTTTTCATACTTTTTTTTAGTTCAGCTTTTTCTGATTTTATTGTAAGTGTTTTGTTGTTTATTGTTGCACTCACCTCGCTTGGTAGTGTTAATGTGTAAATAATTTCTTTTTCTGCCATAATATTCACCATTTTTTTCATCATTATTTTCATTGTTTTTTATTTTTTCATTTTTTTATTTTTGTTTAATATTTTTTTTAATTAATACATGAATGCTATTAATCTTCCTCCGAGTTTTTTTGCTTTTGCTTCTGTGTGTGTTAGTACTCCTTGTGATGTTGATACTACAATTAATCCTACATCTCTTGCAGGTAAGTATCTTTTTTCATATTTTTCAAATTCATCTCTTTTTACAGCATATCTTGGTTTTATTGCTTTGATTGTGTTTAGTTTTCCGTTCAAATTAACTTTGTAAGATATTTTTTGGTGTTCTTCAATTAATTTGTAATCCGCAATGTATCCGTTGTTTTTTGCTATTTTTAGTATTTCTCCAAAGAATTTTGATGCGGGTTTAACTTCGCATTCTTTTTTTGAAGCTAATTCAGAATTTCGAATTATTGTCAACCCATTCATTACCGGATCTGTCATACTCATATTTTCACCCGCTTTTTTTTCTCCATTTTTTTTTATTCAAATTTTTCAAAACCTAATTTTGTTGCATTATCTTTGAAGCATCTTCTGCATATGTTCAAATTGTATTTTCTTACAAATCCTTTTCTTGCTCCGCAGATTTTGCATTTTCTGTCCTTTTTTTTCATTTTCAAACTTTTAACATTTTTGAAATTTTTATCCGTAAATTTTTTTACTTCACTCATATTATTTCAACTCCAAGAGTTTTTACAAATTCAATTGCTTCATTTTTACTTACTCTTTGTTTTTTTCCTACAGTTCTTTGTTTTATTTTTCTGTATTTAACTCTGTATCCTTTTTTCTTTAATGACACTAAAACATCAAACCCCATTATTCCTATTTTTGGATCATATTTTACTCCTGGAACACTTATGTGTTCTTTTATTCCAAACCCAAAATTTCCTTCTTTGTCAAAACTTTTTTCAGGTATTTTGTTTTCTTTTGCTGTTAGTGCTTTTTTCAAAAATTCTTCTGCTTCTTTTTTTCTTAGTGTTAATTTTAATCCAAGTTTTACTCCTGGTCTTACTCCCCAATCAGGAATTCTTAAGTTTGAACTTGTTTTTACTCCGTTTTTTCCAGCAATAGTGTTCATTACTTGTATTGCTTTTTTCATTTTTCCTTCGTCAGCACCAACCCCCATGTTGATAACTACTTTTTCTACTTTTACTTGATTTATTGCTGTCATAATTATCACTTCAATTTTTTCATTTTTTTCCTCATTTTTTTTGTTTAATTTTATTCAATATCCTTTATTTCTACTTTTCCTTCTCCTATTACATATACATTGTTTGGCACTGTTTCAAATTCTCCGGTTTTGTTTTTTAGTTTTACTAATTTTTCTCTTCTACTTGTTCCTTCTACTATTTCTTCTATTGTTGCTAGTTCTGAACAGTGTTCTCCTTTTGTTATAAATACTATTGCTCCTTTTTGTAGTGGTAGTATTTTTTCTATTTTTCCTTCTGGTAGTTTTAGTTTTAGTGAATCTCCTTTTTTTGCTTCTTTGTTAAAATAAACTCTACTATCATCAGTGGTTATTTGTACTCCTTTTTTAACCATTTTTTTGTGTGTTACTTTCACAATTTTTTCATTACTTTTTTCGTCAAGTTTTTTTAGATACAATCTTCCTTTTTTATCCATTAGTACTCTGTAGAATAATTTTTGTTTTTCCATATCCACTGTATCAAATAATCCTAGCCCTGTTCTTGTATCTTTTTTTACTACTCCGTTTACTTTTACTTCTCCTGTGTTAATTATTGCTTTCACTTCTTTCATTGTTTTTGCAATTCCGATTAATTCTCTTAGCGCAATTGCTAGTGGTACTGAGGCTGTTTTTTTGTGTGCTCCTGGTATTGTGTGCACTGTCCATACTTGTTCTTTTCTTTTTATGTTCACTGCTTTTGGTGCAACAAGTGCTTTTGTTTTTTTGTTTCCGCCTTTTTTTCCCATAATTTTCGCCTCATATTTTTTTCATTTTTTTTTATTTTTTATATTCTTTTTTTATCCGTTTTATCTAAATCCATTATTATTACATTTGATGGATCTATCGCTACTTCGTATTCTGTTCCGTTAGATTTTTTTCTAACAATTTTGTCTACAAATATTTTGTGGTTTTTGTGATCCACTTTGATTACTTTTCCATCTTTTCCTTTGAATTCTCCTCTAACAATTTTTACAATGTCTTTTTTTCTAACTGGGAGTGATCTTTTTTTTACTTCTTTACTTAATTTTTCGCTTAGGTGTGCTGCTAGTGCTTTTGCTTTTTTGTGTTTTGGCGCTGTGTATGCGTATTTTCTTGATTTTCCTGGTTTTTTTGTTACTTTCATATAAATTCATTCTCCTTTATTTTATACAACCACACTTGCTAGTCCTAGTACTTTTGGAAATCTTTCTCCCACTTCTTTTGCGCAGCATCCTTTCATTTCACTTGCTTTTGGTAGTCCTTCTTCATCAACTAAAACAACTGCGTTGTCTTCAAATTTAACTCGGAGTCCGTTTGCTCTTCTAAATTCTTGTCTTGTTCTAATCACTACTGCTTTTTCTATTTTTCCTCTCATTTCAGGTTTTCCTTTTTTCACTACTACATTCACTAAACTCCCTATTCCTGCTTTTGGGTTTCCTTTTTTTCTGCTTTTGTATCCAAACACTGATATAATATCAATTTCTTTTGCTCCTGAATTATCAGCACAAGTTACTCTACTGTGTAGGGTTAGAGCTCCCACATTGTTTACACTCATTGCTCTCATTGTTTTTCACCTATTTTTTTATAATTTCCATTACTATAAAATTTTTTGTTTTTGAGATTTTTCTTGTTTCTCCAATTTTTACAATATCTCCTTCTTTTGCATTAATGCTTGTTGGGTTGTGTGCTTTTATTTTTGATTTTATTTTTCTGTATCTTTCGTATTTTGGTGCATATTGACTAATTATTCTTTCAACAGTTACTGTTTTGTTTGCTTTTGCTGATGTTACTTTTCCTTCAAAAATGTTTCCTCTAATTGGGTATGTTTTTTCTTTTCCTTCACTTGTTTTTTTAGTTTCAACTTTTGTATTTTCTATTTTTGTATCTTTAATTTTTGTTTCTTTTGTTTTTTTCTCTTTTTTTTCAACCATAACATTCACCATCTTATTTATCTAAAATCTTTAACTCTGTCCTCCGGTCTTTTTATCACATTTTTTCCTTCTACAATAATTTTTTCTCCAATATCAAATTCAAATACACATTCTTTTTTTGGTATTATTTTTTGTTCTCCTTTCACTTCAACCCATATTGTGTTTTGTGTTTCGTTTATTATTTTTCCTTCAACCTCTCTTTTTTTATCACTACTTTTGATCACTTTTACTTTCAGCCCGATCCATTCGTGGCTTAGAAAGTTTTTTTTTGTGATTTCGTATTTTTTTTCCATTCATTTCTCCTTTTTATGCATCAATCAAATTTTCGTTGTATCCTTTTTTTATTAAAAATTCTTTTGCTCTTGCTTTGTGGTTTCCTTGCAGTTCTATTGTTTTGTTAGCAATAGTTCCTCCGCAAGCAAATTTTTGTTTCATTTCTTTTCCAATTTCTTTTAATTCTTCCTCTTTTTCTATTCCGTGAATTAAGGTAATTATTTTGGAAAATTTTCGCTTAATGACTTCGATCTTTATTCTTTGCTTTTCTTTTGTTATATTTGTTATATCAAACAAATCTTTTGGCAATCCACTGATCTTGTCTATTTCTTGCATTAAGCTTTAACCTCCTTTTGGTTTAGTACTGTAAACATTCTCGCAATATCTCTTTTTAGTTTTCTTATTTTTCCACTGTTTTCACTTTTTGTTCCACTAACAAGTGTTGCTCTTTCTCTTGCTAGTTCTTGTTTTGCTTCAACAAGTTTTTGGGTGATTTCTTCCACACTCATTTTTTGTATTTCTTTTGCTTTCATAACACTTTCACTCATTTATTTTTATTATTTTTTTAATTTTTTTTATTTTTGTCCTCTTTTTTTTCTTCAATTTCTTTTTTATTTTCTTGTTTTTCTTCGTTTTCTTTTTTCACTTCTTTTTTATCCTCTTTTTTCTCTGTTTTTTCTTTTTCAGTTTTTGTTTCTGTTGTTTTTTTCTCTTCTTTTTTTTCTTCTATTTTCTTTTCCACTGTTTGTATTATTTTTTCTTTTACTTCTTTTGGTATTTCTGTTTTTTCTTCTAGTTTTTTTGCTTCTATTTTTTCTTCTTTATCTAGTGGTAGTTCTTTTTCTAATTGTTCTTTCATTTCTTGTTTTGTTTGTTTCATTTCTTTAATTACTTTTTCTGCATCAATTTTATCAGGGAAAACCACTCTTGGGTGTATTATTCTTAATCTAATTCCTATTGCTCCTGCTTTTGGGTATGCTGCTTCTTTTGCAAAATCAACCATTTTTGCTTGGTGTCCTATTTTTTTCATATACCCTAGCGCGATTCTTTGTTTTCTTTTTCTTCCTCCTTTTCCTGATAATTTTCCTTTAACTACAAGTTCTATTCCTTGTGCTCCTGCATTCATTGCATCTTTAATTAATCTGTATGCTACACTTCTCCAAGAAAATCCTCTTTCTATCATTTGTGCCATTTTTTTTGCTTGAATTTTTGCGTTCAATCTTTGGTCATTTATTTCTTGTATTTCTATTTGTGGGTTATCAATTTTGTGTTTTTGTGATATTACTTCTGTTAGTGTTTTTATTGTTGATCCACTTTTTCCAATTGCTAATCCTGGTTTTGCTACATATAGCACAATTCTTGTAACCATTGGTGTTTTGATTATTTCTAGTTTATCAAATCCTGCTCTTTCTAGTTTTTTTTCTAAGTATTGTTCTAGTTCCATTTTGTCGAAATTTTTTTGAATGAATTTTCTTTCAATCATTTTCACACCTTTTTTCCTTTTAATTTAATCCTTTTTGTTCCATTACTATTACTTCAATGTGGGTTGAATTTACTCTTCTTGCTTTTCCACCAATTTTTCCTTTTGCTTGATAACTGTATCTATTTATTCCCATTGAAGCGAATGCGTTTAGTATAATTAATTTTTCTGAATCAAGTCCTTTAAAGTCAGCGTTATTTTTTGCTAGGTTTAGTAAATTAATAAATTCTTTGCAAGCTAGTTCTGGGTATCTTCCTGATTTTGTTCCTTTTAGTGCGTTTCCTTTTCTGTGTGCAACTTTTTTGTGGTATCTTTTTAGTGGTAAATATTCTTTGTGTGCTTGGATTCTTTCTAGCCAAGCAATTACTTTGTTTACTGGCAATCCTTTTATTTGGTTGCAAATTTCTGTTGAATATTTTATTGAAATGTTCGCATTTTTTATTGTTGCTTTTGCAGTTTTGCTTGGTTTTCCAACCTCTGCTTGATAGTTCTTTTTTGCCATAAAATCACATCAATATTTTTCAATATTTTTACCATTTTTTTATTTTTATCCTCTTGCTGTTACTGCACTTGATGATTTTGTTGCTCCTATTCCTGCTTTTCCGTGTTGTAATTTCTTTCTTGTTAGCGCAAATTCTCCTAAATAATGTCCTAACATTTTTTCTGTAATATCAATTGTTTCAAATCCGTTTCCTTTGTGTACTGCGATTTTCACTCCTACTAATTGTGGAATCACCACATAATCTCTTCTGTGTGTTCTGATTGGTTTTGCTTTTGGATTTTTTTTGTATGCTTCAACTTTTTTTAGGAACTTTTTATCATATCCTTTTAGTAATGCTCTCCTTGGTCTAGCTTTGCATAGTTTTGCAAACTCTTCTAAACTCATTGATAGTAATTCTTCTTGTGTTTTTCCTCTGAAATTAAATTTCTTTCCTTGTGTTTCCATAATATCCCTTCAAAACATTCCATATTTTTTAATTTTTTTTAACTTTTTTTTAATTCTAATTCTAGCCTTTCTTTCTCCTTCCTGTTCTTGTAGAAGCAATTGCTCCAACTTTTCTTCCAGGTGGTGCGTTTCTTGATGTGCTTTTTGATTTTCCTGGGTGGTGACTTGCTCCACCGAATGGATGATCAACAGCATTCATCTTCACTCCTCTTACTCTTGGCCACATTTTCTTTTTTGCTTTCATTGCATAAAATTTATTTCCTGCTTTTACCATTGGTTTATCTTGTCTTCCTCCGCAAGATACGTTTCCAATAGTTGCTCTAACATCTAATGGTAATTTGATCATATTTCCTGATGGCATTTTTATTGTTGCGTTTTTGTTATCCTTTGCCATTAGTAGTGCGTAACTTCCTGATGATCTAACCATTTTTCCCCCGTCATTTACTGTTCTTTCAATATTAAAGATCGGGCATCCTTCTGGTAGTGCTCCTACTTCTGATACGTTTCCAATACTTGTACTTGCTCCGTTTCCTTGTTCTATTTTTTGTCCAATATACATTCCTTCTGCTGCGATAACATCTTGTTTTCTTCCATCAGCAAAAGTTATTTCCGCCATTATTGCGTTTCTTCCGTTTTCTTTTATAAAATTTGTTACCTCTCCTAGCATTAGGTCAGGAGTTTTTAGTAAGTATGCTGAGTTTATTCCTCTTAGTTTTGCTTTGAATGTGTGAGATCCTTTTCCTCTTCTTTGTGAAATTATTCTTTTTCCCATTTTTTCACCATTTTTTAATTATAATAAAACTCATTCATTTTTACAATATTTTTATTATTTACAATATTTTTAATTTTGTTGCAAGATCATTTGCTTTGAATTCTTTTTTTAATTTTACAATTGCTTTTTTTCTCCCTTTCATATCCCTAACCATATTTATTTTATCAACTTTTACATTGTACACTCTTTCAATTATTTCTTTCACTTTCTTTTTGTTAGTGTTTTTATTCACAATAAATGTTATTTTGTTTTCACTATCAATCATATTAACAGCTTTTTCTGTTACTAGTGGGTAAAGCACTATTTCAAGATCTTTTATTGTTGCGGTTGTTTCTATTATTTCTTTTTTTGTTGGTTTTGTTTCTTTTGTTTTTTCTGTTTCTGTTTTTTTAGCAGTTTCTGCTTTTTGTTGTATTTTATCAGTTTTTGTTAATTTTACCATAAATATCACTATTCATTTTTTTTATTAAATTTCCTCATTTTTTACTTGTTTTTGTTTCTTTTTTTGTTTTTTCTTTTTTAACAACTTTTTTTGTTTGTTTTGGTTTTGTTTCTTTTGTTTTTGGTTTTTCTGTTTTCTCTGTTGTTTTTTCTTTTCCTAGTTCTTTTATTGCAGATTCGGTCCATACTACAAGTCTTCCTGCTTCTGCTCCTGGTGCAACAAGATCAACATTTAGTGATGCTGTTGTAACAGAATCCACTCCTGGTATGTTTCTCACCGCTTTTAATATTGGCGAGTTTTTTCCAGTAACAATTAATACGCTTTTTTTCTCTTTTTTTGTTCTTCCTCTCGATTTTCCTTTTCCTGCTCTTCTCCTAACTTTGTTTTTTGCATTTTCAAGATCTTTTCCTACCCCAATTTTTTTTAGTGCTTCAATTGCTTCTTTTGTTTTTGAAATATCTTCAATAGCATCTTCTACAACAATTGGTAGTTCTTTTTCTACAATAAATCTTTTTTCTACAAGTTTTTTGTTTGCTGTTGCAGCGATTGCGCTTGCTAGTGCTAATTTTCTTTCTTTTTTGTTTATTTGTTCTACAATATTTTCCCATGATTTTAGTGGGTGTGCTGCTCTTCCTCCCACTGCTTGTGGAACAAATGCTACTCTTCCGTAAAGTAAGTATCTTCTATTAGTTAATCTTGGTAATCTCGCGTGTTCAGTGTTAATTATTCTTCTTGGTGTTGGTACCCCTCTGTACCCTACATAAACCGCTGTGTTCTTTTTTCCTGCTCGAGGATCACTTCCTGTTGGTTGTTTTTTTGTTGTTTGTAACGCAAGTCCAGCTCTTCTAATTAGAGTTGGGTTGTACTCTGTTTCAAAAACTTTTGGTAATTCAATAGTTCCTTTATTAGAACCATTTATGCTAATTATTGTTGCTTTCATAATCATTCACTCATTTTATTTTAATTATTTTTTCATTTTATTTTTTTATTATTTTCTCCACTGCTTCAAGTTGCACTCCTTTTTGTTTTGCAGGTCTTATTGTTTTTCTCAAAGCAATACATCTTTTTGCTGGCCCTGGAATTGATCCATACACTAGAGCGTATTGTCCTTTAACAATTCCGTATCCTGAAAATCCATTTGATGGATTTACTTCTTCAGGGTTTGTTGAAATTTTTATTAATTTTTTTCCTGACTCTGTTCTATTGTGATATCCCATTTGTCCCGGTCTTGCCACAGTAAACATTATTGTGTGTGGGTGCCATGGTCCAACAGATCCAACCACTCTTCTTTTTTTGTTTTTTGGTCTAAGACTTCTAACATTGAATCTTTTCACCACTCCACTAAATCCTTTTCCTTTTGTAACTGCTTTTACATCCAAAAAATCTTGTTCGTTGAATACTTCTTCAAATTTTATTTCTTTTCCTAATTTTTCTTTAGCATAATTTAATTGTTCTTCTTTTGTTCCACCAATAGTGATTTCTGTAACATCAGGTGTTTTCTTTAATCCAATTTCGTTCGGTGTGGTATGAACCAGTAAAGTAAATCCTGTGATGTCATTCATTTCTTTTTCAAAATCCTCTAATGTGTAAAAATCATTTTTCTCTTCTTTTTTTTCATTTTTGTTTTCGGTTTTGTTTTCTTTTGTTTGTTTTTTTTGTGATGGTTTTTTGAAATTGTTTATTTTTCTTAACAAAAATTTATCAACATTGGTTGCTAAAACATCACTCAACACTTCTATTCCAATTTCTCTTTTAGTGTATGCTCTCACTCCAAAAACTTTTAGTGTAGGAGTAGCTATTACTGTTGCTGGAACAATTGTGTCCATTCCAAAAGTTGGACTATTTTTGTGAGTATTTTTTCCTTTAACTTGAACCATTCCAACTTTGTAAGCTAAAAAACTAAGTGGTTTATTTTCTGTTCCTTTTCCTTTAATTGTTGGAGTTTCTTTTTTTGCTCTAACTCTAGGATAATAAGCCATTGATCCTCTTCTTGGAGCATTATATTGTGACATACTTTTTCAACCCAAATTTTAATTACAAAAAAATATTTTTTTATTTTTTTTTAAAAAATCACTACGCTAAAAAGCACAAATAGGAAAATAATTTCGTATTTGCTAAACAAATAAGCCTCACCAGAAACTCTTGTTTAGTAGTGTACTTTACCATTGATTAACATCAATCAATAATTAATTTTGCTAAAGAAAGGTTTATAAATGCACTCAAATTGCTTGTCCAAAAAATTAGTTCCTTTTATTTTTTTAAATTTGATTTATTTTAGGATATTTTTTGAATTTAAATTGGTTTAAGAACGTTTTTTGTGGGGGGTGATTTTTTTATTTATTTTGTTTTTTTTGATTGTTTAGTAACTTTTAGGGTCAGAGTTCATTAATTTTATTTCACTTTTTTGGTTTAATAACATCAATAATTGTGTGCCTTTTTAAAATTTCATCAAGACTTGATATTTTTGGTCCGGTAAAGTTTTCCGCGAACAAGTACTCTTTATTCATTTTTCCTAAATATACTATCACATGGGTGTATAATCTTCCGGGTTCATCATATTTGCTATCTGCATAATAAACTCCTATTATGTTTCCAGGTTCAATTATTTTGTCGTTTTCTACGAGTGTTCCAAATTGTTCTTTTGTTATTCCGCCTTTTTTCGTTTCTCTATAAACCAATTGGTGATCCTTTAATTTTACTAAATCCCACGCATCTGCTTTTTTGTAGTTTAATCCAAAGTATTTATTTGCAAACCTAGTAGCGTATGCTGAACACCACCCGGATTTGTTCGGATTTGTTGTTCCATCTTTTAATAAAAATGGTGCGGTTCTTGTTTTCATCATTTCTTCTATTTTTTTTAGTTCTTGGGGAATAAATATTTTTATTTTTTGTTTTGTTTCAAAAGGTTGAATTACTGAAATAATTTTTTTTTGTTTTTTTAACTCTTCAACATATTTCATCGCATCATTATTTGGTATTTGGAAATTTGTTTCACTATTGTAGTAAATGAATTCAAAATTATTTACAAATTCTTTGTTATTTTCTCCTTGAATTTTTATATTTGCTAAAGTGCTTTGTTGTATGTGTGCAATTGAGATTGTATCAAATCTTTTAATTTCAATACTATTTGTTGCTACCCAAGTGCAAGGACTATTGCATTGATAAAATAAATTCATATCAGTTGGTTCTGATTCTTCGCTGTTGGAATCAACAAGTTGAATGGTGATGCTTTTTATTTGGTCAAATGGGATTTTTATAGTGTTTTTGTCTTTTATGATGTTTTGATCAAATAGTTCTTTTATTAAATTAGAATTTGTTTGAATATAACAACCATTTTCACAGTTTTTTAATGAAATATTTTGGTCTTTGGTGATTGTATAAATTGGTAGATTGGCTAGTATTGAATTGTGTTGGAAAAATTCTTCTAGTAAGGTTTCTATTAATTTTTCATCAAAAATATTAGAATCTTTTTGAGTGTTTTTATCGTTTTGGTTTATTTTTGAATTATTTTTATCTAGTTTATTTGAATCGTTTGTAAATGTGTTTGTTTTTGAATTGTTTTTATCAAGGGTATTTGAATCGTTTGTAAATGTGTTATTATCACATTTTGCAAGTATTTTGTCTGGGTTTATTTCTTGTCCGATTGTTCTTAATTTTAAGCCAATGTTTTCTTCACATTTTCCAAAAATTATGTTTATGTTGTGATCCGTTTTTTTTTCAAAATGGTAATTTAAAGTAAATTTAATTTGGCGTAATTTTATTTGATTTAAATCGTTAAATGTGTTTTCGTTCAGATCTATTGAAATAATGAGTTCTTTCTCATTTTTATCTGAATTATTTACTTTTGCTTTGATGTATTTAGAAATTTCGTTACTTGTTTCTATAATTGGGGTTATGTGTTGGTTGGTGTTATTTAATTGTATGTTGATTGTATCCGATAATTTTTTTTCAGATAAATATAGATTAATTTCTTTTGGGATTGATTTGTTGTTTTTTGGTTCAAGTTCAATTAGAATTTTATTTTCAAATTCTTCTAGTTTTGTTGGTTCTTCTTTTACTTTTTGATCCAAAATAAACATTAGTGTTTCAAATATGCTTTCTTTTTTTGCAAAATTTTGGTTCGGGTCAGTATTAGTGTTTTCAAGAATGGTGTTTATTGATTTTATAATATTGTTTTTTGGTTTGCTCGTTTCTGATAAAAAAATTTGCCCTTCTTTTTTTTCTTGTAGTTCTATGTTTGTTTGTGTTCCTTTTGCGAATTCTTCTATTATTTGTTTTACTTCTTCGGTTGTGTAGTATTTTTCTTCTATGTGGTTGAATTGTTTTATTGTTTCTGTTAGTTGTTGTTTTTCTTCTTCGGTGAATGTTTCATAGTCAGTTAGGTTTATTGGGAGTAGGATGGTGGTGTGTTCTTTGTTTCCTGTTTTTGTTTCTATTGTTAGTTTTTTTGTTCCTGGTGTGTATTCGTTTTGTTTTAGTAATAGTATTGGGTCGCTTTCTATTATGGTTGTTGAGTAATCTCCGTTTATTGTTAGTTGGGAGATATTTTCAGCGATTGTTTTTGGGATTATTAAGTATGCGATTATTGGGTTTTGTGTATCAAATGTGTAAGTTTCGATTCGAGTATCTCCGTTAATAGAAATGGATTTATCCATTTTGAACTCAGAAAAAGAAAAAGATTGAGTGGTTGTTTGAGTATTGTTAAATAACAAGAATAGAACTATTATTAGGATTATTATTATTCCAATTATTGTTAATTGTTTTTTTCCAATTTCCATAACATATATTTCTTTGGAGTGTATTTATACTTTTCCATTGTTTTTCAAATTTATTTTTTTTAGAGTCGTTTAGAAAAAGAAGAGGGGGGTAGTTTAGAAAAGAGTGATTTCTCACTCTTTTCTATCTAAATTTTCATTGAGGTGATTTCACTTTATTTGGAGGTTATTTTTTAGGGGTGTTATTTTTTGCGGGTTTTTTTTGTTTTTTTTAATTTATTTTTTTGATTTTTATTTATTTTTTTTGTTTTTGTAATTCTTTTTTTAGTTATTTTTTTCTTCCCACGCTTGTGTTTTTTCGTTTTTTTCATCACTTGTTATTCTTCCTATCATTCCAATTATTAGTATTACTACTATGATTAGGATTAGTAGGTTGGCTAAATTGTTTATTCCAAAAATTCCTAGTGTGAATAATCCTGCAAGTGATCTTGTAGTGTTTCCTCCTGTTACACTAAATTCGTTGTTTATTTCTTCATCTTCCACAATTAATGAAACCTTTCCTGCCCCATTTATTGCGTTAGTTGTTTTTGTTAATGGTATTACAATATTATTTGTTCCAGGAGTGATTGTTACTTCTTTTGTGTTGGCACTCCATCCATTCGGAGCACTAATTTTCACTATTCCGTTGAATATTCTTGTGGTTGGGTTTGTTACTTGGATAATTATGTTTCCTTGTGTTTCATTTTCTTCAAATTTTGTGTTCATACTTAATTGGGTAATGCTTCCTCTTGCAGTGTTTGTTATTTTGATTGTTTTTGAAGAAAAATTACATCCACTCACTATTGGTCTTAGTGTTATTTCTCCGCTTCCTAAATATGTTTTTATGTCAATATCTCTTGTTATTGCACTGTTTGCTGGTAGTGATATTAGTGAAGGGGTGCTTTCAATTGTTCCTTCTATATAAACATCAGCTCTTTGGTTAGTTCCGTTTGTAATGCTGATTGGTATTTTTCCAAAGTTCTCTATTTGCACATAGTCTTGTGCGATTATAGAAAAGTTATTACAATTTGGGGTGTTGTTGAATGTTGCACTAATAGAATCATTGTTTCTAATATTTACATTGAATGTTTTTCTTTGAATGTTAGAAAATGAACAAGTTTTTCCATCACTAAATGTTCCTCTTACGCTTATGTTGTTTTCGTAAGTTTGGTTTGAGAACACATTATCCGCTTTTGCTTTCACTATAATGTTGGCTATTCCGTTAGCAGAAGCGTATTTTTCGTTGTAGTAATTGTTTAGTGTTAATCCGTTGCTTGTTATTTTTATTTCAGTTATTTCAAATCTTTTTGTAGAATCATTTTTTAGATAAAAAATTGTGTTTTGTTCACTATTTTCATTAATTTCTATATCATTTGCAATTATTGAAAGATCCTCACAATAAGTGGTTGGTTTGTAATCATAATCACTGTTTGATGAGTTGTTGTTTTTTAGTTCCACATAAGCTCTTAGATTTTCATATTCTTGATCTTTGTTGTCAAAAATCTCTGCATTAACCCTGTACTTTGTGTATCTATCATCCACTCTAAATATATCTTTCCAAGTAAAAGTGTAGTAATTTTCTTCTAATTTTTCACTTTTTGTGCTAATTGTTTTGAATTCACTCCAATACCCATCCTCGTCCTGTCTATAAATTTTTGCGTTTGCTTTAATGTATTGGGCACAATTTGATCCATAAACATCTTCGATTTCAAACTTCAATCTAATAGTAACATTATCATAATCTTCCGCAGTAATGTTTGTTCCATAACCACTACTATCACTTCTTAGCTCCAAAATAGTGTCTCTAAAATCAACACTACAAGCACTAACCAAACTAAATGCTAGCACTAAAAAAACACTCGTATAAATTAACTTCATAACGTTACATTGTGGCATAAACTCACCTTATGTATTTAGCGTAGGGGGAACTATATAAAGCTTTCGTTTATTCACGGGAAGAAGTTAATTTGATTGGTGTTGATTTTTGTTTTAGTTTAGATTTTGTTTTTTTTTGCAAATGTTTGCTTTTTTTGAAATTGTTTTTTTATTTTTTTAATTATTTTTTTGAATAAAATATATAAAATATCTATATATAAAATATTTTTGTGTGTTTTTAAAATCCTAATTTTTTAAAAAAAGAGAATGTTAAGTGTAGCTTTTGTTGACCACACTTAACAATTGAATCTTTATTTTGATGCTTCCGCATACATTGTCATAGTAGTTACACTCATTATGAATGACACTAATCCCATTATTAGTATTGGTAGGATTACTGTTATTGCTAACAAAGTTGAAAGTATTCCTGCGATTGTTCCAACAATTGCTGCGTAGATTACTATTACTACAAGAGTTATTATGTACTTTAATGTTAAAGCACTTTTAACAACTTCTCCTACTTTGAAAGCTGCTCCGATTTTTCCTGCTTTTAGCCATTTCATCATAGCCATTGGCAGCAAAAATGATGCTATTATCATTAGAAGTACCCCGATTAGTATGAATGGTCCTCCTAAAGCCAAAGTAGCCGCGATTGCTTCTCCTGCAGCGTTTGGATCAGTCATTCCGCCGATTAGGGCAGTAACTCCTGCTCCGATTCCTATCCCTAATATTATTGTTGGGATTATCATGTACACTAGTGAGATAACGAATGCCATAATTACTTTGATAATGTATTCAACAATATCATCTACAGCAAAGCTTCTCAATGCTTTTTTTCCTTTGATTGTATCTTCAGCAACTTTCAAAGCAAATCCTGATGCTAACAAATTAACTAGTGGAATTGCTGATAGTATAGTTCCAATAGCTAGTGTTTTAAGATCAGAAAATGGCTTCTTGATTGCTTCTACGTAATCAACCATTGTAAATAACCTCCTTTGCGTGTTATTAGATTAAAAGAGGAAAGTGGTATATTTAAAGATATCCATTTGGAAAATTTGTGTTTTTTTTGGGTTTTGAAATTATTTCCCTGTTCCTTTCCAATTAATTATTGGTTTTAAGTGTTTGTATATTTTTACGCTTTCTTTTTGTGCTTCCATAATAGAGTTAATGTTTTTGTAAGCAAAAGGACTTTCATCAATTGTTCCACTTTCAATTGTTGCAGTGATTCCTTTCATTGTTTCTTTGAATTGGTCAAGAGTGATTTCTTTTTTTGCTTGACTCTTGCTCATACTTCTTCCTGCTCCGTGACTGCTTGATTCTAAGAACTTTTTGTTCCCTTTTCCAATTACTAAAAAACAACCATCTCTCATATTTCCGGGAATAATTCCTCGCTCTCCTTTTTTGCTTGGGGTTGCTCCTTTTCTGTGAATAAATTTTTCAGTTTTTTCAATTTTTTGTGCGTGATTGTGGTTTTTGTTTGCCCATATAGTGTTTTTTGTTTTTTCTCCTAAAATATTTTCAATATTTTCAACAACTTTTTTTCCTATTTCAATCCTATTAATTAGAGCTAGTTCTAAACAAAAATCAAGCACTGCTAAATACTCTTTTCCAATTTTTGTGGTAGAATCAAGAGGGTATGTTTTTTCTATGCTTTCTTTTTCATTTATTTTTATTTCATTAAATTCATTTTGGTTATTGGTTTCATTTTTTTTGTTGGTTTCGTTTTGTTTAGTTATTTCATTTTTGTTAAGTTGGTTTTTTTGCGCTATTTCTTGTGCTTTTTTCATGTAGTGTCCAGCAATTCGGTGTCCTACATTTCTTGATCCTGAGTGGATAATTAACCACGCGATATTGTTGTTGGGTTTTGTTTTTGTGTGTTTGTTTTTTTTGGAATTAGTGTTTGTTTCATTTTCTTCGCTTAGTTCAATAAAGTGATTTCCGTGCCCGAGTGATCCTATATTGCTTAGTGCTTTTCTTTTTATCCACTTAAATAATTCTGGATCAATTTTGTTTTTTTCCAATTTTTTTAATATTTTTTTGAACTCTTCTTTATTTTTTTTACTAATTTTGTGTTCCGCGTTTAATTTTCCAAGCCCCATCGGGATTGTTTGGTTTATGGTTTTGTATATTTCGTTTTTGTTTTTTTTGATTTTTTCTAAAATGTTTTTTCCTTCAATTTTGATTGCAGTAACTCCACACCCTATATCATATCCAACCCAAGAAGGAACAATGTATTTTTTTGTAACAATAACGCTTCCAATTGGCGCAACATAACCATAATGTGCATCAGGCATTAGCGCTGCATCAATTACATAATTTTCTTTAATGCAATTTAGAAATTGTTCAAGAGTAGGAGTGTCAATGTCTTTTGCATAAATTTTTATTTTTTCTTGTTCCATAACAACCACTATATTTTTTTTGTTAATTTCTTAATAACTAATAGCGCTTTTAATTAATATTATTTTGTTTATTTTTTTCATAATTGTATTATTTTTGCTATTTTGCGGTGTTTGTTTTTTTTTATTCGTGATTAATTTATTTTTTTGTTTGGATTAAAAAAAGTTATTTTTTAGTGGGGGGTTGTTTTAATAATTCTAAATAATAATTTGATTTTTGGATTATAATTTAGTTTAGGTGGGTTGTTTTTTGTTAGTTTTATTTTAGTTCAATTTCTAAGTGTACTTCTTCCGGTATTTCTACTCTCATTACTCTTTTTAGTGTTCGTTCATCAGCTTGTATATCCAGCATTCTTTTGTGCACTCTCATTTGCCAGTGTTCGTATGTTTCTGTTCCTCCACCACACATTCCTTTTCTTGTTGGTACAACTAGTTTTTTTGTTGGTAGTGGTATTTTTCCTGAGTGTTTTGCTCCTGTTTTTTGTGCAACATCAAGAATTCTGTCACAAATTTCTTCTAGTTGTTTGTAATTAGTTCCTGTTAATTTTATTCTTGCTGTTTGCATTTTCTGGCTCACCATTATTTGTTACCAATTTTACTATCAAATACATTTAAAAATAATGTGGGAACAAAAAAATGTTCCCACAATTGATTTTTATTTTTCGTTCATTTATTCTCTTTTTTCTACGCTTAGTACAATTCCTGCAGCTACTGTTTGTCCCATATCTCTAATAGCGAATCTTCCTAGTTGTGGAAATTCTTTGAATGATTCGATACATACAGGTTTTGTAGGAGTTATTTTTACGATTGCTGCATCTCCTGTTTTTAGGAATTTTGGATTTTCTTCCAGAACTGCGCCTGTTTTTGGATCAAGTTTTTTCTTGATTTCTGTTAATGTCATTGACATTTGTACTGTGTGCAAGTGGAATACTGGAGTGTATCCTATTGGGATTGCTGTTGGGTGATTCAAAACAACAATTTGTGCTTCGAATGATTTTGCAACAGTTGGTGGATTTGTTACTGGTCCAATAACATCTCCTCTTCCCATATCATCCGCACCAAGTCCTCTTACAGAAAAACCAATGTTGTTTCCTGGTTTTGCTTCTGTTAATGTGGTGTGGTGTTCTTCCATTGTTTTTACTTCTCCTTGTTTTCCTGAAGGCATTACAATAACTTTGTCTCCTGTTTTCATTATTCCTGTTTCTACTCTTCCAACAGGGATTGCTCCAACACCTTTAATGCTATAAACATCTTGGATTGGTAATCTTAGAGGTTTATCAAGTGGTGATGGTGGTGCTTGCATTTCATCAAGAGTTTCTAACAGAGTTTTTCCTGTGTACCAAGGCATGTTTGATGTCTTGTTAACAACATTATCTCCTCTCCATGATGAGATTGGCACAACTTTGATATTGTCGGGTTTGAAT
The DNA here is from genome assembly GCA_012799645.1 of Candidatus Iainarchaeum sp. Taxonomy (GTDB): domain Archaea; phylum Iainarchaeota; class Iainarchaeia; order Iainarchaeales; family JAAZKV01; genus JAAZKV01. The sequence continues at coordinate 22,369 of JAAZKV010000001.1, read as the reverse complement.
CCAACTCCTTGTAATAATTTAGTTGCTTCTGCTTTTACTTCTTCGAATTTCTTTTGATCATAATTCACTTCATCCATTTTGTTTGTAGCAACAACAATTTGTCTTATACCCATTACTTGAGCTAAGAATGCGTGTTCTTTTGTTTGTGGTTGCACTCCTTCTTTTGTTGCAATAACTAAAACCGCAACATCAGCTTGTGAAGTTCCTGTTATCATGTTTTTTACGAAATCTCTGTGTCCTGGTGCATCAATAATTGTGAACATGTGATTTTTTGCTTCAAGTTTTTTGTATGATACATCAATAGTTACTCCTCTTTCTCTTTCTTCTTTCAAATTATCCATTACGTACGCAAAAACGAAAGTTCCCTTTCCTTTTTGTTTAGCTTCTTCTTCAAGCTTTCTGTATTCTTGTTCAGATAAAGCTCCTCCGTCGTAAAGTAATCTACCAACCGTAGTTGATTTACCGTGATCAACGTGCCCAATGAAAACAACGTTGATTAATTCTTTTCCAGCCATTTTCAATTCCTCCATGCTCTTATATCGCACTAAATAGCGTTACTTCCGCGATTTTAAGCCGTTCACCAGACAACGCATTTAAGTAATTACTCTTAAAGAAAGCTTTTAAAGGCTTCGCAAAGAATGTTGAAAAAATACGAATTTCACTCACCACTTAGCAATATTAAATTATTTTATTGCTTAAGTTTTGTTTGAGTTTAATTTTGTTTGAATTTAAGTTATATTTTTTTAAAAAAATAATTTAATAAAAAATGATTTTATAGGATTGATTTTGTGGGATTTGGGTTTTGTTGAATTTAGATAGTTTTTTATTAAGTTCTTGTATGTATTACTTTAGGTTATTATTTTAGGTGTTTTTAATATGTTGGATTTTGATGTTGTTTTAGAAAAAGATTCTAAATCCGGGCAATTTTATGCTTCTGTTCCTGCTTTGCCTGGTTGTTATTCTTATGCTGATTCTGTTGAAGAATTGCTTGAATCAATAAAAGAAGCGATTAGTTTGCATCTTGAAAGTATGAAAAAAAGTAAAATAAAAGTTACTACCAGCGTTGTTGGTTTGGTGAAAGTAGCTGTTTGTTAAAGAAGGATTGTTAATGAAACTTCCTATAATTTATCCTCAAGAGTTGTGCAAAATCGTTTTAAAATTGGGTTTTGTTGAAGAGCGACAAAAAGGATCACACAAAACTTTTGTGCATCTTGATGGGAGAAAATTAACAATTCCTTTTCACTCAAACAAACCAATCCCTGTTGGATTGTTAAACAAAATAATGAAACAAGATTTGAATATTACAAGAGAAGAACTAGTAAAACTTTTATAATTCTTTTAAAAAGAAAGAATTACCGATCTTTCGATCGGTAATTAATTATTAATTTAGTTTGGTAATGTTGGCGGACTAATTGTTGAGTCACTATTTGAACTTAAATAACAATCTTTTGTTACTTTTGCTACCATTACTTGTCTAACAGTTTTGTCGTTTATTGGACCTTCAAGTGAATCAATTTCCCCACTTTATTGATTTAGCAAAGTCTGAATATTACTAATGCTGGTTTTAATTTGACTTGTGCAAGGGTTGAGAAAGGAAAGGGGGCTAAATTATTTCCCCTTGGTTAAAATTTGAAGAGTTCATTTGTTTCGCTCTATCCACGTTTAATAGCGTGTTTTTGTCCTTGCACTTTCCAAGCCTTATTTTCGACTTCCAATCCTCCTTTTTCTAGTAGGATTATTGCTTCTTTTACTCTCCTCGATCGGCCTTCAGAGCCGGCGTGAATGACTCATTGTGTGGTTTTCAATCACACGTAGTGGCAATTATTTTTCTAGTATGATTATCGCTTCTTTTACTTTTCCGATGTGTTGGGTTCGGTTTGTTACGCAAGCAATTTCTCTCGCAGTAATTATGTCAATTAGGGTGAATCCTATTTTTTTAGCATCTTCAGCAATTATTGTTTCGGAATTCACTGTTCTATCAGGCAAACACCCTCCTGCGACAATAATGAAAGCTTTTCCTTTTGGTTTTAAACAAAAATAAATATTTTCCAAAACTTTTTTCATATCCTGAAAATATGCAATAGCGATATTTGGTAACCCTGCATATTCTTCACCCTCTACACTAGGAACATCTCCAACATAAGAACGAAGTCTAGTTTCTTGTTCATCAAAAAATAATCCAAGCTCCATTTTGTAAACAGAAGTGTACTCAATTTTATTCAAATATGGGGGGGAAGTGATAACACACCCAATAGAATTTTCTTCCAATCTAAAAGTTCGCGCATCTTCGTTGTAAATAATTGGTTCAATTGACTCCAAAGGTTGTCCAATATTTTGCGAGATTTGTTTTTTTTTGTTTTCTGTTCTTTCAATATCAAGTATCATTCTTTTTATTTTTCCTAATAAAAGTTTTTTTACATCCATGTGGTGTTTTTTTATTTTTTTTAAACTTCCACCGGTTTTGATTACATTCGCTACTCTTCCAGTGGTGTCAATTAATGCGAGCATAAAAAAGTTTTTTGTTTTTTCATCTTTGATTTCAAATATTTTTTGATGGTAGTAGTATATATCATCCAAGTTTTTTGCTCTGAATAATTCTCTGATTTTTTTGTTTGGATATTTTCCAACCATTGTTGGTTTTAGTTTAGCAAGTTTTTCAAGCTCTTCTTTCAAAATACTAGTGTCATAATTTCTTGTTTTCACACTGCAAATGAATGATGTTAGCGGACTCACATCAGTTCCTATCGCACTAATCCCCAAATTTTTTGCAACAAGCAGAGTTGTTCCAACTCCTGCAAAGGGATCATAAATTGGTCCAGTGAGTTTGTATTCTTTAACAAGCCACTCTATGAGTTCTTTTGAATAACCTTCTTTGTAATAAAACCAATTGTGTATTGACTCATTTTTGTTTGGAACAAAAGTAACAAGATCCTTCAAATTATTCGGTATCATAATAAAAAATAATTAAGATAAGAATAATAAATAGATTTTTTTGGGAAAAACAATTTTTATAAAAAAATTTTGTAAAAAGAAAAAAAGAATTTCGCAAACGCTTTTGGCGTTTGCTATTCCTAAAAATCGTTTTTGTTTTATTCTAAAAAGAATTGCCATGATTTCATTTCGTCAGGCATTCCTTTTCTTTTTCTTATTTCTTTTATTGTTGTTGATTGTAGTTCTCTTGGTAGGAGTTCGTATCCGTAGTATTCTGCTGTCCATTGTGCTTTTCCTTGTGTTGCTCCTCTCATTGCTGAACTGAATCCGATTAGTTCTTTTACTGGAGCTTTTCCTATAACTATACTTGAGTCTCCTTCTGTTTTCATTTCTGTTATTTGTACTCTTCTTGTTCCTAGTTCTCTTGATGCTGCTCCCATCATATCTTCCGGTACTGTGATTGATAGTATTTGTTTTGGTTCGTATAATTGTGTTCCTGCTTGTAGCATGCAAGCGTATATTCCTCTTGTAATTGCTGGTAGTACTTGTGCTGGTCCTCTGTGGATTGCATCTTCGTGTAGTGTTGCATCTTCTAGTTCTATCATTACTCCTTGGCATCTTTCTTTAGCTAGTGGTCCTTCGTTTACAGCATCACTGAATCCTTGTACTACAAGTTCTCTGATTTCGTGTAATGCTTGTATTCCTCTTGTTTTATCTATTAGAACACACCCATTAATTACTGCCCATACTTTTCTAGCAGTATCAGTGTCAAACCCAACAGCTTTTAGTTTTTCAACACTTTCTGCGTGTTTTGGTTTGATTTTTCCATCCAATCTTGTTTCAATTATTTTGTCATAAATTTCTTGAGGCACTGGTCGTGCTTTCATTTTGAATTTGTTGTGTCTGTTTGGTGATTTTGCTTCAAGTGTTTCACTATCCCCTGTTATTGCTTCGTGATAAACAACAATTGGTTGTGATGTTTGTACTTGTATTTTGTGGTTGTTTATTATTCTGTAAATGTTTACTTCTAAGTGAAGTTCTCCCATTCCACTAAGTAAGTGTTCTCCTGTTTCTTGGTTTATTGTTGCTTTTAGGTTAGGATCTTCTTTTTGTAGTTTTCTTAAAGCTTCAATTAGTTTTGGTAAATCTTTTGGGTCTTTTGCTTCAATAGATATTGTCATAACTGGTTCTGCATTACTCATAAAGTTTTCAAAAGATTTCATTTCTGTTGTAGAAATTGTTTCTCCTGAATAAATATCTTTTAATCCAACAAGAGAAATAATGTTTCCAGCAACTGATTTGTTTATTGGAACAAGATCGTTTCCAAAGTAAAGTCCAACTTTTTGTACTTTTAGTTCTTTATCAGCTGACAAAATTTTTACTATATCTCCTGGGTGAATTGCTCCGGAGTAAATTCTTCCTGTTGCAACATCTCCTGCGTGTGGATCAACCGATACATCAGTGATAACCATTGATAGTGGTGCATCAGGGTTACATGCCGCCATTTGTTTAGCAATGTCACTCTCCATATCTCCGCCCCAAATTTTTTGTATTCTGTATTTTTGTGCTTCCACAGGTGAAGGTAAGTGTTCTACAACCATTTGTAAAACAACTTCGTGTACTGGAGAAATTTTTGCTAACTCATCTTGTTTATCTTCTTTCAAGTATTGGTATACTTGTTTAAAATTAATTCCTGTTTTTTGCATATGCGCTGCACTAATTCCCCATTTTCTTTTAGCTGAACCAAAACCAACAGTTCCTTTTTGGATACTAACTTGCCATTCTTTTTTGAATTGTTCAGGTGCGTTTCTTTCAATTAGATTATTTACTTGTGATATTACTTTTATGAATTTTTCTTGCATTTGTTGTTCGCTAGCGTTTAGTTCTTTAATAATTCTATCAACTTTGTTTATGAACAAAACAGGTTTTACGTATTCTTTTAGTGCTTGTCTAATAACTGTTTCTGTTTGTGGCATTACTCCTTCAACAGAATCAACTAGTAATATTACTCCATCAACCGCTCTCATTGCTCTTATTACTTCTCCAGTAAAATCAACGTGTCCTGGAGTGTCAATTAAATTAACGATGTGTTTTTTTTGTTTCCATTCAAACATCATTGAAATGTTAGCCGAGTTAATGGTTATTCCTCTTTCTTGTTCTTGATCTTCATAATCCATTACTTGTGCTTCTCCGGCCAAATCATAATTTATTAATCCTGCCGCAGCAACTAAAGAATCAGATAGTGTTGTTTTTCCGTGGTCAATGTGTGCAACTGTTCCAATATTTCTAATATCATCCCTATTAATCATTAAATCTTCAACTACTTTTGCCATTTCTTCTCTTCTTCCCATCTAACCACCTTAAAAATAAATTTGTGCTTTTAAAAAAAAAGCACGAAAACTAAATCGCAAATAAATTATTTATCTACTTGCCCTTGCTGAACGGCTTGCTCCGTTCACACGCGCACTACACTCGCTAACGCGAGGTAGGGCTTATTACACTCTCATTTCATTTGTTTGTTTTAGAGTGCGCTATTTTTGCCTTTGGCTTGATAGAATTAAGGCATCTATCTACTTGCCCTTGCTACTCTTTCTACTTCTTCTTTTCTTTTTAGTGCAGAGCTCTTCATGTCTCCTGCAGCAGCAGCAATTATTTCTTCCGCAAGTGCTTCTTCAGCGCTTACTTTTTTGTTAAAAGAATTACCAAAACCTGCGAGTGCAATGTTTTTTAGTGCTTCATCAAGTCTTTTGATTGGTGAAACATCAACAGCGAGTGAGTATGCAACTCCTCCTCTTTTGATTCTTGTAATATCTTCTCTTGGTGCAGCATTTTCTACCGCATCAACTAGTACTTGGATTGGGTTCTTTTTTGTTTTCTTTTCAACAATTTCAAATGCTCTTTCTACTATTTGTATTGCTTGCATTTTTTTTCCACAACTTCCTCTCCCTCTAACATATTTTCCACTTAGTTTTCTTTTTCCTTGCCCTGATCTCATTATTTTGTTGATTAATCTTTCAACAATGTTTACGTTTGCTTTAGCAAATCTTCCTTGTCCTTTTCTTCCAAAAGTGTGTGGAATAATGATTGTGTCAAGATTAATGTATCTAACTAAACTTAGATCTTTTACTACCACTTCACTTGTGTCCCACTTGTTGAACATTTTGTATTCAGGGAACAAGTTTTTCTTTTTAACAAAAATAGGTTTTTCTTTAGCTTCGCTTTTGTGTTCTTGTGGAACTTGTTCTTTTGGTTCGTGTTTTTTTTGTGAGAAAACTTTTTTTTCTCCTTTTGGTTTTTCTGCAACAATTTTTGTTTCTTTTTTGTCTTCTATTTTTTTATTGTCATCAATTTTTTTATCCATCAATTCACACACCTATTTTTTTTATCTCTTAGATTTTTCTTTCTTTCCTTTTCTTAACATTTGTAGAGCTACTCCATTAACGTGAGTTACTTGGTATTTTACTCCCCAAAGATCTCCGTATGGTCCTCCTTGTGCTCCTCCACTTCCTGATACTGTTACTTCATCGTGTTCATCAATAAATTTTATTGCTCCATCTCTTGGTGCTAGTGCGGTTAGTTCTTTTCCGTTTTTGATTAATTGTACTCTTACGCATTTTCGTATTCCTGAGTTTGGTTGTTTTGCTTCCACTCCTCTTTTTTCTAGAACAATTCCTCTTCCTTGTGGAGCGCCTTCTAGTAAATCTTTGTACTCTCCTCTTTTTGCCCTAATTTTTTTCAAATATCTAATGTCTTTCTTTTTAGCTTTTTTTCTTTTTTTGATCAAACTATTTCCTGCAAATTCTCCATAACCCATTCAAATCACATCTCTAAAAATCAAATTTCTAAATTACTAAACATACTCACTACCCATAACCACTATTACTCATATCCCTGCTCATAATCACTAAATATACTCACTAAACCTAATTACTGCTCATACTCACTAAACATAATCCCTGCTCACAATCCTCACTCATATTATTACTCATTGTGTTTTTATACTAAAATTATTTCCACTCCGTAATTTCTTTTAATTAATTCTTTCACTCTCTTAAACCTTGAAAAATTTCCTAAAACTTTTCTTTTATTTGTTCCATCCATTGTGATTATTATTTTTTCTTTTTTTTCTTTCACGGAGGTGCTTGTCGCATCAAATGTTTTCTCTATCACCATTTCTGGTTTTTCATAATAACCAATTATTTCTATTCTTTTTTTTAACTTGGTTTCAAGTTCTTTAACATTTGTTGCTTTTTTTCCTATTGCTTTTCCAACTTCGTTGGAGTTCACAAGGAAAGTAACTATGTTGTTTTCAATAATGCAATCCTTTGGTGAGACTTTGCTCACATTAGTTAATGCATTCATTAACAATATTTCTTTCATAGTGAGTTTCATATTTAACCGCTCACATTTAGTAAAGTTCGCTTAGCAAACCTCACTTTGTTAATTCGAGTACGCTACTTTTTCCCGCGTCAAGCACTATCATTGCTGATACTACGAATGGTTTTCCGCACACACTTCCTAGTGTTAAACCATTTTCGGGGTACTCAAAAAATTTTTTCCCTTCCGTTTTTGCTAAATGTTGTAAAACTTCTTTATCATTTTTTGGTAAATTGTTGCTAACAATAATCATTTCTCCTTCTCCGTGTAATAAATTTTTTTGACAAGTTTTGTATCCAAAAGATACTTTTCCTGTATCCACCGCTCTTCTAATTTCTTTATTTGTATCCATAAAAAATCACTATTTTTTGTTCTTTTAATTATTTTTACTCAATTATTTTTGTTTAATTTTTGTTCAATAATTTTTTAGCTCACCAGAACTAAAATTTTACCAATTTTTCTTTGTTCAATTTTTTTGTTTTTTTTGCTAATTTTTCTTGAGAATGATTTGGAAAATAAGTAATAATAAATTACCCTACTCCATCCAAGCATCGCTTTGGACTTCTCAAGGTTCTAAACTAATTCAATAATGTAAAGTTTATAAAGGTTAATGTGAGGGGTTATTTTTTGTGTTATGTTTTGGCCGATTGTTGGGTAATTGTTTTTTTTAAAAATAGAAAAGCAGTGGCTTTTGGCCACGCTTTTTTTAATTGTTTAGTGGAGTTTTTTTTTGTCGTAGATTTTTTTTTGTTTTTTTTTATTTCATTAGTAGTTCTACTATTCCTGTTCCTACTTTTACTGGTTGTCCTACTATTAGGTTTTCTACTACTCCTGTTAGGTTTTCTTTTTCTCCTTTGAATGCTGCATCTAGTAGGTGTTTTGTTGTTTCTTCGAATGCTGCTCTTGCGAATGGTGATGCTTTTCCTTTTGTGATTCCTGTTCTTACTACTCCTTTTATGTCTCCGTTGAATGTCATTAGGTCTGCTAGTAGCATAATGTGTCTTACATCTACTGCGATTCCGTTGTCGTCCATTACTTTTTTTAGTTCTTTTACTATTAGTGTTCTTCCTGCTTCTATTCCTAGTACGTTTGTTGTTTCTAGTATGTCGTTTGTGAATACTCTTGTTTGGTCTACTTCTTCTAGTTTTAGCACTGCTTTTAGGTTACTTCCTGTTGTTTTTATAACAAATTCTTCGTTTCCTAGGTTGTCTTTTTCTTTTACTATTATTGTTTTTTCTATTCCTTTTATTCCGTGTATTTTTTCGCTCATTAGTTTGATTAGGTCTTTTCTTACTCTTAGTAGTTCTGATTTTTTGTTTATAGTGAAGTGTACTGTGTTGTCTAGTTGTCTTGCGTTTATTCCTTTCAAGAATTTTTTTAGTAGATCCGCAACATCATTAATTTTTAGGTTTAGTTCTTTTGCTTTTTCTTTGTTTATTTCTATTGAGAATTTTAGTTCTTCAAAGTTTTCGTTTAGTTTTGTGATGTCCGCTACTCTTACATCAATTAGGTTTTTAGCAAATTCTTCTGCTTTTTCTTTGCTTTTTGATAGTTCTTTTGTTAAGAATATTGTCATTGCTGGGTATTTTGCTTTGCTTCTTCCGTCAACAATTTCTTCCATTCTTTGTATTCCGCTTCCTACGGATACTTCTGCTGCTCCTGCAAAGTGTTTTGTTCTTAGTGTTAGTTGTGTTCCTGGTTCTCCTAGTGATTGTGCTGCAACTATTCCTACTGCTTCTCCTGGTTCAACTATTTTTGAGTTGTATTTTGTTAAAACAATATCCGCTAACTTATCGGTTTCTTGTTTTGATAATTTTTCTGCTTCTGCTATTGCTACTATTTCTTCTAAGAGTTTTTTTGGTAGTGCTACTTGTTCCCAATCTCTTTCTTTTTCTTCGTATACTCTTTTGTCGGGTTTTGTTTCTTTTCCTTTTTTCTTTTTGTTTTTTGTTTCTTCTTCTGTTTCTTCTGTGAGTGATTCTTCTTTTGTTTCTTCTTCTGTTTCTTCAATTTCGGTAGTGTCATCTTCTTCTATTTCTTCTTCCATTTCTGTTCCGTAGTCTTCCATTTCACTCATCTTTTTCACCTTTTTTTTATTTTTTCACAATTTTGTTTTTTTTTATTTTTTTTGTTTTTTTAATTTTTTTTCGCTTTCATTTTTTTGTATTCTTCTAATACATCCACGCTTTTTCCTTTGTTAGTGTTTTTTGGGAACACTCCGTCTTCTCCGTATTGGTATTGTATTAGTGAGTTTGATGCTGTTCTTACTGTTCCGTCAGGAGCTGATACTATGTCTTTTAGTGAGTTTGCTAGTCTTCTGTATAAGTATCCTGATACTTTTGTTGATACTCCTGTGTCTACTTCTCCTTGTCTTCCTCCCATTGAGTGGTAGAAGTATTGTTTTGCTGTCATTCCGTCCAAGAAGTTGTTGGTTATGAATCCTCCTGCTAGTAGTCCTTCATCTGCTCTTTCGTTTGATGTGATTAGTCTTTTCTTGAATCCTTTTTTTGGTCTTCCTTCTCTTACTGATGCTTGTCCCCAGAACCCTGCTATGTTCATTAGGTTTGTAGTGCTTCCTCTTGATTTTGATAGTATCATGGCGATTGTGTTTAGCACTGCTTCTTCTCCTGTTACGTATTGTAGTTTTTCTTGCATTATTGCTTTTTCTACTTTGTCTTTTGCTTCTGCTGAAATTCTCATCATGTATTGTTCGAATGATTCTTGTATTGTTCTTCCTGGTATGATTTCCATTGTTCCTTTTTTGTATGATTCTACTAGTTCTTCTGCTTTTTTCATGGTTTCGTTTATTACTTTGTTTTTTAGTGTTTCGATGTTGTTGCTCACATCATATTCTGCTAGTGATGCTGTCATTCCTTTTTCTGTTAAAATGTATCCTGTTAATCTGTTTAGATCGTGGTAGAATTGTTCAAGTACTATGCTGTCGTATTCTCTTGCTATTGTATCAACTAGTACTCCTTTTCCTTCACTTAATGATGCGGAATCAATTACTCCGCTTTCTATGTTTCCGTTCACGATTTTTACTTTGTTCATGTATTGTTCTATTATTTTTCCGTCTTCTGGTTTCATTCCTGCTTGTTTGAATATTTTGCTTGTGTATGATTCGTATTCTAGGTTTAGGTCTTTTGGTAGTATTTGTGAGAATATTAATTTTCCTGAGTATTTTTTTCCTCTGTCAGGTTTTGGTAATTCTGTTACTCCTATTTCGTACATTAGTTGCATTGCTGTTTCTTTTGTGAATTCTGTTTGTGGCATTGTTAGTGCGAATGCTCCGCTCACTCCGTCTTCTTTTGGTGCGATTACTGGTGCTCCGAATCTTGGTGATATGATTTGGTCTCTTGCTAGCATTAGTTTTTTTGCTTCTGCTTTTCCTTCTTCTGTTTGTGGTACGTGGCAGTTCATTTCATCTCCATCAAAGTCAGCGTTGTATGGGGGACACACTATTGGGTTCATTCTGAATACTTTTCCTGGCATAATTCTTGCGGTGTGTGCCATCATACTCATTCTGTGTAGTGATGGTTGTCTGTTGAATAAAACAATATCTCCGTCTTTTAGGTTTCTTTCTATTCTGTATCCAATATCAATTTCTTTTACGATTTCTTCTTTGTTTTCTTCTGTTACTTTTCTTCTTGTTCCGTTTGGTCTTATAATGTATACTGGTCTGTCGCTTTTTTCCACAATTTTTTTTACTGTTTCTAGATTCCATTCTGTTACGAACTCTGGTACTGTTAGTTCTTTTGCTGCTTCTTCTGGTATTCCTAGTTCTGATAAATCAATGTATGGGTCTGGCACGATTATTGTTCTTGCTGCGTGGTTTACTCTTTTTCCTGTTAGGTTGTATCTGAATCTTCCTTTTTTTCCTTTCAATCTTTGTATTATTGTTCTTAGTGGTCTTCCACTTCTGTGTTTTGCTGGTGGCACTCCTGCGGTGTTGTTATCAAAGTAGGTTGTTACGTGGTATTGTAGCAGGTCCCATAGATCTTCTATTATTAGTTGTGGTGCTCCTGCTTCTATGTTGTCTTTTAATCTTTGATTAATTCTAATAATATCAACTAGTTTGTGTGTTAAATCATCTTCTGATTTTATTCCATTATCAAGTGTTATGCTCGGTCTTATAGTGATTGGTGGTACTTGTAGTGAGGTCATTATGAACCATTCTGGTTTGATTCTTGTAGTGTCATATCCTAGTATTCTTAGGTGTTCTTCTGGTATTTTTTCTACCCATTCTCTTATTTGTGTTGGGTAAATTCTTTCTTTGTTGTAGAAGAAGTTTGTTGGTTTGTCAAGTGTTGTTTTGTGTGCTGGTGCTGAACAGTGTGGGCATTTTTTTACGGTTTTTGTTTTTATCATTATTTTTTTTGTTTTATCAACCACTTTTCCTTTTGCTTCTTCTTGTAATTTTTTTATTTGTTCTTCTGGTAATAGTATGTTTCCGCAATCTTTACATGTAGTGTTCATTAGTAGTTCTAGTTTTCTTCCAAACTCTGAGTGAACAACAGGTCTTTCTAGTTCAATGTGTCCGAAGTGTCCTGGGCAATTTCTCATTCCTTGTCCGCAAGTTTTGCATCTTATTCCTGGATTGATTACTCCTAGGTGAGCATCCATTAGCCCTCCTTCCATTGGGTATCCATCTTTGTCATAAGTTTCGGGTGTTTTGATTTCTATCGCACTCATTTTTCTAATCATTTCAGGTCCTAAAATACTGAACTCAACACTTCCAATTTTTTTCATTATCATAACCAATCACCCTTAACGTGTGAGCATTATTTTCGCTTGTTTTTCACTCGCTCAATAAAGCTTTTCAAGTCATTGTTCCTCCATTTTTTCAAAAATTTTTATTTTCACATTTTTCTTTTTTTTTCAAATTTTTTTATTTTATACTTTGTCTGTTAGGTTTAATTTTGTCATTATTCCTAACGCTTTTAATTCATCTAATAGTAGTTTGAATCCGTATGACATTTCTACTGGATACACTGCTGCTGTTTTGCATAGTGGGCAGTATTTTTTTCTTCTTATTTCATCATTTACTGCGATTACTCCGCATTTTTCGCATACGAGTTCTACTGTTTTGTCTGAGTCCTCTATCATTTTTTCGTGGAGTAACATTGCTGCTCCGTGTCCTACTAGTGTTTCTCCTTCCATTTCTCCGAATCGTAGTCCTCCTTCTTTTTCTTTTCCTTCTGTTGGTTGTCTTGTTAGTACTTGTACTGGTCCTCTTGCTCTTGCTTGTAGTTTGTGTGATACTACGTGGTAGAGTTTTTGTGTTGCGATTACTCCTGTAAATATGCTTCCTTCTATTCTTTTTCCTGTAATTCCGTCGTAGAATATTTCCATTCCGTCCGCTCTGAACCCTGCTTTGGTTAGTTCTTTTTCTATTTCTTCTCTTGTCATACTATTGAATGGGGTTCCGTCAATTATTTCTCCTTTTGCTGCTCCTAGTTTTCCTCCGAACATTTCCATTAAGTGTCCCATGGTCATTCTTGATGGGATTGAGTGTGGGTTTAGGATTAGGTCAGGTTTTATTCCTTCAATAGTGAATGGCATGTCTTCTTCTGGAATGATTGCTGATACTACTCCTTTTTGTCCGTGTTTTGAAGCGATTTTGTCTCCTACTGCTGGTGTTAGTGTTGTTCTTACTTTTATTTTCACTAATCTGCTTCCATCTTCTCCTTCAGTCATCATTACTGTATCAACATATCCTGGTTTTCCTTTTCTAATAGTTACTGAACTATCTCTTCTTTTTTCTTCATCCACTCCAAAATCAGTCATGTCTTCAAAGAATTTTGGTGGTGAGGTTCTTCCAATAATTGCTTCTCCTTCTTCTATGTATTCTTCAAGTCTAACTATTCCGTCCTCTCCTAGTTTTTTGAATTGTTGTTCTTCTACAAACCCTACTTTTTCTTCTGTTGGTATTTCGAATTTGTCTCTTTGTCCTCCTGGGTATCTTTGTTCTGATGCTTCGTAATTTCTAAGATAACACGCTCTTGCTAATCCTCTGTCAATTGCTCCTTTGTTTAGTATTACTGCATCCATTGTGTTGAATCCGTAAAATGGCATTATTGCCATTACAAAGTTTTGTGATTGTGGTCTTTTTTCTAATTGTAACATATCCATTGTTTTTGTTTTAACAATTGGTACTTCTGGGTAGTATAATAAGTATCCTTCTGTATCGTGTCTTATTTTGTAGTTCGCTGCTCCGAACCCTATTGCTTGTTTGAACATTTTTGCTCCGTGTAGTGCTTTTCCTGCCATATCGTGTTCTATGTATGGGATTAAACTACTAACAGCTCCGAGTATTGCGCTTCCGTTTATTTCTAAGTGGGTGTGGTTTTTTGTTATTTCTTCTTCGTTTAGTGCGATTAGTGTGTTTTCTTCTTCTTCAGCATCAAGGTACTCTACTATTCCCATTTCTAATAATTTTTGGAAAGTTAATTTTCCTTCTTTTACTTGTTTTGCGATTTCAGGAGTGTAAGTGCTTTTTCCGTTTTTTATTACAATTAGTGGTCTTTGTACTCTTCCAGCATCAGTGTTTATGTAAACTTCGTTAGTGTCTTTTTGGTAAGCGATGTTTATTTCTTTTTGTAATTTTCCTTCTCTTCTTGATTCCACAACTTTGTTTGTTAAACTTTCTGGATCATCGTGAAACCCAATCAATCTTCCATTAATGTAAACCTTTGCTACTTTTGCCATACCATTTTCACCCATTTTTTGTTTTGACACCACAATCAAAGTTTGCGAACTTCGTTTAGTGATGTTCATAATTTTTATAATTTTTTCAATCTTACTCTGTCCTGTTTCGCCATGACCAAGTAAAAGCACTTAGCTTTTACGGGTCCCGCAAAATAAAATTTTGCTTGGACCAGACGAAGCACTACATGCGCTTCGCTTAGTAGTGCGATTTATAATTTTTTCAATCTTACTCCTTGTTTGTGTAATAATTCTTCTACTGGTGTTTCTGATGCATCAGTTGTTACTTCTGCCATGAAACACAAGTTTTTTACTAATCCACATTGTGGTCCATCAGGTGTTTCTATTGGGTCAAGTCTTCCCCAGTGTGTTCCGTGAACATCCCGAGCTTCGTACAATTCTCTTGTTTTTGCTAATTGTGATTTTACTTTTCGTAAATCAGTTAGTGGTGCTAAATAATTCACTCTGTCCATGAATTTTGCTACTCCTGTGCTTCTCCCTATCCAGTTTCCTGTACTCATAGCAAACCTGATTCTTTCACTCACTGCTCCAGGTCTAACAACAGTTGATATGTTTAGTTTTCTTCTTCTGGTAACAGTTCTGTCAATTTGGAATCTTAAATCTTTTACAAAGTACTTGAACGAGTATCTGAATAAGTGTTCCATTAGTTTTCCACTTAGTTCAAGTCTTTTGTTAACATAATTATCTTTGTCATCTTTTCCTCTTAATTTGTAGTGTCTTTCAATTGCTTTTGTTGCCATCATTGCTAAGTAGTATGCTTTTGCTAATCTTGCTGGTTCATCTTGTCCAATGTGTGGTAATAAAAATCCGTCAATTACTTCTCTTGCTCTTCTCAATCTATAATCAATTACTTGTCCTGGTGCAACATATTTTCCGATTTTGTCAAGTGCTTCTTGTTCATTACTAACATCGCATTCTTCCCAGTTTAGTAGTAGATCATTTTGTATTTCTTTTTCATCATTGAATGCTTCAAAAACTTCTTTTTTTGTTTTAAGTCCTAGTGCTTTGAACAATCCGAACAAACTCAATCTTTTTGGACTGGTTGGGAATGATACGTAAATCATTCCTTCTGGTGTTCTTAACACTCTTACTCTTCCTTTGAAAGCTCCTCTTGTTGAAATTACTTCGGCAACAACTCCTTTTTCTCCTTCCGAAATTAGTACTCTGTCGGATGATAGTACTTCTTGTGTCATTAGTGCTTTTTCGCTTCCGTTAATTATGAAGTATCCTCCAAAATCTTTTGGATCCTCTCCCATTTCAATTAGTTCTTGTTCGTTTTTTCCTTCAAGCCAACATAGTTTTGATTTTGTCATTACAGGCATATCTCCAATATTTGTTCTTCTCGCATCCTGTTCAACATCTCTTCTAAAAAGTCTCATAGTTAAATAGATTGGCCCTGCGTAATTTCTGTTTCTAAGTCGTGCTTCCATTGGAGTGAAAATATCTCTTGGACTTCCATCAGCTTCAATTATTTTTGGTTTCTCAACCTCAATATCGCTTAACTCAATTCTTACCTCTTCAATTTTTGGAACAATTAGATTATTTTCTTTAACAATTTCGTTC
Source organism: Candidatus Iainarchaeum sp. (assembly GCA_012799645.1). Lineage (GTDB taxonomy): Archaea > Iainarchaeota > Iainarchaeia > Iainarchaeales > JAAZKV01 > JAAZKV01. The sequence goes on along the minus strand of JAAZKV010000001.1, from coordinate 6,772 downwards.
AACCTTGTACTAATGAATTGATTATAAGAATCAATTTCCATTTGTGCTATGTTTTTGTTTTTAAAATAAGATTCTATTAATTCCCAACCCATCCAATTTCACCCAATTCTTTTAGTGCTAAAAAGCACAAAATTGGTTTTTTTTTAACCAATTTTTTTTTTCTAAAAATAATTTTTCTAAACAACTCTTCTATAATATGTACTTTGTCCTGCTGTTATTGAATCTCTAATAATTTTTACAACATCTCCTTTTTCAGGTTTTAAGTGTTTTATTGCAGCATCAAGTTTTGCTATTCTTGGTAAAGAATCTTTTTTGATTCCAAGTTCGGCCATTAATTCGTCAACTTTTTCTTTTTTTATTAAAACGTGTTCTGGTACTAAATAGTGTCTTTGGATAATTTTTTGTTCATTTTTTTCAACCAATAAAATCACCAAAATTTTTTCAATGCACGGCAAGAATTAAACATTTTTTTAAAAAGTTCAATTTTTTTTATAAAAATAATCATTTTTTTATAAAAATTTGCTCACCAATTGTAATGCATTCTTACGGCTAGAAGGCCGATTAATTAAAGAAAATTTATTAAGAAACATTTAAAAGGCTGCTGGTTAAGTTTGGTTTTTTTGTGGTTTTGGTGGGTTCATTTTTTTGGTGTTAATTTCTTTTTTTGTTTTAGTTTTTTTGTTTTTTGGTGTTATTTTAGTTCTTTTAGTTTTTCATAATAGTGTGCGTGTAGTTCTTCAATGGGTTTTCTTTGTTTTTGTTTTTCGTAAGTTTCGTGCCAAAACCTGATTGTTTCATCCCCCATTTTCCAGCACAAAAAAATGTCTTTGTTTCTGAATTTTGAGTAAAAATCCACTTCAATATCTTCTTCCAAGTTTCTAATAATGCACCCTTCTTTTATTAGTTCAGCAATTAGGGTGAACATTTCTAGGTTTTTTTCGTGAAAATTTTTGTTTAATTCAATTTCTAGCAAAAGACTACTTGGGGATAATTCATCAAAAAGAATTTTTGTGTTATCAATTAAAAAAATCTCGTCCCTTAATTTTTCAATTTTTTCTATTGATTTTTTTATTTTTGGGATTAGCGAATTTGCTTTCGCAATTGAATAATACACTTTGCTCATTTTAGAATTACTCAATAAAAAATGTTTATAATTGTGTCGAATTTAAAACCATTACACTATAATTATTAATTGGTATTGTTAGCAAGTATTATTGGTTAGTATTATTGGTTAGGTGTTTGAGTAATATTGGATTGATAATGAATTGATTGGTTGTTATTATTAATTGATAATAACTTAGTGGGGATAATAAATTAGTAAGGATAATGAATTAGTGAGTGTTAGTTTTAAATTTTTAAAAATTAATTTTTTTGATTTTTTGATTTTTTGGATTTGATTAATTATGAAGTTTAAAGAAAAGGTTGTTAAAAAAGTTGCTAAAAAAGTTCTTACAAAAAATAATAAACCTAAACTCCACAAATCAAAATTGTCAAGATCTAATTTTTCAAAACCAAGTTTTTCCAAACCTGAACTTCTTAGTGGGGCAGGGGATTGGCCAAGTTTGATTGCTGCTGTAAAAAATGGAGCGGATGCGGTTTATTTTGGTGTTAAAGGATTTAATATGAGGGATTTTGGGACAAATTTTTCTAATAGTGATTTGAAAAAAGTGATGGAGTATTTGCACGGAAAAAATCCTTGTAAAAGAAAAGTTTTTGGTTACTTAACAGTGAATACAGTTGTTTTTGAGAATGAATTGAGTGCGGTTGAGAAAGTAATTGTTGCTGCAAAAAAAGCCAAAGTTGATGCAATAATATTATCAGATATGGGTGTGTTGTCTCTTGCAAACAAACACAAAATTGAAGCACACTTATCTACCCAAGCATCAGTAACTAATTCTATTGCAATAAAAAAATACGCTGATCTTGGAGTAAAAAGAATTGTGCTTGCAAGAGAACTTGATTTGGTTCAAATAAAAAAAATAGTTCCAATTGCGCATAAATTGGGAGTGAAGATTGAGTGTTTTATTCACGGAGCAATGTGTGTTGCTATTTCAGGTAGGTGTTTTTTGAGTCACGAGGTTTTTGGGAAAAGTGCGAACAGGGGTCAATGCTTACAACCGTGTAGGCGATCCTTTTTTCCTTCGGAAAAAACCAGCGGGAAAGAAGTGCCTTCGGCGAGCGTATATTTCCTGGATGGTTCCGCTCCTGATTTTGAAAAAAAAGAAGTGTTTTTGGAGGGCAACACAATTATTTCTCCTAAAGATATGAAAACAATAGAGTTTATTGATAAATTAATTGAAGCAGGAATTGATTCACTAAAAATAGAGGGGAGAACAAAACCAAGCGATTACGTAGCAACAACTACTAGGTGTTATAGGGAAGCAATTGATTCAGTGTTTGACAAAACCTATTCTGTTGAGAAAATAAATTATTGGAATAACGAACTTAAAAAAGTTTATAATAGAGAATTCTCTAAAGGTTTTTACTTATCAACTCCTGGTGGAAAAGATTTGGCAAAAGGACAAGGGAGTTTCCAAAAACAAAAAAGACAAAATATTGGAGTCGTTACAAAATATTATGCAAAAGTAAATGTTGCTGAAATAAAATTGTTTGATTCAGTATCAGTAGGAGATAATTTGCTTATTGAAGGAGAAACAACTTTTTTAGAACAAAAAATTGATTCAATGCAAATAAATCTAAAACCAATTGATACTGCTAGTCAAGGACAATCTGTTGGAATAAAAGTTAATGATAGGGTTAGACCAAAAGACAAAGTGTTCAAACTAATTTTGAATGATAAAAAAACTAATTAAAAGAGAGGGTATGATTAAATATCTCTTTATCTCTTTTAGTTATTGGTATTAATGGTTGAATTGGATTCTTATGGTTATCCTGATTTTTTCGGATTTGCTTATTCAGAAGATCAATTAAAAACTTTAAGACTTTTGAGAAACTCTTTGAGGTATAATGAGAGTAAAGTTATTTTGATGGTTGCTCCTTCTTTTGTAGTTGATTTTGATTTTAAAAAATTTGTTCCATTAATGAGAGGGCTTGGATTTGATCTTATCACTGAATTAACTTTTGGGGCAAAAATAGTGAATAAAAATTATCACAAATACATTAAAGAAAACAAGAAAACAAAAATAAAATTCATTTCATCTGTTTGTCCATTAAGTGTTAATTTGTTGAAAGCAAAGTATCCTGATTTTTCTAGATTTCTTTTACCTTTTGATAGTCCAATGATTGCGATGGCAAAAGTTTTGAAAAAACACTATCCTAAACACAAAATAGTTTTTGTTTCCCCTTGCTCTGCAAAAAAAATTGAGTCAAAACAATTTAACGAAAAAAACAAAAAAACTCTTATTGATGTGGTAATAACTTTTAGTGAATTAAAACAAATTGTTGCTAAAGAAAAACCAAGATTAGTGGGTTCAAATATTTTTGATTCATTTTACAATGAATACACAAAAGTGTATCCTTTAAGTGGAGGGTTAACAGAAACACTTCACACTAAACACATTTTGGAAGATGAAGAAATGATTTTTTCTGACGGGTGTCAAAATTTACAAAAATTGTTTGGTTCAAACCCTGATAAAATATTTTACGATATTTTGTTTTGTGAAGGGGGATGCATTGGTGGAAATGGAATTGTTTCCAAAATGCCGATTGTTTGGAAAAAAAACAAAGTGCTCAAATATAGAAAAGCCGCTTCTAGAATAAAAGAAGGAAAAAAAGTTGGTGTTACTAAATACTATAAAGGAATTAATTTTAGAAGAGAGTTTTGATTAAGTTTATTTAATTAAATTTCTTTAATTAGATTTTTTTAATTAAATTTCTGTTTTTTTGATTTTATTTTTTGATTGGTTTTTTGATTTCAATTATTTTTAATTGTTTTTTTGTGTTATTATTTTTGGTTGTTTTTTTTCATTATTTTGGTTTTGTTCGTTTCCGTGTTTATTTTTGTTTTATTGAATAACACTTCTAATTGTTTGTTCATCAAAAGATTCAGGCACTTCTCCTCTATCAGCGTAATGATATATTGCGGTGTTAAATACGCTGGTTACAAGTCCAAAGAACACTATTACTCCAACAACTAGCATTATTGATATTAGTAAAGTTAAGAAAAAAATTATTGCATTTCCTGACATTGCTCCAATAAAGAACAAAACTATTCCCACTAAAAAAGCAAGTATTATTGATATCATTTGAACTACCCCAATTCCAACATATCTTATTACTGATTCTCCCCAAGTTTTTCTCAAAACTTGCACTGATTTTTTTATTGCTCCAAGTGGGCCTAAATTATTGTAAACCATTGCGGGTACCACAAAAATAGTTATTATTCCCCATGTTGCTCCAATAACTGAATTTATCCAATTTATGATTAGTTTTCCGATCGCTTCTTGGTTTTCAGCAATTTGGTCAATTATATCCATTATTATTCCCACAGTTGCTGCAATAATACTCCAAGCAAAAATTAAGTGTATTCTAGAAAAAGCAGAGCTTATTGCTTCCGTTGCTTTTGCACTCCCGCCATCAAGTCTACTTTTCACTATATACACGACACACACATTAAAGAAAGTTGTAATAAAAGCCATTCCAAGATATAGTAAAAATAATGCGATGTAGAACAAAACTTGGGAAGCAGTGTCCCCAACAATTTGTTTAGCGATTTCGCTTAAAAAGAAAGGAAATATCATTACGAAGAAAAAAATTATTGAACAAATCCCTGACAAGATTGGGAATATAAACAATTTTTTGTCTTTAGAAATTACTTTTATAGTTGTTTTAGTTAAAGCAATACTTTTGTTGATTGATTTAAACATTTTTTCACCAAATCACTTTATTTTTTTCTTTTACTGTTCTAATTTCTTTATTGTTCTAATTTCACCATATTATTTTTCATTATACTATTTGATTTGTTATTTATAAATATAACTTTTTTCTTAGTTTTTTGAAGTTTTTTATTTTGTTCATTATTTTTAATTATTTTATTTTTTTAGTTTATTTTGGTTTTTGTTTTTTTTGTTTTAATTTTTTGTTTATTTATTTTAATTATTTGATTTTTCAAGCAGATCCACTGCTAGTTTTATTGATTTGTTTTTTCCACTTGGAACAATTTCTATTGCTAAAACTTCTTTAATTCCTGAATTAGTTCTAACTTTTGCAGTGGTTATTCTTCTAAACGCTCCTTCGTAAATATTTCCCGAATAACTTCTAAATGAACAAAAATCTCCTCTATAAATCCCTCTGGTTAATTTGTGTGCTTTCTTTTCAATAGCACTTAGTTGGCGTTTTGTTTTTGCTCTCGCTACTAAAAGATCACTAAATGCGTGTTTTCTTTTTTTAATTTGTTTAGCATTTTTTTTCGCTGCATTATCCGCTGCTTTAAAATTTTGTTTACTTTTTTCACTTTTTTGGGGATAATATTTTTTGGCTTTTTTGTCAGAAATAATTTGAGTAATTTCTTGAGCTTCTTTTGCTTTTTTAAATTTAGTTATTGCTCGTCTTTTTTGGTTTAAAGCAATTACTTTGTTAGCTCTTCTAAACACACTAGCAAATCTGTTTGAAATAACTCTTCGTAAACCCATAAGTATTATTGTTTTTAATTCATTAATAATTCTTTTGTTATTCAATATTTTTGAAAAATAGTGATCTTTATGATTTATCACATTGTAACCACTCCTGAGTGTAATTTGTGTTGTGAGTATTGTTGCGGAAAGAGTTTTTCAGAACCTGAAAGTAAATTAAAATTTGAATCAGTTCCAGAAACACCACAATACACAATGAGTGAATTGAATTCTTTTTTAAAAAAAGATGAGGACAAACCAGTTTCAATTATTTTTTATGGGGGAGAACCATTACTAAATATTGATTTTATAAAAAAAGTGATGGATTCTCAAAAAAAATACAAAGTAGTAAAAAATTTTTTAATACAAACAAACGGAACCCTCCTTGATAAATTACCAAAAAAATACGTCAACAAATTTCACACAATTTTAGTGTCAATTGATGGGGGAAGAGAAACCACAAACAAAAATAGGGGAGAAGGAACTTGGGAAAAAGTCACAAAAAATTTGCACTTAATAAAAAAAAATGGTTTCAAAGGAGAAATAATTGCGAGAATGGCAGTAGAAGAACCCACACATTTTTATCAAGATGTGATGGATTTAGTGGAACCAAAAGATAAAGAATCATTTAAGTTCAGTTCAGTTCATTGGCAACTTGACGCAAATATGTGGCACGATTATGAGAAAAGAAATTTTGCTAAATGGGTTAAAGAATACAATGAAGATATTTCAAAACTATCAGCATATTGGTTGGATCAATTGAGTAAAGGAAACACTTTGAGATTTTATCCATTCATTGGAATACTTAATTCATTAATTTTTGGAACAAAATATTATTTAAGATGCGGATCAGGGGTAGGTAATTTTACTATTTTGCCGAACGGAAAAATATCCACTTGTCCAATAATGAGCGGAGTAAAAGAATACTATTTGGGTGACATAAAATCAACAAAACCAGAAACCCTTCCTTTCAAAATAACTGTTAAAGCTCCGTGCAACAAATGTAAAGATTTGGAACTATGCGGAGGAAGATGTTTGTATTCAAACATAAATCCAGTATGGCCAAAAAAAGGAATTAATGAAATTTGTGATTCAATAAGACACTTAATTAACGAAATGCAAATAATTGCTCCGAAAGTAAAAAAATTAATTGATTCAAAAAAAGTGAATAAAAAAGAATTACAATTCTTAAAATACAATTG
>JAAZKV010000015.1 GCA_012799645.1 Candidatus Iainarchaeum sp. | reverse complement strand
AGAAATAACCGCGTCCCCGGTTGAACTAAGAACAGAATCACTAATAATTATTCCACCAGATTTTGTTGCAGGATAATTATCCAATTCTTTTCCAATCAAAATAGCATTCTCGTTTTGTGTTAATAAAAGAACAGAAACCACTAACGCAACAACAACCACAAAAGCAATAATCATCAAATATTCAATTGTCCCTTGTCCAATTGACCTTGTCTTCGGTGACTCAATTGTCCCTTGAGCAATTAACGATTTTTTCAAAAACCCAAAATTATTTTTTCTAGAAAAACTCATAACAAATAAAGAAGTTTTTTATTTAAATAACTATCTAAACAAAAAAACAAAATTAGTTCTTAACACATTTTTTTTCAAAAAAAATTATTTAAAAAAAAACAAAATCATTAATGATTTCATAATAATTTTTCAAAAAATAGTTTTTGGAGTTTTTTAAATTTTAGAGTTTTTAAAACATAGGACAAAGCATTTAGCAGTATTGTTTACAGAACTCTTGATTCCTAATACTCGCTAATTTGTTTTTTTAGCAACCTCGAGTTTTTAGTATTGCAATGCTGAATATCTCGCGTGAGCTTGATACTTACACAAGCAACCTATCAATCCGATCTTATATCGGGACTCTCGTCACTAGAATCCTTTTTAGGGGATTGTTCGTGAGTGATTGATTATTTTCAGGGATGGCTTCGTGCTTAGATGCATTCAGCTCTTATCCAAAATAGCGTAGCTACCCAGCGATGCTCTTTCGAACAACTGGCACACCAGAGGCTACGACGTCATGTTCCTCTCGTACTCGTGACATCTACCCCTCAATCAATCAGCAACTCCAACAGATAGTAACCAAACTGGCTCGCACCGTTCTTAACCCAACTAACGTTCGGCTTTAATGAGTAAACCCCTCCACCCTTGGCTGCTCATGCACAGCCAGGATGCCAAGAGACGACGGCGAGGTAGCAAACCGCGGGGTCGATGTGAACTCTTACCCGCGACAACTCAATTACTCCCAGGATAAGTTCATTGTAAGACTAGGGCCCTATTAAGTGGCGCACTAGCGTTCGCTAGACCCAAGTTTCCTTCCTACGTTTTGTGCTATTAAAAACATAGTTAAGCCTGCTTTTGCTCTTGCACTCTACATCGAATTTCCGACTCGATTGAGCAGACCTTTGGGCGCTCCTGATATCTTTTCAGGAGCGTGCCGCCCCAGCCAAACTACCCACCAAATGCTGTCCCCTTGTGAGGTAAGCAATGTATTTTCATATGATTGGTGTTACACTTTTGTCTCCACAATTCCTGACGAAATTGCTTCGAAGACTCCCAATTACTCTATACATACAAAACTACATCACAACATCAGGCTGTAGTAAACCTCCGTGGGGTCTTCTCATCCCATTGGAGTTCCGCAGCATATACACAGCGAAGTATGTTCATTGGGCTCAACCTAGGGACAGTAGGAATCTCGTTGCTTCCTTGGTGCAAGCCGCCAATAAAACGGCAAGGTATTACGCTACCGTGAGAGCCTCAGAGTTAGGCCCGCTCTTCACAAGGGCTTAGATCCGTTGGAACAGATTTTAACCTACTTGCAGTGAGCAGAAGTCAGCCCCTATACACACCATTGCTGGGTAGCAGGGACCTGTGTTTTTGTTAAACAGTCGGACTCCTCGAGTTATTGCAACCTGCATATTCCTATGCAGGCACCACTTATACCGAAGATACATGGCTAATATGCCGAATTCCCTTAGGTCAATTCCCCCAATACGCCTTAGTCTTTTCAACCAGGAGCACCTTTCTCGGTTCTTGGTACGGTTTTGTACAATCAATACAAATTCTTTTTTCATGGACACCAGGCCTTGTCGAAACATTGCTGCTCATCCTAGCTTATTCTACTTCTCGACATTATGCCTCTCCATAGAATTATTCTCGTTAAATCTCGCGAAGGCGAGACTCCAACTAGCCCAATGTGTCAAAAATCTGTCTTTCGTCACCGAACTTATGCACAAAGTACACGACTATGAACGTGTTTCCCTTTCCTTACCGTCATGTTATGAAGTAAGTTAGGACCGACTAACTCTTAGCTAATGATTAGCGCTAAGAAACCCTGGTCCTTTCGGCGGAGTAGATTCTCACTACTCTATCGTTACTACTAATGCGAGGATCCATATCGCGAAAATCTCCATACCTACTCACGTAGATACTTCTTGGACATCCGCGCACCTCCTTACAAGGAATCTTTCAACTGAAAAATCTTCTGTGTATCGGCAGTTGGTTTGAGCCCCGATCATCTTCGCCGCCATCTACCTAGGTGGGTGAGCTGTTACGCTTTCTTTGAAGGATGGCTGCTTCTAAGCCTACCTCCCCACTGTTTTAGGGAAACGACTAGCTTTACTAACACTTAACCAACATTTAAGGGCCTTAACACAGAGCTGGGTTCTTACCCTTACGGACATAAACCTTACGCCTACGCCCCTACTCCCGCAATCCTAGAAGAACGTAGCTTCGGAGTTTGGGAAAGAGACTACCCCTCTCGAGGCAACATCCCTTAACCAGTATCTCTACACCACGTTCCTTCTCCTGCGAGGCAACCCTCAGAGGTTTTTCAGGAGGAGCCTGCTATCACCAAGTTCGGTTCGCTTATTACGCCTAGTCCAAAGTCACCTAAGAAGTTAGACTATCACTAGTAGCGGTCCTCCACTCTCTTGGATGAGAGCTTCAACCTGCTAAGGACTAGTTCACTTGGTTTCAGGTCTGGCTATAGTGACTAGAGCTTCAAACTCGTCGCCTCGTAAAAACTGCGCGACATTCGCTTTCGCTACGGATACGTGCTTGAAAACACTTATCCTCGCCACTACAACAAATTCCCTCGCTCGTGCTTCACGACGAACGACCCGACACTGAGAGTTACATTATTTTCACACCTCACGATGCAAAACATCAATAACCTATCCTTTCATGCCGAGCCTCGTCCATAACCAACTAGTTTCAGGCGCTTTTCAACCCCTATTAAGGGTGCTTTTCAACCTTCCCTCGCGGTACTAGTTCTCTATCGGTCTCAAGACGTGTTTAGAGTTGGAAGTTAATCCTCCCACCTTCCCGCGCACATACAAATGCACGGTACTCGCTCGTGAATTCAACTCCTTGCACTTCAAATACGAGACTATCACTCTCTACGGTAACCCATTCCAGGGCACTTCTCTTCGTGCAAAAAGCATACTACTCACACCACACCTCTACCCCCATTACTGGGAGAGATTCGGTTCGCTCTAATCCGGTTTCGGTCGCCCCTACTCACGGAATCTCAATTGATTTCTTTTCCTTCCGCTACTTAGATGCTTCAGTTCGCGGAGTTACCATTCATTACTGAATTATTCAGACATCCTTGGTTCAAAGACCGCGTGCGTCTCGCCAAGGCTTATCGCAGCTTGCCACGTCCTTATTCAGCGCTTGAGCCTAGTCATCCACTAGTTGGCGTAACGTTGCCTATCGACCGTTCCGCCAGTCGACGTCAGGGCATTATCTTCGCTCGCTTTGAAACTCGCTTGATAAAGCTTTTGACATAAACTAACAAAACAGCCATTATTAACTCGTGCCCCACTCAAAAGAGTGAAACACGCGTATTAGGAACAATTATGCTATATATTATACTGCTAATTGCTTTGTCCTATGCTCCAACTGCCACAGCCAGTTGACATCTGGGGACTATCTTCGCCTAACGGCTCGATAGACCTTCAATGCCAATTGTCAAAATAACAATTGGTTTGTCCTTCCATCAGAAAAAACTCCTGATGGGAACATTAAAAATAAAGTAAAATCTGTTGATTTTACTTATCCTCACACACTTTTCGGTGTGCTTGGTAATGTCCACTCGACTCCACGAGTGGTGACAACTCTATTTCGTCCGCAAAACGGACAAATGGACTCTGAGGGAGTCGAACCCCCGACCTCCCGCGTGCAAGGCGGGCGCTCTACCAACTGAGCTAAAAGCCCCTAAACGGCTTACCCGTGATAAAAGCTACTGCTTTTACGACGCCCCACAAAACTATGTTTTGTTATGGCCGTTCACACGCGCACTACACTCGCTAACGCGAGGTAGAGCTTGCCTCACTTTCATTTCGGCATGTGCTCGGAATACTCAATCTGGTTTTAGTCCTTGAAAGATACAAGAACTAAAATAGCGCCTGCACCGCTAAGGTCAAAAACCTTTAAATCCAATCAACTGTTCCACCAATTGATATTGGGGCACGGCATGCGCTTTGCTTAACCGAGCACTTAAATCATTGGCTCACAGTCATAACAACACTTATGCCCTTTGGGCATGTGTTATTCATAAATATTATTTGTTGGTTGTATAGTGGTTATTTGAAATTTTACTTCATAAACCCTCAAAACTACGATTGAAAAAAATCCAATCGTCAAGATCGCACACAATGATTTCTAAGAAACCAAAGATCTTTATTTTATAGGAGGTGATCCGTCCGCAGGTTCCCCTACGGACACCTTGTTACAACTTAGCCCCCCTCGCAAAGCTAAGAATCAGACATTTCACTCAGAAGTGTATTCATCCGAACTTTACTCGGCTGGCTTGATGGGCGGTGTGTGCAAGGCTCAGGGACTTATTCACCGCGCGTTAATGACACGCGATTACTGGGGATTCCAACTTCATGAGGGCGGGTTACAGCCCTCAATCCGAACTGAGGTGAAGTTTAAGAGATTAGCGACCCCTTTCGGGTAAGCGACCCATTGTCTTCACCATTGTGTGGCGCGTGTTGCCCAGGAAATTCGGCTCATACAGACCTACCGTTGACCATACCTTCCTCAGCATTACTGCAGCAGTCCTCATAGAGTGCCCCTCGCAAAAGCAAGAGTCGCAACTATGAGCATGGGTCTCGCCCGTTGCCTGAGTTAACAGGATGCCTCACGGTACGAGCTGGCGGTGGCCATACAGGACCTCTCAGCGCGTCAAAAAAGCCCTTCAGACTGTTCATCACACTGCTGTCTTCCCTGGTAAGATTTTCTGGCGTTGCATCCAATTAAACCGCAACATCCACCCCTTGTAGTGAGCCCCCGCCAATTCCATTAAGTTTCACCCTTGCGGGCGTACTCCCCAGGCAGCTAACTTAACGCCTTCGCTTCGGCACTCCGCTTCCACGTGGGAAGAGGAACACCTAGTTAGCATCGTTTACAGCTGGGACTAACAGGGTATCTAATCCTGGTCGCTCCCCCAGCTTTCGTCTCTCACCGTCAGGATAATCCTCGTGAAGCGCCTTCGCTACTGGTAGTCCTTTTGGGATCATAACATTTCACCGTTACCCCAAAAATTCTCTTCACGTCTTATTTCCTCAAGCAAGCCAGTATCTTTAGCCATTCGAACAGTTGAGCTGTCCGATTTCACCAAAGACTTAACTCACAGGCTACAGGCGTTTTAGGCCCAATACAAGTGGGAACCACTTAGGGATTACGTATTACCGCGGCGGCTGGCACGTATATTACCCCCCCTTTATTCGCCAAACGATTTAGGTTTGGCAAAAGCTTCCAATGGAAGCACTCGAAATCCCCCTATCACACTTTCGTGCAGTGTAAAGGTTCCGCGACTGCTGCACCCCGTAGGGCTAGGGACCTTGTCTCAGTTCCCTTCTCCGGGCTACCCCTTTCAGGGCCCGTACGCATCACTGGCTTGGTGGGCATTTACCCCGCCAACGACCTAATGCGCCGCAACCCCATCCTTAAGCGACCATGTACGGAATAGTACTGTCCTCTTGATAAACAAACATTTCCAGTATAGCTTATCTACACAACATTAAACCCAGTTTCCCGGGATTGGTTGTTCTTAAGGGTAGGTTAGTTACGTGTTACTGAGCCGTTCGCCAAGCACCATTCCTGGCACTTTCGACTTGCATGTCTTGAGCCGGATTTCGATAGCGGTTCCCGCCAGTAGGATCAGCTGGAATTCATCCAACAGCGGCATAACTCCGCTGGCACGTTAGCACTATCTCCGCTCGCTTTGAAGCTCGCTCGATACTGCAAATGCACTATCGCTAAACTAGCGTATTTTAGTATTGAATTATATTTGAAACTTTTTTGAAATTGGCTTTGAGCTATTATTACACAAAACTCAAAATTGATTTAAACAAATAAATCAATGATAATCTTACCTCACAAAAATAAATTTGTGAAATATGGTTATCTAACCACTAACCAACATCATATCCTTAAAAGCAAGGATACTCACTCGCCAAATCATGCATAGCTTACGCTACGATTATTGGACTTATCATAAACTCGAAAAACCGAGCTTAATTCTAAAAAACCGAATTTTGTCACAACGACAAAGTGTTACGGTGTGAGAACTTGTACCAATCAGTCAAAAACCGATTGACCAATCTAACTCTAGCAATTGCGTGGTGAAACAAAGTTTCACTACGACCTGTCAAACCAAAAGGTAATGACAGCTGTCACCAGACAACCAAAATTGCTATATATATTTGGTGCGCCCAACCTTTATAAACCTATCTATTTCTTCTTTGGGAATTCGTTTTTCTTTAGGGATTTATTTTTTTTTGATTTATTTTTTTTGGATTTATTTTTTTTTGGATTTGTTTTTTTTGAATTTGTTTTTCTTTGATTTGGGAAGAGGGAAAAAACAAAAGTGTCCTAAAAAGAGTGATTTTTTTTGGATTTTTTGTTTGCGTAATCTTTATATATTTCTGATTTTAATATTTTGTTATGGGTAAACCAACTTTGGTTGATAGGGCAAGATTTCGATTAAATAAAGGTAAATTAGAATCCGAGAGAGCGAAAGCTGTTGCTGATTTTGGTAGAGCTAGAAAAACTCACAGAAAATTTAGAGCGTATGCAAGTGGAACTCTTCAAAGTTCTGAATTAGTTTTAGCAAAATTAATTAGGAGAAGAGCAAAATCCACAAAAAGTACATTTGAAAAAAAGAGGTTGGATAAATTAGCAAAAGAATTAGAATCAAAAAAAACACGAAAAGAAATAGAAGCAATGGAAATTGATCGTTCACTTACAAATGAAAGGAAAAAAAAATTTTCTGATAAATTACTCGCGAATAGAGTAGCTAAAGGGCCAGTAAGTAAAAATGAATTAAGAGGAAGAAAATTAGTTAGGGGAGTGTATAAAGGAGAAAACGTTGCATTCATTAGTTCGAGAGGAAAATTGCACCAAGGTAATTTTCAAAGAGTCGCAATAAACCCTGCTAATAAAAAAATATCAATTGTTCTTAGAATTGGAAAAAGAATACAATACTTAGAAGTTGCTAATATTTCAAAAAGAATTTCTCTAAACGCATTCAACAAAATGACAAACCTTAACATAACCCAATACAATCCAAAATAATTCCAAAATCAAGACAAAATTGTTTTTTGCTTAATTTTTTTTGATGATATTTTTTTTTAAAATAATTTTGTTCTATTTTTTGTTTAATTATTTTATCTTAAAAAGAAAAATATTATCCAATTTGCAATAATGAATAATATTGTTGCAAGGTATGTTGCTCTGTAACTTATTTTCATATCAGCTTTTTTAGGGTTTAGTATTGCGTCTTTTAGTAGTGGGAGTACTAGTAGTGCTCCAAATATTGCTAGAGTGTATTGTTGTGGAAGGAACCCTAACCATTTTTCTTGAAATGTTAATCCATTAACCAAAATCAATACGTATGCTAGTGCTCCTATTATCATTGCAGAGTATGATAGTATTTTTATTTTTCCTGTGGTTAGTAAAGCAACCGTGCTACTCATTTTTACTTTCTTATCGTGTTTTGTAGAAAACATTCTGTAAAGAGAATATCCACTGAATTGTAATCCTACAACAAAAATTATTGGCAGAATTGGGAAAGGCATTGTTGTTAATTTTTTGAACGAAACAAACAACACAAGTCCTGATAAGTATCTAAACACTGGATTAACCATTGATCCTGAAATCAAGTCAAAGTATTTTCTTGATTTTAATCTATAAGGTTCCATTGTGTAAAGGAATTGGTTCAGTATCATGAATAGTAAGCAAAACAATAACCAAAAATTGTTCAAAAGGAAAGGAATGCACAAACCAATTCCAATTAAAACAAATGAAAATATTTTTGCTTGAAATGGAGTTACTTTTCCACTAGGGATTGGTCTGTTTTTTTTCACAGGGTGAATTAAATCAATTCTCCAATCAGTCAAATCATTCAAAGCATAAAGCCCTGACCACATTAATGCAACACTAAAAAAACCAAGAACAAAAATAATAGGATCAATCAAAGACAAGTAACAATAATAACCAATTAAAGCAGCAAGAGTCATGTTGAGAAGAGATTTGCTCCATTCAATAGGTCTACCAAGTTCAATCAAACCAAGAATCCTATCAACCACGCCCCACTTTTTTTTAGGAACAAAATTTTTTTCGGAAATATTTTTTTTGGTTAGTAGAGATTTTTTTTCTTCAAAAAATCTTTTCTTTTTTTTAGAATTTTTTGTCACTATTTTTTTCGTGTTTTTTGTTTTGCTCATTGTAGATTTTAAAGAATTAATTATTTATAAACCTGTTGGGAATCAATTTTAACTACTGAGGGATTGTTGTTTGAAAGCATTGTTTATTTTACAAGAAGGACCTGATTCTGGTATTAATGTTTATACTAAATCTCTTGCAAAAGAATTAACAAAACTTGGAGTGAAAGTGAATATTGATAAAAAATTTGAAGAGGATTATGATATTATTCATGTCCACGGTAGGCCTAACTTAAAGGTTCTTCAAAAATTGTTGGTGGGTAAAAAAACTGCTATGGTTACTACTACACACATGACAACAGGGGAACTTGATGGATTAATTCCAAGAGAATTACTTTGGGTAGCAAATTCTTATCTTGCTGGGTTGCACAAATTGTGCAAAAAAATATTTGTAACAGTTCCAGCGATTCATAAACAATTAAATAAAGATAAATCAATCAAGCAAAAATTGGTGCTAATGGGGTATGGAGTAGAGTTAGAAAGATTTGCGAATAGAAAAGATATTAACAAAAACGAGTTTAGAAAAAAACTTGGGATAAGTAAAGACAAAAAAATTGTTTTGTGTGTAGCATCAATTCAAAAAAGGAAAGGAATTTTTGATTTCGTGGAAACCGCTAAAAAATTGCCACAATACGAGTTTGTTTGGGTTGGTAAAATACCCCAAACACCCTATCTTGAAAAAAGAAAAAAAATAACAAAAATAGTGCGTGAAAACAATACTCCAAACTTGCACTTTCCTGGAGCACTATACGGTGATGAACTAGTAAAAGCATTTTATTCAGCTGACTTGTTTTGGTTACCTTCATATTCGGAAACTTTCGGACTCGTAGTAGTAGAAGCAGCAGCTAGTGGAAAACCAGTGTTGTTAAGAAATTTACCAGTGTATGGAGCGTTCAAAAAATTTGTTAAAACTTATTCAAAAACCCTGAAACAAAAATCAAAAACATTTTGGAAAAAAAATCTTTCCAAAAAAACAAAAAACTAATCAAAAAAGAAGTGAAAAAATTCAGTATGAAAAATCACGCAAAACGAGTACTAGAAGAATACAAAAAAATTGTGGATGAAAAAAATAGTGTAAATGAAAAAAATGAATATAATGAAAATTATTATTCAAGAAAAAATTTTTTAGAAGTAATAAAAAAAGGAGGATATGTAAAAGGATTTGGTGGAAAAAAAGCATATTTTTGGAAAGCGAATTTTGTAAAAAAACATTACAAAAAAAACAAAGGGAGTATTCTTGATATTGGGTGTGGTGAAGGTCAATTTCTTGAAGCAATGCCTAAACAATTTGAAAAATATGGACTTGAAATATCAGAACATGCGTTAAAAATATTAAAAGAAAAAAAAATAAAAGCTAAAAAAGAGGATTTTGTAAAAAAAATACCTTTCAACAAAAAATTTGATATAATTACTATGTTTGATTCACTGGAACACTCATCAAATTTAAATAAAACAATAAAATTGATAAAAGAAAAAATGAGTGCGGATTCAATTTTTGTTTTAGAAGTGCCAATAAAAACAAATTTTGAGAGAACACTAAATTTAATTGGAATGAGTGTGCTTGAAAATGATTCTACGCACCACCAAAAATACAATTTTAATGAATGGAAAAAAATGCTTGAAAATGATTTTGAAATAGTTTATGAAAGAAAAGTGTTTTTTGAAAAACGCAAAATCCCTGGATTGAATTTATTTGGTTTGTTTGTTTTAAAAAAGAAACCAAAAGAAAAAATAATTGTGTCAGTTATTATACCAACTTTGAATGAAAAAAAATTTATCAAAAAAACAATTCTTGCACTAAAAAATCAAACAATTCCGAAAAAGAATTATGAAATAATTGTGAGTGATAGTTCAAGCACTGATAATACTGTGAATATCGCAAAAAAATATGCTGATAAAGTTGTTATTTGTGAAAGAAAAGGAGCAGGGCATGGAAGAAATTTTGGGGCAAAATTTGCTAAAGGAAAATACTTGGCTTTTGTTGATGCTGACACAATCGTGTCAAAAACATACATTGAAGGAGTAATTGAAGGACTAAAAAACGCGATAGCAGTAACAGGACCAATGAGAGCACTAGAACATGATTCAAAAAAACTGGATGCGTTTTACAAATATTGGGATCTTCAAACAAAAATATCAATTGATTTAAAAAAACCAATTTTTCCAGGATTTAATTTCGGAGTAAGAAAAAAAGAATTTGATAAACTAAAAGGATTCAAAGAAAAAGATATAGTGGTAGAGGATATGGATTTGTCTTTCAGATTAGCAAAAATAGGAAAAATTGTTTTTAACAAAAAAATGTCTGTTAAAACCTCGACAAGAAGATTAAAAGAAGTGCCAATAAAAGAATATGTTCTAAACGCGACAAAATACGCGGTAACAGGAAAAAGTTGGGGTTGGGAACACCACAGAAAAGATTTTAACAAAAAATAATTCTTAATAATTTTTGATTACTAATCAAACTTTGATTCCTAATTAATTTGATTCCTAATTAATTTGATTCCTAATTAAAATTTATTACTTAATCAAACTTTGTCTACTTTTAAAAAAAAGTGTTTTTTAGAATAAGTATTTTTTATTAGTGTTTTATTTTTTTCATTTTTTATTATTAGTGTTTTTATTGTTAGTATTTTTATTCTTTTTTTATTATTGGTATTTATCATTACTTTGCTCTTTGTCTTAGGTATCTTTTTTTTCTTTGTCTTCTTTTCATTTTCTTTTTTGTCCATTTCCATCTTTGTCTTGCTTTTGTTTTTTTGAATCTGCTTGTGTCTCTTGATCTTTTAGCCATTTGTGCTTTCACCATGCTTTTGTTAAGAAAAATTAAATCAAAAAGATTTATAAATCAACCCAAGGGTGTTTTTTTTTATTTTTTTAACAATAATTTGGCTAGTTCTATTTTTTCTTTTTCAGTTAGAGAGTTTATTATTTTTTTCATTAGTTCTTTTTTCTCGTTTTTGTTTAGTCCTCTGAAATAATTTAGTGCCATTTCTTCCATCATTTTTGCTCACTTATTTTTCATCACTTTTTTATTATGCTTGTTCCTGTCATTTCTTTTGGTTTTTTTATTTTTAGTATTTCTAGCACGGTTGGTGCTATATCTTGTAGTCCTTTGTTTTTTTCCAAAATTGTTTTTTTTAGTTTTTCTTCATTTGTTACTAGTATTAGCGGCACTGGGTTGGTGGTGTGTGAGGTGCCCCATTTTTTTGTTTGATCTTCTGCGTTTCCGTGATCAGCGAACACTAGAGTAGTGTAGTTTTCTTTTAGCGCGGTTTTTGTTATTTCTCCTACACAAGCATCCACTGTTTCTATTGCTTTTGTTATTGCTTTTTTGTTCCCTGTGTGTCCCACCATATCACAATTAACTAAATTAACTACTATGAAATCGTATTTTTTTGTTTTTATTTGTTCTACTAGTTTTTGGGTTATTTCTTTTGCACTCATTTCTGGTGTGTTATCATAAGTGGGGGTAGTGGGACTTGGTATTAGTATTCTTTCCTCGTTTCTGTTCGCTACTTCGTTTTGTCCATTAAAAAAGAATGTTACGTGAGCGTATTTTTCTGTTTCGCTTATTCTTAATTGTCTTAACCCGTTTTCTGCTATAGTGTATCCTAACAAGTTTTTTTCCAGAACATCAGGGTACGCTACTTTTGCGTTCATTGGGTTGTAGTATTGTGTCATTGCCACAAAATAGGTTTTCTTTTTTTCTCTTTTCCATTCCTCAAATTTTCTTTCCACTATGCTTTGGGTTAATTGTCTTGTTCTATCAGTTCTGTAATTAAAAAATATTATTGAATCGTTTTCTTTTACTCCACCATATTTTTTTTGTTTTCTTGGAATAATGAATTCATCAGTGATCTTTTTTTTGTGACTTTCTTTTATAGAGTTCAGTGGATTAGTGTAAGTGGTTTTTGTTTCTCCTTTCATTATACAATCGTATGCTTGTTTTGTTCTATCCCAATTCTTGTTCCTATCCATTGCATAATATCTTCCACTAATCGTAACTATTTCTCCAAATTTTTGTTTCTTTAATACTGCTAGTATTTTTTTTATGTGATTTAAGCTTTTTGTTGTTGGAGAATCTCTCCCATCAGTTATTGCGTGGATTTTTACATCAAAAAATTTTTCTTGTTCGCACAATTTTAGTAATGCTTGTAAATGATTCAGGTGAGCGTGCACTCCTTCTGTTTGAAACAACCCTATTAAGTGTAGAGAGGTTTTGTTTTTTTTCGCGTTTTTTATTGCTTCTAAAAACTCTGGGTTTGTGAAAAAACTTTTATCCTCTATTGATTTGTTTATTCTTGTTAATGACTGTTGAATTATTCTTCCTGAACCAATAGTGAGGTGTCCCACTTCGGAGTTTCCTTGAAAACCTTTCGGTAACCCAACTGCTTCCCCACTAGCGTTTAGAAGAGTGTTGGGATAATTTTTCATTAAAAAATCAGTGTTCGGAGTAGGAGTGTTCGCTATTGCATTGTTTTTTTTATCCGCTCTAAAACCCCAACCATCCCTAATAACCAAAATCACTCTACTCATACCAACATCAAATCCTAATAATTAATTAAAACTTAACAATTAATCAAAACCCAACAATTAATCAAAACCATAATAATTTGATCATGTTAATCATATTTTTGTATACAAAGAAAAAGCTTTTCTCCTATTTTAATTCTTCTATATTTTTGGTTTAAAAAACAAGAATATGGACAAATCCACTGCCTTATTTAAAATTAGTTGAAAAAAACAATAATCTTTTATAAAGTTTTACTAACATTTTGTATATACCTAATTTATTGTTTTTAGGTACATAAGTTTATATATTCAAAATTCTTTATTGTGGTGGTTATGAAACTACAAAAAGCTGTTTCCAGAAGAAACAAAGGAAAGTCTTATGAAAAGTGGTTTGTTAATATACCTTCTGAACAAATAAAAACTCTGGGGTGGAAAGTTGGAGACAATATTGAATCCACAATAAACAATAATGAATTAATTCTCAAATCAAAAGGCACTGATATTGTTAAAATAAAAAAACAAGGAAACTTGACTTACTATGAAAGGTTTGTTAGAGTATACAATAATTTACCACTTGATGAACGTAAACTCCCAATAGTTGTAATTAATGGAGAAGCTTTTACTTGGTATAGGTGTAATGTGGAGATCACGGGCAGAACTAAACTTGGCAAAAAAATTGGAGAAAAATTAATTAGGTTGGATATAATATAATTTAATTAATGAATTAAATAATTAAAATAATTTAGTGATTAAAATAGTTTGGTTAAAATTATTGTAGTTGTTTTGGGGGGAATTGGTGTGACATCAAGAGAAGAAATGCAAATAGTTTTAGAGAGATTAAAAACTGTTCCTGCTGGACTAAAAATGTCTATTGGGAGTAAAGGCACATTTGATAAATTTCAATTAATGGATGAAGTTGAAAAAAATACTGAAATAGGACAACTAATAGTAAACATATACATGGAAAATTTAAGAAGTTTCAAAAAATAGGTGGTGGAGTTCAATGCAGAGAACTATTCTGATTACTAGACCACAATTTGATCCCGCTACACACTATCTTAGAGAATGGGCTAAAAAAATTATTTTTGTTGCAGAAGATAAAGGATTTAATATTTATACACTTGAACCAAAAGAATGCACTAAGAAAGAATTTGAAAAAAGACTTTTGAAAAACAATCCTCACTTAGTATTGTTAAATGGACATGGATCATATGATAGAGTTGCTGGACAAAATAATGAAGTAATTTTAATGGTTGGAGACAATGAACATTTATTAGCCAAAAAAATAATACATGCTTTTTCGTGCAGTTCTGCTAATAAACTCGGTCCTGCTTGTATTAGTAAAGGAGCAATAGCGTATATTGGTTTTGATCAAGATTTTATATTTTGGCAAGATGAGAGATACACAGCAACCCCTCTAAAAGATAATGTGGCAAAACATTTTTTAGAACCAACCAACCTAGCACCAATATCACTAATTAAAGGGAATACTGTAAAAGAAGCATTTAACAAATCACAAGACGCATTTGATAAAGCAATTAAATATTTTGAGACACATTACACACTCCAAAATTCACACATTTTATTCGCACTTAGATACAACAAAGCTGTTCACAAAATGCACGGAAAAGCTAATGCTACAATATTTGACCTTTGAAATTTGTTTTAGTATTTTTATCTTGTATTAATTTTTATTTTCATATTTTTTATTTTTTCATATTTTTGTTTTTATTTAATTTTATTTTTTTATTTTTAATTTATTTTTATTTTTTTTTATTTTTATTTTACTTTCAATTATTTTTTTATTTGATTTTTGTTATGTAATATTTTTTATCAACTTCTTGTTTTATTTTTATATTATTTTTTGCTAGTTGTTGTTGGAATTTTTTGCTTGCTAGTAGTTCTGTTATGATTTCTTTTGTAGCGATTCTGTGGACTCCAACCATACTACTTACGTGTCCCACAGTGAATGTTGCTGGTGCGCCGTGTTTTAGTTGTTCTCGCATATCCGGTATCCAAATGAATGCTCCTTTTTTTTCATAACTCTTCAAAGCGTTTCCTAGAATAAATTTTGCTATTTGTTGTTTTGCGCGTTCCCTATTCAATATTTTTTCTCTACTTGGAACTCTTCTTGCTCTTGCCTCAATTTTTCTAATATTCGCTTCTCTTAATTTTGATTTTCTTAAAGGATTTGATTTTTGTTTTTTGTTTGGTTGTTTTTTTATTGTTCCTGTTCGTGCAACTCTTCGTGTTCCTGTTCGTATAACCATATTTAATTATTAGAGTGTTTTAGGTATTTAAATTTGCCCAAGCATGGATTTTTTTGTTTTTTAAATAATTTTTTTGTTT
>JAAZKV010000014.1 GCA_012799645.1 Candidatus Iainarchaeum sp. | reverse complement strand
TTTGAATAAAGAATTATTTGAATAAAGAATTATTTGAATAAAGAATTATTTGAATAAAGAATTATTTGAATAAAGAATTATTTGAATAAAGAATTATTGGTTAATTATTCTTCATTAGTCATTCTGCTTTTCATTATTAAGTTATTTTCTCCGTGAAGTAATGCACGATCAGCGAATCCAATAAACAAACTAGTTTCAAGCACTCCTGGAATTTTTTTTGCTTGATAATCAAGATCATCAATAGAGTAAATAGAACTATCCGCTTTAACATCAATAAAATAGTTTCCTGTTTCGCTTTTCACTATTTCTCCCTTTTCTTTCCAAGCGTGTGCTTCCCCAAGGTTCATTAATTGGTAAAGAGTTTTGTTAAAAGCAAAATTACTAACCTCTACTCTAAAATCAAATATCATTTGTGAAACAAAATTTTTTTCATTACAAACAACAATAAATTCAGCAGCATCCACAGCAATCATTTTATCCCTAATTAGAGAAGTTGTTTCGTTTGAAATGTAATTAAAATCAGGGTCGACTTGATCCACAAAATCAAAAGCAAGATCAATTTCAGTATCATCAAGAGAAACAGTTTTTATTCCAAGTTCGGCACAAAGAAAACCAATATCGTGAGAGGTTGGAACAACTTTGATATTCATATTATTTTCGTTAGTAAAAAGCCCTAGTTTTTTTAAAAAATTCTCGTTAGTTGGGCCTGTTCCGAAAGAAAGAACCATTTCAGGTTTAACATATTTGTACAAAAGAGCTTCGATGTGTTCCTCTTCAATCATAAAAATCAGTTATATTAGGTTTTTGTGGAATAAAAATATTTCTAAAAAGAAAAATCAGTAAAATTAAAAGCTCCAGTCGGGATTCGCACCCGAGACCTCGGCATCAATGGAACTTTTTGGTTTTACCAATGCCGCGCAATAACTGACTATGCTACTGGAGCCGTGATACAAAATTAACTAAATGTATAATAATTAAATGTACAATGATTAAATGTGCAATTAATTAAATATTATTCATTTATTATTTTTTATTCTTTTTTTATTTATTTTTTTTATTATTTATTATTTTTTATTTATTTTATTCTTTTTTTTATTAATTTTTTTTATTAATTTTTTTCATTTATTATTTTTTTTATTTTTTCAGGATTTATTTCAACAAGTTCTTGGTTTCCTTTTTTTAGGTTTTTGATAGTGATTTTGTTTTCTTTGAGTTCGTTTTCTCCAATTATTCCAACAAAATTGTATCCTTTGCTTTCAGCGAATTCAATGTTTTTGCTAATATTTTTTCCAACTAAATCAATTTCGTTTTGGATATTGTTTTTTCTTAGTTCTTGGGATATTTTGAAAAGTTCTTTTTTTGGGATTTTGTCATTAGTTCCGCAAATAAATAATCCGTTTTGGGAAATTTTTTCTCCTTTTTCTTTTAAAAAATCAAAAATTCTGCTAACTCCTAGTCCTACTCCAACAGCAGGAGTGTCTTGTCCTCCATATGTAGAAACAAGTTTATCAAATCTCCCTCCCCCACCTAGTGAAGGACCATTATCTATTTTTATTTCAAAAACAATTCCTGTGTAATATTCAAATCCTCTTGCTAGGGTTGCATCGAATTCTACAAAATTTAAATTGTTTTCTTTGCAAAGTTTTTCAAAATCTAAAATTTCTTTAACACCCAAAGATTGTCCAACAATTTGTATGATTGTTTGTAGGTTGTTTTTTTCAATTATTTCAATTAGTTTTGTATCAATTTTTTTTTCTTCCAGCATTTCTTTTATTGTTTTTTTATCCACTTTGTCCATTTTGTCCAGTATTCTCATTGCTTCTATTTCTTTTCCTTTTGCATAAACTCCAAGAATATCGTTTAGTAGTTTTCTTGAATTGAATTTGATTTTTGGTTTTAGTCCTAGTGAGGTAAAGCAATCTCTTATTACTTGCATTATTTCTATTTCTGCTGTAAGATTTTTCACTCCTAAAATATCTATATCCGCTTGGTAGAATGCTCTGTATCTTTTTGCTTGTGGTCTATCATATCTGTATACTTCTCCGATTTGGTATCTTTTAAAGGGGAGTTTTAGTTGTTCGGTTGCCGCTACTCTTGCAAGTGAGGCAGTGAATTCAAATCTAAGTGCAAGTTCTCTTTCTCCTTTATCTTTGAAATAATAAATTTCTTCTTTGATTGCTTCTCCTGTTGCTCCTTTTACTTTGAATAGTTCAAAATTTTCTACTGCGGGAGTGTAGAATGGTAAGTATCCGTAATTTTTGAAAATATTTCTAAAATTGGTTTCTATTTTTTCTTGCAAAAGCGCATCTTGTCCAACAAGATCCCTCATCCCTCTAACAGTTTGTAATTTCATAAAATCACTCAAATTAATAAAAATCAAATTAATAAAAAAGGGCCGCGACTGAGAGTCGAACTCAGGTCCCTCGGACCACAACCGAGGATTCTAAACCGCTAAACTATCGCAGCCATTTATATTGCATTTATTGTGTTTTACCTCCAAAGCTTTGCTTTAAAGTGTAGTAATATTTTGGTTTATAGTAAGTATTACTTTGTTTAGGAATCTTTAAAAAACTTGCAAAATTTAAAAGATTAGAAAAATTAGAAAAAATTGTTGAAATAAAAAAAGCGCTCTTACGACTATTGGAAAAAAGCACAGAACTTGTGGTGAAGTAAATCCCTTCTAGTCATAATATAATTCCTGTTTTGATTATATTTAAAGGTAATGGTTTTATGTTGTTTTTCTTGTTTTTTAGGAGTTATTTTTGTGTTAGTTTTTTTTGAATTGTTTTTGTTTTTTTGAGTTAGTTTTTTGTGGTTTTTATTTTTATTGCTTTTCCGTTTGTTATTGCTTTTGCGAGTTTTTTTCTCGCAGAGTTTATTGTTCTGTTGAATGTTGGTTGAGAAATGTTCATTTTGTTTGCAGCTTTTATTTGGTCATAATTTTCAACATCCTTTAATCTTAGTGCCTCCACTTCTTCAAATGAAAGAACAACTTCTTTTAGTTCTCTTAAAGGAACTCCTGCGGGTTTAAAGTAAGTTGTTTTAGGTTCAAAACGTATTCTTCTTGGAATTCTTGGTCTAACCATTTCTCACACCCTCAACTAATTTTTTTGATTAATTATTTTTTAATTAATTTTTTTTAATTAATTTTTTGACTCAATTTCCTTTATGGCTTTGTCCAGTTCTGTTCTTTTTGCTTTAAGTTCTTCTAAGAGTGTTTCTTTGTTTGTTTCTTTAGGGTTTTGGTTTTTTGAAAAAAATCTCATCCTTCTTTTACAACCAAATCCTTTCCCTTGTCCTCTTCCACAACCTCTACCAAACCCTCTTCCTACCCAAAATTGTTTTTCTCAAAATTGTTTTCAGAATTGTTTTGGTTTGTTTGATTGTTACATTTCCCAAATCCTCTTCCACTCATTGGCCCAAGTCCTTTCGGCCCAGTTTTATCCATATTTGGCATATTATCACCTCGTATTTTATTTACATTTACCTTTTTTTCTCCCGGTTTTTGGTCCTTTTCCTTTCGGTCCAGTTCCATCTCTTCTTGGCATAAATTTCACTCCTGTGTTATGAATATTAATTCAAAACATAATGAATATATATTCATAATTGTTTTTAAAGGTTTCTTTGAGTTGGTGGTTGTTGGTTTCTTTGAGTTATTTTTGTTTGGGGATTATTTTTTCAAATATTTTAGTTATTGTTTTTATTTCACTTCCCAATAACCACCTTTTGCAGATCTAATTCTTTTTATTTTAGTTTACTCTTTTAATAGTTTTTTCAGGATAAAGAAATATTTAAAAATACATTGTATTACAATGTATTTATGGATGTTTTGACTGTTCGGTTGGATAATAATATTTCAAAAAAGATTGATATTATTTTGAAGGAGTTTAATTATAGTACTAAAACTGATTTTGTGAGGGAAGCTATTCGTACTAAAATTATTGAATTGGAGGAACAAAGAACTAAAAGAGAAGCTTTAAAAAATTTAGAAAAATATTTCGGATCAATCAAAACAGGTAAAACAATGAAAGAAAATAATATTTTAATCAAACAAGCAGGGGAAGAATTTGTGAAAGAATTTACTAAAAAACATGATTTGGAATAATTATTTTTTTTAGAAAACTTTGGTTCAAACTAATTGTTAGTTTAGAATAATACTTCTTCAGGTTTTTTCACTTCAACAAAATCTAAATAATCAAAATGATTATCGCGAGTAATTAGCACTGCTTTAATTCTTGAGGCTATTGCTGTATGAAAAGCATCAGCAAGATGTATATTGTGTGTGGAAACTATTTTTTTAGCAAAAAAATAATCTTCTTTAGTGAACTCCACATAAACCAAATTAGGTATATCATTAAATTTTGGGTCAATAACTTTTTTTGTTAAAACCTTATTTAGTTCAGTTTTAACTAAATCCGAATAATAAATAACTGAGTTTGTTTCAACAACTTTTTTTAAAAATTGAAAAGCAAATTCTCCCAAAGGTCTCAAACCATCTGATCTGTTCTCAAAATAATCTATCCAAATATTTGTGTCTAAATAAAATTTCATTTAAAAAAACAGCGAATTTGATTACATATAAACCTTTATTGGTTTTCGTCATCTGTCTTATTTATTTTTTTTATAATATTGTATTAAACTCTTTGAAATGAATTTGTAACTGTTATAACCAAAAATAATATTTTTTATTTTTTCATCCCTAAAAATAATTTCTTTTTTTATTTTGTTTTTTTTAATAGTTTTTTTAGGATGTGTTGTTTGTTTTCGTTAATTGCTTGGTTTATTTCTTGTGCTTGTTTTTCTAGGCAGAGGTATATGAATTTTGAGAATTTGTTGTATTCTTTGTTGGTTTGTACTCTTTCGAGTAGAATAATGTAATTTTGTCTGTTTTCTAGGTTGATGATTGCTCGAGGGTAATTCGTTTTTTGAAGGATTGTGTTTAGTATTTCTCTTCCTGTTCTTCCGTTTCCGTCCAAGAAGGGGTGAATTTCTTCGAAGCGTGCGTGAAATTCTGCAGCTAATTCAACCGGATGGATTTTTTCTTTATTTTTATTAAACCAGTTTAGTAATTCTTTCATTTTTGTAGGAATTTTTTTTGCACTCGGTGGCTTAACACTTGATCCTGTTATAAATATTGGGCCGTCACGATATTCTCCGGGTTTTTTGTCATTAAATCCACGCATTATTGCGGAGTGGATTCGTTTAATGTTTCGTTCATTTAAATCAATAATTTTTTTTGATTCGTTTGCAGCAAAACGCATATTTTCTATTTCTCTTATTTCATCGATTTTTTTGCCAGAAATAGAGATTTTTTTACTCAAAATGAGTGTTGCTTCTTGTAAAGTTAATGAGTTTCCTTCTACAGATGCACTTCCTTGAGCATATCTTACAAATTCATCTTTTTTAAATGATTCAAATTCTTGTGGAAAAAAAGTTTTTAATAATGAATAATCAATTTTTAGTCTTTCAAGAACCAATAATTCGTGTAATGATAAATTGTTTATTTTGAATTTTTTTTGAGAAAATCTTAAATTCTCGATAGCTGTTTGTTGGATCAAAGAATCAAACGCTTGATTAATATTCTCTTCTACTTTATCTCTAGTGCCTAAAAAGAAGCTAATCCTTTTACCAAAAACCCTGTCTTCTAAATAAAAGTAATCTCTTTTCTTAACCTTTCTTTTTGAAATAAACATAAAAATAGTTATAACCAAAAATAATAAAAACAAGAGTTTTACTAAAAATTGGTTATAACTATTGTGGTTGATTAAATAAGTGGTTTGTGTGCTTTGGCAAAAATTTTAAGATATTATTTTTTGTTATGGGTAAATAATTGTTTTGTTTTTAAAAGAAAGTTTGGGTTATGCCTCTACCGAGAATCGAACTCGGGTCTTTAGCTCCGCAAGCTAACATACTAATCCATTATACTATAGAGGCAAATGGTTATGTGTTGATTTTTTCTTTTTTAATTATTTTTTAATTATTTTTTATAATTTATTCTCCGAGCACTATTGTTTTGTTTTCTAGTATTAGTATGCTTTTTTCTATTTGGGTTATGGTTGCTTTTGTTTCTTTGAGTCCGGAGTGCATTTCAAGACACCCTGCTTTCATTAGTTCTCTTAGTCCGAAAGTAAAGTTTAGTTCATTTAATTTTGATTCTTTTCTTAACCATCTTTCAGCAAAGGGTAGTCCTTTGTATTTTTCGCAAAGTTTTAGTATTTCTCTTGCGTAAGCATTTCTCACTCCGAAAGTTTTTTTCAAAGAGAATATTTCTACTGTTTGTGCTTCGCTTACTTTTCCTTTTCCGTTAGAAGCAAAGGGTTCTATTGCTATTGCTTGTTCGCCAAGGAGTTCTCCACTTCCGCCACTGTGGTTTGGTACACTTGGAGTTGAGTGTATGTTGTATTGTGCGAGTCCGTGTCCGCCTAAATTATACACTGGGTTGTATCCTTTTTCTTTTAAAGTGTTTTCAATTGTTGCCCCTATTTTTTCAATAGGTTTGTTGTATTCAGAAACACTTATTGCATTGTTTAATGCTAGTTCGTTTGCTTCTATTTGTTTTGCAAATTTATTATCCAGATTTACTGTGATTGCTCCGTCACAAATGTATCCATTTACATGCACTCCAATATCAATTTTCAAAACATCACTTTCTTTTAACAAATAAGTGTCATTATATTTTGGAGTAAAGTGTGCTGCTTCTTCATTCACGCTTAAATTTATTGGAAATGCGTCTTCCGCTTCGTTTTCTTTCACGAATTCTTCCACTTCATTTGCGAGTTCAAGCAAAGATTTTCCTTCTTTGCACTTTTTTTGTGCAAAATTAATTGCCCCTCTCCAAACCTTTCCTGCTTGAACATAATCCTTAACAATTTCCGAATCCATAAATAAACAACCTGGCCAATAAATAATAACCTAAAAAGTAATAATTATAATTATACTCATAATTATTATTCACTCATATTATTGTATGCTTCTATTATTGCGTGCTCCAATTATTGTCTATTCCTAATTATGAATTAAACAAAATTTAATTTTATAATATTGGGTTTTGTGTTATTGATTGAAGCTCGCTTGATAAAGCTTACATCCAGTTTCCTAGTCCTGTTTGTTTTCCT
>JAAZKV010000013.1 GCA_012799645.1 Candidatus Iainarchaeum sp. | reverse complement strand
CGCGGAGAGAGGGAGTCGAACCCCCGCTCCCTTTCGGGATCTCGGTCTCAAGCCGAGCGCATTTGGCCTCTCTGCCATCTCCGCAGAAATATTGGTGCGGGTTTTGTTTAAAAAGGTTTTTCTTTGAACAAATTTTTTTGAAAGAGAGTTATTTTATAGAATTAAATGGAAAGCATTTATTTTTTTTGGATTAATTAGTGGTTTTTTATTAATTTGTTTTTTTTTGTTAAACCTTTTGTCCAACTTTTTGTGTTCTATTTTTCTTTTGTTGATTAATAAGATTTGTTATTTTGTTAGTGTTATTGATGGTGTTATTTTTGTTGTGTTGAAACAAAATATTGTTCTTGTTTAAGGTTTTGTTAAACAGTATGGTTGTATTTTTTATATCTCTGTTTTTATCTCTTTCTTTTCTTAATTTATTAGGAATAAGTTTTTTTGTGATTGATTTTTATGGTTAAGAACAAAATTGTTAAAAGATCTAAAAGTGTTGGGGTTGTTAAAAAAAGTATGAGTGGGGTGGAGTTGGTTTTGTTAAATAATTATTTAACAAGTTCCGTTCGTGCTTTGGTTCCTAAAGAAAAGTTCGCTGTTTTTTTTTCAGGAGGGGTTGATTCCACACTAATATCTAACATTCTTAAAGAACAAAAAAAAGATTTTGTTTGTTGTTTTGCTTATATTTCTGATTTTAGTGAACCAAAAGATTTGTTTTGGGCAAAAAATGTTTCACAATTTTTGGGTATTGAATTAATTGAAGCACCAGTGTCATTAAATCAATTTGAAAAAGAATTACCAAAAATAGTTTCAACAATAAATTCTTTTGACCCTGTGCAAGTGGGAGTGGTTTCAGCAATTTATTTTGCTGGACAAAAAATAAAAAAATCTTATCCTAAAATAAATATTGTTTTTTCCGGTTTGGGTGCGGATGAATTATTTGCAGGGTATGATAAATTCAAAAAAACATTCAAAAAGAGTGTTAATGTGAATAATGAGTGTAAAAAGTGTTTGAATAAATTGTATGAAAAAGATTTAATTAATCAAAACAAAATTTGTGAAAGCAATAATTTAGAATTGAGAACACCATTTTTGGACAAAAAATTGGTTTCTTTTGCTCTTTCGCTTGACCCAAAATTTAAATTAAACAAAAATGGCGAGAATAAAATAATTTTGCGCGAACTAGCTCTTTCTTTAGGATTACCAAAAGATACTGCTTATAGAAAAAAAACAGCAACACAATATGGGAGCAATTTTGATAAAGCTCTTGAGTTTTTAGCAAAAAAAAATAATTTCAAAACAAAAACAGATTATCTAAATTCAATAATTAATAAAAATAATTTAAGCCAAAAAAACTTTCCAATAGCTGCTTTAATTTCAACAGGAAAGGATTCAATTTTTGCAATGCATTTAATGCAAAAACAAGGGGCTTTGGTTAAATGTTTAATTACGATTGATTCAAAAAACAAGGATTCTTTTATGTTCCACACTCCAACAATAAATATTGCGAAATTACAAGCTAGTTCAATGAATTTACCTCTAATAATAGTGAAGACAAAAGGAGAGAAAGAAAAAGAACTTAAAGAATTAAAGAAAGCAATTGTTTTAGCTAAAAAAAAGCATAATATAAAGGGGTTGTGTTTTGGTTCGCTTTTTTCTATTTATCAAAAAGAAAGAATAGAAAAAATTTGTTTAGATTTAGGTATTAGTGCTTTTGCTCCCTTGTGGCACAAAAACCAAGTGAATTATTTGAAAGAACTTGTTGAAAATAAATTCGAGATAATAATAACAAAAATTGCTGCGTATGGTTTTGATGAAAATTGGGTTGGTAAAAAAATTGATTCTAACTCAATTAAAGAATTAATTGCTCTTGAAGAAAAATACAAAATAAATCCAGCAGGAGAGGGTGGAGAATATGAAACCCTTGTCATTGACACCCCTTTCTTTTCAAAAAAAATTGATTTATTGTTTGACAAAAAAATGAAAAACGAATTCACTGGAGAAATAAAAATAAAAAAAGCAAAATTAGTTGAAAAATGAAATTAGTTTTTTAATTTTTTTAAAATTTTTATTTTTTTTGGTTTTTATTTTTTATTTATTTCTACTTTTTTTATTTTTTAATTTGTTTTTATTTGTTTTTTTTGGTTGTTTTTTTTATTTTTTTTTGATTGTTTTTTAATTTTTTTAATTTTTTTTTATTTTTTTTTAATTTGTTTATTTTTTTTTATTTTTTTTTAATTTGTTTATTTTTTTTTATTCGTATCTTAGTGCTTCTACCGGATCTAGTTTTGCTGCTTTTTTTGCTGGGAAGTATCCTGATACCATTCCTACTATCATTGAGAATAGTAGTGCTCCTATAATTATTTCTAGAGAAAAATTTGTTTGTAATTTGAGTCCTGATAGTGCAGCAACATAAGAAATTAGGAGTGATATTCCGTACCCTAAAGT
Organism: Candidatus Iainarchaeum sp.; assembly: GCA_012799645.1. Lineage (GTDB taxonomy): Archaea > Iainarchaeota > Iainarchaeia > Iainarchaeales > JAAZKV01 > JAAZKV01. Next base: position 9,217 of record JAAZKV010000013.1, on the reverse strand, counting down.
GATTCCTATTATTCCTCCTACCACTCCAATAAACCCTGCTTCTAGTAAAAACATTACGAGTATTTTGTTATCACTTGCTCCGATTGCTTTCATTATTCCTATTTCTTTTGTTCTTTCCATTACTGATGCAATCATTGCATTAGCTATTCCTATTCCTCCCACGATTATTGATATTGAAGCTATTCCAACAAGAACAGTGGTGATTAATCCGTATATTTGGTTTATTATTTCAAGCATTTGTTCTGAAGAAGCAACATAAATAGTTCTCTTTCCGTATTTTTTTTCAAAATAATCCTCTATTTTTTCAACTATTTTGTCAATATCCTCGTTGTTTTTTACGGTTGCAATAATTTCAAGAGGGGTTGCTTTTGGATCAAGTTTTTTGAATCCTGTTAGAGTTATCCACACAATATTGTTTCTGTTCTCTGGATCTCCTGCGTATTGTTGTTGTTTGTTCATTATTCCAACAACCTTGAATGTTTCGTCATTAATTTTGAATTCTTTTCTCATAGTTAGTTTTTTTGAAAATAAATCATTAGCGACTCCATCACCGATTACTGCTGCTGTTAGTGAATTATTTATTGGAAGCACTCCTTCGTTTATTCCGATTAACCCAGTGTCTTCCAAAATACCTGATTTTTCAGCATCAGTTCCAATCACCATTATTGGTCTTCTTTCTCCGCCATACTCAATAGTTCCTTCTGTAACATAATACCCAATTACTCTATCCACGCCTGAAATATTTTCAACACGCTTAATATCATCATCAGTTATTTCAATATTTGAACCACTCATTGACATTGGGTTTCCTGCATAAATAATTATCATATTTGATCCAATTGCTTCAAATGCTTCATTAACCGCTACATTAAGTCCTGTTCCGATTGATAAAAGTGCAACAATCGCTGCAACTCCAATAATTACTCCTAAAAGAGTAAAAAAAGTTCTGATCCCTTGTCTTTTTAGATTTCTTAAAGCATTGGTTACAAGTTCAAAATCATAACTCATAAAAATCACGATCTATTCATATCTTAATGCACTCACAGGATCCATTTTTGATGCTCTTAGTGCTGGAAAGTACCCTGCAAGCATTCCAACAATCATTGAAAAAATCAATGCCCCAATGGTTATTTCTAAATTAATATCGGGGATTATTGGCACTCCACTCATTTCAGCAATGAAAGCAATTATTATTGCAAGAGTATATCCAACAATTATTCCAATTATTCCACCCACTGCTCCAATGAATGCGGATTCTAATAAAAATATTGATAAAATTATTTTGTCACTCGCTCCGAGTGCTTTCATTATTCCGATTTCTTTTGTTCTTTCAAGAACTGAAGTAACCATAGAATTTGTTATCCCTACTCCTCCTACAAGTATTGCTATTCCTCCAACCCCTGTTAAAAATATTGTAACAATTCCCAGTATTGCTTCTACTTGTTCTAAAAGTTGTTCAGCGCTTGAAACAATAACCACTCCTTCTCCGTACTTTTCTTCAAAGTATTCTTTAATATCACTCGCTACAAGATTCACTGACTCTGCACTAATTGTTTTTACAAAAATAATTTGGGCGCTTGGGTTTGGAACAATTCTTTTGAACGCTTCAAGCGACATTAATACACTAGTGCTCCCACTAAATCCTCCACCAAATGATTGGTTTTGTGGAGCAAGTACTCCAATTACTCTGTACTCTTCTCCGTTGAGTTTTACTAGTTTTTTTATTTCAATTTTTTTGTCAAAAAAAGTGTTAGAGATTTTGTCTCCAATAACAATTGATCCTGATTCGTTCGCGCCAGCAAATCTTCCCTCCGCAACAGTGAACGATCCTGTGTTGTCAAAAATATTAGCGTTTTTTGAATCCACCGCACTTACTTGTACATTTATTTTTTGTTTATTGAATTCAAGCATTGCACTTGTTGAATACACAGGAGCAACTTGGGTTACTCCCGCTACTCCTTCCATAAAACTAATATCTCCCGGAGTCATTCTTGTGTTTTTAACAAAACTACTCCCCATAGGGATAACAAAAATAGTGTTTGATCCTAGTTCTGTTAATTGGGATTCGATAGAATTACTAAACCCATTCCCTACCGACATCAAACTAACAATAGCGCTAATCCCAATAATTACTCCAAGAAGAGTAAGGAGAGTTCTTATTTTTGCTCGCCCAAGATTTCGCAAAGAATTCTCTATTAAATCAAAAATTAATAAAGACATAAAAATTATTTAAAAAATTTTTTTTACAACATTTTTGATAAAACATTTTTGACAAAATATTTTTTTATTTTGTTTTTTGAATTTTTTTAAATTCATTTTTTTTATTTTTATTTTAAATTTTTTGAATTTTTTTTTAAATTCCTTTTTGTTATTTTTATTTTTAATTTCTTTTTGTTTTTTTTGTTTTATTTTGTTTTTTTGTTGGTTTCTATTTTTTCGTTTTTTATTATTTTTCCATCTTTTATATAAATGTGTTTTTCTGCTTGTTTTCCAACATTTTTGTCGTGTGTTACTAGAATTATTGTTCTTTTTTCGTCCTTGTGGAGTTTTTTGATTATATCCATTACTATTTCTCCTGATTTTGTGTCAAGGTTTCCTGTTGGTTCATCAGCAACAATTAGTGGGGGATTCATTGCGAGCGCACGAGCAATTGCTACTCTTTGTTTTTGTCCACCTGATAATTCTCCGGGTTTGTGTTCCATTCTATCTTTAAGCCCAACTTTTTCTAAAAGTGTTTTTGCTCGAGCTTCTCTTTCAATTCTTGGCACTCCATTAATCCACATTGGTGTCATCACATTTTCGAGAGCAGTGAGTCGTGGAAATAAGTGGAATGTTTGGAAAACAAAACCAATTGTGTTTCCTCTAAAAGAAGCAAGCTCACTATTAGTCATTTTTGTAGTATTCACTCCTTCAATGAAAACATTTCCTGAAGTTGGTTTTGACATAGTGCTTAACACATCAAGCAAAGTGGTTTTTCCTGAACCACTAGGACCCATAATTGAAGTGTATTCATTCCTAAAAATAGTTACATCAACATTGTTGAGGGCAATTACTTTTTCTCCACCCATTCCGTAAATTTTGGAAACCTTATCTAGTCTTAACACTTCATTAGTTTTAGCCATATTATTTAAAATTTGAGAGAATTTAGTTTTAAATCTATTCATTAAGAAAGTTTTATTCAATTAGATTGATTTGAATTTTTTTTTGAATAATTTGTTTAATTGAATTTTTTTTGATTTGTTTGATTTTTTTTTAGTTTGTTTGTTTTGTTTCATTGATTAGTTTTTCTATTATTTTTCTAAACTCTGCTTCTTCTAGTTCAAGTCGTTCTTTGTTTTTTTCAATAGTGGTTTTTCCTGTTGGTTCGTACCCGTTTCCGATTCGGTAATATTTGCATCCAAAAATAAATGTGGGGATAGTTCCTCTTGGATTAAATTCTAAAAAAAGCGCTTCTTCTTGTGGAGAGATTCCACTAATTTCGGGATTTAATGTATCTTTATTTGTATCAAATTCGTAGTGGTGGGCAATAATTTTTCCTTGATTTGCGTATTCATTCACCGTGTTATTGTAGGTATCATTTATCCATTTACAATGGGGGCACCCAGTAGTTGAGTATAATCTAATTATTGGTTTTCCATCAATAGCACAAACAGAATTATCAATTTCTTTAAAAGTAACAAAATTATGGTCATTGTATTGATCATCATTTTGGTTATTAGTGCAACCAAAAAGTAACAAAATTGCAAAAATTGTTATTGCAAAAATTATTTTTTTCATACAATATTTAATCCACTAACCATTTATTAATCTTAATATTTTATTAGTTTTTTAAAAATTATTAGTTTTCAAAAAAAAATTGTTTATTTTTTAAAAATTATTATTTCACAAAATTATTGAATCAAAAATTGTTTGTTTTAAAAAATTGTTAGTTCAAAAATTATTTATTTTTTAAAAATTATTTATTTTTTAAAAATTATTTATGAAAGGTGAGTTTTTTTCACCTTTCAAAATAAAAAATAGTTTTTCTATTTTAATCTTTTCCTGATATTTTTTTCTTTTTTACATATGCCCAAAGTTTTTTTGTCATTTCACTTGGAGCAATTTTTTCTTTACCAAAAACACTTTCAAGAGTGTCGTCACATCCTTTGAAACAAATATTGTATCCTCCGAATGCTTTCTTTTTTGGCTTTTTACTGAATAATCCAACCATTTTAATTCCCTCCGAATTATTTAATGATGTTGTATATCTCAAACTCTAATCTGTATTTAAATATAGTGCTAAAATTAGCTATTTTTTGCTCTAAAAATAAGAAATTTACCTCTAAAAAAACATTTTTTTGAAAAACAAAATTAATGTGGATTTAATACAAAATTTAAAAAAATTAATGTGAAATTAAAAAAGAAATTAGTGTAAAATTTAAATAATGTAAAAATAAAGCTAAAAAAAATTATTAAAAATTAATTTGAAATTAAAAAAAAATCAATTAGTTGTTATGTTTTTTTTTGAGGATAGTTTTGTTTTTTTCAAAATGATTCAGTGTAAAATGTTGTTACAAAACTAATGTTTCCTTCAAGGCTAATTGGAAACAATTCCTGCAAGCGTAAAGCACTAACTTTTTTTGTAATTCTCATAAATATTTTATATTGCTGTGTTTTTTATAAAACATCTTTGGTTTTTTATGTAACAAAATATACATTATTGTTGTTTTTTGTTGATTTATAGGAGTGTTTTGATTGTTTTTTTTGATTTGTGTTTGTAATTATTTATTAGAATAATTTGTTTGGTTTAGAGTTTTTTTTTGAATTATTTAACATATTTTACTAAATACACTTGTATTGGTAGTATTGTTAGTACAATTAGTAGTACGTTTAGTGTTTTTAGTAGTGGTTCTGCAATTATTGTTCCTATGAGAATGTAGATTAATAGAATTATTGATATGTAAATAAATCCTTTGAACACTTCTCTTGTGTATGCATAAATCGCTGCGAGTATTATTGAAATTATTGCTAGTGTAAAGAATGTGTTTTCAATAAACGAGTAGTTTTCGTAAGTTACTTGCACGAACATTGTTGATAATATTAACAAAAAAACTAAATAACATAATCCGATTACTAAAATCATTAGTTTTGGTAAAATTCCTTCTTCGGTTTTTGTTGTTTTGGTTTCTTTAATTATTGGGGTTTTTGTAACTTTTTTTTCTGTAACAATTGTTTCTTTAGTAATTATTTCTCTTGCACTAACAATTGGTTTTCTCACTGTTCTTTCTTCTTTTTCAACAAAATTTTCTTTTTTTGGTTCTGGTATTTTTTCTGGGTTGAGCAAGTTTTTTAACCAAGGAATATCCCATTTTAGTGGTTTTTTCTTTGGTTCTCTAAAATTTTTTGCTTTGGGTTTTGAGATATGTTCTCTATCTTCCCAACCAAAAACCGTTCTTGGCGGAATGAATTTCTTTTTTGCGTACTTATTAGGTCTTTTTTTCTTGGTTTTTTTTTCGATTTTGGTTTTTTTCTTTACTTTCTTCATCAAAAATCAATATCCCTTTTTTGTTTGTGTCAAAATTTTTTGTAAAAATTCTTTGTTAATAATTATTCTTTTTAGTTATTTAAATACTTTTGTTAGCGGTTTTTTTTAATTATTCTGTGACTTTTGCACTGAATGGGTTTTGTTCTTCTGTGTTTTCTTGTTCTGGTTCGTTTTCTTCTATTGTTTCTTCTTGTTTTTCTCGGTCAATTGGAGCGCGTGCTTCTACTTGATTCAATCTGTGTTTTAGTTCTTCTAAACAAGATTTACAAATTTCTCTTTCTCCAATAGTGAATCCTTTTACTCCACCATCCCCGTTTTCTTCACCTACAAAATCATCACACAAAAAACAATTACCCATTTTTTTTCACCTCAAAATTTTGTTTTTTTATAATTTTTATTTAATTATTTTTATTTGTTTATTATTTTTATTATTGTTACTTGTTTATTTAATAATTTTTTTTATTTGGTTATTTTTTTTGTTTTTTTTTATTTCATTATTTTTTTTAATTATTTTTTTATAATTTTTTTAATTATTTTTTATTTCATTATTTGTTTTTTTTTTTGTTTTTGTTTATTGTTTTTTATTCTGTTACTATTAGTTTTTGTCCGGGTGTTTTTTTCTTTTTTGTTTTGTTTTCTTTTTCTGATATGAACACTCCTATTGTTGTTACTATGTTTGTTAGGAATATTACTAGGAACGCGATTGCAGTGAATTCATCTAGTAGTGCTTGTTCTAGTCCTAGATTCATACTCACTGGGATTGATACTAGCACTGCTGCTGCTAATCCTCTAGCCAGCATTGTTGATATGATTTTTTTGTCTTCTTTAAACACTGGTTTTATTTTTGAAATAATTTTTGTTCCAATCACTCTTGCTATGTATAGGAATACAACTATTAGTATTGTTGCTCCAATAACTTGAATGGTTAGGTACTCGAATTTGAATAATATTCCTAAATACACAAAGAATAGGGTTCTTACTAGGAAGGATATTTCTTTTTGAAAGTTTTTTATTGACCCTTCTACTTTTCGAGTAGTTATTTTTAGCATTGAGGTTATTTCTTCACTATTTCCAAGCACTAACCCGAATGTTAGTGCAGCAATAGCTCCGTTTCCTTTGAATGTAGCAATAATTGAGTATAGTAACATTAATGCAGCGAGTGTCATTAGATACTCGTATGGTTTTTTTTCTAAAAAACTCAACACTCTTAACCACAATAATCCAAACAATCCTCCCACCACCGCAGCAATAGAGAACGCTGCTAGAATTGATGAGGTTACATTTGTTAGATCAATTGTTTGTAGAATAATTAATTCTCCAATAGCAACAACTGTGATAACACTTAAAGCATCAGTTAGTGCTGATTCTAGACTAAGAAGGGTTTTTGTTTCTTCTTGTGTAGAAATACTATTCACTAGCGGAATAACAATAGCTGAACTTGTTCCTCCAAGAATTGCTCCAAACATTATTGAGGTTAGTAAATCAAAGTGTAACAAACCCAAACTACTTAACCCAAGAGTAATCCCAGTGCAAAAAACAACTGATAAAATAAACACTATAATAGTGAATATGAACGATCCACTAATCGCTTTTATTATTTTGAAAAAATTTAGGTGCAACCCACCTTCGAATAAAATAATCATTAACGCAAAAGTCGCAAAAAATGGTAATATGCTTTCAAAAAAAGCTATTCCTTGTGGATCAACAATCCCCGCAATCGGTCCAATAATTAACCCAATAACTAGGAGTAAAATAATTTCAGGAATCTTTGTTTTGTTAAAAAAAATCATTCCTAAATAACCAATAAAAATAATACACCCAATAGCAAAAAAAGTGATTTCAAGAGCACCCACAAAAAAACACCCCAACAACAAACTAAAGAATTAACACATTAAAAAACCTTATTGTTAAAAAAAAATTGCGATTTTTTTCAACATAAAGTTTTTTCTAAGAATTTAATGGCGTAACTATTAATTGATAATTATGTGAATTAAGAGTGAAATTTAAATCAGTACAGTCCAATTAAAAAAATAAGTAGTAGTTAAAATTTTTGTTTAATTTTAGTTTTTACGAATAATATACAAATTAAAATAAATATTGCCAACGAAAAGAATAAAGAAAAAATTTCAAAATAACTTTTTTCAAATCTTAATTCAACATTTCCATAACCATTAATTATCATTAAATTTGGGGACGCAACATGAATTTGAGTTAATTTTCCATTAATATATGCTTTCCAGTTTGGGAAGTATGATTCTTTAATTAATATTGGGACATTTGTGTTTGAATCAATAAAAAAAGTGATGTGATTATTTTTTCTAGAATAATTTAATATTTTAGCAGAGTTATTGGGGTAAGAGTCAGTTATTTTTGTTAATGAGATAATTTTACCAGTTTTTGATAAATACAGGCTGTTGTCTTTAATCCAATCTGTGCCGGTATAATAATCCGGAATATAATTTAGAATTTCTATTGTGTTAGAATCTGTAAAATAATATTCAATAATATCTTTTTTTTCAAAAATTTTATTCGTATCAAACCATAATAATTTGTTTTCATTTTTTTTAATATATTGTGTCCCTATTTTTCTCATTTTTAATACTGGTAAATTTTTGTTTATCCCTTCGGTTGAAATAATTGATGTGCTACCCATTATATTCATTAATTGACTAAATTTGGTTATATCTATTTGGTCACCTTTTATTGCAATAGTCCCCCAAATAAATTCTTTTGGGTTAGATAATAGACTTAATCCTGATGAAAATACAATATTTGGTGATTGTTCGGCAAATAACCCTCTCAATGCACGGCCGCCTAAATTGTTTGTAAATTCATAAAATAAAGCATGGTGTGCAAAAATATTATCTTCAACCGGTCCTAAAATTAAGAAAATGTTGTTTGAATCTAATTTTTCTATATCAAATTCAATAAATGTTTTTGAACTATAATCAATAAAAAATGAGGATGTAATAATTAGAATTAAAAATATGTAAAATAATGGAGTTAATGTTGATTTAATTTTCATTCTTTTTAATAATTGATTGTAAAAATGTATTAGTGAATCAAATAATATTGGACTTAGGAAAAATATTAAAACGAAAAATACTCTAAAAGTTTGACCATTTATAAATAATTTTTCTGCAAGTATTAAAATCAAAAATAGTACCATCCCGACGAAATAAAATTTGAAAAATTTAAATTCAATTTTGTTCCATCTATATAAAATACAAATAAAAGAAAGTAGTATTAATACCCAAGTAAAATTAACCAATGGTAACATGTAGTATGCGATCACGGTATACTCTTTGTAAATTATTGCCGGTATCCACCAGAACGCACTTAAACAGGATCCAATAATGAAAATTAAAATAATTTCAGACTTTCTTTTAAAATCAATTAGTAAATTAATTAATAAATATAAAATTATTACTACGAAAATAAAGTGGGACAATATGCCTAAACAGAAAAGTACTGCTAATTTAAGCACATTTTGTTTTTTTTCAAAACAAATAATAAAATAAACTAGTATTACAAATCCAAGTAAGGCTGGCATTAAACCAACATAAAGTGAAGACCAAAGGGTTGCTCCAAGACCAACCATTTTTCCATAATAAATAAAATCAGGTATGAAAAACAATAAAGTTAAAAATAATGTGTATAAGAGAGAATGTTCTTTTGTATAAAATAATTTTG
>JAAZKV010000034.1 GCA_012799645.1 Candidatus Iainarchaeum sp. | reverse complement strand
GCTGTTCAAGATGTTGCAGGAACTTACTTTAAAAGAAGATGGAGTAAATTATACACAGGAAACCCTTTAACAGATACTCTTCAACCTTATTTGCTTTCAGCTGATGATGGTATTGCTGTAAAGTTTGTTTTCCAAGACCCAAAAAGAGATTCAATACAAAATATAATAGTGAATATCTACAAAAACATTGGTGGAGTAAAAACATTGATTTCGAATGGAGCTAGTGATGTTACTGGTAATGCTTTATTCTTTTTGATTGCTGGAGATAAGTATTGGCTCGACTTTACTTACAATGGTGTAGTTATTTTTGAAACTCAAAATTATTCAGTAACTTCAAGTGTAGTTTATTGGACACTGAATTTAGTAACAGGAGAAATTCAAGGAGTTGATGGTTCGTTCATTAATTTAGTTTGGAATCCTGTAACTGATTTTATTTCAAAAGAAGCTACAAGCATAGGTTACAAGGTTAATGGTTCAAAAATTAATTTTACAACAATTGATTTATACACTTTGAATGGTACTGATAAGAATATTTTTTATTCAACTGGAGGAGTATGTAACACTTCCTGTACAACAACAATACTTAAAACAAACATTCCTTATACAACAGGAACAATTTACGCTGATGTGAATGTTTACACTGACACAAATGCTTACATGTTTACTTATACAAAGAAATGGATTATTGGAACAACAAGCAATATAGACACTCAAAACTTATTCATCAATGCTAGACTTGACTTTGGTTGCTCTACAGACCCTTTATTACCTTGTCCTTTAACTACAATCTTGTCAGTAGTTTTAATGATTATTTTGCTTGGTGGAATGGTTTTTTCATTCAATTTTGTGAATCCTAAAGGATTATTGATAGCTGGTTTAGGTATTCTTGCAGTATTTACTTATTTAGGTTGGTTTTGGTGGGTTGCTCTAGTATTAATGATTATAACTTCAATATTTTATTTAAGGAGTGAGAATTAATGGCTAGAATAGAGAACGCATTAATGCCTTTTGTTATTATGATCATAGCAATCAATGCTATGTTCATGTTCATGACTTACTTGCCAAACAATACCGAAGGAACTTCTACATACCAATTCGGTTTATCTCAAACAAAACAAGATGAAATAGAAGGATGGTACATGAACTTAAAGGATGACATGAATGCTTTGAGTAATTCAACAACAGGAGTAACAGGTTCAACAGAAGCAAGGACTGACATTGATTTGTTAGGTGCTTTACTTGGAGGATTAGGATTAGCATTGAATGCTCCTTCACTGATATTAAACTTAGTTAATTTTATTTTAATGATATTATTCGGTTTCTTGTTTTGGATTGATTACTTTTTCGCACCCATAATAGCAGGGTTTGCAGGTTTTGTTTGGATAGCTTGGATAATTAAAGGAATATTCTTGATAATTCAATTAGTAGGATTAGTTTATTTATTCATGATGATTTATTCAGGATTCAGGAAGTGATGACAATGATTTTAGCGATAACAACAATGCAAGATATTGTTAGTGAGTTCGTGTTCGGTTGGTTTGGTGGAGACTTTACTTTGTTTGCTTTTATTTGTTTATTACTTATTGGTGCTATTTGTTATATGTTTAGATTTCCTTTTGTTCTTGGTTTGATTACAGGTTGGGTTTTAGTTTACATGTTTGATTTACTTGGTGGGGGTACTAGTTATATTCTTCAAATGCTTTTAGCTTTGTTGTCTTTAGGAATTGCTGTTACGATTATTAAGGGGGTTTTAGATTATGCAAAAGAGTGGTCGTCTTAGTGTTAGAGGAAAAAAAGTTGAACCTTTTTTGGTT
>JAAZKV010000012.1 GCA_012799645.1 Candidatus Iainarchaeum sp. | reverse complement strand
TTATTGATTTAATAAGTTTTTAGTTAGAAAATTCAGTTGATGAATTTAGTTAGTGAATTTAGTTAGTGGATTTAATTAGTGAATTTTATTTTTAGGAGTGTGTATTATGGCTAAGCATATTAAACATCGTGGTTCTAAGAACCAACAAGTAGAGCAAAGCAATTCTAGTAATTCAAATGATTCAAAAAAATTAATACTGGTATCAGTAGTGGTTTTAATTATTGGATTACTTTTAGGTGCTTTTTTGGTATTTGGTTATTTTGCAATAACTGGGAATAACGAAAAAATATCTGATTCAAATAGTAGTGTTGATTTAGTTTTATTGAAAAGTAATGTAGAAAATTATGTTAACAAAAATTTGATTCTTGATAGTTCTCTTTCAGCAAAAGTTACTGATGTAAATGATTTGGGTAATAGTTTGTTTGAATTAGAATATGAGATTTATCAAAGTGACCAAGTGGTTGGTGCTGGTTTATTTTATATGAGTGGAAATAATTTGATTTTACCACAATTACCAGTTCTTGATATAACAAAACCTCTTGAAATTCCAGAAACCGAATCCCAAGAACAAGAACAACCACAAGAGGTTAGCGAACTTTCCGCAGAAGAAATTGAAGCTTTAGGTTCTTTTATGAATTGTTTGGCTGACAAAAATGTTGTTATTTATGGAGCTAATTGGTGTGGATACACAAATGCATTGGTTAGTAACCTTGGTGGATTTAGTGTTGTAGAACCAATTTATTTTGAATGTGTTGGTAAGGAAGATTATTGCCAAAGCGTTGGTGTTACTGGTTACCCATCAGTGTTTTTGAACGGAGTGAAAGTAGATCCTGAAAGAACAATTTCCGGTTTCGCAAAATTAACAGGATGCGATGCACCAAGCGTTAATCAAAAAACAACAACAGGTTCTTGTAGTTAAATACATAGTTAATTAGGTAGTTAAGTAATTTGAAAAGAAGCCGTGTTTTGCGGTTTCTTTTTTTCTTTTTTTTTAACAAATTGTTTTAGTGTTAATTTTTGCAGTAAAGCAAAATAATATAAAGCCTTTTTATTGTTAGTTAATAGGATATAATAAAATGGTTAGGTGTTTTTTGTGTTTAGTTTAACCGCGCATGGAGCGGCAGAAGAAGTTGGAAGAAGTGCTTTTGTACTTGATTTTGGAGAAAAATTTTTGCTTGATTATGGAATCAAATTAAATCCAGAATCGGTTGATTATCCACTAGAAATTAATGAACACGTTAAAGCAGTAATTTTATCTCATGCTCATCTTGATCATTCAGGATTACTTCCTTATTTTTATAAAAAATCAGAGTGTTTGAGTTTTATGACTCAACCAACCCTTGATATTAGTGATGTTTTGTGGAAAGATTCAATAAAAATAGCCGAGTTTGAAGGAATGGCTCCAAAATATAATAAAGCAGAAATAGAACGAACACACAGATATAATTTTGTGGCACCTTACAAAAAGGAACTTCATTTAACAAAAGAAGTTTCTTTAGAGTTTTTTGACGCAGGACATATTTTGGGTTCTGCTTTAACAAAATTAACTTTTAATGATAAATCATTTTTATACACTGGTGATTATAAGTTGGAAGAAACAAGATTGCACAAAGGGTGTGATATGAGTGTTGGTAAAGTTGACTATGTTATGATTGAATCAACTTATGGGGATAGAATTCACCCTAACAGAAAAGATGTTGAAAAAAGATTTTGTGAATCAGTTCAAGAAACAATCAATTCTGGTGGATGGGCAATAGTTCCTGTTTTAGCAGTTGGGCGAAGTCAAGAAGTGCTTGATGTGTTGAGTAATTATCACATTGATGCGGATATTTATTTGGATGGGATGGGCAAACAAATGGCCGAGATTTATATTAAACACTCTGATTTGATTAAAGATCCTAAGCAACTAAAACGAGCATTAAATGATGCTATATGGGTAAAGGGACAAAGTGGTAGAAAGAAAGCACTAAAAAAACCTTGCATAATTGTAACGACTTCAGGAATGATGAAAGGAGGGCCTGTTGTAGGATATTTAGAAAAATTAATTAATGATCCACGGAGCAAGATTCATTTAACTTCATACCAAGCCGAAGGAACTCCTGGAAGAATGTTGATGGATGAAGGGAAAGTTCCGTTTGGAAAAGATGGTTCAATAATAAAACCATTGTGTAAATATGAGAAGTTTGAGTTTTCTGCACATCCTTCTCAAGAAGAAATGCTAAAATCATTAAAAGCGTGGGATCCAAAAAAAGTATTTTTGGTTCACGGCGACAAAAAAGTGATGCCTGTTTTTAAGAAAAAAATAGAATCAACTCTTGGAATAGAAACAGTGGTTTTACAAATGGGCAAAAAAATAGAATTTGATTAGGCATTATATTTTGTCGTGATAATTAAATTGTGATAATTAAATTATTTTGGTTGAATTATTTTGGTTTTTGGGTTGTTTTGGTTGGATTGTTTTAGTTAAATTGTTTTAGTTAAATTGTTTTAGTTAAATTGTTTTGGTTAAATTATATTCATTTTGTTGTATTGATGTGTTGTTGTTTTACATTATATTTTTATGAGTTTTAACAAATTTTGTGCAAAGTGTGGAAAAGATACTTCCGCTTTGATTAAAGGACATTGTAGTGATTGTTATTTAGGAAAAAAAGAATTATTCACAATAGAAAAACCAACTTTTAGTGTTTGTAAAATTTGTGGAAAATTTATTTTTAACCAAAAATGGTTTCCTTTGAGTGAAACAACAATTAGTGAAAAAATTTTAGCAAAAATAAAATATGCTCCTGAACTTAATTCTCCTAAACCTTTTGTTGAAGTTACTCAAGTACTTAACTCTGATGTTTTGATGTATGAGGTTTTAATAAAAGTTGAAGGGTTTATTGAGAATGTTTTGGTTAGTCAAGAAAAAGAAATTGTGTTTAAAATTAAACCAACTACTTGTGATGCGTGTACAAAACTTAATGCTAATTATAGAGAAGCAGTGGTTCAAATTAGGGCAGAAAAGTCAGAAGCAAAAAAAATTTATGATACTGCAATGTCAATGTTGGATAAAGAAAGAGAAACAAATTCTCTTGCAGGAACTTCAAAAATAATTGAAATTCCACAAGGGTATGATCTTTGGATCGGTGATAAAAAAGCAGCGGCAAGAATTGTTAGAGCCATTTCAAAAATGTTTGATATGAAAGTTACCACTTCAAAAAAACTAATAGGGGAAGATGGTGGAAGAGGAAATTTTGTGTTCAGATTTACTTTTTGTTTAAAGAAAAAATAAAAAATGATTTAATGTTTTTTTATTTTTTTGATTTTTATTTTTTTGTTTTTTTAATTTTTTTTAATGAATGTTCATTTTTCATATTCTGATAGTGCTTTTGTTAGTTCTTCTATTGCTATTCCTGTTGTTACTAGTGGGATTTTTTCGCTTTCAGCGATTTTGATTGCAATTGGGTCTACTGGTTTTTGTTCATTAAATTGTCCGTGTAAAATTATCATACTTGGTTTCATATCAGTAGAAAATCTACCAATTTTTACTGCGATTAGTGGGCTTCTACCATTTTCTACATGTCTAAAAACAAGTGCTCTGTTTGGTGTTTTACCATAAAGCATCATGTATTCATGAACTGGAACTTCAAGAATTACTTTTATTGAATCAATTATTGTGTAACCAAAAACTTGTTCTTCTTTTAATTTGTGTGGTAAACAAATAATATTACCATTGATTTTTTTTACAAGATCTGTTGCTTTTATTCCACTGGCAAATTCGTGACTATCAAATGCGGTTGATTCATCTTGTTTAAAATCTTTTTCAAGTTGTTTAACTACTTTTCCTCCTCGGGTTTTATCAATTTCTATTAATGCATTAACTAGTCTTGAAACAACATTAATTCCTGGGTTTTTTCTTCGTCCCCCTTCATAATCACTAATTGTTGATGAAGATACTTTCAAAAAATTAGCTAGTTCGGTTTGATGTACAGCAAATATTTCTCTCCATTTTTTCATTGATCCACCAGGATCAGAAGAGAGTGCAATTTCTCCAGCTATGGTCATTGATAATTTATCCATAATACATTATTACTCCAACCGATTAAAAAGCGTTTCGACAACTGTCAATAAATATTAGTTTTAATGGGGTTTATTATTTTCTTGGTATTCATCTTCACAGTGTTTATTTTCTCAATATTTATTTTTTTTGGTATTTGTTTTCTTAATATTTTTTTGGTGTTTATCTTCTTAATAGTTTTGCCAAAAAACCTTTCTCTTTAACATAAACTCGCCCACTACTAACACTCACTGACATTTCTCTTATCCCACTAGTCGCGTTTTTTAAGTCCCTTTGTATATTCATTTGTTTTCTGTAATCCGAAAGTATGTTTCTCAATTCTTCAATTTGTGCCATTGAGGGATTCGGCCCTAAAAAAACTCTTGCGATTTCGCTTTGTCCATAAGGGGTATAAATTGATACTCTGTTTGTTTTTATTGCTTCCATTAATTCTGCAAACTGAGTTCCGTTAGCAGTGTTTACTTTATATTTTCTGGCAAGGGAAGTCATTAAGTGAGTATTTAAATTAATTGTTGTAGCATTTGAAATTGATCCAGCAAGAGTTTTACGCGCAATTTTGTTTCTAACTCCTTTAGTTGTCCTCATTCTTTTTGCATTTACTTTCATTCCTGGAGTCATTCCTGATTGAGGTATTCTTTTTCTCATATAAACAAATATGGTTTGTAGTTATTTTTATTCTTTTTGGTGGTTATTTTTTATTTCAGTAAAAAGTACAGCCCCGTCGGGAATTGAACCCGAGTCTACGCCTATCTTCAATCATAATATTTTTGCTCAAATAAAATGATTTTAGGAGTGCGCTATACTATCCACTATACTACGGGGCTAGTAATTCTAAACAATTTTTCTAAGTTAGGTTTTATATTAGTTATTAATAATGAAAAATCCTTAATAGTGAAAAATCATTAATAGTGAAAAATAATTGGTGTTGAAAAGCAACATAGTTTTGTGATTTATTATAGAATAAATTGGTTTAATTTAATTACAATTCCAAGTCCTAGTGGGACCCCCAAATTATCATCAATTGGTAGCACTTCAATAATTGTTGCAATTAGAGATAATATTAGTGTGTATATTGGATCAAAAAAATGAATTAAACAAAAAAAACTAATAATAAAAAAAGTACTTGTTCCTGCCCAAGTTTTTTTTTCAAATATTTTAATTTTCCCAAACTTTTTTCCAAAAATCGCTGCAAAACCATCAGCATAAATTTGGACTGCTAAAATCGCAATTATTATCATTTTTTCTTGTTGGAATAAAAATAAAATAATGATGCTGGATAAAAAAAACATTATTGCAGCTTTTCCCGGTGTGTTTTTTTCTTGTTTTCTTTGGACATAATTAATTATTGTTGTTAGTGGTTTTATTTTTACTCCTATTTTTATTAAATAACTAAGAACTATTCCAATAGTGGTTATTGCGAGTAATAAGTAAAAACTTTTTTCAGTATCCAGTAAATAAATTATGAATAAAATTAGTGTTCCAAAAAATATGTGAAAAAATTTTCTTACAAGTTCTTTTTTCATAAAAATCAAACTACTTTTTCTTAACTAATATTAAGTAATGTTCTTTTTCGTATGGCTCGATTGATAGTATTTGTTCAATCATAAATTCTTTTTCTAATATTTTTTTTTCTTCAATTAGTATGTCTTGTTTGGTTTTTGATTGGGAAATACTTTTGGTTTTTAATGACAAGCATCCATAAGATCCTTTTTTTAAAAATGCTGCGTTTTTGCAAAATATTTCTGCTTGATTTCTTTGTGAAATATCTTGAAATAGTGCATCTACTTTTTCTTCTAAAAATTCTTTATAATTTTCAATTCTTTGTGCATCACTAAGTATGGGGTAAATGTTTTCTCTTTCTTCTGCAAGTTTGGTTAATTTGTGCATTGCTATTTCGCTCAAATCAACACAAAATATTGCCCCGTTTTTTTCAACAATGTCTGAGATGTGGCTTACTGTTGTTCCTTCTGCACTTCCTAAATATAGTGCAGTGCATCCTTCAAAAAAAATATTTTTTTTCAACCCATTTTTTATTCCTGCACAATATTTTGATCTGTAAGGATTCCATTCTCTGTATTCTTCATTATTTTTATTGATTATTTTTTCTCCATACACTTTTTTTCCTTTGTTTAGGTTTTTTGTGTAAATTGATTTTGAATCAGAATATATTCCTTCAAAAAGTTTTTTCATTTTTTTCACCCAAAAACATTAATTGTTATATTATTTTTTTGGCAAATTAGTTTCTTTTCTTGAACTTTTTGAATTTTTTAAATTTATTAAATTTTTTGAAATCTTTTTTATTGGTTGTTTTTTTATTATTTGAGTTTTGTGGTGTTGTTTGGTTAGTTGTTTTGTTGTTTTTGTAAAAAGTTTTTTCTTTATTTTGTTTTTCAAAAAATGCTCTTCTTTCTTCGGGAGTAAATGTTCGGTGTTCGGGTTTATTTTTTTGTGAAGGTTGATTTGGTTTTTTTATTTTTTCTGGTTCGTTTGAAATTTTTTCAATTATTTTTTCAAGTTCTTTAAAAACCATTTTTGAATTATTTTCTCCACCAAAATAATCTTGTTTTAGTGCGATTGATAATTTTCCTGCTATTACTCTTGCTGCTTTTCCTCTTTTTTGTTTTGGTAACCTTTGCAGTAGTGGGTGGTTGAATATGTGTCCGTGTTTTGGGCATCTTGTTTTGTGTTTTATGTGGTTGAATAGTGCTTTTTCTGCTCCTAATACTTGTATTGTTGATGCTGGAGCAAAGCATAGTTTTTTCTTAGATCCTGCACTTGCAAGTAATTTTGCCCCAATTATTGGTGTTGCAATTGTTGAAAAATTAGGGAATTCTGTACTCATTTCTTTTTCAATAAAT
This sequence comes from Candidatus Iainarchaeum sp., assembly GCA_012799645.1. Taxonomy (GTDB): domain Archaea; phylum Iainarchaeota; class Iainarchaeia; order Iainarchaeales; family JAAZKV01; genus JAAZKV01. The sequence continues at coordinate 39,789 of JAAZKV010000012.1, read as the reverse complement.
TCTATTAGTTTTTCTTTTTGTTCATTAATATTTTTAACATTTTTTTCTAAATTCAAAAATTCTTTTTCGGCTTCTCCTGTGGGTTGTCTTAGTTTCCACTCGTTTAAATTTTCTGTCATTAAGTTATTTATTGATTCAAGATCAGTTAGTAAATTTATTGCTTTAATTATGTGTATTTCTTTTCCAGCAAATTTTTCTTCTATTTGTTCTCTTGTTTTTTTTAGCATTTGTTTTCTCAAAAATTCTCTTTGATTCATAAATCTCTTTACCTTTAAAATTCGTTATTTTGCTAATTATCAAGTGTTTAGAAAAGAATATAAGGGTGTTTTTCTTTATTTATTCGAGAGCTGGGGAGTATGAAATCTATTAGTACAATTAGAAGAGAGGTTTTTGATTTTCTTGCAATTGAGCCCGGAATGAATATTGCTATTGTTTCGGATAATGATGAGGATGGATTGGCCTCGGCTGTTCAAGCTAAATTATTTGTTGATATGAGTGGAGCGCAATCAAAAATTTTTTTCTATGATCATAGTATGAAACAAGCAAGATTTTTTGATGATTTTAATAAAATAAAATTTGATAGAACTTTATTTTTGGATTTGAATGAAAGTTTTATTTCTGATGTTTTGGAACATGTTGGAGAAAATGTTGGAAAATTTTTGGTGATTGATCATCACGAAACTTTGCCACTAAATTTTGTACAAACAGAGTATTTTTCTATAAAACCTTGGGATTTTTCAAAAGTTACTCCTTCGCATTATCCTGCCTCAAAAATGGTTTATGATATTTTTGGTGGAATTGATTGGGTTTGTGCAATTGGAGTTATTGGGGATTATGCATTTAAAGAATGGGCTAGGTTTATTAAACAAGTTTCAAAAAATCATTCTATTAGCGAAGAAGAGTTGCACGAGTTAGCAGGGATTGTTGGTTGTATTTCTGCAGCACATTCAAGAAAAATAACTGATTTGTTTGAGTTTTTGTGTTCTGCAAAATCTCCAAGAGATTTGTTTGATTCTTGGTTTAGTGATTTGAAAAAAGAATTTGATGAAGCTCTTTTGCGTGAAAAGAAAAGATTTTATACAGAAGCAATATTTGTTGAGGACGCGAATGTTTATTTTTTTGAAACAAAACCTAATTTTAGATCAAAATTAAGTAATTTGATTTCAAAAGAATTGTCTAGCAGCACTATTGTGATTTTTGAAGATCAAGGAGTAAATTTTGGGGCTTCTTTTAGAAGAAATGACTTTAAAGTAAATTGTGGAAAATTGGCTTTTTTTGCAGTACAAGAAGCGAAAAAAGGTAGAGGGGGAGGGCATATTCCTGCTGCTGCTGCCACTTTTCCAAGAACTTATTTAACCAGATTGAAAGAAAAAACATTGTTTTATTTGAGAGAAAATCACCCTACAAAAATCCCAAGAAGTAAATCAAATAAAGGTGAATTAATCACTAAACAAAATATCAAAATCAAAAAAACAAAAAAAAGAAAATAATTGAATAATCAAATAATCAAATAACCCATATCCAGTTTTTTATTAAATTGTGTTGTGGGTGTTAGAGGCAGTATTAAAACCTTTCTTGACAAAATTTATTTGATAAGAATGTTGTATTTGATTGGTATTGGTTTAAATTCTAAACAAATTTCTCTTGAAGCAATTGAAGCAATCAAATCTTCCGATTCAGTATTTTTAGAAGGGTATACTTCAGAGTATTCTCAAGGAACTATTAATGAAATTGAGGAATTGGTTGGAAAAAAAGTGATTCTTCTTGGAAGAAAGGGAGTTGAAGAAAAATTTGATTCTGTTCTTTTATCAGCAAAAAGCAATAATATTGCGTTATTGATTATTGGTAATGCTTTAACCGCGACTACCCACATTCAGTTATTAATTGATTCAAAAGAAAATGATGTTAAGTATAAAGTTATTCCAGGTATTTCAATAACTAATACAATTGCAGAAACCGGGCTCGACGAATATAAGTTTGGTAGAACCGTAACAATTTGTTACCATCAAGAAAATTTTGAACCCGAAACCTTTTTTGACCAAATTTTAGAAAATCAAAAAATTGGGTTACACACTCTTTGCTTGCTTGATATTAAAAAAGATGAAAACCCAAAAAGATTAATGAATTGTAAAGAAGCAATAGAAATTTTGGAAAAAATATCAAATAAAAGAAATCAAAAAAATAATTTTGAATATTTAGGATTATTCGCAATGTCTTCATTGAAACAAAAAATAATTTTTGGTAAAGAAAAAATAATTTCTTTTAAAGAAATTTATGATTTATTTCCACAGAGTTTAATTATTCTTGGAAAAACAAATGCTAAAGAAAAAGAATTTTTAGAAAAAATGTATTGAGGTTTGTGGGTATGAGTTTAGAAAAAGATTTGGTTGAAAAAGTTGCTAAATATGAAAAATTAACAAAAAAAGCACTTGGAGTAAAATTAGTTAAAGGGTTATCAGATAAAGAAAAACTAATTGCACAAGATTTTTTATCAATGGCTAATAATTATTACAATGACGCAAAATATTTTGTTGAAAAAAAAGAACTACTTACTGCACTCGCTGCTTTTTCTTATGCTCACGCTTGGCTTGATGCAGGGGTACGTGCAAAACTTTTTGATACAAAAGATGATCAATTATTCACCCTTCCCTAAAATTGATTTATTTTTCAAAACTTTCCAAAAAGTAAGTTTTAAATAACTTAATTTCCTATTTCTACTATGTCAGTCTATGGGCCTAAAATAAATCTACCTAAAGTAGAGTTACCTGAAACAAATATTGATCCAAAAATAATTTGGGGAATAGTGTTGTTAGTAGTTTTATTGGTTTTGTTTTTTGTTGTTGTTCCTGTTATTGGTCAAATGATGAATCCTCCAATAAGAGTTTCTTGGACAAATAACCCACTTAATTTAAAAGAAAAACCGACCGAACCAGCTGAACTTAATTTAACTCTTATTAATAACACTGATGAAATGATTACATTAAATCTTGAAGTAACCACCCCTTCAAACGAAATACTTGTGTTTTGTCCTTATGTTTTATTTGAAAATGTAGAGTCGGGCAAAGAGCGACAAGTTAAGTGTTTAATTAGAAGAAATCCTGATAGTTTAATTTTTGCTGGAACATATGATTTGAAAATAAAAACAAATCTTGGCGAAACAAACACTACTCTTCAAGTTGTAACAAAATAATTTTGTTAAAGTGAATTAAACTAACTAACTTTAATAAATAATTTTTATAATTAGTTTATTAAATTCTTTTTTTCTTTTTTTATTTATGGTTTCAACAATTGATTATGATAAATATTTGGCAAAAAAAGCAGCTTCTTTAATTCGAGAAAATTTTCAAGAGAGAGGAGTAACAAATTTACTTGTAGTTAAGTGGGGAGGAAAATGGGCAAGAAAACTCGGTCATATTAAACCACTAAAAAATAACAAGAACTCTGATGTTGAATTTGGTTCAATTATTGAAATCAATTCTTTATTAAAAGATATTGAAGTTCCTGAGTATGTTCTTGACTATGTTTTGATGCATGAATTGACTCATTATTTTCAAGGGTTTGGGAGTAATCACGAAAGAAAAGCAAAACACCCACATAGGGGAGGGTTAGTTGATAAAGAAATTGAGAGATTGGGTTGGGCTGAAATAATGAAAAATTCTGAAAAATGGTTAAAACAAAATTGGCCCAAAATACTTGAAAAAAATGGTAAAAGTATTTATGTAAAACCAAGAAAATTTAAACGAAAAAAAATAAAATTAATAAAACTTTTTGATTGGTTTTGATGAATTTGTTCGAGTTTTGAAATCTTATGATTTTTGGAAAAAAATAGTTTAAATTATTCCAAGTTTTATTAAACTAGCAAGTCCTGTTGCTAATCCAAGTATTGCAATAATTATTTTTATGAATTTTGTTAAGTTTTGGTTTTTTGGATTTTCTTTTCCGTAATCATCTAAACTATAACAAATCAATATTCCTAAAATTAATTTTATTAAAACAAAAAGTGCGGGGTGAATGTTGATTACAAAATTTGAAACTACATGCTGTTCAGCGAAATTAAAAAAACTAATAGCAATAGTTGAAGCGATTCCATCAATTGCTTGGCCTAAAATTATAAAAAAGTTTAATTTGTCCTCTAAAATTTTGTATTTTGTAAATTTATGAATTGTTGTTGTTACTAAAATTGTTGTTAATATTATTAAAATACTTGTTCCGATGAATGCGATCCAATTATTGAAATTAATTAAATTGAATAGAACTATTGGCGTTGTAATAATTAATCCAAAAATTAGTAATTTATTAAAATTTTTTATTTTTTTATTTTTTTTATAAATTCCTTCAATTAATAATCCAACTATGACCATTAAAAATGTTAATATCCATACCCCTGGGGTAAAGAACCAAAAACCAAGTTCTAGTGGGTTTGCGGTTTTTGTGATTCCTTCAATAATTAATTTTCCAGCTTCAATTTGGTGCATTATCACTCTTAAATTCACTCCGAACAGTATGTATGGTGTTAATGCAATAAAAAAATCATTATTGAAAGTAATTTTGTTTTTTAAAATTTTGTAAATTATTAAGCACGCTATAATGAGAAGAATAATAAAAATTGTGGTATTAACAAAATTGTATCCTTGTATTTCTGGGGATATTATTGGTTTTATGAAATATTCGTTGATTATTTCACTAATTTCCATAAGATAAATGGGGTTAAGAACTATATTTAATTGTTTTTGAAAACAAATTCTTACATATTATGAATCGATTTTGTTTTTATTTTTGTATGTTTTTATTTTGTTTTGGTTTTTGTTTGGGTTTTTATTTAGGTTTTTGATTTGATTTTTTTTGTGGAGTTGATTTTTGTGAATTTAAAAGAAGCATTAATTCCTAGACTTTCCACAAAAGAAAAACCATTTGCTCCTAAATCATTTGATTCTTTTGGAAATATTGCATTGATTGAAATTCCTAAAGAGTTGTCAAAGAAAAAAAAGTTGGTTGGTGAAACTTTAATTAAATTGCACCCAAGGTTTGAAACTGTTTGTAGTATTGAGAGTAATCACGAAGGAAAATACCGTGTGCAGAAAGTAAAAGTTATTGCTGGAAAAAAACAAAAAGTTGCATTTTATAAGGAAAGTGCTTGTTCGTTTTTTGTTCCACTTGGGGAAGTGTTTTTTTCTCCTAGGCTTAGTGGGGAACGGCTTAGAATTTCTAATCTTATTAAAGAAGGGGAAGTGGTTGGTGCTTGGTTTAGTGGGGTGGCTCCGTACCCAATAGTTTTCGCAAAACACTCAAAAATGAAAAAAGCAATAGCGATTGAATTAAATCCTGTTGCTCACAAATATGCAAAAAAAAATGTTGAATTAAATAAATCAAATAAGGGTTGTGGAAAAGGAGAAGAACGAATAGTTTTAATTAAGGGGGATGTAAAAAAGCAATCAAAAAAATTCAAGAATTATTTTGATAGAATTGCGATGCCCCTTCCGCATACTGGTTATCAGTTTTTGAAAGAAGCATTTTATTCAATAAAAAAAGGAGGGGTGGTTCATTTTTATGAGATTATTCACAAAGGGGATTTTGGGGTTGTAGAAAAACAAATTATGGATGAAGCAAAAAAATCAAAGAAAAAAATTAAAATAATTTATAAAGCAAAAGTAAGAGATTTTTCCCCAACAAAAGAACAAGTAGTGTTTGATATTTTAGTTCAATAAATTGATTATACCCTGATTATATCCTTAGTGTGTTATTTAATTTTTGGTTTTTTTTTGTTCATTTTGTGTGTTTTTTTTATTTTTTGTTTGTTTTTAATTTTTGGTTTCATTTTATTTTTTTTGATTTTGCGCTGTTTTATTCTTTGTCCTAATTTAAACTCAAATTCTTGGACAATTTTGTGTTAGTGTGGGTTTTGAATTTTTATTAATTTTGAGAGGGTTTTTAAAGTTTTTTAGTTTTTTTCTTATTGGTGGGTTGTTAATGGTTTTGAATTTAATTTTTTTAGGCCCTCCTGGTGCGGGTAAGGGTACTGTTGCTCAAGCAGTGATGGATAAGTATTCTTTGATCCAAATTTCTACGGGGGATTTAGTTAGAGCGGAAGTGGCGTCTGGTTCTGCGTTGGGTAAAGAGATTGAAGCGGTAATCAATAAAGGTAATTTGGTTGAAGATAATTTAATTGGTCAAATGTTTGAAAAGTACTTAAAAGAAAAAGTTTCATCTCCTGATTTTAATGGGTTTATTTTGGATGGGTTTCCAAGAACTCTTCCTCAAGCTGATATGTTGAAAGGAATTCTTGAAAGATTGAATCAAAATTTAACTGCAGTAATTTATATTGAATCATCAAAAGATAGTGTGGTGAAAAGACTTTCTTCAAGGTGGACTTGTGAGAAATGCAAAAAAGTATATAACACTGTTTCTCTTAAACCAAAAGTTGATGGGATTTGTGATGTTGATGGGGCTAAATTAATTCAAAGGGATGATGATAAACCTGAAACTATTGCAAAAAGGTATGATACTTTTTTAGAAAAAACACTTCCTTTAATTAATTATTATGAAAAAGAAAATATTCTTTACAAATATGATGGTAATGTTTCGCCAGCATTATCAATAGAAGCAGCGAATAAAATAATTGAAAAATTTGTAAAATAAGTTTGATGAACTTTTAAAAAAATTGTTTGATTTGTTTTAAGATGAGTTGTTGGTTGTATCCCAACAACCAATCTTTTCTAATATTATTTGCATTATTTTGTTATTTTTTTTACTATTGCTCTTTTTACTATTGTTCTTTTTATTATTTTCTTATATTATTTTTTTATTGTTTTCCTGTTTTATTGTTTTTTTTATTTTTTTGTTGTTTTTTTTGTCTTTGTTGTTTTGATTTTGTTTTTACTATTTTATTGCTTCCCACAAAATGTTGTCGTGTGGTTTTACCACAATTCCTTGTGGTGTTATTTCTAGTGGGTGTGGGTTTTTGTCGTGTTTTGTTCCTCTCATTTTTCTAACAAACAAACTTCTGTTTGGTGGTGAAAAGTATAATGCTATTATTCCATCAGCTACAAATTCTTCTACTCCAAAAGCAGAGAAGGTTGTTTTTGTTGGTTGTGTTTCTGAAGTTAATAAAGTAGTGCATCCCATACTTTTTAGTTTATCACAGAATTGAAATAATGTTGTTCTTAGTAAGCTTGGTTCAATGTATGCTCCAAATACTGTTGTTGAATCAATAACTAATCTTTTCGCATTAATTTCTCTTACTTCTCTTTCTATTTCACTTAATTGTTCTTCTATTCTGTCTTCTATTTTTGTTTTTTCTTTTAAAAAACCTAAATTTAATCTGTATATTGTTAGCATATTGTTTTCTTGTAGTGCTTTTATGTTCCATTGAAAACTTTCCATATTCCACGCAATATCTTTTACATTTCCTTCAAGTGTAACAAACAATCCTGCTTCTCCATAATTTACAGCACCATTATACACATATTGGGTGGTTAGGATTGTTTTTCCTGTTCCTGCCCCTCCAGAAACAAGCACATTGCTTCCTTTTGGTATTCCTCCGTTTAATAATTCATCAAGTCCTGGGATTCCGGTTTTTGTTCTTTCCAAATAAATCACCTTTTAATCGCTTTTCTTTCTAGATTAAGTATAAAGGTGTATTTTAACCTTTTCTTTTATTTTTAACCAAAAAACTCTTTTTTTTGGTTTTTAGAAAAATTATTAAACTTGAATGAGCATTCAATTATTATGCCTAAAATCTTGCCGAATAAAGATGTGTATCCTGTGGATTTTCCAGAGGATGAAATGTTGGATTCAACTTTTTCAGAATCTGAAGTAGAGTATGAAAGGGATTATTCAAAAATTGATTTGGTTGATTTAATTGATCAACCTGCTTGGAAAACGATTTTGTTGGATTTGGTTGAATCAGAAAAAATGGATCCTTGGGATATTGATGTGATTGTTCTTGCTGAAAAATACATAAAAAAAATCAATGATCTTGAAACAAATAATTTGAGAGTTCCTGCAAACGCGATTTTGGCTTGTGCAATTCTTGTAAAAACAAAAAGCAAGTACTTGAAGTTGAGTAGTCTTGATGAAGAGGAAGAGGAACAAAAAATTTCTCCTGAACAAAGAGCATTATTTTTAGAAGAATTACCTGATCTTGTAGCGAACAGATCTTTTAGAGAAGGAAAAATTTCTCTTGATGAATTAGTATCAAGTATTGAAGATATAATTCATCGAACCACTCCGAAAAAAAGTGCTTCAAGAGTAGTTCCAAGAATGGAGATTAATTTTGATTCTGTTTCTATTGAAGAAAAAATGAGTTCAGTTTTTGAATTAATAAAACAAAAAGTTGATTCGCAAGGAATAGTTCTTTTCAAAGATTTAATTTTGGATGAAAACACTGATGAAATAGTTGATACATTTTTACCAGTGTTATTTTTAATGAATGGTGGAAAATTAATAGCATATCAAAACGAATTTTTTGGAGATATTTTTGTTCAATTAATAAGAGAACCTATTCCAATTACCCCTGAAGCAAAATAAAGTAACTAAAACAACTAATAAATAAATCAAATAAATCAATAAATCAAATAAATCAAATAGATTAAATGGGGCAATGAATCAAATAATTCAATAATTCAAATAATTCAAATAATTCAAATAATTCAAATAATTCAAATTATGCTTCATAAGTAAAATATATATACTCCTTTTTCCATTTTTGTTCATGGCTAAGAAAATAAAATCAAAAAAGAAATCAACTTCCGTGAAGAGTAAAAAGAGAAGTGTTGTTAAAAATAAGCGGGCTGCGCCTTCATCATATTTGGGAAGCATTGAGCGTTTAGTTAGACCTAAAGAAAAAGAAGTGAGAGTAAAAACATTTATTGTTGAAAGACCAGTGTATATTTCTTCTGATAAAAAATTTCCTGCCCGAGGATATGATGATGTTTATGATGCAAAAGAAAGTAGATACAATAGAGGGCCAAGAGAAATAGAAGAGGATGAATTTAAAGAAGAATATTCAGAAAGAGAAGTTGAAGGACAAACTCGTGGAAGACGAAGAGGATTAAGGGGCAGAAGGGAAGTAGAAGAACCAATTGAAGAAGAGTATGTGGATGAGGGTGATGAAGAATTTTCTGATGAAGATTATTCAGAAGATCAAGATCCAATTGAAGAATTGCCTGAAGATGTTATTAGAGCTACACCAAAAGGCCATTTTAGAAGCAGGGGACTATTCACAAATGTTTGGTGGAAAAAAGCTTTACTTTGGGGAGCGGTTTGGTGGTTGGGAATTTTTGCTTTCACATTTTTGTTACAAGTTTTAGGACTAATAATAATTGATTTGAGCAAGGATTGGTTATTTTTATTAATAGTAATTGAAGTGTTTAGTTTAGTTTATCAAAAATATTTTAGTGGCAAACTAAAAATCTAAACCTCTTCAATTTTTTAATTCTTAAAATTTTCAAAATTAAATTAATTGTTAAATTAATTATTAAATTAATTATTAAATTAATTTATTTTTTTTAAGAGCTTCTTCAATTTTTAGTCTATCAAAACCAAGAATAATGCTTCCCGCAACATCAACAACAGGAACACCCATTTGTCCACTTTTTTGAATCATTTCACGAGCTTTTTCTTGATTTATTCCAACATTAATATCCTCAAACTCCACTTTTTTTCCTTTTAACCAATCCTTAACCATAACACAATATGGACAAGTTGTTGTTGAATACACTATTACTTTAGCCATTATCTCCCACCTCAATTAAAAATATTTTAATTTGTTAAGTTTATATTCCTTTTCTGATTGTTGGTTTTTTATAAAAACAACTAATAAATATAAAATTAGAATTATAATCCAAAAAATAAGCACTTCTTTTGAGTTAAAAGGAGCACACAAAAACAATTGTTGGGAAAACCATCAACCTGGTTCGGGCTGTGCCCCTTAACTCAACCTTTAGTTACATGATCCCACTTTTCATGTGACTATTGTATGGTTATTCTAATTAATAAGTATTGATTGTGTTTTAATGTTACTTTTTGTACATATAATTTTTTTCTTGAATTTTGTTATTTTCTCCGATTATAAGTTAGCGGGTGTATTGTTTTTTTGTTGTGTTTTGTGTTTTAATTTGGTGGGGAATGAGCAGCATCATTTTTTCCAATCATTACAAAAAAAGCATTTTTCCTAAAAATTAGCCATTTAATTTCATCAATTATTGGATATTTGTATTTTGGATTTGATGCAATGAACTTAATTTTTTGTTCTTTGAACCATTGATTAATTTCATTAATACTATGATAACTTTCATGCACTTGTCCATATTTGTCAGCAAGCCATGCTTTTGATTTATTTCCTTTAAATAATTTTTCACCAACCTCAATTCTTTTTTCAATATTATTTCCAGCAATTAAACGCAAAATTATTCTTTTTACTCTGTGTCTTGCTCTTGAGTATTTATTGTAAAGACCAACAATTATTGTTCCTTCATTTTTTAGGTGATTTACTCCTATCTCAAATCCTTTTTTTGCATTAATTGTGTGATGTAAGCTTCCGAGTGCAATAACAACATCAAATTTTTTGTTTAGGTTTGTTTCTAAAATATTTTTTTCCAAAAAATTTACTTTTGCCCCCAAATTTTTTGCGTTTTGTTTAGCTTTTTTTATTGAAGTTTTACTAAAATCAATTGCAGTAACATTTGCTCCACTTAGTGACAATCCTATTGCAAGCTCTCCAGTCCCACAACCAAGTTCAAGAATTTGTTTTCCTTTCCAAAAATCCACGGTTTTTCCAAAAATTTTGGAAACCCATTTAACATAATTTTTTGCTCTTTCTTTTGAAAAAAAGTCCCTTGAAGGATAGGGATATTTTTCATACAGTTCTTTTACTAGTTTTTCTGTAGTTTCTTGTTTTTTTGTTTTTGTTTCAATTTTTCTTTTATTTTTTGTTTCAGTTTTTGTTTTCATTATTATTCACTTTTTTAGTTTTCTATTTTTTTTAATAATTTTTTTATTTTTTGTTTTTTTTATTATTTTTGTAATTTTTATTAATTATTTAGTATTTGCTAATGGTTAAAAGAATCTCCTTTTATTATTAGTTTATGAATAAAATCATTGCACTTCTTGATTTGGATTATTTTTATGCGCAATGTGAAATATTGAGGAATCCTTCTCTTAGGGGCAAACCAGTAGTAATAGTAATGCCTTCTATTAGGGAAAATTCTGGTGCAATTGCTACTTGTAATTATGAAGCACGAGCACTAAAAATTAGATCAGGGATGTCTTTTTCTTTAGCCAAAAAATTAGCTGATCATTCAACAGTTTTCATTAATGCTGATAAAAAATATTATGAAGAATTGTCAGAAAGAGTGTTTCAAATCGTTGATTCATTTTCAGAAAATGTAGAACAAGTGTCTATTGATGAAGCTTATTTTGAGTTAACAAATCCTTTAGGGTTTGATTCTGCTAAAGAAAATTGTTTGAAAATAAAACAAAGAATAAAAAGCGAACTTGGATTAACTTGTTCTGTTGGTTTAAGTGTTAATAAAATGCTTGCAAAAATTGCAGCATCACACAAAAAACCTGATGGTTTCTTTTCAATTGTTCCGGAAGAAATTGATTCTTTTTTGTTAAAACAAAAAATATCAGTACTGCCTGGAGTGGGTTCAAAAACGCGAGAAATTCTTGAAAAAGAAAAAATTTTTTCAATTAAGGAATTGAGAGAAGTTTCGGTTCAAAAACTAATTGGTTTATTTGGGGAGGCAAAAGGGGTGCAATTATTTAATTTTTCAAGAGGTCAAGATAATAGAGTAATTATTTCAAATAGGGAAAAACAACAATTATCAAGAATGATGACACTAAAAAACGATACGCGTGATTTTGATGAAGCAAAACAAACAATTGATTTTTTATCAGATTTGGTTTTCAAAGAAGTTTTTAGATTAAATAAACAATTCAAAACTGTTTCAATAATAATAGTTAATCCTAGTTATGAAACAATAACCAAATCAAAAACAATTCCTGAAAAAATATTGACTATTGATAAATTAAAAGAAATAAGTTATGAGTTGCTAAGATCTTTTCTAAACGAATCAGTATCAAGTATTAGACGACTTGGGGTAAAGGTTTCAAATTTTGAAGATGTTTCGGGGTATCAAAAAAAATTAGTTGATTATTAATTAGTTGATTATTAATTAGTTGATTATTTAATTGTAGAATTTGGATTGTTATTTGGATGGTTATTTGAATTATGGTGTTTTGTTTGTGTAATAATTTTTTGAGTGATTTTGTTGATATTTTTTGAGTGATTTTATGGGTGATAAAGTACAAAGTTTAAAAGATATTAAATTGCGTGGGAAAAAAGTTATTTTTTTGCTTAAAAAAAATTACCCTGCTGTCCCAAAACTTTTTTTAAAATATACTACTGATGCTCAAATGCTTTGTGCAATAATTCTTTCTGCACAAAGTACTGATGCACAAGTGAATAGGGTTACTGAGAAATTGTTTAAGAAATATAAAACAGTTGATGATTTTGCATCAGCTAATCAAAAAACTTTTGAAAAAGAAATTTTTTCAACAGGTTTTTACAAAACAAAAGCAAAAAACATAATTAGTTGTTTTAAAATAATTAAAAAAAATTATGGTGGAATTGTTCCTCTTTCTATGAGTGATTTAATTTCTCTTCCTGGTGTGGGTAGAAAAACAGCAAATTTGGTTCTCGCAAGTAAAGGGATTGTGGAAGGAATTGCTGTGGATACGCATGTTTTTAGATTATCAAAAAGAATAGGTTTTTCAAAAGCAAAAACGCCAGTTCTTGTAGAAAAAGATTTAATGCAAATTTTTGATAAAAAAGATTGGAGTAAAATAAACGGGTTGCTTATTTCTCACGGGCGAGCAATTTGCACCGCAAAAAAACCAAAATGCAGTAGTTGTTTTTTGAACAAAAAAAAGTTATGTAAAAAATTTGATGTTTTATTTTTTATTTAAAGAAACTTAGTATCCAATTTATGATTGATTTTATTAGGTTTGTTTGTGTGTTATTTTGATTGTTGGTGTTTGAATCAATATTTTCTTTTGTTTGTGTGTCATATTCATTTTTAATTTCGTTTTGAGTATTTGTATTAATACTTGTGTTTAAGTTGTGTTCTTGATTTGATTTATGTTGATATTCGACTTTTATATTTAAATCAACATTGTTATTTAAATTTTCATTATTTTGGTTCGATTCAGATTCTGTTGTGTTATTATTATTGTCAATAATATTATTAGTATTGTTGTTATCAGTAATGTTGTTATCAGTAATCGTAATATTTGTGGATATGTGTCCAATTATTTTAATTGAAGGTAGAATGGCCACTATTTTTTGAGGGTTATTATAATCAAGTTTTGTATTGAATGTCCAACTGATGGGGCTATTTATAGTTTCTCCAAAGTTTGATTTAATTGTGTTTGAAATAAATGCTTTGTATTCTTTTCCAGATTCAAGAGGGTTAGTTGATTCAAATATTAATTTATTATCAATAATAGTTATTTTTCCTATGATTTCGTTTCCATCAATTTGGGTTATTTTAAATGTTGAATTGTTTATTGTTGTTTTGTCAAGATTTTTTGTAAAAGTTGCTGTTACGATTAAACCATTATCAAAGTCTTCCACAAAAGAGTTTTTTGTTGGTGTAACTTCAATAATTTCAAATTTTTTTATTAAACCAAATACTGAATTAGGTAATGCTACAGTTAGGTCAAGTTTTAATTCCGGGTCATAATTTATTTTTTCATTTGCAATTGATATTTCCCAACCAGAGTATGGTATTTTAATTCTTTTAAATTCTTTCATTGTTTTTAAATCATAAATTAACAAGTCTGTTCCTCCTGTTTCACCATAACTTCCACCTTTAGCTGTTGTGATAAATGCCCATTTTTCATCAGGACTTATTTCCATATTTGATGGTCTTACTTCATTTGGGTATGTCATTGTTGCTATGCCAAATCCTTTATAAAAATCAGAAGGGTTTGTGATAGTTCCGCTTTCTGCATCTAAATATTTTAAATTAGTGTATTTGTGAAGAAAATATGTTGTTTTTCCTTCAGAAGAAATATATCCTAATGTGTATAGTGTTTCTCTATTTGGACTTGTTTTGAATAGAATTGGCACATAATTAATTGCAAGGGATTGTTTTGTTCCAGTTTTATTATTTATTACAATTATTTCTTTTGCTTTGTGAACATTGATATAAACTTGACCTTTTCCGGCAGCTACGCTTCGTATATATCCGGAATTATTTTTGTTACTAGTTTTTATCCAAGTAGTGTATATTTTGTTTTTCATCCAATTAAGTTCTGTTAGGTTTGGCCCGTTTCCATATCCATTCATATACACTTGTGTTCCATCTTCGCTAAAAGCAAAATCGTTTATCAATATGTTATTTGGTTTCATACTGTTATGCCATATTTTTTTTTGATTAAAATCAAGTGTGTAAAATCCCGAATATCCATCAACCCAACTTGGTTGGTATGAAACATAAACTCTTGAATCTGGTGAAACTTCAATATGTTTTACAATTATTTCGTCTTTTAAATGTGTCCAATTAATTATTTTTTGTGTTGAAGCATCGAGTTGAACTATTATTGTTTTGCAAATATGTTCCCCATAACCTTTACTGTTCGATTTCTCTTGATAATTAATTGCCAAATAAACATATTTTCCATCAGGTGATGCAGCTACTTGGAATAAGTGTACATTCCAAATGTTTTCATTTTCTTCAAAAATTTCGTCATTTGTTATATGGCCAACTATTTCAAGTTTATTACTATCAATTACATTAATTGATTTTCCAGGGACATAAACCATGGGTCCACTTTTTAGTATTTCTGAATTATTAATAAAGTTTTGGATATTTAGATCTGTTGAAATTTTTATATTATTTTTATTTTGATCTGTATTGGTATCTAAATTAAAATTTGTTATTGAATTGTTATTAATTATTACGTTAATATTGCTTTGTGAGTTTATTGAAAGTGTCGCATAAGTAAAAGATATTAAAAAAATAAAAATAATTAAGATTGTAGTAATTCTTTTTGAATTAGCATATTTACTATTTGGATTGATATTTAATATTTTGTGGTTCATATCCATATGATTGTGAATTGGTTGGTTTTTAAATATAATTATTTGCTGTTTATTACGTTTTTTTTATATAATCAGTGCTTTTTTTAAGAGTTATTAATTAAGTAATTTTTGTGATTTTATGAGTATTTCTAGAAAAAGTATTCTTGGAGAAATAATTAATACTAACCCTGAAGTTGTTCCTCTTCTTGCCCAAGCAGGTCTTCATTGTATTGGGTGTCATGTTTCTGCGTATGAATCTTTAGAGGATGGGTGCAAATCTCACGGGTTAAGTGAAAAAGAAATAAATGATTTAGTTGATAGAGCAAATCAAGTAATTGATAAGTATGATAATCTTGAAAAAATTTCTTTTACAAAAAAAGCGATTGTTGAATTGAATGAAAGAATGAAAAAAAGTAAAACTCCTTTTGTAAGAATTGTAGCAAAATTTGGCGGAGAATTTGATTTTGAAGTAGCAAAAGAAATTAATGTTGGCGAAATTGAGGTTAAAAGAGAAATTTCGGTGTTGATGGAGCCAAGGGTTGAAAGAATTCTTAGAGGGGTAGAAATTGATTATGATAAAAAATTAAAAGATTTTAGTGCAAAAAGAGTTAAAACAAAAAAAGAAACTAAAAACAAAAATAAAAAAGTGAATGCAAAAGTAAATAAAAAATTAAATAAAAAAAATTAAAAAACCCAAAAATAAAAAAGTGAATAAAAGTGCATAAATAAATTAAAAAAGAAAATAAAAAATAAAAGAAAAAGAAATAATTGGTTTGTTAATTTTTTATTTATTTTAGTTTTTTGAACTATTTTTTATTTTTTAAAATTTTCTTGAATGTATTTTGTCGCACTGTGCGCTGCAATTGCTCCTTCAGAAGATGAGGTAATTATTTGCATTAGTTCTTTACTAATACAATCTCCCGCAGCAAAAATTCCGCTATTACTTGTGTTCATATTTTTATCAACTATTATTCTTCCATTCTTATCTTTTTCCACATCAATAAATTCTGTATTTGGATCAGTTCCTACATAAACAAAAGCAGCATCAAGAGTTATTTCTTCTTCCTCACCATTTTTTTTTCTTATTAACATTTTTTCTAGTTTTTCTTTTCCAACAAACTCAACAACACTTGCTTCTTTAATTATTTCTATTTTTTTTCCAAAAAGAATATCCTGTTTTGCTTTATCAGCGGTTAGTTCTTTTTTTTCAGAAATCAAAATAACTTTTTTTGCAGTGTTTGTTAAATAAATTGCTTCTTCAACAGCTCTATTATCTTGCCCGATTACTGCAACAATTTTTTCATTATACATTGCACCATCACAGGTTGCACAAAAATGAACCCCTTTGTTTAGTAATTCTTTTTCTCCTTTTACTTTCAGCCATTTACTTTTTGAACCCACGCTAACAACAATAGTTTTTGCCAAAATTTCTTCCCCTTGCATTATTATTCTTTTTAGATCATTTTCTTCTTTAATTTCAGTTACTGTATTAATAATGAATTCTGCATTGCTTTTCTCTGCGTGTTCCTTAAATTTCATCATTAATTCTATTCCACTAATATTTTTTTCCCCCGGCCAGTTTTGTATAGTGTTTGCCAAGGTTGCTGTTCCACCATAAAGCGCTTTTTCTATTATTACAGTTTTTTGTCCATATCTTGCCGCGTAAATTCCACAGGTGAGTCCTGCTGGTCCTGCTCCAATTATTGCAATATCATATTCTCTTATTTTTTCTTCCATAAAATAAAATTGCCACTAATCATTTTTAAATATGATTATTGTTTTTTTCTTTTTTGGTTTTTTAGAGTTTGTTTTTGAGAATTTGTGTTGTTGTTTTTGTTTTTAATTTTGTTGTGGGGTTAGGGTTGTGGTTTAGTATTTTTTCGCAAAAACCCATCCAGTAATTATTCCAAATATTATTGATATGGTTATTCCTAAAATAAAAAATTCTTTTGTTACTGTGTTTTCTATTTGTCCAATTGTTTCTTCTCTTAATCCATAATCATTTATTGTCATATCATTGTAAGTGTCTTGTATCAAAAAGTTGTTTTCACTCATAGCTGGAGCAATAGTGCTTTTTGTAAGCATTTCAATATTTGTTGGGTTAGAATAAATACTTTCGCCAAATAAAATTTCTGGTTGTAGAATTAGTGTTAATATTCCTCCAAAAATAATGGCCCCTAAGCATAATACTACAAGAACTTTTATTTGTTCAGTTAGGTTTGGTTGGATTAAGTTTTTTCCTTTGTTTGTTAATTCGTAATATTTCCATTTTCTTCCTTCATCAATTTGTTTTATCAAATCAGCGTTTACTAAAATTGTGCAGTGTTCTTTTATGGTAGAGTTTTCTAATTTTAATTTTTTGCTTAGCTCACTTAATGTCATTCTTCTATTGTTTAGATTTTTGAGTATATTCACTCTGCTTTCTGAAGAAAGTGCTTTAAAACTTGAATCATCCAGAATAATTTTTTCTTCAAACATTAACAATTAATGGGTATTTTTTGTTTTTAATGGTTTGGGTTTTGTTTGGTCATTTATTTGATATTCTATTAGCAATTTTGATTAGTATTTCTTTTTGTTTATTTACTTGGGTGTTGTTAGTTGGGTCAGTAAATTCCCATTGTAGTACACAAAGTATTGATGTTTTATCTTCAAAATCACTGTGAGGGGTTAAATTTGCATACACTAATTCACTAGCTGAAATATCTATTTCGGGTATTTCTGTTTTAGTTAGTGTTAACCATATTGGACATAGTGGATCAACCATGATTCCTTCAACTGGTCCGTCAGCCAATTTTAGTTTTATTGACTCTATTTTTTGTTTTCCTGTATTTTTTATTGATCCAATGTTTAGATTATTTACTGAATTACAAACATAATCAGTGCATTGAACTGTTACTGATGCAGGAGTGAATGTTATTTCAGCGATTTTTTTTGTTTTTACTTTGAATATTGTTGAATATGTAATTGGGACATCCATACTTGGGGATTCCATTTTTAGTGTTCCTTTGAATTCATCCCCTATTTCGTTTTCTATTGGAACACTTATAGCTAGTGTTATTCTTTCTTCGGTTGTTGGTGAAATTTTTTCAATTGTTATCGTGCTTTTATCACTTCCAGTATCACTAAATTCAAACCAATTTAAGTGTTCTTCATATCCTGACTCGGGAGTGATTGTAATTTTTAAGTTCTCTAAGGGTATTTTTTTGTTATTATTTTTAATGGTGATTGGTATTATTAGTGCTTTAGTATTTCCTGCCTCAAGAGTTTCATTTACATAAGGGTTTTTTATTCCATTTATTGTTAAATCTTTTTTGGAATTTATTGTCGGGTATATTTTTAGTTTTATTTTGTTTGAAATCTTTGTTCCTTTTATTCTAAATGTTATTTCATCTTCAGTTTCGGATGTAACTTCTTTTGCTTTAATGTTGAATGGTAGTTGTCTTTCTCCTTTTGGGGTTTTGAAAGATTTATCCATTGTTATTGTAACTAATTTACTATCAGTTATTATTTCTCCAATCAATTCTTCATCTTTTTCATTTTCTATAGTAATTATTCCTGTTTTTTCTTGTCCTGAAAAGATTCTTTCTGAATCAAAATCAATTTTTTTAATTTTTGCATCAATATTTCTTACTAATTCAATTGTTCGATCTTTGCTTTCGGAATCTATGACTAATCTTTCTTCTGTGTATGGTTTGTGTTCATTATCTCCAATTACTCTTAAAGTATATGTCCCATAATTTAGAGTAAAAGTGTGTTTTGATGTATCTTTTCCATTGTAAGGGAGCGGTGTTTTGTTTGGATCATCCGCGTAAAAAATCATTATTCTTGCTGTATCAATGGGTTCTCCATCAAGCGCTTTTATTGTGTAGGTTAAAGTAGCGTTTTGTCCTAGTATCCACATTACTCCAAGAATTATTACTAATAATATAATTATGATTATTGCGATTGGCAAGTATTTTTTTGCCATTTCTTTTCCTGCGCTTCCTGCTTCTCCTGCATAACTTCCTGCGCTTCCCCCAATGTTTTCAACTGTTTCTTTTAAAGATTCTCTGAACGATTTGGGTTGTTGGTCTTGACCATAATAATCGCTAACAGGACTATAATCATCATTCCCACTATACATAAAATCACTTTTTGTTTTTTTTTACAGATTTTTTGGAATTTAAGTATGTTAATAATATTTTTCTCCATTATAAAGCTTTCTTTTTTATTAAATTTTGAATAATT
This sequence comes from Candidatus Iainarchaeum sp., assembly GCA_012799645.1. Taxonomy (GTDB): domain Archaea; phylum Iainarchaeota; class Iainarchaeia; order Iainarchaeales; family JAAZKV01; genus JAAZKV01. The sequence goes on along the minus strand of JAAZKV010000012.1, from coordinate 20,474 downwards.
TTCTAAATTTTTTTATTGTTTTTTCTTTTTTTTTATTGTTTGAATTTGCAAACAATTTTAAATAATTTTAAATAATTTTAAATAATTTTAAATAATTTAAAATAATTTCAAACAATTTCAAACAATTTCAAACAATTACAAACAATTAAATTCTTGTTTTTTTATATAATTTGTATGAAAGTTTCATTAATTGCGTGGAAAGAAAATTCTTTTGATTTGTTTGCTCCTCTTTCGGTTTGTTTGTCAAAAAGAATATCAGGTTTGGAACTTGAAGAAAGGTTTGTTCCTTTTTTGGAAGATTTTCCTATTGTAGCGCAAGAGTGTTCTAAAGATAGTGATTTTATTTTTGTTTTTGCTCTTGTTGATGATGAAGTGGATATAAGGTTAGTTAAAGAAAAATTAATTGATGTTGAATTAAAAAACGGGGTTAGAATTTTTAAAGCGATTGAAAAGGATACAATATCAGGGTTTGATGAAGAAGAGTTCTTGGAATCAAAAAATGAATTAGTTGAATATTATTGTGATATTATTGTTTCGATTTTATTTAATGAAAGAGCTTTCGTTCCTGAAGAAAAAGATTTTGGATTGTGATTTTTAAATTAGTTTTTTTTTATTTTCCTTTTTCTAGTTTTTGTTTAAGTATTTTTATTTCTTTTTCTTGTTCTTCTACAATTTTCATTAAATTAACTGATGATAATCTTTTTTCTTCTATTTCGTTTTTCAATTTTTCTGTTTCTTTTTGGTATTTTTGTTTTATTTTTTCTTCTATTTCGCTTTTTCTTTTTTCAAAATCAAGTAGTTGGTGTGTGTAAGAATTTTTAACAGCTATGGTTTCTTGTTCAACTTCAAGAGCGATTTTTCTTGCAAAATCTCTTTCTTTTTTAAGATCCTTGATGAGTTCAAGAGATTTTTTTGTAAATCTACTGTGTTGGTCTTCAATTTTTTCTATTTCATTTTTTAGTTGAATAAAACTCCCTTCAACATAATTTAGTTGAGCTAAATGGTTTTTTAGTGCTTTTTTTGATTCAGTAACTGATTCTGTTAAGAGTTTGTCGGTTTCGTGTAATCCTTTTTCAATATCAGCGGTGCTGATTTCTTCTATTGATCCAAAAAAGTTTTTTCTTTTAAGTTCTAAATTTCTTTCTTTTGCTTGTCTTAGTTCATTTTCTTGTTTTTGTATTATTTCAACAAGTGCTTTTGCAGTGTTTCCTTTTCTAATTGGTGGCTCATCTTTTACTAATAAAAAGGTTTTTACTTTTTCAATTTCGTTCCTTGCTCTTAGCATTAAAATAATTATTTTTTGTTGAATTGAATCATAAAGTTCTGGCACTTCTTGTGTTTCCAAAATATCTAGTGTTTCTTCTTTGAATTTTTTTGCTTTTTCAAGAGCCAAATTTGTTTCAATTATTTCAAGTTGTTTATTGATTTCAATTATTAATGTATCAAGTTCGGGAGTATTTTTTTCCATTAATAATTTTAATTCTCTGTTCAGTTCTTCAATATCAAGTAAGAGGTTTTTTATTTTTTTAGCGCTTCTTTCAAGTTCAAAAACAAATCCTTTTTGGTTAAGTTTTTTCCAAATCACTATATTTAAAGAATCGTGAATGTCGTTGATTGTAGTTATTGTGTTTTCCACTCTTTGTTTTAGTTTTTCCATCATTAATTAAGCAGTTTCTAATTTAAAAGAATTATCTTGTCCAAATTTTCGCTTATTGGGGGTGGGGGGGTTTGGTCTAATTTTTTTATTTTTTTGAGTGATTTTTTCTTATTTTTTCTTATTTTTCTTTATTTTTCCACCTCATATATTTTTATTCTTAGAGCGTATTATTTATTTATGTTTAAAGAAAGTAATGGTCTTCTTTTTAAAGATCTTTTAATTGATCCTGTTAGGAGTCCTAAGGAACACAAAGTTTTATTCACTCACGCTCATTCTGATCATGTGAAGTTATCAAAAAAATCAACTTTTTTTGGAACAAAACAAACTAACGAAATTGTAAAAAAAAGATATAATGCCGAATCGTACAAGTTTGAAGAGCTTAGTGTTAATAAAAAAATTAATTTTGATGATTATTCAGTGGAATTAGTAAATAATGGTCATATTCTTGGTTCTGTTCAAACAAAAATTTCTTCAAACGATTTGGATTATGTTGTTACTTCCGATTTTAGATTACAGGATTCAATTTTTTTTAAAGGGGTTGTTCCTATTCGAGCCGATACTCTTGTTCTTGAAACAACTTTTGGTGATCCTCAATATGTTTTTCCAAAACAAGAGGATGTTGTTTCTGGTATGGTTTCTTGGATAGAAAAAAATGCTAAGAGTGGGTTGGTGTTGCTTTCTGGGTATTCTCTTGGAAAAGCACAAGAACTAACTTATATTAGTAATCAAGCAGGGTTTGAACCGGTTGTGCATGATAGTATTTTTGATATGAACAATATTTATTCAAGTAATGGAATTAATTTGGGCGAGTACTCAAAAATTGATAACAATTTGAAAGATTTTAGTGTATTAATTATGCCTCCTCAACTTGTGGATAGGAATTTGTTTGCAGTGCTTGAAAATTTTGATAAAAGAAAAATTAGTTCAGCTATTGTTTCCGGGTGGGCGAGAAAAGGGGTTTTTGACAAAACTTTTCCACTAAGTAATCACGCAGATTATAATGATTTGATTGAGTATGTAAAACAAAGTAATCCAAAACTTGTTTTAACTGATCACGGGTTTTGTGAAAGTTTTTCAAGAAAATTAAACAGGTTGGGTTTTAATTCAAAACCACTAAAATACCACAAACAAAGAGTTCTTGGGGAATATTAAAGGGTTTTTTTTCAATAGTTTCTTTTTGATTTTCATTTAAAAAACCTTTTAATCCTTAGATAATTATGTGTGCGGTTGAAGTGAATAAGGATTTAATAAAAAAAGTTGCGGCAAATGCTAGATTGAATTTGACTGATGAAGAGTTAGAAAAATTTGTTCCACAAATAAAAGAAATAATTGTGGAATCTTTTAGCAAACTTGACAGCATTGAGGTTGATGAAAAACCAAGCTTTCAACCAATTGAGTTATCAAATAAATTTAGAAGGGATGAAGTAAAACCCTCTCTTCCAATAGAAAAAGTTTTTAGTAATGTTTCAAAAGAATTAAGAAAAGAAAATTATTTCAAAGGACCAAAAGTTTTGTGATGTTAATTTTTGTAAATTAGGTGGTAAAAAATATTGAATTGAATGAAAATATTTGGTTGGATGGAAATATTTGGTTGGATGAAGATGTTGGATTAATGATAAAAAATATTATTCAAATATTGTTTTTTTTGTTGGTTTTTTTTTGGGTGTTATTTTTTATTTAGGTGTTATTTTTTATTTGAGTATTATTTTTTTATTTGGATATTGTTTTTTTAATTTGTGATTTTTATGAAAAAAGAAGAAACAGTTAATTTTTTTGTTAGTGAAGCAAAAAAAGATTTCAGAATTGTTGAAGAAAATTTGCACAATGTTATTGAAGAGGTAAAATTCACTCAAAATAAAGGATTGAATTATTTTGAAAAATTTGATGAAGAGTTTGTATTAAATCAATTAAAAAAATTAAAAGAAAATCAAGAAGCTAATTTGTCAGGAAAATTGTTTGGTGTTCCTATTTCTGTGAAGGATACGATTTGTGTTAAGGGGCTTGAAAGTACTGCGGGGTCAAAATTTTTGAAAGGGTATGTTCCTGTGTTTGATGCAACTGTTGTTAGTAATGTAAAAAAAGAGGGTGGAATAATTTTAGGAAAAACCACGCAGGATGAATTCGGGTTTGGAACTTTTTCAACTAACACTTCACGTGTTCCAAAAAATCCTTTTGATAATGAAAGAAGTTGTGGTGGTTCGAGTGGGGGCGGAGCAGGTTTTTGTGCAATTACAAGAAATTATCACATAAACATTGGGGAAAGTACTGGCGGAAGTATTGCTGGTCCTGCAAGTTTTTGTGGAGTGGCAGGATTTACTCCAACTTATGGAAGAGTATCAAGATATGGCTTAATTGATTATGCAAATAGTTTGGATAAAATTGGGGCAATTGGGAGAAACATTGAGGATGCTGCTCTTTTGCTTGAAGTGATTTCAGGAAAAGATGATAATGATTCAACAAATATTGGAGAAAAATATGTTGTTGATGAAGCTCCAGTAAAAAAAATTGGTGTGATTAAAGAATTACTTGATTCAGCAGATCCTGAGGTAAAAAAAATAATTCAAGAAAAAATTAATGAATTAAAAAAATTTTTTATTGTTGAAGAAGTTTCTCTCCCGCTTAATTTTAATTATTCTTTACCAACATACCACATTATTGCTTCTAGTGAAGCTTCAACAAATTTAGCAAAATTATCAGGATTAAGATATGGGGTGCAAGGGAGTGTTGAAGGAAAACATTTTGATGAATATTTTTCAAGTATTAGAAGTGAAGAATTTTCAGAAGAAGCCAAGAGAAGAATAATTTTAGGGACATTTGCAAGAATGTCAGGGTTTAGGAATGCTTATTATTTAAAATCAATGAGGGTGCGAACTAAATTAATTGAAGAGTTCAATAATTTGTTCAAAAAATACGATTTGTTAATTAGTCCAACTATGCCAATAATTTCTCCAAAATTTAGTGAAATTTCAACTCTGTCCCCTCTACAAAATTACTCCACTGATCTTTGCACTATCCCAGTAAATTTAGCAGGGTTGCCCCACATTAGTATTAATGCAGGGTTTAGTAAAAATATGCCTGTGGGTTTAATGGCGGTGGCCTCACATTTGAACGAAAATAAATTATATTCTTTTGCAAAGGTGATGCAATGACTGAACAATCAAATGCACAATTAAATATACAATCAAATGCACAAGCTAATGCTCGACCGAATGCGCAATCAAATACCAAATCAAATACCCAATCAATTGCACAATCAAATGTTCAAGTTGATTCTCAATCAAAATTGGTTAATGAAAAAATAATGATTGGTCTTGAAATTCACGCTTATCTTGATACAAAAAGCAAATTGTTTTGTTCTTGTTCTACTGATGATACAATGGTTGAACCAAATTCTTTGTGTTGTCCTGTTTGTTTGGGTCATCCCGGATCAAAACCTGTGTTGAATGAAAAAGCAGTGGAGCTTGCCACAAAAATTGGTTTGGCACTAAATTGCACAATCAATAAGGATTTTTTCTTTTCAAGAAAAACTTATTTTTATCCTGATATGTGTTCAAATTATCAAATAACCCAATATGAAATCCCAATTGCAGAAAAAGGTTTCGTTGATCTTAGTGAGGGTAAAAGAATTAGGATTAAGAGGGCTCATATTGAGTGGGATCCCGCAGCACTTATTCATCCTGAAGGAATGGGTAAAAGTAATTATGTTTTAATTGATCATAATCGATCAGGGTTTCCGTTGATTGAAATAGTAACAGAACCTGATTTGGAAAGTCCTGCACAAGCAAGAGAATTTTTAGGGGTTTTAGAAAATATTTTGAGTTATTTATCAGTGTTAAAACCAAACACAACAATGAAAGCTGATTGTAATATTTCAATTAATTATGGAAATAGAGTTGAAATAAAAAATGTTTCAGGATTCAGTGCAGCGGAAAAAGCGCTTTCTTATGAATTGTTGAGACAAAGAAAAGAAGTTTCTTTGGGTAATATAATTGAACAACAAACAAGAGCGTTTGATGCTGATCTTGGTGTAACAAAAGAGTTGAGGAAAAAAGAAACAGAAGATGATTATGGATATATTTTTGATCCTGATTTAGTAAAAGTAAATCTTCCAGAAGAATATGTTAATGAAATAAAAGAAAATTTGCCAGAACTTCCTAACCAAAAAACAAAAAGATATATTAGTGAGTATGGTTTGCCCGAATTTGATTCAAAAATTTTGTGTTCAAATTTTGTTTTAACAAAAATTTTTGATGAAATTGTTAACACTAACAAAAGTATTGATAAAAAAATTTCTGCAAGAATATTGACACGAGAAGTAATGTCAGTGATTAATCACGATTCACTAGATTTAAATGAAGTAAATATTGATCCAAAAGAAATTGTTTCACTTGTTGAATTAATTGTGAGTGGAATGGTTTCTGACAAAAATGTAAAACAATCAATCATTAATTATATTAGTGGGGACAAATCCTCTCCTGTTGATTATTTGAATAAAAACAATTTATTAATTTCTAAAAACATTGATCTTGGTTTGGTTGTTGAAACTATTTTAAAAAATAATCAAAAAGCTGTGGATGATTATAAGAGTGGTAACGAAAAATCATTGAATTTTTTAGCAGGGCTTGTTATGAGAGAAACAAAAGGCACTGCTAGTCCACAAAAAGTTCAAGAATTATTGAAAAGTAAAATGAACTAAATACTTTTTTTTTAAACAATTAATGTGTTTGGGTTGGGTGGGGAAGGGGTTAGATCATTCCTTTTGCCATTTTTTTCATTTTTCTTAAACATTTTTTGTGAAAATATTGTCCTCCCCATTTTTTATCAGTGGGGGCTTTTGAGCATAATCCACAAGGTTCATTGTATTTTCCAATATTTGTATCAGCATTATTTTCTTCTTCATTTTTGTTTGTTTTTGTTTCTGCTGTTTCTTTTTTCTCTTCTTTTTTTCCAAAAAATGGTATCATGTTTTCACCTAACTTGCTTCAATCCCTAAATGGTTTAGCGCTTTTTTTAATGAAATTTTCATATCTTTGTGGGTTAGTAATTTTATTGCTTCTTTTGGTAAGCACCACTTAAAATCGTCATGTTCAATTACTACTTCTTTATCAAGTACGTGTTCATTATTTAGTTTTACTACTGCTGTGCTTGGTACTCTTAGTAAATAATTATGTGTGTGTCCTTTTTTGTTTCGTGCTCTGTCAACAAACTCGAATTCGCTTATTTTTCCAATTAATTCATACTTTTCTAGTCCTGTTTCTTCCCATAATTCTCGTTTAATTGCTTCTTCGTGACTTTCTCCCTCTTCAATCCCTCCTTTTGGGTATTCCCATCCTTTCCAATTTAATTTTCTGTGGAGTAATAAGAATTTTTCTCCATCAAAAACAATGAGTCCTACTATTTCTCTTTTTTGAAGATTGCTTTTAGTCATAGTAAAATTAAAACAATAAGATACTAAAAGCTATTTGTTTGGCAAAAATAAACTTTTTTTTATGTGTTTTTAGTACAGTTTTTTGTTTTGTTTTTTTGCCCAAATATTGAATTCTTCTAGTTCTTTTTTATCATTTATTTTAATCATTTTTGTGGATGCTTTCTTTTTTCCACTTAATATTTCGTAAAAATTCGCATCATCAAAACCAGCTTTTGCTGCATCATTTCTAGTAGCAACATAATACACTTTTTTTATTCTCGCCCAATAAATTGCAGAAAAACACATCGGGCAAGGTTCGCAAGAGGAATATAATTCGCAATCACTTAAATTAAAAGTTTTTAGTTTTTTTGCGGCTTTCCTAATAGCATTCATTTCAGCATGAGCGGTGGGATCGTTCCCACTAACTACAGTATTATGTGCTTTTGCAATAATTTTGTTGTTCTTAACAATCACTGCACCAAAAGGCCCTCCTTGTCCTTTTTTTACTCCCTTAATTGCTTCTTTTCTCGCTTCGTAAACAAAATTCATATTAACCATAGTGAAAAAATAATGAAGTTGGGGTTTATATTAGTAACTGAAATTTTTTAAAAAATAAACTGAGAAGATATGGGAGAAGTAAATTTGGAAAAAGTTAATCAAAAAAATAAAAGAAAAAAATAATTAAAAGAAATAAAATCAAAATAAAAAAATCAATTGGGGAAAGTAAAGAAAGAATAATAGCCCCTCCCAGATTTGAACTGGGGTCCCAGGCTTCAAAGGCCTGTATCCTTGGCCACTAGACGAAGGGGCTAAAACCGTAATACACTAATTTTAGCAATATGTATTATATAAATTCTTGAAGGAGTAGACATTTAAAGCTTTTCCTAAAGTGATTTTTGTAACGGGCGGGTAGCTTAGTTGGTGGAGCACACGACTGATATCCTGAATGGGGTAGTTATCGTGCGGTCATGAGTTCAAATCTCATCCTGCCCACTTTTGTAAAGCGTGAAAGTATGCGAAATCAAAAACCCAAAAAATTTTTTTCTAAATCTAATAAAAATTCTAATAAAAATTCTAAAAAAGGTTATAAAAAAGATTCTAAAAAATGTTCTAAAAAAACCTATACAAATTCTGAGAGTTTTCCAAAAAATACAATGTGTTCAAAAAATATAAAAAATATTTTTATGAAAAAAAGTAAAGAGATCGGGTATGGAAAAATTGTTGGTCCTGATTTTGAAAAAGAATTTAATCCAAAAGAATTTTTTGATTCTTACAAAAATATTGGTTTTCAAGCAACTAATTTAGGTAAAGGAATTGATCTTGTTAAACAAATGCAAAAAGAAAAAGCGACAATAATTGTTGGTTTCACTTCAAATATGGGTACAAGTGGGGTGAGGGACATAATCACTTATCTTGTGAAAAACAAATTAGTGCATTGTGTTGTTACAAGCACTGGTGGTCTTGAAGAGGATATAATCAAAACTTATGGTGATTTTTTACACGGAGATTTTGATGCTGATGGTGGAAAATTAAGAGAAGCAGGAGTGAATAGAACAGGAAACATTTTTGTTCCAAACGAAAGATATATTTGGTTTGAAAAATATTGTGGCGAAGTACTAAAAAAAGTGTATGCGGATAACAAAAAAAATAATGAAACAATTACTGGGGAAAAAATAATTTACGAATTAGGAAAAAACTTGGAAGGAAAAAAAGGAGCAGAATCGAGTTTCACTTATTGGTGTTACAAAAATAATATTCCTTTATTTTGCGAACCACTAAATGATGGAGCGATAGGGGATCATATTTATTTTTTCAAAAAAGATCACAAGGATTTTGTAATTGATATGACTCGTGAAGTAGAAAAAATGTACGATTTTGTTTTAAACCAAGATAAAATTGGGGCAATAATTATTGGGGGGAGTGTGCCAAAACACTTTATAATGAATGCTTGTATGACAAGAGAAGGGGCAGATTATACAGTGTATTTGAATACTGGGTATGAAGGGGAAGGAAGTAATGCTGGTGCAAACCCTAACGAAGCAAAGAGTTGGGGAAAAGCTACTGCTGATGATAATAATGTAAAAATTTGGGGGGAAGCAACAATAACTTTCCCAATACTAATCGCGGCAGGTTTCAAACTAAAATAACTAACAAGTTATTCAAAATTTATTACATATTTTTTATAGTTTTCAGGTTTGTGTTCAAGTTTTGTAGCTTCTTCTTTACTCAAGTTTTCCATATATTCTTGAATTAATCTTAAAGAATTAGTGTGAGCACTTATTGCAACATTGCATTTTTCTTTTTGCATAAATTCAAACAAATCATTCATGAATGAAAATACTCTTTTTGACACATCACTAAAGTTTTCTCCTGAAGGAATATTTGCGTTATACCCTCTGTGGATTTCTTCGTATTCTTTAGGAAATTTTGATTTAAATTCTTCTTTTTTGTGTCCTGTCAATTCTCCATAATTTCTTTCACATATTCTAACATCAACAATTACTTTAGCGTTTTTGTGATATTTTAGTACCTCTGCTAAGCATTGTTTTCCCCTTATTTGATCAGAACAAAAACCAACATCAATTTTTTCTTTTGAAAGTTTTTTTGCGAGGGTTTGTGCTTCTTTAATTCCTTTTTTGCTTAAAGGTAAATCAAGCCATCCACAAAAAATATTTTTATCAGTGACATGTCCGTGTCTAAACAAATAAATTGCTAGTTCCATAATATCACTCCGCACCAATCATCTTAAATCTTTTTCCCAAATATCCAAAAAATTATCTACTAAAGAATCCAAAAAGCTTTTTCTGTAACAATAAAGCATTTCAATTATTGGTAATTTGTTTTTTATTAAATAATAATTTTTTGAATTGATTTTTTTTTGTTCAACTATTTTTGAACTAATTAGTTTTGATAAGTGAAAATTGAGGGTGGCTGTGTTCATATTTGTTTCTTTTTTTAAATTAATTAATGATATTCTTTTTTTTTGTAAAATGATTAAAATAATTTTTCTAACTTGGTCTTGTCTTAATAAATTCATTAGTTCCAGATCTATTTGGTTTGTTTCTTGGCTTGAATAAAATCTGGAAAATTTTCCTTCTTTTTTGTCAAAAATAAAATTTTTTTTCTTCAAATAATCAATGTGGTATTGGAGTGCTCCTGTTGCAAGGTTTGTTCTTCTTTGTATTTCTCTAAAATGCAGTCCTGGACTTTTTACTATTTCAGAATACACTTTATCTCTCGGAGTGAGTATAATTGATTCTTCAATCATTTTATCCAAAATAAATCCTTCCCAATTTTTTATTTTTTTAAATAATTAACTAATTTTAATTAATTATTTCTTAATTATTTTTTTACTTATTTTTTATTTTTTTTAATTAATTATTTTTTAACTAATTACTTTTCTAATTTTTTTATTTCTTTTAATTATTTTTTTAATAATGCAATAAATAATGTTGTTAATATTGTTAGATCAAAAAATACTTGTACTGTGTAATTCATAAAATACCCTGGTGAAAAAAAATAATCAAGGGTGACTAAAATTGATTTGGTGAAAAATAAACCAAACGTTGCACTCACCACCATTAATCTTTTTGAAGTTTTTTTTCTAAGCGCAAGAATGGATATTACAAATAATACAAAAGCGACTATTAGAAACAATATTGCAAAATACATTTGGAATTCATTTAGTGCATATATTGGTTCTTTTAAAAATTCCCATGGTACTCCCATCAAATCACCTTATTTAATTTAGTAAAAACCCCTTAATAAGATTAATTTATTTATTGAAAAACAGATTTGTTGAAAAACAGATTTGTTGATAAATAAATTTGTTGAAAAATAAATTTGTTGAAAAATATAAAAGAGATTTGTTAATACACAAAAATTGGGGTCGCTGTTTTTTTGTTTTTTTAATTAATGGTTTTTGTTTTGTTTTTTTGTTTTATTTTTTCATTTTTTCTTTTATTTGTTTTGTTAGTATTTCACTTAGTGTTTTTTTATCAATGGTGTTTAGTGTTTTTTCTTTTAACACATCACTCATTAGTGGGCCTATTGCTCCGAGTCCTCGTGTTTTTATTAGTGTTTCGTTTTTTGAAACAATTTTTTCAATGATTGGTTCTATTTCTTTTGTGTTGATTGTTTTTTGAGATGATAGTATTTTTTCCACGCTTTTTCCTGTGCTTATTTCAATTAGTGATTTTTTTATTAGGGATTTGTTTATTTTGTTTTTTGCTTCTGCTATTAATAGTTTTTCTATTTCTTTTTTTTGAATTTTTTCAATGTCAATATTTTCTCTTTTTAGTTCTGTTAGGGTTTGTAGTAGGGTGGTTGCGGTTACTGTTGGGTTTGTTCCTTTTTTTACTAGTTCTTCAAAAAATCTTGCATAGTTGTTTAGTTTCATCTCTTCGATATGGTTTGTGCTTAGCCCGAGTTTTTTGTATAGTTCTTCTCTTTCTTTTACGCTTTTTGGTAGGTTTTGTTTTATTTGTTCTAAGTATTTTTCATCAATTTTTTCGTAAGGGATGTCAGTTTCGGGGTACATTCTTGTTTCTCCAGAGATTGGTCGTTGGTATTCGCTTGAAGCATCTTCTAGTGCTCCTCTTGTTTCTTTTACTACTCCGTCGTAAGCTAGTATTATTCTGTTTTTTATTGCATCAAATGCTTTTTTTGCTTTTTCTTCGTTTGTTACGATTAGAACAAAATTATCTTCTTCTTTACATTCGAGTATGTTTGTGGTTTCTTTTACTTCTTTTTCGCTTATTCCGTAATTTGGTAATTCATCTTTGTGTAGTATTCCGCTTACTCCGCTTGCTTTTGCGTATGCTGAGAGTTCGCTTCCGAATCTTTTTGCCCCTACTTTTTGTCCTAATAGCCCTTTCATTTTTGATAATTTTAATCCGTACACTTCTTTTCCTTTAATGAATTTTGCTTCTGTGTTTTGAAATATTTTTGTGACATTTTTTATTTCATTGTTTGTTGCTTTTTTTAGTTCTTCTTTTTCAACAAATTTTGTTTTGATTTCTTTTGCTAATTTTATTAGATCAAGTTGTCTTTCCACTTCTTTTTCAATTACTGTTCCTATCATTTCTAGTTCTTGGCATCCTTTTATTTCACATCTTGCTCCTTCGTTTATTGAAATGTTTATGTCTTGGCGGATTGTTCCTTTTCCTCTTTTTGTTTTACAAGTGAGTCGCATTATTTCCCCAATTTTTTTTGCTGTGAGTATTGCTTCTTGTGGGGTAGTAATGTCGGGTTCTGTCGCTAATTCAATTAGTGGGATCCCTAATCTGTCAAGGTTGTAGAATATTTTTCCTTCTTCTTTTTTTATTGGGCGTGCAGAATCTTCTTCAAGCACTATTGTTTGCACTCGGATTTTTTTTTCGTTTTTTTGGGTGTTTATTTTTATTTCTCCTCCTATGGATACGAGGCAGGTTCTTTGGAATGCGCTTGTGTTGCTTCCATCAAGGATTGTTTTTCTCATTGGTATTATTGTTGATACTGTAGTGCTGTTGCATAGAGCTGATACTTCAAGTATTGTTTTTAGTGCTTCTCTATCAAGTGGTTGTGGTGGTTCTTCATCAAGTTCCACTAGTGAAATATTTGCACTGTTTCCGGAGTAAAAAAAAGTTTCTCCTCTTTTGAATTCTTCTAGTGCTGTTTTATCATATTCTCCCATTTCGCTTGCAACCGGTCGGAGTTTTCTTTCAATCGTGAAATTAATTTCGTCAGTTAGGGTGCTTGGTGTTCGTATAAATAATTTATCAGTGTCAAGTTGTTGATGTACTTCAAGTCCGCACTTTAAACCAAGTTTAGAATAATCCATTTTTTCTTCTGTTTTTTTCATTACAAATTTTAATAGTTAAAGGGTTTTAAATAGATTTTTTTAGCAGTATCCGTAAATTCCGCAAACATTTCCTCTTGAAATTGAGAAACCCCACCCAGCATCATTTTTGTATACTGATAGTCCGCTATAATTTCCTACGGCAGGAGTGTAATAACTATACGATGGGTAAACATAAGTGGTGTATGTTGTTGGAGTGTATGCGGGGTAAAAGTAAGTTGATGAATAAGAAGGGTATGTTGAATAAGAAGGGTATGAATAGTAGCTTGTAGAGTAATAATTTGTTGGATAACTTGTGCTATAATAAGAAGTGTAATAAGTAGTAGGGGTGTGGTAAGGAGTAGGGTAATAAACAGTTGGAGCGTAATAATCAGTGTAATAATACTTATTATATCCACTAAATCCAGCATACGCTGACACAGTGCCCAAAAAAAGCACCAATATTAGAGTCATTACTCCAATTAATTTGAACTTCATAAGCTCTCACCAATACAAGTATTGCTCCCGAAGACATATATAAACCTTTCTTTAACGTGAATGAGTTAATTTAGGGTTTGGGTGAGGGAAGTAAGGAGGAGGGGGGTGGTGTGGTGGTTCTTTTTTGTTTTAATTTTTATTTAGTTTGATTTTTGTTTTGTTTGGTTTTTTTTTGTGAATTTTGTTTCAATTTTTTAGTATTCAAATGTATTTATTTTTGTAAAATTAGTTATTTCTCCGCGTAAATTTTTTGAAAGCATTTCTTTTGTTTCATTTTTGGAATAATTTCCAAGCAACCAAGATAATTTTATTAGTGCTGTTTCTGAAAGCATATCTTCACAATAAATTACTCCAATTGAACTTAGTTTTCTTAAATTTGTGTATACATTTGGATGCACTCTTCCGTTTATGCATTGGGATGTCATCCCTACAACACATCCGGAATCAATTAGTTCTTTTATTGTTTTTATGAATGAATCATTTTCTCTAATTGGAGTGTGTCCAAGCCCAGTTCCTTCAATAATTAATCCTAAATATTTTTCTTTTTTATAAAATTCAATTTCTTTTTCAGTGATTAGTGGATGCATTTTTATTAATCCAACCTTTTTTTCAAATTTGTTCAATAATTTGAATTCTCCACTTGTTTTTTCGAATTCTTTTTTTTCTTTTATCCACTTTATTTCTTTGGTTTTGGGATTTACTAACGCGATTGGTGTTTCGTTAATTGGTTTAAATGCATCTCTTCTTGAGGTGTGCATTTTTTTTACTTTTGTGGGAATTAGTATTGCACAATCATCATCATTTGTAGAATTGTGCATACACACTGCTATTCCCTTAAAATTTGTTTTTGAAACAAATTCTGTTGCACAAATTAAATTCATTCCTGCATCGCTTGATCCACGATCTGAACTTCTTTGTGATCCAACAAATAGTATTGGGATTGGACAATTTTCTAGTTGGAAAGATAATGCAGCAGCACTGTATCCAAGAGTGTCAGTTCCGTGTCCGATAATTATTCCTTTTGTTTCTTTTTTTATTTGCTCACTAACAACAATTGCTATTTTTTTAAAATCATCAATGCTCATATCTTCTGACATCATATTTGAAACAAATACTGATTCAATATTCGCTATTTTTGCGAGTTCAGGAAACATTGTCAAAATATCTTGTGTGTCAAAATTTGCATAAACTCCACCAGTAGTGTAATCTATTCTTGATGCAATAGTTCCTCCAGTGTGCAGTATTGTGACTGTTGGGAGTTTTGGATTTTTTGTTATTTGAATTGTTTTTGCTTTTCCAACATTTTTATTCTCACTCATTATTTTGATATTTTTTATTTTATTTAATTTAAAACCAGCATTATACCCAGAGTTTAGTTTTAAATTAAGATCAGTTTTTGAAGGAATAATTATTCCTTCTATTGAATTTCCACAATAATCAAAAGTTATTGTTTGACCTTCTTTTAGTTTGTTGGTTTTTAAAAACTCTTTCAAATCCATAACTATTCACTCTTACAATGTTTTAATAAACCTTAAATCCTAGCTTGCTTCTGATTCACAAGTACTAAATTCGTTTGTTTTTTCACAATAAGTTTTGTCTTTTGTTAATATTTGGTAATCCACATTTGGGTATTTTGTTTGCCATTTTGTTGCACATTCATAAGCATAATTACAGTTTTCGCATTTTTTTATTTCTCTATAAAGTTTTCCATCTTCAATGGTTTGTATTTCATAATTTGTTTCTTCAATTATTGTGCAAAGATTTTGGGAGTGTTCTATTTCCAAATATTTTTCATCAAACCCTGCATTTATTCCAGAAAATTTGTATAACAACCTGTATTTTCCACTAGTGGTGATGTTTATTTCTTGAGTAAATGTGTGTTCTTGTTGTGGGAGAAGGTATTGCACTTCTTGTATTTCGTATTGGATAGCATCAATAATATCTTCCCATTCTCCAACAACATTTTTTTGCAGAGTTAGTTGTAATCGCCCTGCATTTAGTTGTGTTTCACCATTATTTTTTACAATTATTGTTGAAATTATTTTTCCATTTTGTTCATTTGTTGATTTGTTTATTTCAACAATTTCTGCTTGTGCGGGGTATGATCCAAAGTATATTCTACAAATAGGTAATTTTAAATCGTTCAAACACCTAACACTTATTTTTAGGGTTGTTTCATTTTCCAACTTCATAAAATCATAATCCCAACTAATATTTTTTGTGCAAATTTGGTTTTCGATTTGTTCTGCTTTTCTTATACAACAAAGGTTTGGGTTGTTACATTCAAGTGCTACTGATATTAATGCATCTTCAAACGCATTTTTACTTAAATAAAAATCTTTTTCAATTAATTCGGTTTCAAGTTTTACTGTTTTTCCCATAAAATCTTTTGTTTGTGCAACAATAATGCTTTCTTTTAGTTCTTGAATAAGGTTATTTTCGTTTGGTATATTAAAAAGGGTTAGCACAATAAAAATTAAAGCAATTGCAACTATTGCATACACTAGTAATTCAAAAACCTTCATTTTTCTCAACCCAATTTTTTAAATTTTGTTAATTATTTCAATAAAATTATTTTCTCAATAAACTTTTTATTTCAATCAACTTCTTATCCCAATAAATTTTTTATTTCAATAAGATATTTATCTCAATAAACTTCTTAGTTCCCATTTGTATAACCATTTTAGTATTCCTGTTATTGATATTATTAAAAGAAACACAAATATCAAACTTGTGTAATCGTCAAGATAAAAAAACATGTTTTTGTATTCCATTGACCAAAAATGCAGTTTTATTGATATGTATGCGAGGAAACAAAATGATAGGAATAATATTATGATGTTTATTAATTTCATTAATTAGGTTAGTTCTTTTTCCTTAATTAATCTTTTTGTATTACAAAAATAAGGGGTTTTGAATAGTTTTTCTACAAATTATTCTTTTTTCAAATAATCCTTCATTTCTAGTGATACTTTTTTTTGCATTGCGTGTAGTTTTTTTACTTCTTTACTTGTTGTTGCTTCTTCTGCTTTTTTATCAATTCTTAGTTTTAACATTCTTGGGAACCGTAGTGCATATCCTGTTTCTGTTTTTGTTTTTCCACAAGTGTGCATTGGGCTTTTTGTGATTTCATCTGCATTCACTTCAATTATGTATTTTGGTTCTACAAAGTAATCAGGTTCTATTTCTGAAACAATTCTTGGGTTTTTGTTTTTTGTCACAATTTTTGTTAATAGTTCTTTGAGTTCTGTTAGATCTGCTTCGCTCATTCCTGTTCCAATTTTTGCTACACTTTCAAAAGTGTCATTGGTGTTGTTGTATGTTGCTACTAGTAGTGCTCCGAGTCCAAACTCTGTTCTTTTTCCTTTTCCTTTATAGTATCCTATAATTACTAAATCAAGTGTATCATTTAGGTTTCCTTTGTAGGATCTTTTTAGTTTTATCCAAGCAAATTTTCTTGCCCCTGCAATGTAGGGTGCAGAGAGGTCTTTTGCTATTATTCCTTCAAGTCCTTGTGATATTTTTTCTTCAAAAAAGTTTTCTAGTTCAGTAGCTGAATCAGTGATGATGTATTCACTTAATTTTATTATTTCATTTTCTTCTTTTACGAGTGTTTCTAATTTTTTTCTTCTTTCTATTAATGGTTTTTCCATATAATTTATTCCATCAGCATACATTACATCAAATAAAAAAAGTTTGAGTGGATATTCTTGTGCTTTTTTTTCTATTTCGTATTTTCTTTTTCGTTGGATTGTTATTTGGAAGGGGTAGTATTCTTGTGTGCTTTCATTGAATGCTAGTGCTTCCCCTTCTATTATACAAGTTTTTGCTTTGATTTCTTTTTGTGCAGCTTCAATTATTTCAGGAAACATTTGAGTAATGTCTTCGCTTTGTCTTGAAAATATTTTTATTTTTTCTCCATCTTTTGATAATTGTAATCTGAACCCATCATATTTTGCTTCTACTGCGCACTTTCCTAGTTTTTCTATTATTTCTTTTGCGTTCGGTAATCTTTCTGCAGCGGTTGGTCTTATTGGTTTTCCTGGTTTTATTTTTATTTCTTTTAATCCTTTAATTCCTTTTTCTTGCAAAATTTTGCATAATTCTCCAAGATCAGAATCAACATTGTATGCGTTTTCTATTTTTTCTCTTAACTCAATTTTTATTTTTCTTCTCTCTTCTTCACTTTTTTCTAAATAATTTTTATTTTCTTGTTTTGCTAAAATTATTGCAAAAGCATCCATTATTGTTGGATCTCCTACTCCAAGTCTAATGCTTCCTAAGGGAATTCTTGCAATGTATTTTGCTTCTATTGGTGTTGCGTAATTGAATAATTCTGCTAGTAGTTTCTTTTTTTGTTCTTGTGATCCTGTTCCTTCTAGTATTGACATTTTTTCCAAATTTTGAAAAACTTTTTCTAGGGATAGTTCTTGTGTGAATAGAGTGTTTTGTTTTTTTTCTTCGATTAATTTTTGCGCGGTTTCTCCAAGATCTCCTGTTTTTTTATAGTTTTTTTCAACTTCTTCTTTTTTGTATCCGCTTGCTTTTACTATTCCTTCAATTATTAGTTTTTCTCCAAAACCAATTTCTTTTCCTTCAAATTGGGGGGCGATTCTTCCTTGTAGTAAATAAACAATTTTTTTTGTATCTTCAGAGTCAGTGTTTTCAAATAATTCTACCAAAAAATCAGTGGTGGTGAGTCGAGAAGGAGTGTTCTCTATTTTGTCAAAACAATTTGCAACAATTTTGAATAACATTAAACCCCTCGCCAATTATTTACTATTCCCTGTAGTGTGTGTAGTGTGTAAATGGAAAAAATCCATTTTTGCCTCAGTTCGCCCATCATTCATCATTTGTCCGTGTAGAACTATCAGAATAATGTTTTGTCATCACCGGCACATAGTTTTTGGGCAAAAAACCTTATAAAATGCTTTAAAATAGCGATTTTGAACCATTTGCTTTATATACCTTTTTTTCTTTGCTTTTTTTAGGAAAATCAAGAAAATCATTTAGTTGGTTTTTTTGATTTTTTATTTTGGGGGAATATATTATGGCTGAAATATTAGTTGTAACATCAAAAATAAAAGAAGCTATTAAAGCAGAAGGATGTAACACTGCAAGTGATGCTGTTGATGCTTTAAGTATCAAAGTATCTAAAATGGTGAAAGAAGCTGCTGCTAGAGCTAAAGAAAATGGAAGAAAAACAGTTAGAGGAATTGATTTCTAAATTTTCTAAGGTTTTTAGTTTTTTGTTTTGGGGATGTAAAAATCTCCAAAAACTTCTTTTTTTTATTTTTTTTGTTAAAAGATTTTTGAAAGTGAGTATTTTTTGTTCTTATAATAGTTTTCTATTAATTTCGTAATAATTTATTTCATCTTCTCTATCAACTACTGCAATTATTGCGCGAATGTGGATGTTTCCTGCTAAGCGTGTCATTCTGCTTATTTGAGTCATTGATGTTTTTTCGTTTTCGCAAGCAACATGGATTCCGTATTGTGAGTGTGCTTCCCCCATTTTTTTTCCTCTAGGGTATACTCTAAAATCAAAACCAAATTTTAAACCAGTTTTGATACAGTATCCTTTTTCGCGTAGATCTTCGTGAACTTTTTGTTTTGAATAAAATTGTTTATCTCCTTTTATTCCAATTTCGAATATTTTTTTTGTAGAGATTTTTTTTCCTTTAACATCAATTATTTTTATTTTTTCTTTTTCCATCAAATATATTGCTTCAAATAAATCAAGGATTAGTTTGTTTCCTTTGCTTTCTCCAAATCCTTTTTCAACAAGTGTTCCTTTTAGTGTAGAATTCCCAATAATGATTTTGTTTTCAATCAAAGTGGGTTCAATATTTTTGTTCATTTTTTCACTCCTATTATTTTTTACTATTTTTTTAATTTTTTATTCTTTAATTTGTTCCATTATTTTAATTTTCTATCATTTTTTTATTTTTGTTTTTATCATTATTTTTATTCATTTTTATTTATTTAATTTGTTTAGGAAATTAAATCCTTTTTCTTTTTTTTCTTCATCTTTTACTTCAATTATTTCGTAAGGGATTTTTTCTTTTTTCATTGCTTTTAGTATGTCTCCAAAGAATTGGTTGTCTTGTTTTACTAAAAATACTTTGTCCACTTTTTGTAGGATCGCGATTGATAGTATTTTTTTGATTGTTGTTCCCCATTCAGTGATTTCCTCCACTTTTTTTTTCTTGGCTTGGATTGATTTTTTCACTTTTGTTAATAGTGCTTGGTTTTGCATTACTTCTCCCATTGCGGTGCTTGTTTTTGTCAAAAATTCTTTATCCACTATTTGTAAGAGTATTATTTTTTTTCCGTTCGTGGTTATTGCTTTAATGAATTCCGGATTATCTTCTTTTCCACTAAGTAGGGGCACTAGAATATTCATCTTATCACAAATACTATGGTTAATTTAGTTAAAAAAACCTACTTTTAGTGTTTTTTTGTTATTTTATTTCAAAGGAATTATTAAATACTTCTAATTCTTTTATTTTTCATGTTCAAACCAATGGATTATGATTTAAACGAGGTTTTGGTTCTTTTTAGAGAAAAAAGAACACTTGAACTTAGGGGGCTTAGTAATAGACTTATTAGAGAGGCCGCTGCTGAAAATGATTATGTGAAAGCGGAGTTGGGTGTTATTGCTTATGCTCTTCACAAAATTGAATCAAAGAGTCACTTTGTTAATAGTCCTATTTGGGGAAAAATTAAAGCAAGTGTTTTCAAAAATATTGAATCAGCTATTTTTGCTTCGAAACAAAAAAAAACCGATTTGCTTTTGTCTTATTTGAAAAAAATAATTGGGAGTATTAATGAAGCTGATTCTAATCTTGGGTATTATGCTTCGAGTATTTATGATAAAGCAAAAGTAAAACAAGCCTCATTGGCTTATAGTTATGGGTTGAGTATTTCGCAAGCAGCAGCACTAGTTGGTGCTGACAAGAAAGAATTACAAAACTATATTGGTTATACCACAATGCATGATGAAGAAATGGAAGCAAAAGGAATTGTGAAAAGAGTGAGTGAATTAAAAGAACTGCTTGAAAAAAACGGAGTGAATAATTGAATAATAATTG
>JAAZKV010000011.1 GCA_012799645.1 Candidatus Iainarchaeum sp. | reverse complement strand
TTTCTCTCACAAAAAAATACAATTCCAGCCTTTCTTTTTTAGTGCAGGTTTTTTCTTTCGCAGAAAGAAAAAAAGTGCAGGCAAAGGAGGAGAGGTCATTTTTTAGAAAAATTAGATTGCAGGGAAGTTATATTACTCATGCTTTGTTTGGGTGTTGGGGCATGAACATTACTCTTTTTCCTGAACGTATTCTCTTCAAATGACCTCTTCTCACTAAATTGTTCAAACGTTGGCTTGCAGCGTTTGAGTTCTTATAGGATAACCTTAATTGAACATCTTGTGCAGAAACCATTCCAACTGTGCTTACTAGTTGCATTATGTGTTGGTCAGGTTCTGACAAAATGTTATCCTCTGTGTTGGGGTTAGAGGATGTGTTAGTTTGATTTTGTAATAGTTCTTGGATTTTAGCAAATTTTTCTTCTAATCTTTTAAGGATTTGGTTTGTTTCTTCTCTCTCTTTTGTTAATCTATAAAGCAAGGCAGCTAAAAATGCTGGGTTGCTTGATTCTTTCATGATTTCTTGCATATCCATTGAAAGTGTGTTAAACTCGGGAGAAATACGCTTAACTGCGTTAAGATCGTTTAACAACTTTTGAGAATCGTAGTTTGATAAATCATGATCAGTCATACAATATCATGATAGTATCATGACATATATAAAGGTTTCTACTTAATAAAAGAAAACCACTTTTATTCAAAAAATTAAAAATCCAAACCCGCTATAATCCCCAAAATATGTCAAATTTAACCCAAAATTAACCTAATTAAACACTAAACGAACTACTCCTATTTAAAATAACACTCCCAAAATTAACTAACACTAAATAAATCAACTACTCCCAAACCATTACTCAAATTAATCAACATTAACCAAATTAATCATTAAATTAATCATTAAATTAATCATTAAATTAATTATTACCAACCACTAACATTACTAAATAGCATTTCTCCTTTATTAATATTTTCTCAACATTTTTTTACGAGTAAGATAGATTTATATAGAAAAAAAAGATACTAAATTTAGAGAAACATATTTTTGAAATAAAGTATTTTGGAACAAAGCATTTTGGGATTAAGCATTTTTTGAGAGGAGCATTTTTGGAGTAAAATATTTTTTGAGTAGAATATTTTTGAGATAAATTATTTTTAGAGTGAAGTTTTTTTGTTGGTGGTGGAAGTATGAATAAAAATAAATCAAAAAGCGTGAAAATTAAATCAAAAAATATTAAAAAAAAGAAACCAGTTAGTAAAAAAAATAAAACAAACAAACAAACTATGAATAGTGCAAATAAACTTGTTCGCACACTTAATTCGCACCAATTAGCATATGTTAATTTGGATTTGAAAGATCCACAAAATGGAGAATACATGCTTTGTGTGTTTCATTTAATTCCTGGAAAAAATTTAAACTTTTTACAAGCAAGTGCTGAAGTTAGTGCGGAATCATCAACAGGAACAAACTTTCCTGTACTAACAGAAACCCCTTTTTCTAAAAAACTAAACGCACTCGTGTACAAAATTGATTTGAAAAAAAATCTTGTTTGGATTGCATACCCAACAAGATTGTTCGATAGAATAGGAAATGTGCAAAATATTTTAACCTACATTGTGGGAAACACTCTCGGCATGAAAGAAATTATTGCACTAAAATTACTTGATGTTTGGTTCCCCCCAGCAATGCTAGAACAATACGATGGTCCAAGTTATACTATTGATGATATGAGAAAATATTTAGGAGTGTACAATCGACCAATTCTTGGAACAATAATAAAACCAAAAATGGGTTTAACAAGCTCGGAGTATGCCGAAGTGTGCTATGACTTTTGGGTTGGAGGAGGAGATTTTGTTAAAAATGATGAGCCACAAGCAAACCAAGATTTTTGTCCATACGAAAAAATGGTAGAGCACGTAAAAAAAGCAATGGATAAAGCAGTGAAAGAAACGGGACAAAAAAAAATTCACTCATTCAATGTATCCGCACCGGATTATGATACAATGATTCAAAGGTGTGAAATGATTCGTAGCGCAGGATTTGAAAAAGGAAGTTACGCGTTTTTAATTGATGGAATCACAGCAGGGTGGATGGCAGTGCAAACACTACGAAGAAAATACCCTGATGTGTTTATTCACTTTCACAGAGCAGGACACGGAGCGTTCACTAGAAAAGAAAACCCAATTGGATACTCAGTACTAGTACTATCAAAATTTGCTAGACTTGCAGGAGCAAGCGGAGTACACACAGGAACAGCAGGAGTAGGAAAAATGAGCGGAACACCAGAAGAAGATATTACTGCCGCACAAAATATTTCAAGAGTACAAGCAAAAGGACACTTCTTTGAACAAAATTGGTCAAAAATACCAATAATGGATAAGGACGCAATCAAAATGATAAACACTGATCGCTCACAACAATCAATACTTGAAGATGATGAATGGAGAGGAATGAAAAAGTGTTGTCCAATAATTTCAGGAGGACTAAACCCAACCCTACTAAAACCATTCATTGATGTAATGGAAAACACTGATTTTATTACCACAATGGGAGCAGGATGCCACGCACACCCAAAAGGAACAACCGCAGGAGCACGCGCACTTGTACAAGCCTGCGAAGCATACACAAAAAAAATACCAATAGAAAAATATGCAAAAACCCATAAAGAACTAGCAGAAGCAATAAAATTCTTTTCAAAAAAGAAAAAATAAAAAAAATGAAATTAAAAAAAATGAAACAATAACAAACAAAAAAATACTAAAATAAAATATTAAAACACTATTAAAAAAATTAGTCAAGAGAGAATATTTTTTCTCTCTTGCTTTTAATTAAAAACTTGTTCACAACTAAATTTATTTCTTCAAAACAATTTCTATTGCTGAAACTTTTAGTGGTCGTCCATCCATTGTTACAACCTCTTCTGTTGAAGTACTTATTGATTTTATAGAAACTTCAGGAGACTTGTTTTTAACAATTTCTGCAACATCAACAGCGTGAGAAATTGATTTTCCTCTTGCTTTAACTATTACTTCTTTTGCTCCAGCACCAAATTGAGTAACAACTGCTAATACATAAGCCATTGCTCCTTTTTTCCCAATGAAAACATAGTTTCCACCAAGCTCTTCTTGTGCTTTTGCTTCACCTTTTGTTGCTTTTGTCTCTTTGGTTTCTTTTGCTTCTTTCTTTTCTGCCATACTGAATTCCTCCGAAATTATTTACTAAAACAAACTTAAAAAACTTTAAAAACCCAATTATTGAAAAAATAAAAAACAAAAATTGAATAAAAAAAACACTAAAAAAATAGAATTAAAAAAAGAGAATAAAATAATTAAAACAAAAAAATTGAAAACAAATCGGACAAAAAAAACAAGAAAAGTAAAAAACAAAAAACCAAATAGAAACCAAATAGTAAAACAAAAAACAAAAAATTAAAAAAAAGAGAAGCAAAGGGAGGGTGTCCTTTGCTTTTTAATTATCTATTTATTTCAAATACTTTATTGTATTCACTAATACCCCTGGAGTTTTACCAGGATCATAGTTGAAATATACTACTGTTCCACCCAATCCAAATTTTTTCTTTTCAATTATTGCTGGATATGTTTGTGGAATATTCTCTGCTTTTATGTACGCAATTTGTTTTGACCCAGCATCAGCTTGGATAGCTAGTGTAGTTAATGAATATGGTGGTTCTGTTGCTGGAGGAGTTAATTCTACTCCTGCCATTATTGGATGGTCATAATCTTGTCTATATATTCTTCCAACCATTGTTAAATTTCTACTTGGATGACAAGTAGGAACCATATCAGGACCAAGCACACAATCTTGTGGCATTATGTCACCAAAAGTTGCTTTCCAACCAATAACATCAGTAGCGGTTAAACCCATTAAACCAACATTTTGGTAAATTCCTGAATTTAACACTACAATTAATTTTCCACCTTTATTAACATAGTTTTGGATAGCTTGACCTAAAGCAACTGTTACACTTTTATCAGTAGTACTTTGATCCAATATTACTATATCATATTGGTGTAATTCTTCTGAAGCCGCATTACCAAAAGTTGCAGCGTCTCTAATTCTATAATTTAACATATATGACAAATTGTCTAAAACTGTTCTTTCACCTGGAGAAGGATTCCCAATAAAAAGCACTTGCATATGGGAACTTCCTTTTGGTAAAAGAGGAACATCTATTACTCCAAAATAATTCAAAGAAGCAATACCAATGATTACTAAAAGAATCAAAGGCACTAGCCCTTCTAAATTAAATCGCCTAACTGCCCCACCCATAGGTGCTACAACATCGGCTCCACCATCATCTGGATACATCAATTCACCCTCTTTTTAACTTAACCGAATTAAGCGGTTAATAAAATCTTGTTTCTCGGAGTTTTTAATCATTTCGCTTAACCCCCTAAAAACAAAAAACTACAAAAACATACAATTTTAGAGTTAATAAACCTTTTTAATAAAAAAATAAAAAAAACGAATTATTTTTTGTTCTTTTTTTGTTTTATTTCTTTTTTTGTTTAGTTTTTTTCTTTTTTTTCTTTTTTATAACCCCATTCCCTTTTTTATTTATTTCTTCTTTTTTGTCTCTTCTCTCTTCTAATATTTTTTTTATTTTCTTGTACCCAATGTATATTATTAACCCAATCACAAAATATGGAATCAAAAAATAAAGAAAAATACCAACAACCAATATAAAAGTCAAAATACTAAACCAAAACAAAGTTAAAACACTAATATCTTTACTCAAACCAAACCACTCCACCCAAACAAAATAAAATCTTAAGAAAATAAATTTTATTAATAAAGAAATCAATATTGATTTTATTTTCAATAGTACTAATTTTATTTTCAATAATTTGTTATTTGGATTAATTTACTTTTATAATTATTTTTATTTTATTTATTAATTTTTTATAAATTTACTTTTAATAATTATTTTTATTTTAATAAATTATTTTTAGTAATTTATTTTTAATAATTTATTTTAATTTATTAATTTTTCATTAATTTGATTAATTTGAAGTTTGACAATTTTATTTTTACAAATTTTGTTAATTGTTTTTAATAAATTTGTCTAATTTCTTCCAAGCATTCCGTAATACATTCTTGTTATTAGATTGTAATAATTGTTATCCATTACATAATATTCTGGGGGATATGCATAGTATGCTACTCTTTCCCCAACCCCTGAAGAAACAATTAAAGGAAAACTTTTTCCAAGATTTCCTGATTCACCAATAAGACTTCCACCAAAATCAAGTGTTAATACTATATTACTATTTGAAGAATTTGGGAATTGTTTAACTATTGCAAAATCTCTATCCTTTGCAACTTTTAAACCCAAAATTGGACTTAATCCATAAATTAAAGTGTGGTTTCCTGTGGGCTCTGTTTTTATCGCACCCACTGAAAAAGGATTTGTGTTGCAAGGTTTTTCTTCACAAAAATTACTTATGTATCTTAATCCTAAAAATTCATCAAAATAAAGTGGTTCGTATTCACCAACTGTTTCTTTAATTCTAACCCAAGGGTTTGTCACTAACCCTTTTAGTTCGTTAACATCATTATAGTTTTTTTGTTCATCTTCTATTGTTTCTACCCCAGCATCACCAATCCATACAAGACGTCCTCCCCCACTAACATAATCCACAAACATTTTCATTTGATCAAATGACAACACTCTTGCTTTTTCTACAATAACTAATTTATAATTTTTTAAATTACCTTGAGAAACTCTATCAATATGAACTAAATCCACTGATTGTGCATTAACAGTATCAGGACTAAGCAATAATTCTCTTAATTTTTCTGGATTCCCAAGCCCACTATCCCCAAAAACAATCGCAACTCTTGGAGAGCCAAGAACCAAATCATACAAATCACAAAAATACGGAATACTACCACACTTAATTAATCCACCCCAAGTGGCTACAAAAAGAATAACCAAAACCAACACTACTACTCCGAGAAATTTGAAAACAAGATCTAATTGTTCAGTATTCATAAAAATCAACCACTAAAAACCAACCAAAAAAACTCTCAAAAAAAATTATCAAAAAACACTACTTTTTTAAAACAACCCCAAATTAATTATTACATAATATTAGTAATAATAATGTTATAATAAAATATGTAAATTAAGATATATAAAAGTTAATAGGTGAAGAAAAAATGGTTAAATTCATTAAAAATAAATCCACAGGAACAGGTCCAAGTTCTGCAATAGGAATAATGAGATTTTTTGATGCGAATACAAAAAGTCCACAACTAAACCCTTACTTTGTAATGGCAACAATAATAATTATTGTAGTAGGAATGATTGTTTTACAAATGATGATGTAAAACAATTCAAAAAAAACTAAACGAAGAAAAACAAAAATAATTAATAATTGATCAATTGAACTAATTATCTAAACTAATCAACAAAATTGTTCCGCAAAAATAATTAATCAATAAAACAACTATTCAACAAAACAATTATTCAACTAAATTTATTTGTAGTTTTATTTTTGCTTTGTTTAGTTCAACTTCTTTTGCTTTATCACTAGTGCAAGTGTTTTGAACAATTTCTATTGCTTGCACGGATTTTTTTATTTCAGAAGAAAATTCATTAACACTTTGTTTTATTGTATCATCATTTGTTTCAATTATTAAATTTATTTTATTTTTTATTGTTAATTTTAGTTCTTTTCTATAATCGTTTATTTTTCTAATTAGTTCTCTTGAAATTCCTTCTCTTAATAATTCAGGAGTAATTGTTGTGTCAAGTGTCACCACTAATTCCAAATTATCTTTATCTGATAATTCTCCTTGAATTACTTCTTTAACATTTAATTCATCTTTTATTAAATCCAATAATTCGTTTGCCAAATTTATTTTTGCTCCACTGAAAGATAATTTTCCGAGTGCTTGTCTAATTGGAATGTTTGCTTTTTTTCTCTCATCAAGCGCTTTACTACAAACCTCTCTAACAACAAGCATTGTTTTTTCTAAATCATTATCAATTAATTTTTCATTAAATAATGGCCAATCATCCAAATGCACTGATTCTTTTAAACCGTTGCAAGATTTTTTCAAAGATTGGTACACTTCTTCAGAAATGAAGGGAGCAATTGGCGCCATTACTTTTGATAAATTAGTTAAAGTGAATGCGAGTGTAGTGATTGCTTGGTTTTTTTCTTTAACATCATCACTCTTGAATCTATCCCTGCTTCTTCTAACAAACCAGGTGGATAAATCATCAACAAAAGTTATTATTTCAGAACACAAATTTATTGTATTATAATCATCATAATATTTTGTGGCGTTTTTTACTAAATTGTTTGTTTTACTAATCATCCATTTGTCCAAAATATTTGTTGAAGAATCATTATTTGGATCAATTTCTGTTGCGGAGAATAATTCGTAAAAGTTTTTTACATTAGCAAGAATCATCACTACTTTTCTGTGCATTTCTTTTACATTTTCTTCAAAGAAGTTCAAATCCTCTGCTCTCATTAGTGCGGAAGCCATTAAGTATAATCTTAAAGAATCCGCTCCGTAAGTTTCAAATATTTTTTCAGGATCAGGAAAGTTTCCTTTTGATTTTGACATTTTTGTTCCATCACTTGCAAGAATTGTTCCTGACACTACAACATTTTTGAAAGGGGCTTTTCCAAATAATAAAGTTGATAATACGTGCATGTAGTAAAACCATGCTCTAACTTGTGCAATATACTCTGATATAAAATCTGCAGGAAAATTTGTTTTGAACCACTCTTGGTTTTCAAAAGGATAGTGCTTTGCTGCATAAGGCATACTTCCTGATTCAAACCAACAATCAAGAACTTCAGGAATTCTATTCATTACTTCTCCGCAAGAACACTTCAAATGAATTTTGTCAACCACGTGTTTGTGTAAATCAACTTCCCCTTCAAGTTTTTCAACAGCGTTTTGTTTTAATTCAGCAACACTCCCAACAACTTTTATTTCTCCACACTTATCACATTTCCACACAGGAATAGCAGTTGCCCAAAATCTGTTTCTTGAAATACTCCAATCAGGAGCTGTTTCTAAAATATATTTGAATCTTCCTTCTTTAATATTTTCGGGATACCAATTAATTGTTTCTGCTGCTTTCATTAATTGTGGCTTTATTTTTGTTATATCCACAAACCAAGAATCCACTGCATTGTAAATTAGAGGAGTTTCACACCTATAACAAAATGGATAAGAGTGAGTGTAACTTTTTTCTTCAATCAAAATTCCTCTATCTTGTAAATCACCTAAAACATCATCATCAACTTTTTTGAACCATTTCCCTATCCAATTCTTTGGCCCTTCAATTAGTGTCCCGTCCTTTCCAATGTGTTGAACTATTGGCAAATCATATTTTCTAATCATTTGATAATCAAATTCCCCGTAAATTGCCATGTGAACTATTCCTGTTCCATCCACTGCTGTTACTTCTTTTCCACCATCAATTACATAATGTCCTTTTTTTCCGTTCAAATTCATTTCATAAAGTGGAACATACTCTAACCCCAAAATTTTACTTCCCTTGAATTCTTCAATTAGTTCATATTGTTTGAAAAAATTTTCTACTAATTCTTTTGCTAAAATAAATTTTTTCCCAAACACATTAATTTTTGCATAATCAAGTTCTGGGTTTATTGCAAGAGCCACATTTCCTATCAAAGTCCAAGGAGTGGTTGTCCAAGCTAAAATGTATTCGTTTTCTTTTCCTTTTACTTCAAAAGCAACTGTTGCTGTTTTTTCTGTCACATCTCTGTAACTATTATCCATCGCAATTTCTGAATTTGCGAGAGGAGTTTGGCAATGAGGACAATACATCAAAATTTTTTTTCCTTCATAAATATAGTTTTTATCATAAAGTGTTTTGAAAATATTCCAAACTGATTCCATATACGTGTTATCCATTGTTTTGTAAGAATTATCAAACTCAATCCACTTACCCATTGATCTAACAGTTTTTTTCCACTCTTTTTCAAAAAAGAAAACTTTTGATCTACAAAACTCGTTAAACTTATCAACACCCATTGTTTCAATTTCTTTTTTATCTTTAATTCCTAATTCTCTTTCAGCAATATTTTCTATTGGGAGACCGTGACAATCCCAACCCCACCTTCTTTCAACTCTATACCCTTTCATTGTCCAATACCTTGGAAAAACATCCTTACTAGTTAAACCCAAAATGTGTCCATAATGAGGAACTCCTGTAGCAAAAGGCGGACCATCATAGAAAACATACTGTTTATCCACTGGACGCATTGAAACAGATTTTTCAAAACACTTATTTTCTTCCCAGAAATCGGAAATCTTTTTTTCAATTTCAAATCTTGACATATTACTCACAAAACCCAAAAATAATTTTTAATAATTTACTAATCATTTTTTATTTTTTGAAATCAAATGGACGATAGCGGATTTGAACCGCTGACCCCTAGTGTATAAGACTAATGCTCTAACCAGGCTGAGCTAATCGTCCATAAACCCCAAATAATTAATTTTTAATTAACTAATTTTCAATCAACTAATTTTTAATCAACTAATTTTTAATCAACTAATTTTTTAAAACCAATTTTTTTAATTAACTCCTAACAATTATAGTAAACCCTAATAATTCTAGTAAATGAAGATTTAAAAAAGAACTTAATTGAACATAATTGAAAAAAATAATTCAAAAAAATGATTTTTGTTAAAAATAGTGAATTTTGCAAATTATTCAAGTATGGCTAAATCCCTTCTAGAATTCATAAAAAACAATTAACTAGTAGAGTTTAAAAAATAAAGGGTTGAATAAAAAATTAAAAAAATTAGAAAAAACTGTGAATTTAATTTTTCTTTTTTTTTAATTATTCAAAATTATTTCTTACCTTCTCGTTATCCACACCAGCTTTTTATTCCTTTATTCGCTTTCTTGTTTTCCTTCTTTTAGCTTTTTGTATTCCTTTGTTTACATTTTCGCATTTCTTTTCTTGCTTTCCCACATTTGTTTTACTTTTTCTTTTTTATTTCTTTTACTATTGTTTTTGCTTCATCTTTTAGTGCTAATCCAAACCCTATTCCCATCATTAAACTCATTGCGAACACTGCTCCGAATACTGCGATCAAAAATGTGTATTCTAATAGTTGGGTTGGAAGTCCCACCATTTTAATTCCCATTACAAAAGATACATAAACTATCATTAGTTCTAGAACTAACCCTAACATTTTTTTCATAGCAACTTTTGTTGCCTCAACCGCATTTCTTACATACCTACCAACAATCATCCCAAATATAAGCACAACAAATGCCGCAATTAGAGTTAGGATAAAACTTATCCAAAAACCAAGCATTTCTTGTATAGTAAATAAATTAATTAATTCCACTGCTTGTTTTAGGAAAATAAAAAACACATACCACTTTAAAATTGATCCAATAATTTCTGACAAATCCCTATTTCCAAGCGCTGCTAAAAGGTTTTGATTTTCAAACCAATCATCAAGACCAACATATTTTAGTAAACTAATAGCCAAAAATTTTACAAGAAGTCCAAACAAATAACCAATAACAACTAACACAAAAACAAAAGTAAGCACAGGAATTGAATTAACAAAAGCAGTGTAATAATTTGCAAATACTTCAGAAACAACTCCCATCATAAAAATCACACCTCAAACTCTAATACTATGAATTTCATCCTATTTAATTGTTTTTAATTCCAAAATTTTTTCAAATTTCTTCAAATTTATTAAATTTTTTCAAATATATTAACTTTGAACTTTTTTAGATCTATTCAAAATAATGTTTTTTGTTTCAACTATTGCATCACTCAACACATCATTTACTACTACAAAATTAAATAACCCCATTTGTTTTATTTCATTTGTTGCGAGTGAAATTCTTTTATCAATCACTTCAGGAGTATCTTTTCCCCTTTTTTCTAAACGAGCACGCAAATCATCAATTGTTGGAGGTTTAATAAAAATTGTTACCACCCCTTTATTTTTTTCTTGAATAGAAATTGCCCCCTGATTATCAGTTACTAATAAAACATTTTTACCAGAATTAACCACAGCATTAATTTCTTTTTTTAACGAACCATAATAATTATCATAAACTTTGGCCCACTCAAAAAAAGCATTATTTTTTAGTAATTTTTCAAACTCGCTTTTTGATAAAAAATGATAATCAACATCATTTTTTTCACCCACACGCGGAGCTCTAGTAGTACAAGTTATTACCCTTTTGAATTTACTCTTAAGATCCTTCATAACACCAACAGCAACAGAAGTTTTACCCACTCCCGAAGGGCCAGTTATTACAAAAACACGCCCCTTCTTTTTTGCAATATTTTTTGTAACATTTTTTATAACATTTTTTGGAATATTTTTTGGAATATTTTTTGGAATATTTTTTTGACCAATTTTATTCTCAATTTTTTTCTTACAATTCACTTTCTTTACTTTTTTTTTCAAAACCATAAAACAAATAGAGAAGAAGAGAATAAAAACAATATTGTCAAAAATGAAACCAACATTTCTAAAAAAGTGCAATGGAAAAACAATGGTTCCAACAATGGTTCCAACAATGGTTTTTAGTTGGCTCAAAAAAGTGTCCAACAAATTACGCTATAATAATTTGGGCGAATTTAATTAAATTAATTTTTAGTTTAATAAAAAAAATAAAACAGAAAAATCAAAAAACAAAATTAATTAAAACAGAAGAAATAAAATAAAATGAAAAAAAAAACAAAAATAAAAAAATTAAAATAATTGAACTCTAAAAGGAGAGCTCAATTATTCCTCAATAGTTTTTTGGAATTTACATTTCCATTCCGTTTGGGCCCATTCCGCCCATTCCTGGTTGCATTTTTGCTTTTGATGATCCTAAAATTATGTCATCAATTCTTAGTATCATTTCTGCTACTTCACTTGCTGAATCTATTGCTTGGGTTTTTACTTTTAGTGGTTCTAGCACTTTTGCGTTTTTCATATCCTCTACTTTTGATTTGTATACATTTACCCCAACATATTTTCCGTCTTTTTTTGTGTGCATACTTCTCAAATTTACTAGAGTGTCTATTGGATCCATTCCTGCTGTTTCTGCTAGTGTTCTAGGAATTATTTCTAGTGCTTCAGCGAATGCTTCTATTGCTAGTTGTTCTCTTCCTCCAACAGTTTTTGCATAATCTCTTAATTTCATTGCAACTTCTATTTCGCAAGAACCTGCCCCCACTAGTATTTTTCCCATTTCAATTGCTGAAGCCACTGCTCCAATTGAATCAACTAGTGCTCTTTCTGCTTCATCAACTACGTGTTCTGTTCCCCCTCTTATTAGGATTGATACACTTTTTGGGTTTTTGCACCCTTCCACAAACACCATATTGTCCCCTGCAATTTTTCTTTCAAGAACTTTTCCTGCGTACCCCAAATCTTTTGAATTTAGTTCTTTAATGCTTGTCACAATACTTGCTCCTGTTGCTCTTGCTAGTGCATCCATATCAGATTTTTTTACTCTTCTCACCGCAATGATTTTTTCTTTAGCCAAGTAGTGTTGTGCAAGATCATCAATTCCTTTTTGAGTAAACACAACATTAGCCCCAGCATTTTTTATTTGTGTAACCATTTGTTTTAGTTGTCTTTCTTCCTCATCAATAAATGCTTGAAGTTGTTCAGGAGTATTGATCTCAATTTTTGCATCACTCTCTGGTTCTCTCACTTCAAGAGCCAAATCAAGCAAAGCGATTTTTGCATCAGCAATATTTCTTGGCATTGCAGAATGAACAATTTCTTTGTCAATAACAATTCCACTCACAAGTTGAGTATCTTTTAGTGATCCCCCTGTTTTTTTTTCAAGTTTTATATTATCTTCATTAATAATCATTTTTTTGTCAACATTATCAACAACTGAAGTAACAGCATTAACCACAATATCAGCTAATACTTCTGATGATTCTGCAGCTTTACCAGTCATTGAAGTCAGTGCTACTGTTTTAATTAATTTTTTATCAGAAAAATCAATCGGGTCAGCGATCTCTGTGTAAAATTCTTTTGATTTTTGAGCAGCCATTCTGTACCCATTAATTATTACACTTGGATGAATTGAATCATCAATTAATTTTTCTGCTTTCTCTAAAAAAGTTCCAGCTAACACCACTGCTGATGTTGTTCCATCCCCAACTTCTTTATCTTGAGTTTTTGCAACATCAACCATCATTTTTCCAACAGGGTGTTCAATCGCCATTTCTGATAAAATAGTTGCCCCATCATTAGAGATAGTAACATCCCCCAAATCATCAACAATCATTTTGTCCATTCCTTTAGGACCAAGAGTTGTTTTTACTGCATGAGCCACCGCTCGTGCAATCAAAATATTCATTCTTTGAGCATCCTTTCCTCTGGTTCTTTTTGTGCCCTCACCCATGAAAGCATTATCTTGTCCATTTTCAGCCATACTATAATCCCCCTTAGTAAAAATAATTCAAAACAATTAGTCAACACTAAAATAATACTCCAAAAAAAGTTATATAAAGCTTGTGGAACGCAAAAAAAGAGAACAAAATAAATTCAAATAATGAAAAAATAATGAAAAAAACCACTAATAAATAAAAAAATAAAATAACAAAAAAAAATAATAACAAAAATACAAAACAAAAACAAAAAAACACTAACAAAAAAACTTTGACAAAAAAATTCTGACAAAAAAATATTACTTGCCAACACAGAAAAACACTAATACAAAAATTAACAAAAAATACTAACAAAAAAATTAACAAAGAATAATTACTTGTTCTTGCGAACCGGATAATTTTTCTTCTATTTCACAAATAGTGTTTTTTAGTTTAGAAATCCACTCACGATTAACAAAATATTTCCTATCCTTCTTCAACAAAACCCCATCAGCACAAAGTTCATTCAACAAGTGAAAAACAGCTTGATTTGTCACCTTTTTCTCTCTAAAAGAATTAATTATTTTGGTTAATTGAATACAAGACAACCCTGGTTGAAAACCAATCAAAGAAACAATTTGTTCCCTAACAGAAGAAGAGGAAAGCTCACTAAAAACAGGATCTTTTAAATCAAGAACACTAATATTTTTGAAATTAAAATCAAGAAATTTTTGCATCTAATAATATGCCTAGATATATATAAAAGCATTATTGAAAAAATATTTTGTATATTAAAAATTAATTAATATGATTTAAAAATATTTTAATATCATTTTTAGTGCAATTTTTAATGTAATTTTAGTGTAATTTAACATAATTTAAAAAATTTAAAAAATTTAATGTAATTTTATTGTTTTTGATTTTGGCGATATTTTATGAAGTCAGTTCAAATAATTTTAATGGGTTGGGAGTTTGACAGATTTATTTATGGGATTAAACAAAAACCCCCAAATAAAGTGATTTTTATTTCTTCTGATTCTCAAAAATCCCATGATGAGAAATGGGGAGAAGCAACAACAAGCATTGCCGAAAAAATTGGGGAATCACTAAAACAAATTATTGATTATGAAATTATGTTGTTTGATTTTCACAATCTTGAAGAATGTATTGAAAAAACAACCGCCCTTCTTGAAAAACTATCAAAAGAATATGATGAAATCAATGTCAATATTTCTTCAGGAACCACTATCCTAAAAATGTCAATGATGCTTGCAGCACAATACTATCCAATAAAATTATTTTATGTAATCCCAACCCAATACACTCACCCTGGAGAAATAATCACAACAGGAGCTCGTGCGCTTGTAGATCTCCCTTCAATAAATTTAAGCAAAATCGCACTCCCTGCAAAAAAACAAAAAGAACTAATTTTGCTTTTAGAAAAAAACCAAAAAACTTTTACTCAATTAACAAAAGAATTCGCTAAAAACAAAAACATTAAACTAAACCCTGATAAAATGAAACAACTAAAATCAGGATTATTTTATAATTTAAAAAAACTTAAAGAAAAAAATTTAATAGAAATGGAAGTAAAACAAAAAGAACTTTTAATTTCTCTCACTCCCACAGGAAGTTTTCTTAAAACCACTCTAAAAAACAAACGCCCAATTGATCCAAAACAAACCAAACTAAAAATAAAAAAAATAGAAAACGAACACCCTTTCAATTAAATTCAATTCAAACACATTTGTGAAATTTATGGAATGTAAAAAAATTATCCAACTCTCTAAAGGGTGGAGTTCATACATTTGGTTAATTGAAAACAAAAACGGAAAAAAATTTGTGTTAAAAGAAGTTAGAGAAAAATCTCCAAGAAAAGATCTTGCACAGCGCGAAGGAAAAATGCTAATCCGCGCGAATAATGTTGGAGTAGGACCAAAAATTGAAGAAATTAATTTTGAAAAAAATTATGTAATAATGGAACATATTAACGGGACAAAACTTTTTGATTTTGTTTTGGGAAAAAAATTTGATGATGTTACAAAAAAAGAACTTTACGAATTAATTAAAGAATTGTATGAACAATTGTTTTTGCTTGATAAAATAAATTTAAGCCACAACCAACTCCAAGTGGGCAAAAATATTTTAGTACAAGAAAAAATAATTAATGGTGAACGAAAATTTTTTCCAACAATAATTGATTTTGAAAAAGCCACCCTTAAAAAAAACAATAAAACAAAAAACATTGGACAAATTGAAAGTTTTCTTTTCTACAACCCCCATGGAATAGTTGCAAAAAAAATAAGAGAAAAATTGAATTTAAAATTATAAATTAAATTTGAATCACAATTTAAATTATAAAAATCGCAATTTTAAATTTTCTGACAATTACCCAGTTTCGACAGAGCAATTATAATTTAAATTTTCTATCAATTGCCCAGTTTCGGCAGGGCAATACGAAGCACGATGCCCAAAAAGGGCATCCTGCGGAATAAAATAAATAAAAACAACAACCCAAATTTTAGATTACTCAATTTCGACAGAGCAACTATAATTTAAATTTTCTATCAATTTCTAAAGAAAGTATATCACAAATTGTTTTCATTGATTGCATTTGTTGAATTATTCTTTCTTTCTCCAATTCAATTTCTGTTATTGTATCATATGGTTCAATCGCTTCTTTGAACATACTTCTATCAATGTAAGGATAATTATATGAATCCATTTTTTTTGACACTCTTTCAACAATCCCCCCAAGCCAAACATTCAATCCTCTTTTAACAGGACCTTTAATTGTTTTTCCTGGTGAAAGATTTTGTCTAATTTTGTTAGTTATTGTAGCTTTTGGAAAAGGCAAATCAGTATTATTAATATTTAATGAAACAGTGTTTGACTTTGCATCAGAATCAATTTTTGCAATAACTTCATCACACTGAGTTTTGATAGAATTAATTTTTGTTAAAAGTTCAACCCTTTGTTCGTTCAAATTTTTCATTCCTTCATAAGGACCAATTGCTTCTTTTAACATATCATAATTAACAAAGGTATACGGTTGAGAATCCATTTTTTTGGTTATTTTTTCTATTAAAGAATCAACCCAAATATTCATTTCATCCTTAACAGTGCCCTTAATTTGCTTACCTTTTGAAACATTTTTTCTAATAAGGTTAGTTATTGTAGCCCTAGGAAAAGGCAATTTATTCTCGGCCCCTGCACCACTATCCACAGCAACTTCTTCATTTTCTTCATTTTCTTCATCAAACTCTTTATCCAATTCTTCATCATTTACTTCATCAATCTTTTCATCAATTTCTTTAATATCTTCAACAATTTCATTAACTTCTTTAGTTCTTGCCTCAATACTAGTCATACAAATAACCCCTAAACACCCTATTAAATTAGTAAATATTATCTAAAACGGATAAAATATAAAGGCATTGGTTATTACAAAAATTACTAAAAATGTTCAAAAAAGATAAAAAAAGATATAAAAAAGCATTAAAATTTTTAAAAAAATTCAAAAAAACTAAAAAAATAACCCTTTAAATAACTCTTTATTTGAACAACATTATTTTTGATTTGTTTAAAAGCCAAAAAATCCACCCCCCAATGAGAAAAACCAAAAACTTAACTCCGCACTAAACTTTAACTCACTATTGAAGCAAACATAAACACTATGCTTGTAAGCATTGCGAGACCAATTATGAGCATTTGTTGAAGATCAAGTTCATTGAGTTTTACTACAAATAAACCGAACGAAAATAGTAATATTAAAAGACCTAAAACCAAAAACCCGTAAGAAAATAACATTGTTTTTTTTCTGTACTTATGAACTTTTATTTGTTCTATGTCAAGCTCAACTTGTGATAGTTTTTCGTGAACAGAATCAAGAGCAATTTTTACCATACCCACAGTTTTTTGTGAAGACCCCACCACCTCATTAACTCTTGTTTCAAAAGCTTTTGTTTTATCAAGAACATCTTTTTCAACTTGACCCAATTGAGCCAACGCAACTTGTTCCACTCTTTCTTTTTCATTATCCTCAATTTTTTTTAATTCACTGCGAATCAAATTGTCAAAATCTTTTTTATTATTTGAAAATTCTTCTCTAACCATTGAATTTATTTCTTTTTTTAGTAAAGTAAAAGTATCTGCTTCAGCAATCAACAATAATTTTTTTGCTTGCTCATCATTAACTCCTAGATCTTTAAGAGTTGAAACAATTTTTTCTCTCGATTGGCCCTCTTGAACCATTTTTTGAATAACTTGAATTATTGATTCATTTTTCATAAACACACCACACAACAACCAAACAACAATTAACTAACCCCCAACCACTAACACAATTAATTACTTAACACAACCTACTCCCCAACTACCACTTCTTGTGAAAGTTTTTGTTCTAACGCACCCACTTTTAACAAAAAAGAAATTCTTGACTCCCCAGATTTAATTGGAGTTAAAGTTGAATATAAGTTTATGCATTCATTAACATTTAAGGAAATTGTTTTCAAAAAATAATCGCCGGAAAAATATCTTTTATCAACAGTTTCAAGCCAAGAAACATCATGCAAATTATTGTTAGAAACATTACAAAGCTTATACACAACATCATACTTTTTACCAACAACCATATTTTCAGGCAACAACACATCAACCCTAACCGGTTTTAGAGTGGATTCTTCAAGTTCAAAAAACAATTTTGCAGGCCTATTAAATGGGGATTGAACAACAACATCATACAAATTTGAATCAACTATTGGCACCTCATACAAACCAGAGTATGTTTCTCCTGGCAACAAGAAATTATTTTCGGGTTTAAGTTTAAAGAATTTTTTTTCACCACCAAAAAGAACAACCACTTCAATATCTTTAACTAAATGGTTAGAAACATTTTCTACCCCAAGTGTCAAAATCAAATTTTCCCCAGAAACAGAAATAGAAGAATCATACACCTCTAATGGTTTTGTAAAAAAAAACAAAAAAATCAAGGTTAAAATAACTAAACAAATCATTATTACAAAAAAAGGATAAATTACTTTTCTTCTAGAAATAAGATTAATTACAAAACCCATACCTAATAACCTTCACCAAATAACTTCGCCTAATAACCCACACCTAATAACCCATACTTAATAACCCACACCTAATACTAACTATTTAAGGAGTATTAATAGTTTTCTAAAAACAAAATATTAGAATTTTTTTAATTCAACAAAATCATCAAAAAATTGAACCAGTTTTGGTAAAAACGGATTTTTGCTTGATAAAAAGAAACCAGAAACAGAATGTTTGTGCAAAAGTTTAGTCATTGAATAAACAAATTTTAGTATTATTTGATCATCATGATACAGAGAAAAAACATCTAACGAGTCAAAAACCACAACACACTCTTGGTCAGAAGAATTTTTTCCCTCAATCAATTTAACTAATTTTATTTGCAATTGAGTTAAATTTCTTAAAGAATCAACAAAAAAAATATTACTCGTGTTTGCAACTCTTGAAATACTTTTAGAAATCGTGTCAATCAAAAATATTTTATCAGAATCAATCTTATTTTCTGACAAATAACTCAAAAATTGATTATAATTAGTTGTTGTTAAAATAAAAATAGGGGTTTTGTTAGAGTTTAAAATAAATTTAATCAAAGCAAGAGAAACATCTTTGTTATTTACTGAATCACACCCAATAATTGTTTGAGTATTTTTAGAAAAACTAATTTGTTTCTCCAATTCATCAATTATTTTTTTTTCTTTTGAAAGAAAAAAATTTATTTCATCAAATTTATCTTGATTTAGTGACTTTTGAAACTCTGTGGACTCGCCTTTTTTTTCTTCAAGCATCTTTTTTAGTTTCTCAAGACTAGAATTATACATACTTGTATTATTGAATTAAGCTATATTAAAGAATTACCATTAAAGAATAAACATTAAGAATTGCTATTAAAAAAACCCTGAATTAAAGAAGACAAGTTATTAAATAAGAAAGAACTACTAATTAAAAGCTAAAAAAGGTATTTTTATGACCGAAAACGAAACAAATTCTGACACAAATGATTACTTTAAACAACTAAAAGAAGACATAATAAAAGACACGAACAACAACAAAAAAGAAGAAAACACGGAAAAAGAAAAAAAGGATGACAAAGAAAAAAAAGAAAAAAAAACAAAAAATGAAATAACAAAAAACGAAAAAACAAAAAGCTCAATAATTCCTTACAAAAATGATGAAAAAAGTGCTTTTGAAAAATTAAAAGAAATTAGTGAAAAAAATAAAAAAACTAACGAAAAAGAAAATAGTGAAAACGAAGAAAAACAAAAAGAAACAGGATTGGATCCTTCTAAAACCCAAAATGTTGATCAAAACTCAAAAAATTATTTTCCAAATAACGAAGAAACAACAAAACAACCAGAAATAAAAATAAACATTAAAGATGAAAAAAATGTTGAAAAAAAAAGTGTTGAAAAAAAGAATGTTGAAAAAAAAATAAATAATGAAGAAGAAAGAGATATTGAAAAAGAATTGAATTTTAAAGATGAAATTAATTCTAAAAAAGTTAATTCTAATAAAGATAATTCTAATAAAATTGATTCCGATGAAATTGACCCAATTTTTGAAACAAGAACAAATGATCAAAAAGATCTTGAATGGATAAAAGAAGAAATAACTGAAGAACCTAGTGAAAATAAAGAATTAAAATGGCCAAAAAGAAACAAAATTGTGAATGAGGTAGTGGAAGAACCACGAATAATAAACCAAGAAAACAAAATAATTAATGAAGATAACACAGAATTTATTCCAAGCCAAGAGGACGAAATAATTAATGAAGAAGATGCAGAATTTGTCCCAATAATACAAATGGAGAACTTAAACAAAAAAATTGAACTAACTAATAAAAACTATAAAACCCCTGTTGATGAGATTTTTGAATATATAGAAAGCTATCAAAAAATTGGTTTGGATGAATTAGCAAAACACACAAAACTTAGTTATTCTGAAGTAGAAAAAATAACAAAAATGTTTGAAGGGGAAGGAATTGTTGAAATAGATTATCCAACAAGTTTAAACAGAAAACCCACTGTCACTTTAAAAAAAGGAGTAAAACCAAGATTAGAAAAAAAACCGGAAGGAAAAATTATTGAAAAATACAATTTACTAGTCGATAAAGTTCCGGCCACAATTTCCATAATCTTATCTAGTGAAGAAAATAGATTGGTTTATAATATTGAATTGGTTTCTGTTGGAACTTATACAAAAAAATATTTGGATTTTATTAAAACAGAAATTGCAGAAACAATGCCTATTGAACTTGAAGAAATCATTGACCCACAAAAAGCTCAAAGATTAAAAGATAGATTTTTTGAAGAATCAAAAAAAAGATTAACTCAACACTTCCCAAACCTTAACGAAGAAACAATTGATATGCTTAGTGGGGTAGTATTACACGAAATGTATGGACTTGGAGA
The DNA here is from genome assembly GCA_012799645.1 of Candidatus Iainarchaeum sp. Taxonomy (GTDB): domain Archaea; phylum Iainarchaeota; class Iainarchaeia; order Iainarchaeales; family JAAZKV01; genus JAAZKV01. The sequence continues at coordinate 12,614 of JAAZKV010000011.1, read as the reverse complement.
AATAGAAATACTAATTGGGGATGAGATGCTTGAAGAAATCGCGATCAATTCAGCAAAAACCCCAATCACAGTGTATCACAGAGTTCACGGATGGTTAAAAACAAATATGCTTCCAGGAGATGAAGAAGAAATACTAAATTACGCTTCACAAATTGGAAGAAAAATTGGGAGAGAAATCACAAACCTAACCCCAATACTTGATGCTCACTTACTTTCAGGAGACAGAGTAAATGCAACTCTTTCACCAATTTCTTCAGAAGGAAACACTATCACTATTAGAAGATTTGCAAGAAAACCTTGGACAATAGTTGATTTCATTGGAAAAGCACACACAATGAATTCAGAAATGGCTGCAACACTATGGCTCGCAATGCAATACGAACTCAACATACTAATTGCAGGAGGAACAGCAAGTGGAAAAACAAGTGCACTAAACTCAATGCTAGCACTCGTTCCATCATATCACAGAATCATTTCTATAGAAGATGTTAGAGAAATAGTTTTACCAAAATTTTTAGAATGGAACTGGATACCACTAGTAACCAGATCCCCAAACTCTGAAGGACTCGGAGAGGTAACAATGCTTGATCTAATGATCACTTCACTAAGAATGAGACCCGATAGAATAATTGTGGGAGAAATTAGAAGAAAAAAAGAAGCAGAAGTATTAATGGAAGCAATTGAAACAGGACACAGTATTTACTCAACAATCCACGCAAACTCAAGTTACCAAGTGCTAAGAAGATTAGCAGAACCACCAATAAATATTCCACTAATGCAAATAGAATTAATTGATTTAATTGTTGTGCAATATCGTGATAGAAAAACAAACAAAAGAAGAACTTACGAAATAGCTGAAATAGAAAAAACAAGCACCGGACAAGGACTACAAATAAACACTATCTACAAATGGGTGCCAAGAACTGATGGGTGGGAAAAACTAAACAAACCAACAAAACTAATAACCCTCCTAAACGCACACACAGGAATGACAGAAGAAGACATTAATAGAGAAATTAAAGAAAGAAAACGAATACTTGAATGGTTAAAAGAAATAAATTTGAACGAACTAAATGATATAGGATACATCGTGAAAATGTTTTACTCATACCCAGAAACCATAAAAAAATTTGCTAAAGAAAAAAAATCATTTGAAGAAGTGAAAAGAATAATTGATCAAAAACACGCGTAATAAAAATAAAAAATAATAAATTATGAAAAATGATGATTTATGAAAAATAATAATTTATAAGAAATAATAATTTACAAAAAATAATATTTATGAAATAATAATTTATAAGAAATTAATATTATTAATTTATAACAAAAAATTGTTGAAAGTGAAATTTTATGAACAAAAACCCATTAATGATGCTTTTCCCAATAGATAAAGCAGAGCACGTACCAGGATTTTTAAAATCCGTAGGAAGATTCATAGCCAAAATATTTTTTGAAATAAAATACGATTTACAAAAATCAAACATTAATTATTCAGCAGGAGCGTATTGTTTAGCTTCATTATTCTCTGCACTAATATACAGTTTTGTGTTTTTGTTTATTGGAATGGTGTTTGGGGTGCTAATAACCAGAACAATAAACTCAACCACCATAATGGTTATGTTAGTGTTTTCAATAATGGCTTTTTTTGGCGCAATGACTTTTCACTTATCATACCCAAAAATTGCTTCAAAACAACTCGCAGGATTAATAGAACAAGATTTATTATTCGCATTGAGAACAATGCTAATCCAAATTAGTTCAGGAACAAGTTTGTTCGAAACAATAAAATCAATTTCAAAATCAAACTATGGACAAGTTTCAAAAGAATTTGAACTAGTAGTGAAAGACATTAATTCAGGAATGAGTGAAACCAAAGCACTTGAAAGACTTGCATTCAAAACAAAATCCGAAGTACTCAAAAAAACTATTTGGCAAATTATTACCACACTAAAAAGCGGAGGATCACTAACTAATGCACTCCACGCACAAGTTGATTCCCTTGTTGAACAACAAAGAGAATCAATCAAAAGATACTCTGCAGAACTAAACTTGTGGACTCTTATTTACTTAATAGTAGCTGCAGCACTCCCTTCACTAGGAGTAACATTCCTAGTAATTGCTTCTTCAATTAGTGGGGGCGGAATTGGACAAAACGCTGTAATAGCAATAGTACTAATTGCTTTCTTAATCCAAGGAGGATTAATATTACTTGTAAGAGCTAAAGTTCCAAAGGTGATAAAATGATACTTGACAAAATCTATATTTTATCATCAATAATTGTTCCAAAACAAATACTTGACCAAAAAATAAAACCCTGGTTGAGATATGCTGGATCAAGAGATAATGAAAGAAGATGGATAGGGGTTAGAATATTTTTCTCAACCCTAATTGGATTAATTGGATTTTTAATACCCTTCAGTGTATTCCCAATACTAAACACACTCTTTAACACAAACCTTTACTTCACCCCAAACATAACACTGACTCTAATGATAATGCTAGGATTAATTGGTTTTTTTGGAACAATGATTTTGTTCTACCTACACTTATCTTATGTTATTGATGGAAGAAAAAAAATGGTTGAAAATATTTTACCGGATTTTTTGTTTTTAGTAGGAAACAACTTGAAAAGTGGAATGACTCCCTTCTATGCTTTTCGATCAGCAGTAAGACCAGAGTTTGGACCACTAAGTGAAGAAATACAAATCGCTACTCAAAAAAGTTTAGGAATAGAATCATTTTCTGATGCACTAAAAGATATTGCTCAAAGAATTGATTCAAAAATACTCGCAGACACTACGAGATTTTTTTCCCAAGCACTAAAATCAGGGGGAAAACTTGCCCAACTAATTGAAACAAGTGCGAATGATATCAAACAAACAAACCAACTAAAAAAAGAACTAGTGACAGCTACAAGAATGTATAGTTTATTCATTATATTTGTAGTAATAATCGCATCCCCAATGCTTCTCGCAGTAAGTGTTCAATTCTTGAATATCCTAACCTCAATCCAAGCACAAACAAGCGGATTCAATACTAGCGCAGCAGGAATGAGTGTAGGAATTGGAGTAATAGGATCAGGAGTAACAATAACACCAGAATTTATGATAACAATGGGACACATAATTATTATAGTAAATGCATTTTTGGCAAGTGTATTTATTGGAGTGCTTGGAGGGGGAAAAATAAGAGAAGGAATAAAATACGCGCCCGTAATAGCGATAATTGGAATAATTTTATTCAATATTCTAATACAAGCAGTAGGGGGACTAATCGGAACATTTTAATAGTAAAAAAACCCTTCATAAATAGATTTATATATTAAAAAGATATTAATTGATAAAAGTTTTAACTAAAAAGGAGGTAGTAAAATGAAAACACGAGGACAAGGAACAATTGAATACTTAGTAATAATTGCAATAGTAGTAGTAATAGCACTAGTAGTAGTAGGATTATTATTACAAATAACATCCGGTTTCGGAGTAACAAACGAAAACTCAGTAAAAGTTTCTTGGAAAACAGCATCACCATTCGCAATAGATGATTGGACATTAAACAATGGTAAATTAACCTTGGTTCTGAAAAACCAAACCTCAGAAACACTACAATTAAACAAAATATGTGTTAGTCCAACTGATTGTAATACCACACCAATCAAGAATATTGAACAAAATGCACAAAACAACATAACAATAGATTATACTTGCGAAGCTGGTTCAAGATACGCATTTCCAAAAAATGATATCTACATTGATTACAACAAAGGAACCCTAGCCAATATGCGACAAAATGGAGTTGCAGATATTGTAGGAACATGCAACTAAACCTCTTTTTTTGTGGGGAACATCCCCACAAATTAATTTTTTTTCTAAAAAATTTTTTCTAAAAAAAATAGAGTAAAAAAAAACTTTTAGATTAAGAGAAAAGCAAAAAATATTCACAAAATCATTTTTTTAAACCAATTAAAGAACTATACTCAATTTCTGGTAACAAAACAACTAAATTTGAATTAAAATAAATAGGGAGTTCGTTTTTATCAAAAACATACTTTGAATAAATACTAAAATCAATTTTTGAATTAATACCTGAATCAATTAAAAATGAAGAACTGTTTTCCCCAATTAAACCAAAATTAATATCCACCACCCCATCCTCAAACTCTAATACAAGAGAAGAACTCGCACTAGGGTTAATTATTTTAGAAATTTCAAAAGTATTGTAATCACCAAAATAATTAATCAAAACTGGGACAGCCCCACTTGACTCGATTGAATACCAATTATAATCAACTAATTGTTTATCTTTCACAAAAATATTCAAATCAATTTTTTCTAAAACGTTAGTAGTGTTTGGATAACTAGTGTTTGGATAAAGTTTTATTGAATTATTATCAAAATCATTTACATAAGTAAAATATTCCTCATAATCTCCATAAAATATTTCATAATTACCATCAAGAGCGTTTGAAAAATCAATTTCTTTATGTCCTTGATTTCTTTTAAAATAATTATCTAAAAACAATGAATAATTGTTCAACTCTGTTCTAACATTAGTGTCTTTTGAAATCGAATCACTCACTCTAAGTTCTAAAACAACTCCGTTATAATCAACACTGGTTTCAAACCCTAAAATATTTTTCAAATCACACCCAATATCATCATTAAGAAAAGGAATAATTGTTGAACGATAAGAAGAAATAATCTCTCTTTCATCAAGCACACTTTTTGATGAAAAAGATTGTGTTAAAAAAACAAGAGTTGAAGCGAATAATATTACTGCAAAAGTAAAAAAGAATGCTTTTGAATTAATTTTAATCATTGATTCCACCCACTCACCCTCGCAATGTAATATTTATTTGAATTATTTTGATTAACAACAATTGTTCGCTCAACTGAACTAATTTCTTTTGAGTACTTCACACACCCTGGTTTTATTGTACTAATAATTGGAAGAGACAAATTTGTATTTTCAAAAATTGTTACCTCAAAACAAAAAGATTGAGGAGTATTTATTAAAGAAGATGAAATAAGTTCTGCTGAATTTTGATTAATCGCGTTTTTTAAAATATTTGATTTTTCAAGAACCGACGCAACATCTCTTGAAGCATTAATTAAATCAATTGAGTTCCAAGAATTGAAAGAAACTTGGGACAAAAAAACCATTGAAGTTAATACTAAAATAAATACTAAAACTGAAGCAACAAAAGAATCTGTTGAAATGAATAATCCTTTTTTATTAATCCGCACTATAAAACACCCCTCTTAATAACACTGGTGAATTATCATACAAAACAACCCGATCATAGTAATATACTTTTTTTGAGTTTTCTTTTGCAACCCCTCCTGAAAAAATAACATTGTTTTGTGAATCATAAACAATTAATTTAAAATCAAACCCGCCAATCCCCAATTTTTCTTTTGACTTCTCATAATCTTGATTAAAAAAACTAAAAAAAGTAGAAAGTTTATTTTTAGAAAGAGTATTCCTTTCACTCGCTAATCCAAAAAAATTTATGTCCTCAAACGAAGCGTATTCCCAATTACTTGGAATCCCTTGTGAATAAATTAAAAAATTCATTGTGGAGTGAGCGATTTCATCAATTTTTTTTCTCTCTTCAAACAACGCTATTTGTTGGTATATATTTTCTGAAGAAATAAAAAAGAAACTAATTGTTACAACAAAAATGAATATTGCAATTATCATATCCGGAGAAAAAAATTGACCTTTTTTCCCAACAAAAAAATTGTGATTATAATTGTGATTATTCATCAGGATACCTCACAACTACAATCCCTTTTGTTTTTTCAAAAATAATAGGGCCATTAAAATCAATTACTTGGTTATTTATTTTTGCAAGAATGGGAGCATCAATATAACCGAATTCGTTCCAAACATTCACTGCTTTCTCTGTAAAAGAAACTGATCTGTTTTTCCCAACCCAAGAAATATAATCCAACACAACAGTATTTTCATCACTTAAATAAACATTGTTAATATTCCTTGCAATTCTAGTTGCAACCACATCCGAATCCCAATTAATGAATTTGGTTGAATTAAAATCGGTTCTATCTTGGAAAACCATTAAACCAAACAAAAAAATAATTAACACCATCATTACACTCACAATAAATTCCATCGAAACTTGACCGGAACTATTTTTGTTAAAATGTTTGACAAAATTTTTGGTGAAATTTTTGATAGGGTTTTTGATGAAGTTTTTGATGAGATTTTTGATGAAGTTTTTGATGAAGTTTTTGATGAGATTTTTAATAAAAAATGTTTTTTCCATAACAATCACAACAATCATTCCTACCGACAATACCACACACAACAATATTTCAACCCAACAATTATTCACACAAAATATTACTTACACAACAATACTCCGCGCAACACTCCTGCACAACAATTACTCATACAAAAATTATTCCACGCAACACTTCCCCACACAACAATCATTCATACAATAAAACTTAACTCACTATTGCTCCGTTCGTTGTTTATATGCAATATTTAAATCTTTTAAAAAAGATCCTGCATAATTATAATCCCCATAACTTGAATATTTTTCAATCAATTTAAAATAAACATCAAACCCAATGTATTGTGAGTCATTTATAGTGATTGGAAAGAACGAACCACTATTCAAATCAGCCAAATAATTAAACGAAGTTTTTACTTCACAAAAAGGATCATCACAAGAATAAACATTCATATCAACACTTGAAACTCCCACAGTATCACCAAAACCATAATCAAAATTTGAGTTTATTTGAATAGAATTCCAATCAACAACCACCCCCGCATCAACTATGTTTTTATCAACAAATTTTGCAACAACACTAGAATTGTATAATGCAAATATTTCCCCATCACTCAAATTTCTATCCCAAACACTAACCTCATCAATTAATCCATTAAAGTAAGTGTCATAAGTTGTTCCTGGACCAGTGTGAACACCAGTATCTCTTGACCCTATCCTTGCAGAATTAATATCGTTTGGAGTACTAAAACAAGAGGTTGTAGAAGAATTTCCATTAGAGTAAATTAAATGCTCTGAAGAAATTTTTTCCCCATTAATAAAAACCTTATTTCCTCCATTCCCGCAAACCACTGCAAAATGATACCATTTATTTGAATCTATTCTGGGATAATTTACATCTAATGAAAGAGAAAAAGAATTGTCTTTTTTTATTGAAAGTCCAAATCTGTTTGAATCATCAACATCAATAGAAAATTCGTTAAAACTATTTTGTGTCCCTGTGAGAGAAAATATCATTGAACGTGAATTATCTTTTCTAAAAACCCACCCACTAAAAGTTCCATCAGGAACAACAATTAGTGATTCATAGTTTAAATCAAAATAATCATCCACACCATCAAATTCAATTGCGTTAGAATCCCACACTCCACCCTCAACAATATTTGCTTCGTTCATCAAATTCCCATCATTCCCCCTTGCTAAATCCAAAACAACCCAATTCCCATCTTGTTGGATTTTTGTATTAAAATTGTAATAAGCAATTAAATTTTGATCCCACCCATCACCATTCACAGCAAAATTTTTGTCTTTATTCCAATCAAGTTCGCCTGTTGCTATCCACACAAAATCATTTTCTCTTTGTTTAGTGTTATTTCCAAAAGAAAACCAATTGTTCAAATTATTGTCAAGAACTGATTTGAAAAAATAGTGTATTGGAAGTGGTAAAAAATTTGAATCAATATTTGAAAAAGAATTATACCCCGCTGAAAAAATTTTTAACTTTCCTGAAAAAAACCCTGCATTGTTTGAAAATAAATTCAAATCAAGAGGAGTACAAGAATGTTTTGGAACAAAAACTTTTTTTGCTGTTGAAGAAACAAGATATAAATTACCATCAATTAAAGTATCAACAAAAAGATCATTTGCTGAATTATTACACACTGAAAAAATTTGTTTATTTTTTAACTCAGCATAATTAGTAACAGATCTTGTTCCTGGATAAATCGATAATTTTTCTTGAGCTGATTCACAAGTAACAACAATTGGATAAGTCATTGTTAAATCTGAAACAAAATTAATTCCACCAACATAAGTTCCTGAAGAATCATACAAACAATGTAAAGTTATTGGAATGGTTGTTGATTCCGAAGGATTAATTGAAAAATTTCCATAGCTATTATCAATAGAAATAGTTGCTTTATTACTACTAAAAGGAATAACTGAAAGATTGAATGTTTTTACTGAATCAGAATTATTAGTAATAGTTAAATTAATTTTTTTTTCAGAAGATTGTAATATTTTTTCTTGAATTTTTTTTGGATTAAATTCTATTGAATCAACATTAATTGAAACAAAATCAGGGAAAGCCACAATTCTAAACGAATACTCGCCTGTAGTGGTTGGCCAATTTCCTTTAACATCAACCACTGTGGTTTTAAACAAATCAGTGCCTGCAACATTAAGAACTAAATCATTTTTGTGAATAAATGATTTTCTGAGATTGGTTAGTTCAGGTAAAGTAAGCACTATTGTTTTTGTTGTTCCAGGACCCAAAAAATAAGCATCATTTATTTCTGTCGCGAGAGTATTTAACGCAAATTCCCCAAGTTTTCTTTGTTCAAAATCTCTTTGGGTTTGAAGGTGATTAAAAGCCATCCCTAAAATTACTGTAATAATTAGTAAAGATACAGAAAAAATAATTAAAGTTTCAATAGTAGTTTGACCCAATAACGCATTTTTGTGAAATAATTTTGCTCTTTTTTTACCAAAAACCATGCATATATAACAATTTTTGAGTTAAAAAATGTTTTTTAGAAAAAAATAACACTATTTTTGGAAAAAATGAACAAAAAAAAAACAATTTAAAAAAATAATATTAAACACAATCACCAATTACAACACAACTACTAATTAAAACAAAACCACTAATCACAACACAATTAATTACTCATTAGGAATTGTGATTGAAATATTTGAGGAAACATTTGAATCATTTAATGCTGCAAAAATATTAGCATCATACTTTCCACTAACTGCCTCACTAGGAATATTAAACGTTAAATCAAAACTATTACAATCCCTTGGAGAAACACTAACAATATTTGGTAACGCACTAATCCACCCAGCAGCATTTCTGTCCTCTGGTCCATCAGCCCCCCAAGAATTTATTGAAATTTTTTCTTGAGTTGAATTACAAATAGAAAAAGATTTAGTAGAAGATTGACCAGGGTTTGATTCAAAAGAAAGATCTTTTGGGTAAATAACTAAACCATCACTTTTTGTCAAAACTTCAAGCGATACATTAATTTTTCTTGAAAAATTAATGTCATTAATCTCACCAATTACTAAAATATACCCTGAATAATTTCCTTGAGCAAATAATAATTGATTAAAATCCACAGTTATTTTTTTTACTTCTCCAGGTGGTAAATTAAAATCATTAGCAGAATTAACATTTAACTCAACAGAATTGTGAGAAAAATTTTTATCCAAATAAAATTTTATTTTGCCAGAACTATTATTTCTTATAGTAAAATTTGTTGAAACAGAATCACCCTTTATTGCGGAAACTGAAATGTTTTGTTTATTTACTTCAAAATCATTGTAATGAATTTTTACTGAATTTCCATCATAAAACAAATATATCATGTTTTTTCCAGAAATTGGTTTAAAATTACCAACTACATTAACATCAGCCCCGCCAATATAAGTATGGCCATTTTTTAGTTGCACAATAAGATCAGAACCAATAAAACGAGTAGCAGAAAAATTAGTGTCCCGCGGAAATTCAAACTCTACTTTAATCTCTGAACCCGGACCCGCGTAATAAACAGTATTCACTGCTGACACTATTTTTTGAACACTTGATTTTGCCAAAAAAAAATCCTGATTATCATAAGATGAATTAACTTGATCAATATAAATCGCAAAAATTATTGTTAAAGCAACCATAGAAATAGATAAAAGCACCAATAACTCTATTGTTGTTTGTCCCCTTAATTTTTTTTTAAACATAAACTAATTAATCAAAAACTAGTTAATTAAACTAATCATTTTTGAAATTTTAAAAAAGAGATTTATAAATAAAAAATACGAGGGTTTTTATTAAGAAAATAACTAACAATTAACTATAAATAGCAAAATATTTGTCAAAAAAATAATTTATCAAAAAATTTGTTAAAAAAATTAAATTAGTGATAAAAATGAGTGGAGATACTAAAGTAGTGCAAACCCCTTTCCTCAAGGAAGCTATTAATAATTTAGAAAAAAATAGTGTGCTTGTTCTTTTGAATCAAAAACAACTAAAACCCTCAATTAATTTTGTGTTACAAAATTTTTTTGAAGAAAAAAAAACATTAATTTTTGTTTCAACCCAACCTTACCAAAATTATTTTGAAAAAGAAATCCCAAAAAATATTTTTGTAATAAACCTTACTAATAAAACAAATGGAGAAAAAAAGGACCAAATTTTTAATATTAATAATCCATCAAATTTGACAGGAATTCAAATCGCTGTGGAGAGTGTTTTGAAAAAAAATCCTGAAGATGTAACAATATTTTTTGATTCAATAAATTCTCTTGCAATACACAATTCTCCAAAAAACATTGCGAAATTCTTTTACATTTTTATAAACAAAACAAGTTTGCAAAAAAATTCATTATTACTATTCTCTGTTAAAGATTCAATGAATGAGAATGCGCTTGATAAAATAAAACAATTTTCTGGAAAAACTTTTGATTACTCAAATATTTTTATTTCATCAATTGAAATTGATAACTAATAATAACTAATTTTTTTATTTTAAAATAATTTTTTTAAAATAATTATTTTTAGAATAATTTTTTTAGAACACTTCAACATCAGGGTATACTACTATTCCTTCATCATCTTCAAAATTTATTGCACATAATTTGTTTGTGTGTCTTGTCCCTCTCATTTTTAGTACTTCTAGTGCGTGTATTCTTATCCCTTTTTCTTCATCGTGTTGGTAATGCAATGTAATAATTGCATCACTAATAAAACCAATACTTCCTTCTTGTTTTTCTATTTTTACTGGATCATCTTCACAAATAACAAGTGCTGTTACTCCCCATTTTCTTAGTAAATTAAAAAACTCTAATATTTTTTCTCTTCTTTTGTACTCATCAGTGAATAATAAACCATACGCAGTAATTGAATCTATTACCACTCTTTTTGCTTTTATCTCCGCTAACGCATCTCTTATTTGTCCCCCCCCTTCTTCAAGTATTGCTGTTACTTGATGAGGTTTGAATTGTAGCAATTTGAATTTCCCTTGCTCTTCTATTTCTTTAAAAGTCCAACCAAAATTTAGTGAGTGCTTATACAATGATTCTTTATCTTGTTCAAATGAAATGAATACTCCTGGTTCGTTAAATTGTGTTACTCCTTCATAAAGGAATTGTAACCCAAAAAGTGTTTTTCCTGTTCCTGCAGAACCAACTAAAAGAACAATTGATTCTCTTTCAAATCCTCCTTCAATTAATTCATCAAAACCCTTAATCCCTGTCTTTGCTCTGCCCTCAATTTTTTCTCCGCTCACTCTCAAATCTTCACTATGTTCCTTTTCACTACTTGTATGAACTTTTTCTTTTTTAGAGCCAAGCTCAATTATTTGTATAGGTTCCACTGATTGACTCTTTGTAAAAATAACTTCATCAGCCATAAAAAAAAACCAACTATGTCTAAAAACTAAAGCATTTTAAGTATATAAAACTTATATTATGTAATAATAATTGAATACAATTGAACCAAATTGAATTGAACGCAATTGAATTTTAAGTGGAATAACTTGATAAAACAAAAAACATAAGTTAATTAAAAAATAGTGAATAAAATGAATCCCTTAATTTTGGATATTTTTAGTCAATACATACACGGTTTTGCTTTGTTTAATCCGTGGGGAAGTGATTGGTTCGGTTTGTTATACTCGTGCGTGTTATTTTATTTTTTTGTGTGGGTTGGAAAAACCGGAAGAGTGAATAATATTAACGAAGAAATTGCTGACGATCTAGCACCAGGATTTATTTTAGCAATGTTTGCAACATTAATAAAATTACCAAACATAATAGCGACACTCGCTTTATTCCTCACATGGTTACTTAAAATAAAAAACAAAGAAGGAATGAACAAAAAACACTGGTTGAAACTTTGTGTTCAAATGTTTTTAATAATGGGGGTAGGAATATTTTTGGATCCATCAATAAATTGGATATGGATGATTATACTTTTAGGAATATTTTACATTAAAAACAAACTTGAACAAAGAATTGAAAAAAGAGAAGAAAAAGAAAAAAAAGATTAAAAAATCAAAAAAGCTAATATTAAAAACTTTCGTGAGAGAAAATATTTTAGCTGAACAATTAAACAAAAATTAGTCAAGAGCATTACAAAGTGATGATTTCTGATACTGGCTTTGAGAAGCTGGGGGATTAGTCTAGTGGTATGATCGGCGCTTTGGGAGCGTCAGGCGGGGGTTCAATTCCCTCATCCCCCATTAAAAAAATGTGTTATCTCGCCAGAGATAACAACCCCCATCGCCAAAAGGAATTGGCGTGAAATACACTCATCCCCCATTAAAAAAATGTGTTATCTCGCCAGAGATAACAACCC
>JAAZKV010000002.1 GCA_012799645.1 Candidatus Iainarchaeum sp. | reverse complement strand
TGGAAATATTGATGAAGTTGCTATTTGGAATAGAGCGTTGAGTGCTGAAGAAATTTCTGCTCTTTACAATAATGGAGAAGGGTTAAGCCTAATACAATAACATTATTTCTTGGACATTGTTTTGCTCTTTAGGGTGGCTTTTTAAAGGTTTCTTATTGAAAATTATTGTATACTTTATTGTTTCAAAAAGAGTTTTTTTTATTTAAAATAATGGGTAGTGGTTGGTTATGAAAATACAGGGTTCTCCAAGAAAACCAGGGAAGAGAGGAAAAACTAGGTATAAAATATCAAAAAGGGATACAAAAGTTAGTGTTAGTGATATTATGAAAACTTTTGAAATTGGGGATACTGTGCAAGTAGTGATTGATGCGAGTTATCACGCAGGCTTTCCACACAAAAATTTTCACGGGCTTAGTGGAAAAATTGTTGGAAAAAGAGGAGAAGCTTACGAAGTTGATTTAAAAGTAGGAAAAAAAATGAATAGTATTGTAACAAACGCTGTTCATTTAAAAAAACTAAACTAAAAAATAAAAAAATGAAGTTGATTTGAAAGGAAGGTTTTTTTTATGCAAAAAGTAATAGAAATGAAACCAATTTTTATGCAAGAAGTTAAAGAAATTCTAAAAGAAAGAAAAACTTCTAGTGATAAAGAACTTAATTACGAACAAGAAACTACTTACAAGTATATTGAAAAGTTTGCGAAATTAACAGAGAAACAATCAAAAGATCTTTACGCTTCTTTAAGCGAAATAGAGTTTTTAAAAGAAAATGAAGAATTAAAACACCAAATAATTAATGTAATCCCAACTAGGGTTGAACAACTACAACTAATACTACCAAAAACAATCACTCCTAGTGAAGATGAATTAAAACAAGTCATCGAACTAACAAAAAAGTTCGAGGACAAAGTCCAATAAAACACTTTGTTTTATTGAAAAACGAATTGTTATTTAAATAAATTGAATAAATAATATGAAAGGCACGAGGATTGGTTAATATGGCTGCAGAAGAATACGCGTATGTGTTGGATTATTTACCAACAGGAAAATCAAGCGCTGCTACAAGCGAACCACTAGCCCAAGTTATTGGACAAGATCATTTTACTCTACTAGAAGTTACTCCAAAACCAGGAATTACTCTTACAATTGGAGAAAAAATTTATGTTGGAAAAGAAACACGAGAAAAGGTAGAACTAATTAAAGGAAGAATTGCGCACAAAGACCTAACCTCTGTTGCATTAAGTGATCTTGAAGAAATTATTGAAAAAATAATTGACCAAAACTCAGAAAAATACATTGGTTTTTTTAATACCTCAAAATCAATTTCACTAATACGACACCAATTAGAACTATTACCAGGACTAGGAAAAAAACACATGCTTTTAGCACTTGATGAAAGAGAAAAAAAACCCTTCGAAAACTTTGAAGATGTTACAAAAAGAGTGCCAGGAATCAAAGAACCAAAAAAATCAATAATAAAAAGAATAGTTGAAGAACTAGAAGGACCACTAGACAAACACTACATATTTGTTAGAGCACCATCAGAACCAAAACAATTCCACACCGGAGGATACAACAGAGGATTTACTAGACCAAATTATCCCCCAAGAAAATACTAAAAAATTTACGCAAATTTATGGACAAAATTTTTGTAGTTGGTGCGAATGAATCTTTTTGAAGAACTACAACAACTAATGTTAAAATATAATTTCAAACCAGAAAAAAAACTATCCCAATTTTTTTGCACAAACGAAGCATTACTAATTTATATGAGTCAAAAAGCACAAATCAAAAACGGGGACACCATTCTTGAAATAGGAGCAGGAACTGGTTTTTTGACAAAAAAACTTTTAGAAAAAACAAAAAACCAAAAAAACACTAAAATAATTGTAATAGAACAAGACAAAAATATGGTAAATATTTTAGAGAACGAGTATAAAAAAGAAATTGAGGACAAAAAACTAGAAATAATTTATGGTGATGCTCTAGAACAAGATTTTGTTAAACTAAAAATAAACAAAATAGTTTCACTCCCACCCTACCACATATCAACAGCACTAACCAACAAAATAATTTTATCAAATATAGAAAAATCAATTTTGGTTGTTGATAGAGGGTTTGCACTAAAAGTAACAGCATTCGAAGGACTAACCGAATATAACGCGCTAAGCGCATTTGTTAATTTAAACTCAAAAATAGAAATACTTGAAGAAAACATTAGCGCAACCTCATTTTTTCCAACCCCTAATTGTTTAAGCTCACTAATCCAAATAAATCTTGACAAAAAAAACACTTCAAAAGAATACTTTTTGTTTTTGAAAGAAATATTCAGACACAAAAACAAAGATCTTTCAAAATCACTAAAACAATCAGAAAAAGAACTAACAAAAACACTGAAAATAAAAAACTATAAACAAAAAACAAAAACAATCAAAACCCTTACAAAAAAAGTTTACCTACACACCCCAAAAGAACTACTACAAGTATATGAAGAAATTACAAAATAACCAAAATCAAAACAACAAACAAATCAAAACAACAAACAAATTAATAATAAATAAATTACAAAATAATTGAAAACTATGTGACCACACAAACATAATTATTTAAATGTGTGGTCACATAAAATACTAATAAATCAAAAAAAATAATTTTACACTTTTCTTATTACAACTAAACAACAAGGAGTATACTCATTTTCGCCACAAATTGATGGCAATTCTTCATTAGAATAGTATTCAACATTTTCTGAATCAACCAGTGTTTTTAGTGAACTTCCATCAATAGCACAAAAAATTTCTGCCCTTACTCTATTTGGAGCTGAATTTAGAACTTTTATTGAGGATTGGTAAAATGTAGAATCAACAAAAAAATCATTTTCTAATGTAGGGTGAACAGCAAAAATTATTGAATGTGAATCAAATCCTTTTTTAACAAAAGCATAACTTGAAATAATTTCTCCTTTATTTATTGAAAAAATAGGGGAGACTCCTCTCCCACCATTCTTGAAAATAGATAAAGAATTTGAAATTGTATTCACTGAATCATTACCAACTGAATCATTTGAAACATTTAGCATTATTGGAAGCATTACAAATAACACAGAAATACCTGTAATTAAAACAATTAATCCAAAAATCAACAAAACTATTATTAAAATTAATTTTACTGAGTTTTCCATTATTTTCCACCAACTTTTAATTAAAAATTTAATTACACAATTTCACTCTTTTTTTGATCTTATTGTGTGTAGGATTATTTTTTTTAATTTGTATGGGTTGTTTTCTTTTGCGTATTCTTCTGCTACTTCTAGTTTGTTTTTTTGTTCTGCGTATATTGTGTAGAGTATTTCTCCTTTTGTTATTTTGTCTCCTACTATTTTGTTCATCATTATTCCTGCGTATTTGTTTGCTGGGCATCCTGCCATTCTAGCTATTTTTGTTAGTTCTTTTGTGTTGATTTCTTCAACTACTCCGTCTTCTTTTGAGATTATGTTTACTTTTAGTTTTGGCATTGGGATTTGTTCGCTTGAAAATATTTTTCCTTTTTGTGCTTTTATTATTTCTTTCATTTTTTCGTAAGCTCTTCCTGATTTTAGAATATCCACTGCCATATCATATCCTTTGTTTGTTTTTGCTAATCCTACCATTTCGAATAGTACTCCTGATAGTTCGCAACTTTTTTGTGCTAAATTATCAAATCTTTTTCCTTCCAAAACTTCTAGTGCGTATTTTGTTTCAAGTGCTGGTCCGAATGCTAGTCCTGATGGTTCTTCTCCATCAGTGATCACTGCTTCTACTTCCATTCCCACTTCTTTTCCAACTTGTACAAACTTTTTAGCCATTCTTAGTGCTATTTCTTTGTCTTTTATTTTAACATATTTTCCTACTGGTAAATCTATTACTACATATTTGCTTCCCACACTTGCTTTTTTTGCTAGCACTGATGCGATTACTTGTCCTTCTGGGTCAAGTGATAGGGGGTGTTCTATTTTTATTATTTTATCATCAGCTGGAGCTAAATCCACTGCTCCTCCCCACGATAATACTCCTCCTACTTTTTCTGTTAGTGTTTTTACTTCACTCATTGATAAATCCACTCTTGCTATTACTTCCATTGAATCAGCTGTTCCTGCTGCACTTGTTATACTTCTTGAAGAAGTTTTTGGGATCAATAATCCTGCTGCCGCAACTATTGGCACTACAACCATTGTTGCTCTTCCATTCACTCCACCAACACTGTGTTTATCCACTATTGGTTTTTTTGAATTAAACTTAATTCTATTCCCATTCTCTATTAGTGCTTTTGTCATTGAAGTGGTTTCGTCAAGATCAAGTCCTCTCATAAAAACCGAACTAACAAACGCTGTTGTTTCTATTTCACTCAATCTATCCTCTGCAATATCTTTTACAATCATTTTTATTTCATCATAAGAGAGTTTTTCTCCTAACATTTTTTTTCTAATAAAATCAACACTTTTTATTCTTCCTGTTGGAGAAACATTCACTTGTTCTTTTCCTTTCACTCCAAGCAATTCTGAAACATCTTTGAATAACCCAATGTGGTTTTCTTTCACATAATCTTTTGTAAAATCAGTAACCGCAACACAACTTTTTTTCTTGTACTTTAATTCAACTCTATCCCCAACAAATAAACCAAACTCTCTCGCATCAACTTCGTTCAAAACACAAACCATTCTCCCAGCAGTAATGGGAAATATTTTTGTAGTTAAATTTTGTGAATACTTTTCCAAAAAAAACACCCCTAATAATTAATAGTTTGACCAAAAATCTTGATAAACAATAACACAATTAGAGTATATAAATGTTAACAAAAACCTTGCTTTTTAAACTAAAAAAAAACAAAATTTCTAACAAAACAAAACAACAAACACAACAAAAAAACAATCAAAAAAAATAATAAAAAAAACAAAATAAAAAAAAACAATCAAAAAAAATAATCAAAAAAAATAACAAAATTCACTAAAAACAAAACAATCCCAATATCAAAACCAAAAAAACAATTCAATTATTTTTGTATGTATGCTTCTTCAATTAGTTTTTCTTTTCCTATGTCGAGTTTCGGCACGACAAAACGAGATGCGATGCCTAAAGGGCATCCCATTATTTTTGTGGGTATGCTTCTTCAATTAGTTTTTCTTTTCCTATGTCGAGTTTCGGCACGACCAAGCGAAGCAGGGCATGCGCTATCGCTTAGCCCAGCAGAATGAATATTTTGTTGAATGTTGAACACAACAATATTAACCAAACAATTCAATTATTTTTGTATGTATGCTTCTTCAATTAGTTTTTCTTTTCCTTGGAATGCTTTTCGTATTGGTTCGCACAAGGTGTTGGTTTCTTTTATCACAGTGTTTTTCAAATCCATTGGGTGTAGTTTTCCTTCAACATAGTGTTGTTCTAGTTCTTCGTAGTTTTTGAAAGAAATGTTTCCACCGAATTTTTCTGGACGAACAACATCAAATGTTTTACCCTTATCCATTAACACTGGGAAGATTACGTATTTACAAAAAGCAAGCACTCCATTGTTCTCTGCTTGTTTTTCTGGACAAAACGCTTTATTGAATTTTGTTTTAACCATTTCTTCCGAGTCAATTAAATCAATTTTTGAGTTAGGGTCAGATGAAGACATTTTTCCACTCGCGGTTAAACCAGGGATTAGTGGAAACATTAATTCTACTCTTGTGTTATACCCTAATCTTCCAAGGTTTTCTCTAGCGAACATCATTATTTTTCTTTGATCCACTCCACCGAATTGAATATCCACTCCTAAGTATTGTTCATCAAGAGCTTGCATTAGTGGGTAAATTAATCCTGATAGTTTTGGATTGTCACCAAATTTAACAACATCACTCGCTGCTTTCATTGAATCGTGAACAGAAGTGAATGTGGAAAGTTTTAACACATCAAGCAAATAATCTTTGTTTAGTTGAAACTCTGATCCTCTAACAAACTCTAAATTACTAACATCCGCTCCTGCGCTTTGAAGCATATTACTAATAACTATTTTGTAATACTCGTATCTTTTTTCTAAAAGTGACCAAGGGCAATTATCTAGTGCTCCGTGAACATCAGCTAAAAGGATTTTTACTCTAAACCCTGCTTTCAAAAAATCCGCTGCTTTTACTCCCCACACAAAATAACCCACGTGCGGTCTACCAGTAACAGCAGTGCCCAAATAAACCACTGGTTGTTCTTTTGATTCCACCAATTTTTGTAACTCTTCAATAGTAACTACTTCTTGAAGATTTCTAGTAACTAAATCCATTTTTTCTTGAACTGATAACACCATAACACCACTCAACAAATCAAAAACTATTTTTGTTATTTTAACAAAATAATTAAGGCGGGTAAGTTTTTTATTCCTGTTTGTTCACTAAATATTTATTAAAAAAACAAAAATTCAAAAAAATAGTAAAATGGTGAATTGTTATGAGTCCTGTGAATTATGTTATAAGAAAAGCTAAATCATTAACACGATGTGCTAAACCAAAAAGAATTACTCCAAGTAACAGAGCAACTATTAGTGGAATAAAAAAATCAAATTTAGCAAAAATAGGGTTTGCTACAAGAAGAGATAAAGTAAAAAAAGGAAGAAGGGGAAAAGTTAGGATAGTAAAAGGAAAAGGAAAACTAGTTATAACCCCACAAGGAGAAGCAAGAGCAAGAAATTTAAAAGAAGTTAGAGCAATAGAACAAACAATAAGAGAACAAAACCAAAGAAGAAGTAAAAAACCACAAAACATATAAAAATCTAAAAAAACAAAACACACAAAAATTCAAAATTTAAAAAAATTATTGAAAAAAATAGAACCTATTATTTTACCAAAATTATTTCCAACAAAACTATTTTACCAAAATTATTTTTAACAAAACTATTTCTATTAGAATTGTTTCCATATTAGGTTTATTTTTCTATTAATTTTATTTTCATATTAAGTTTATTTCCACATCAATTATTTTCATATCAATTTTATTTCCATATTAATTTTATTTTTCTATTAATTTCATTACTAGGTTTTGTGGAGTGAATATTCCTATTTCGCAAATGATTCCTTCTATTGTTGATGAATCTGTTCTATCAAATGCTGGGTTCATTAGTTTTATTTTTTTTGCCCCAAATTTTTTCATTTCTTTTTCTGACCAAACTTCGCTAACATCTCTTTGTTCTATTGGTTGTTGTTTTCCTAAAAGAGTAGATGGTTCAAATTTATGAGTGGACATTACTGCATAGTGTTTCACATCGTATTTTTTGCACAAAATACTCACGTGGTTTGTTCCAATTTTGTTTATAATATCCCCATCAGCTAAAAATGCATCAGTTCCTGAAAAAAAATAATCACACTTTTTCATTACTGTTGAAGCAGCGTTATCAACTAAAAGAGTAACCTTAATTCCTGCATCGGATAATGCTCTTGCAGTGATTCTTCCTTGGTAACGAGGTCTTGTTTCAAGACAATACACGTGATTGATTTTCTTTTTAGCTTTTATAAGCATTTTAACCACTGTTGAGGAGTGACAAATAGTTAAAATGGTTGAGTTTGGTTCAATCATATTCGCTCCAAACCTAGAAATATCCTCCATTGCTTTTGCTCTGTTCTTTTCGTATTTTTGAATTGATTCAATTATTTTTTCTTTCATTTCACTAACTGATAAATTTTTATCCGCAATACTTTGTTTCACGATCCTAATCGCTGTTCTTAGTTCGGGTTCTGTTGGTCTAGAATTAAATAATAATGAACAATTTTGAAAAAACTCTTTTCTAAAATTAGCAGGGTTTTTTTCTTTTGATGATTTAACAGATTTTGCTATTGCACTAATAGCTTTCTTTCTAACATTAGTAGCACCTTGAATTTTTAGTGACTTAATATCCCTAACAGTTTTTTTAACAATACTCAAAACCCATCAACCCTT
Organism: Candidatus Iainarchaeum sp.; assembly: GCA_012799645.1. Taxonomy (GTDB): domain Archaea; phylum Iainarchaeota; class Iainarchaeia; order Iainarchaeales; family JAAZKV01; genus JAAZKV01. The sequence continues at coordinate 1,614 of JAAZKV010000002.1, read as the reverse complement.
CAAACAATAAATCTTCAAACAAAAACCCTTACTAATAACTCTCAACCAATAACTCTCAACCAATAAACCTTAACCAATAATCCTTTATAATTGAATAATAGTTTTTTGGTTTTTGTTTTATTTAAGAGTTTCCATCAAAAAAACAAAAAACAAAAACTATACAAATAGGTTTTTATTCAAAAAACACCTATTCTTTTCATGAAAAAAATAATACAAATAATACTTATAGTAGTGTTTTTTGTTCTAGCGATTATTACTCCGCCAATAGTTGTTTCAATGATACCGGAAGAATTAATTAACGAGTTTGGGGTTTTACTAATACTTGTCCCAATAATAATAGTGATTGTTTTATTAGCAATTCTTTTATTCATAATTAGTTTAGTTTCAGGCACAAAACAAATTACTGAAAATAGTTTCCAAAAATTAAGAACCCGACAAGAGAAGGTTTCTGACAAAATTAGGAACAGCAATAATTTTAACGAATTTAGTGTTGAAGAACTAAAACAAAAAAGGGATTTAATAAAAATTGAGTTAGGAAACCTTGAGAAACAATTTTTGAAAAACAAAATATCAAAAGAATTGTTTGATAAAACAACAAGAGAAAAACACGAACAATTAATCAAAATAGAAACCCTAATTGATTCTAAATCAAAAATAAATTTGAGTGAAAAAGAAATTAAAATAATTAATGAGGTTTCTACTGATAAGAAAAAAATTCTAAAAGGTCTTTTTGAACAAAAATTACTAAAAACACACGAACTAAGTTTAACTGAAAAAAGTTATTATAGAAAAAAAATTGATGAAGTAACTTATCTAAAAATTAGTTCAAATATTAAAAAAGAAATAATTTCTATTGATTCACAAATTGATTTAATAAACAAAAATGATGAAATCAATAAACTAAAAGCTCAACTAAAAAAAGCTGCTAAAGAAATAGTGAAACAAAAAAAGAACACAAAAACAAGAAATCTTGAAGAAATACTACAAGAGGATGTAATTGACCAACTTGATTTGTAAAAATGAATTATTTTTTTATTGTTTCTTTTATAAATTCATCAACTTCTTTTAGTTTTTTTTCATCAAAACGAAATATGCTTGAAAACACTCTGTCTTTTTCAACATCAATCCCGTTCATTGAAAGTATTCCCCTCATTTTTTTTATTGTATTTCCCGGCAACCCTATTCCTGTTGCGAACAAAAATATTTTTTTGTTAGAAAGTTCTTTTTGGTTTAGGTTTTTTAGAAAAACATTAACTATTGGTGCGGAAGAGAAAGAAACTATTGGACTCCCAATAAACAAATAATCGATTTCTTTCATTGAGGGAACAGGGTTTTTTAGTTCTAGTTCTTTTTCTTTTTTGAATTGATCTTTTATTGAATAATTTTTTTTATCCTCTATCAAAAAAATTTGGGAACTCATTTCTTTTTCCAAAATCTTATTTATCCTATCAGCCACACTTTTTGTTTCCCCAAATGAATAATACGCTATTAGCACTTTTTTCATTCATTCACCAAAAACAACACTTTTTTAAAAAACAATTTTTTTAAAAAACAATTTTTTCAATGTTTTTTATTCAACTATTTTTTTCAACTGTTTTTTTCAACTGTTTTTTT
>JAAZKV010000010.1 GCA_012799645.1 Candidatus Iainarchaeum sp. | reverse complement strand
ATACCCCGACCGGGATTCGAACCCGGGTTACAAGCTATCAACTCCGTTTTCATCTTCAAAATTTTTCTTTTGGATGAATCTAAAACTTTTCTTTTCCTAAAAGAAAAGTCTTGGATTGAAAGGCTCGCGTGCTTGACCACTGCACTATCGGGGCGACTTCATAAAGCAAGCAAATAAGCGCATACAACAAGTTGAATACACTACCTTACTTCGCAAAACACTATTATTTATCTAACAAATTTTTTGTTAGTTCGCCATTCTTAAAGAAAAGTTCTCGGAAATGATTTAAAAAGGTTTCTCTATGTTTTTTTGTTATTGGTGAAACAAAAATGGCTGATATGCACGAAGCAATTGCGAGAAGATTTACTAATGTTTACATATGTCAAACCTGTAACGCTACAAACAGATGTGGTTCAGGAAAACCAAACAAATGCAGAAAATGTGGCGGAAAAAGATTCAGATTAAAGAAAAAGAAAAGAAAATCAGCTGCATAAAAATAACCAAATTACGACTTTTATTCCAAATTTTATTTTACTTCCAAAACTACATTCATTTTTCCAATTTTTTTCCAAAATATAGCTTTTTTTATAAATCACTTTTATTTTTCCAATTATATTTATTCTAACCATATTCATTTTTCTAAATACATTTATTTTTCTAAATTGTATTTATTTTTTTAATTATTTTTTCTAGTTCTTTTAAATCTTTTATTTCAAAATCTGCTCTAAAATCCATTTTGTTTCTCGCATCAAACCCGGGGTTAATCATTTGGACAGTAATCAGATTACACTTTTTTGCCCCTCTCAAATTTCTTCTAGTGTCATCAACAAAAATTACTTCTTTTCCTTTCAGTTTTGTATCTTTGAGAATTGTTTTATAAAATTTTAAAAAAGGTTTTCTTGTTTTTAGATTTTTGCTCACAAAAATTTTTTTGAAATATTTTTTTAATTTTAGTTTTTTTATTTCTTTCTCAAACAACACATCAACGTGATTGGATGCTAAATACAAAGGGTATTTTTTGTGCAAAGATTTTAAGGCTTCTTTTGATCCTTTACGAAATTGCACTTCTTTTAAAAAATCATTACGCTTATTTTTTGGAACTCCTTTAAAAAATTCTTCATAAGAAATTTTTCCAGTTCTTGCCTTCTTGTATCTTTTCAAAACTTGTTTTTTTGTTAAATAATTTTTTGCGTGCTTATACACACCATCAGTCATTATTCTACCATTATGAGTTATTACCCCTTCAAGATCTATAAAAATTGCTTTAATCAATTCCACCCCCCCTTTTGTCAAAATTATTGTAATTGTTTTTTGAAAATTATTTTTTCACACTACACACAGGCAAGTACATTTTGATACACTCTATTTTTAACAAAAAAAATATGCTAAATTATTTCAAATTATCAAATTATTTTAATTTTTTTAAATTATCAAATTATTTTAATTTTTTTAAATTATTTTTATATAATTACTATTGATAGTATGAATGCAATTAAACTAATCATCATTGCTTGTTTGCATTTTTTTTGTGCTAAACTATATTTTCTTTTAACGAATAGTTCGTATGCTTTTGCAAAAACTATTGTTGCAACAACTACTCCCCCTAAATAAAGGATGTTTAGATCCAAAAATATGTATCCCGCAATTGCTGTTAGGGGAGAAGCTACATAAAAAAATATTGCAATTGATTTTGCTTTTTCTTTTAACAAAATAGGGAATGTTACTTTCACTCCTTTGTCTTTTTTTATATCTTCAAAATCTTTTGTTATTTCTCTTGCAACATTAGCAAAGAACGCGGCGATCGTGAATAAAATAATTGTGTTAGTTATTACTCCAACAGCACTTGCTCCATAAATAAAAGTTAGTGAAGTTCCTAGTGCAACAATAAAGTTTCCTAAATATTTTACTTTCCTTAACACACTTGAATAAAGAGTTAGGAGCACAACCATCATTATTGCGATAAAAATTGTTATTTCATTTATTTGTGCAAAAAATAATCCAACACAATAAAATAAAATTGTTAAAACAGTTGCTTGGTTTTTTGTTATTCTTTTACTAGGAATTGGTTTTTTTTTGTTTAATTTTGCATCAATTTTTGCATCAAAAATATCGTTAATTGCTTGTCCTCCAGCGCATATAAAAAAAGCAGAAATCATTGCTAAAATAACATTGATCGCATCAAATGGAAGTGGCCTTACCACTTGACTAACAACCATTGCTCCAATAAGAACAGCAATCATTGCCATTAAACAATTCTTTACTCGCATCAATTCAAGAACCGCTTTTAGTTTATCTTTAATAGAGAACTTCATAATCACAAAACAAGGATTTTGTTATTTATATTCTTTTACCCAAACCAAGCACCAAGATTTTTTTGCTTCCCTTTGGCTCCTTTCGCCGAGCCGGAGCGAAGAACTTGCCTTCCTCTACGAGGAAGACAGAGAACAACAATCACCCAAACCAAGCACCAAGATTTTTTTGCTTTTCTTTTTCGGATTTTTTGTCCAAATAAGTGTTAAGTGTTTTTTCTACTCTTTCTCTAGAAAAATCGTGTCTTTCAACCAAAAACTCTATTATCTTATCTTTATCCATTTCTTTTGGTTGAATATCTTTTTCACTAATATTAAAACTCACAGGGTTCAAAAAAACATTCTCTATTTTTTTGTAATCAAAATCAGGTTCGTATTTTGTTTCTTTAATTATGTCATCAAAATCATCAAATTTTTGAACTAATTTTAGCGCGGTTTTTGGACCAACTCTTGGAAATTTTTTGTTAAAATCAGTTCCGACCAAAATACCTAACCAAATCAATTTTTTTCTGTCAATTTTTAGTTGTGAAAGAATTTCCATAGAGTTTAAGTGTTCAGGTTTTATTTCTACAAAAAAATTTTTTCCAGGAACTTTTCTCTTCCCACTAAACCCAACATTTCTATACAAATCATTTGCTCCGAATAATAAACAATCAAAATCTTGTGACACCACTCCGTCAATTAATTTTTGGTTACACATTACACTCGCTTGAGCTTCTCCCTCTTCTTGTGCTTGAACAACCGGAACCCCCATATATGAAAGTAATTCTTTTGCTTCACTAACCATTAGTGGAGTTAATTTTAGTGCTCGTGAACCAAATTTTTGTGCCTCTTCAAAATTTCCCTCCTTTAACGCACTAGCTGATTTTTCCATAGCATCAGTTCTAATTTCTGTTCTCTTTTTCAGAGTTTCTTTTTTTAACTCACTCGGAACTCCATCAAAAACATAAATCGGTTTTATTCCCACATCCATTAAATTTAGTGTTCTATAAAACAATCCTGTTAAGTGAGAAGTGACTTGCCCTTGACTATCAGCTAAAGGCAATCCATCCTGGCCCCTAATGCTTGCAAGAAATTGATAAAGCATATTATAAGAATCAATCCCAACTTTTTTCCCACCCAAATCCTGAAGAGTAATTTCTTTCTTCTCAATAATATCTGATAAATTTACGCCCAAAAACAAACACCTACAAAATAAATATTCACCATTTAATTTAAATTATTTTAGAAAAGCATTGTTATGTAAGGAATTAGGTTTAGTAATAGTGATATTAAAAATAACCAAACAAATATTCTTCCAATAAATTTTCTTGTTTCTTTTTCATCACCAAATTTCATAAAACCCGCGTAGGGTACGAGAATTATTTCAGCTATTTTTCCTCCATCAAGAGGATTTGCTGGTAAGTAATTAAACATCGCAACTGCTAAACTCAATATTATGAAAAAAACAAGAATGCTTGAAATGGCACTAATAATCATTGAAGCCAAAATTATCCAAATGGGTGGTTCGTAATTTGTTTTAATTGATCCGAATTGAGCCCCGATTCTTTTAACATTCATATCCTCAAACACTATTGGTGTTAAAATTACTTCAACATTTTTATCCTCTCTTTGAACAACAAAATTCATATCCCCTTTTGATTTTACAAAAACACTATTCAGTGTAGCAGTATTATTAATATCCTCTCCATTTAGAGAAATAATTTTATCTCCAACAAATAATTTTCCAAGTGCGGGAGAAGTATCCTCAATTCCGCAAAAAGTAACTTTTTCATCAACAACAAAAACACCCACGCCCTCGTACATTAAATTAAGTTCTTGGTTTATTGTTGGAGTGAAAGGAACAAGCACTAACGCGAATAAAAACAACAAAATTATTCCGATTATCATAGTAAAAAAATTTGATGCAGGACCAGCACTTAACATCATTAGCACTTCATGGTCTTTTGATGTTGCGAGTTCGGTGTTGTCTTCTTCAACAAAAGCCCCCATTGGAAAAATTCCTGCCACTAGTAATCCAACTGAATGAATTTTTTTCTTATAATACGCGAGCATCACTCCGTGGCTTAGTTCGTGAATAACAAGAATCATTCCTAAAGAAACCCACGCAATCATTGGTATTGTTAATCCCCCAAACCCTGGTATTGGCACTCCTGGTATTACTGGAGCAATTGAAGGACACATTTGTTTTGCACTAAACAAACCAAAAATTGACATCACTCCATACCCTACTAGTATTGCTAAAGATAATCCACCAAGGCCAAGCAAAATAAACCCAATTAATCCAACAATGGTTAGTGGTTCTAGTATTGGGACTCTGAAAAGTAGTTTTAAAAACAATTCAAAAAACAATCCAAGCAAAACAGCGAACACTAAAAGCAAAACAATTCTTTTCCACCCACCGAGTTTTCTTGCTTTCCAATAATCAACCCAAGTTAAACCAAAACCAATGAACAAACCAAGAAAAGCAAATTTTTCTAAAAATTTTGCATAATGCGAAACCGAGTAAATGTGTTTAACCAATTTTTTGGATTTTATCATTGTTAAAAAATAAGGAAAAATAAATGGTTGAGAAAATTTTTTTGATAACCAAAAAGTGTTAACCAAAACCACTAGTGCTCCAAGAGAAAAGAGTAACCAAAACAAAAACGAATCCTTGTTAAAAAAATACTCAACACAAGAAACTACAATCAAAATAAGGGACAGGAATAAACCAAACCACAAACTTGGTTTTTTATAAATGTTAACCTTTTGCGAATCAATTTTTTTGTTCTCTAAATGAAAATTTTTTTCATTACTTTTTTTATTATTTTTTTGTAATTTTTTTTGAAAATTTTTTTGAGCATTTTTATTTTGTGATTTGTTCTGAATTTCTTTATTTTGCTGTTTTTTGTTTTGTAATTTCTTTTGTTGTTTTTGTGGGTTTTTGTTTTTTTGCATAGAAAAAATTTGAGTACAAATAATTAAAACCCTTCTTATCAAAAAAAATCAATTGCAACTCCAAAACACTCAATCAACTTCCAATCACTCAATCAACT
>JAAZKV010000009.1 GCA_012799645.1 Candidatus Iainarchaeum sp. | reverse complement strand
TACTTGCAGCAAAGATTTATATTCTAATAAATGTTATAGTTACTAAAACGAAAAATAAATTTGGTGAAAAAAATGGCATTTAAAAATTTGGTAGAAGGAACAAGAAAAATGAATGAAAAAATGATAGCAATGGGGCAAAGTATTGATATACAAAAAATGCCACGACCAAAAGGAAACACAACATACAAATCATCACCAGCAATGATGGCTGCTGGTGCAAGCGAAGTTGAATTAATGCTCTACCCAAAAAACTTCAAATCAACCCCAATAAATAAAACTGAAGAACTAAACAACAGTACAAGAGAAATGATTGAAAATATTAAAGAACAAGAAGAAAGAAAAAAAAAATGAAAACGAAATTGAAGAAAAACCAAAACTAATTGGGGACGAGGACATAATTTTACCACGATCAAAACAAAAAGTGGATGACAAGCACTGTAATATAATAAAAAATGTGGTAATAGAAACACAATCAGGAGTATATTCACCAACTACTTGGAGAGAATGCAGATACATGAAAGAAGAAGGCGGAAGAGTATTTTGTAGAGAATACCACTCGCTATGTGCAAAAGAAAAATGCCAAAGAGCAAGAAGATAAAAACCAACTCTTAAAAGCCACTAAGCGTGATTGAAAATCACGCATGAGTCAATCGCACCGCCCAGCCGAAACTGGGCCGCAAAAGAAAAATGCCAAAGAGCAAGAAGATAAAAACCAAAAAAAACAACTAACAAAAAAACAACTAATTAAAAATAAAAAAAAAAACAAAAACAATAAAACAAAAATAAATAAAAAAAACTAATTCTAAAAAAAACAATAATCAACACCCAAAAAGCAATTTAAAAGGCTTTTCGTGTAGGATTTTTTTAAACAAAGAGAAGGGATAAAAGTGAATACTGAAGAGGGAACGAAAAATGAAAAAATGTGGCACACCGCTGCACACGTATTCGCTTCAGCACTAACAGAAATTTACCCAAACGTAAAAATCGCTATAGGCCCACCAATAGAAATGGGTTTCCACTATGATTTTGAGTTAGAAAAAAATTTGAACGAAAAAGATCTTGAAAAAATTGAAGAAAAAATGAAAGAAATTTTGAAGAAAAAAGAAACAATGGAACACGAAATTATTCCAATCAAAAAAGCACTTGAAGTGTTCAAAAATAATCCTTACAAAATTGAACTAATTAATGATCTACAAGCAAATGGGGAAAAAGAAATCTCAATATACAAAACAGGAAATTTTTTGGATATGTGCAAAGGGCCACACCTAAATAGTACCAGTGAAATTGGGGCAATAAAATTATTAAAAATAAGTTCAGCATACTGGAAAGGAAATGAGAAAAATAAACAATTACAAAGAGTATACGGAATTGCGTTTAAAACACAACAAGAACTTGATAATTGGATAAAACTTAGAGATGAAGCAGAAAGCTCAGATCATAACAAAATTGGAAGAGAACAAAACTTATTTATGACACACGAATTAATCGGACAAGGACTCCCATTATTAATGCCAAGAGGGGCAAAATTATTCCAAATACTAACACGATGGATTGAAGATGAAGAAGAAAAAAGAGGATATGTTTATACAAAAACTCCTTATATGGCGAAAAGTGATTTGTATAAAGTGTCAGGGCACTGGGAACATTACAAAGACGGAATGTTCATATTAGGTGACGAAAAAAATCCTGGCGAAATAATGGCACTAAGACCCATGACTTGCCCTTATCAATTTTTGATTTACAAAAATGGATTAAAATCATACAAAGATTTGCCAATAAGATATGCAGAAACTTCAATACTATTTAGAAACGAATCTTCAGGAGAAATGCACGGATTAACAAGAGTGCGACAATTTACTTTATCAGAAGGACACTTAATCGTTACACCAGAACAATTAGAACACGAATTCAAAGAAGTAATAAACTTAATTAATTATGTAATGGATACACTTGGAATACGAGAAGATATTACTTATAGATTCTCAAAATGGGATCCAAAAAACAAAAAAGAAAAATACATTGATAATCCAGAAGCGTGGGAACACTCACAAAATGAAATGAAAAAAATACTAGACAATTTAGGAATAAAATATGTAGAAGCAGAAGGAGAAGCAGCATTCTATGGACCAAAACTAGACCTACAAACAAAAAATGTGTACGGAAAAGAAGACACACTAATCACAGTACAAATCGATTTTGCACTACCTGAAAGATTTGATATGACCTATGTGGATAAGGACGGACAAAAAAAGAGACCATACATTATTCACAGATCTTCAATTGGATGTTACGAAAGAACAATGGCAATGCTAATTGAAAAATACAAAGGAGCATTCCCAACCTGGTTATCACCAGAACAAGTAACAATAATTCCAGTATCAGAAAAATTCAGTAACTACGCAAACAAAGTAAAACAAGAACTATTAGAAAACAAAATAAGAGCAAAAGTGGATGAAAGAAACGAAACACTAGGATACAGAATAAGAGATACACAAAAAGAAAAAGTCCCATACGCTATTGTGGTAGGAGCAAAAGAAGAAGAAACAAAAAAAGTTGCAATAAGACCAAGAAACGGAGAACAACAAACACTAACAATACAAGAATTTGTTGAAAAAATTAATAAAGAAATAAAAGAAAAAAAATAAAACAAAAACCAAAGAAATAAAAAAAATAAATAACAAAAATAAAAAAAACTAATTCTAAACAAACAAAAATAAAAAACAACAAAACCACAAACAAAAATAAAAAAAAAACTAAAACAATAAATGAAAAAAAGAAGGAAAATAAAAACGAAATGAAAAAACTAAACAATATCGAAAAAAACAAAAAATAGTGACAAAACAAAAAACAATAACAAAGCACAAAATATATTATAAACTAAAATATACCACAAAGAAAAAAACTACTCTAATAACACTCAAATAAAGCAATAATAAACTTCCATCAAATCATTAATAAATAATCAAAAGGAACTATCTCTTTTTCAAAAAAACACGCAAGCAAACCTTAAATAACTAAAAAAACCTAAATTTTAGCGATACAAATGGTTGCAAATTATAACTATCTTAACGAAATAATAAAAGAAGCCAAAAAAGAAAACACCAACATTGAACAAAAAATGGATAACATAATCCAAAATAAACCAGAAGAAAAAGAAGAAGAATTAGCAAGAACCATAAAAAAAGAAGAAATGCAAAAAATCGAGGATATTGAAGAGGATCCAAGCACAGAAAAAAACGAAACAGAAAAAGAACTTGATCAAGAAAAAAAAATAGAACTAGCAAGTTATGGAAAAGTAAAAATCTACAAAATACCAGGAAAACCCCTAAACTATTATTATGTTCCCACAACAAGACCTACCGCAGTTGAAAGAAAAATAATTAACACACTAAAAGAAGCAACCACAAGACTCGTGAGTAGTGCAACATACAAAATCAGAAACCAGGACGAGAAAAGAATAATTTACAAACAAAAAATAATAGAAATAATACAAAACAATCCCAACCTAAGAATACCTGAAAGCAAAACCCTATTCTACGCCGAAGCAGTAGTAAGAGAAATGGTAGGATACGGATTAATTGATGACTTAATCAAAGATGATAATTTAGAAGAAATAATGATAATAGGATCAAAAAAACCAGTGTTCGTATTCCACAGACAATACGAAATGATGCAAACAAATATTGAGTTCTATTCAGAACAAGAAATAGAAGATCTAATCAACAGAATAGCAAGAGAAATAGGGAGAAGAGTGGATGTAGCATCCCCCTTACTTGATGCACGACTTGCGGACGGATCAAGAGTGAACGCAACCATCCCCCCAGCAAGTATAAGTGGAGGAACACTAACAATAAGAAAATTCAGAGATGATCCATACTCAATAATTGATTTAATAAAACTAAACACTATCTCAAGCGAAGTAGCAGCATTCCTTTGGATGTGTGTAGAAGGACTCAACACAAAACCAGCAAACATACTAATCGCAGGAGGAACAGGATCAGGAAAAACAACACTACTAAATGTAATGGCAGCACTCATCCCTGACAGAGAAAGAATAATAACAATTGAAGACACGGCAGAAATAAACATACCAACAAACCACTGGATACGACTTGAAGCAAGACCGCCTGGAATAGAAGGAACAGGAGAACTAAAACTTGATGTGCTAACAAAAAACTCTCTAAGAATGAGACCTGACAGAATACTAGTAGGAGAAATAAGACACGAAGAAGCATTCACCCTATTCACTGCAATCAACACAGGACACGATGGGTGTTTAGGAACAGTGCACGCAAACAGCCCACAAGAAACAATAGTAAGAGTAACAAGCCCCCCAATGAATGTACCAGAAATAATGCTATCAGGATTAGATTTAATAATAGTAGAACACAGATATTATGACAGAAGAAAAGGAACAATAAGAAGAGTAAGCGAAATATCAGAAGTGTACGGAGCACTAGAAGGAAAAGCAAAAACCCAAACAATCTACCAAAGAGATCCTGCAAGAGATGTAATAGAAAAAACAATAATTGAAAGCCAATACATAAAAAATTTGCAAAACTACACCGGACTCTCAAGAGAACAAATAATGGCAGAACAAGAAATTAGAAAACAATTTTTGGAAAAATTATTAGAAAGAAATATAAGAGAAATAAAACAAGTATCAACCGAAATGAAAAACTTTTTAGAACAAAGAAAAAAATTTGGTGAACAATAAAATGGTATCAGAAAATTTTTCAGTGGATGAAAACGAAGTAAACAAAATCGTTGAAACAATGAAAAAAAAATACAGAGAAGAAGGAATAGTAATTGATGAGGTTAATACAAGCCTAAAAGAAATGAGAGGAATAATTACTGAAGAAACTTACGCAAAAATAGATATAGAAACACAAGAAGATGTAGAAGAATTCGGGTCAAGCATCACAAGACAAATAGGAACAATATACCTAAAAACAAAAAATATTGTAAAACCAATCCAAAATTATTTCAAAAATTTTCCAATCACACAAGAACTAGGATTTTATTTATACTCCGCAAACATGCAATACTCTGCAAACCAATACCTAGCACTAGCAACAACAGCAGGAATAATCATAGGAATAATTTCGTTCATAATAGGAATAATAACAGGAATAATCATAGGAAACATACTATTAATTCCAATAATACCGATAGTGTTTGGTTTCTTTGGATTAGTTGTATCAATATTATTAATTCTAAAAATACCAAAAAACAAAGCAATCCAAAGAGGAAACGCTTGCTCACTAGAACTACCCTTCGCACTAAGACACATGGCAACAGAACTAAAATCAGGAATAGGATTATACAAAGCACTCCAAGCAATAGCAGCAAATGATTACGGAGCACTGAGCGAAGAATTTTCGAGAACAATAAAAGAAATAGAAGAAGGAGCTGATACGAACGTAGCACTAAAACACTTATCACTAAGAACCCAATCAAGACCACTAAAAACAACAATCAACCACATACTAAGAGCAATGAGAATTGGGGGAAACCTATCAGAAATAATGAACGATATTGCAAAAGATGTGACAAGCGATCTAAAAAACAAAATAAACGCATTCTCACAAACAATGAATTTTTTTGCAGTAGTATTTATATTCTTAGGAATAATACTCCCAGTAGCAATACTAATACTAGGAGCAATAAGAAACTCACCAATAAGTTCAGCAGGACAAGACCTATTCAAAGCAATACCACTAACAATAGATGTGTTGCTAATAATTTACTTTATTTTTATGCCAATAGTGTTCATTGGAATGAATTATTTCATCCACAAAACACAACCACAAATATAAAAAGAAAAAATAAAAAAGAATGGAGAAAAATAAAGAAAAATGAATGAAAAAAAATGAGGAAAAAAGAAAAAAATAAAAAAGGGAAAAAAATAAGTGTAAAAAATATTAAAAAAAATAGTGAAAATAGTGATTGGAATGAATATATCAAAAAAATTTGAAGAATACAATGATACGCTTGAGTTTTGTAAACTCAAATACAATTCAACAAAATGGATAATTCTTTCAATAATCGCAGCAATAATAATGCTAATTCTTTCAACAATTATTAGCGCGATTTTTATACAAGAAGCAAACCTACTTCCTTTTGCTTTCACAATCGCAACCCTAATTTTGTGTTTAGGGTACCCTTACATGAAAAAAGAACAAATAATTAACTCAATAGAAGCAAACTTTAGTGACGCACTAAAACAAATGGCTGACACACTAAAAGCAGGAGACACAAACGAAAGCGCATTAAGAGAAGTAGCAAACTCGGATTATGGAAGATTATCAGAAGAAATGGGAATAAGTTTGAGAAGACTTGAAGAAGGAACAAATATTGAAAACGCACTAAGAGGATTTGCACAAAGAATTGATTCAAAACTAGTTAAAAGAACAATGACAATAGTGGTTAACTCTATCAAAACCGGAGCAAGTCTATCCGAAGTACTAGAAGACATTTCAGAAGATGTGAGAGATTTGCACAGGTTAAAAGAAGAAAGAAAAGCAAACACCCAAATGCAATTTTTGTTCATGATAGCAGCAGGAGGAATAATTGCTCCAATAATATTTGGAGAAGTAACCGCAATAATGGAAATGTTCACCAAAGTACTCGGAAGCGAAATAAGCAAAGAACAACTAGCACAAGCACAAAACAACTCCACAATGATGCTAATAATCACACAAGGATACTTAATAATTGAAGTAATAGGAAGTGGAGGAATAATGGCGCTAATTAGAGATGGAAAAATAAACAAAAGCGTAATCTACATACCGATATTATTATTAAGCGCATTCACTATGTACTACATATCAGTAAGCGCAATAAGAGTATTTTTAGCAGGATCAATGTGATACAAATGAACTTAATGGAAGAAAAAGCACAAGGACAATTCGAAATAATACTACTAGTACTATTAGTAATAGTAGCAGTAACAGCAGTAGCGCTATACCTAAAAAACGCTGCAAGCACAATCACTGACACAGCACAAACACAAGCAAAACAAAACCCTTAAAAACAAGAAAACTGCTAATAAAATGAGAAAATATTAATTTTAATGGAGGGAAACAAATGGAAGAAAGAGCACAAGGAGCAATAGAATACTTACTAATAATCGGAGCAGCAATACTAGTAGTAGCAGTAGTAATCGTAGCACTAACAGGAGTACTACAAAGTGGAAAAAATAGCGCCGTAGGATCAAAACAAGATTACAACGAAGAACTAGAAGACCTGAACAAATTAAGAGAAAAATTCCAAACATCAGAATAAATAATCTTAAAATCCAAAAAGTTATTTTTGTTGAAAAAACTTTTATTAGTTTTTTCAATTTTTTTATTTAAAAAGAGGGGAAAATTTATGCAAAAAATAAATAAAAAAGGACAAGGAGCAATAGAATACCTATTGCTAGTAGGAGCAGTAATACTAATAGTAGCAGTAGTAATATCATACATGACAGGAGTGCTTGATTTTGGACAAAAATCAGGAGACCGAGCATTATACGATTCAATGTGCCTACCAAGAGAACAAGGTGGAATGGACACAAACAGCTTACTGTGTGGATGCTATCTAAAAAACCCAAACGTAGTGAAAGGGGATATGAACTCAAACGGAGAATTTATCAAAGCAAAACCTGGTAATTGTCCTGAACAATTGGATCCAAAATATAGAAACGATCCACTATTAAAGTGGACAGATTAAATTGAGTTGAATTAAATGTTTAAGGATGAAAGAGCACAAGTGAGTTTTGAGTACTTACTAACAGCAGTGTTCGCTATCTCACTAGCGATAAGCAGTGCTCTTATAATCCAAACACTAAGAACAATGGCGCTTGAAGCAAAAGCAAAAATACTAACAATAAGAGCACAAACAATTGAACAAGTAATGGCGTGAAAACAAAAAAAACTAATTCTAAAAAAAACAATAACAAAAGCTTTTTAATAAAGAAAAAACTAACTAACTAGTGGATACGATGTTCATTTACGCAACAATAATAATCTCAATAATAGGATTAATAATTGCAACATACACTGATCTAAAAGAAAGAATAGTTACGAACAAACTAAACTTCACACTCGCAGGAATAGGAATACTAATTTACTTAACCCAATCAATAATTGAACAAACCCCAATCCCCCTAATCTTATCAATACTCGGATTAATTATAGGATTTAGTTTTGGGTGGATAATGTGGAAGCTAGGAGTATTTGCAGGAGGGGATGTGAAATTATTTATGGCGCTTGGAGCACTAAACCCACTAACCCCCGCACTAATCAAAACAACAATATTCACGAACAGCACAATGCAAATATTTCCAATAACCCTGTTCCTCTACTCCCTAATAGGATTTATCCCATACGGAATAATAGTAGTTACTTACAAATTGAAAAAAAACAAACAATACAGAAAAAAACTAAAACAAGAAATGAAAAAAAGAATAATTGATGGAGCAAAAATTGCAATACTAATAAGTGCGTTATCAATAATTTTTGAACAAATCCAAATCACCCAAATCGCAATACTACCAACACTAATTATTTTTGGAATAATTCCAAAACACAAAAAAATAATTGGGGCAATAATCGCAATAACAGGAATAATCATATCCCCAACAGGGATTTTACAAAAAACAACCACTACATTTGTTTTTATAGTATTCATTTACGGAACAATAAAACTAATGCTCTCACTAAGACCACTACTTGAAACAACAGTAAAAATAAAAGACCTAAAAGAAGGAATGATTCCAACAAAAACACTCTACTACGAAAAAGGAAAAGTAAAAGAACACAATTTCACAATAAAAGGAATTTTTGAAGAAGCTAAAAAAAACAAACTAAACGCACTAAAACCAAAAAATATTATAATATCATCAACAAAAGCAAGAGGATTAATTGAAAGCGAAATAAAAGAACTAAAAAAATTATTAAAAGCAAAAAAAATAGGGGAAACAATAAAAATAAAAGACTCAATGCCCTTTGTACCTACAATGCTAATAGGGTACATATTGTGCATAATACTAGGAGATTTTTGGATACTATTTTGGTAAAAAAAAATGAAAAAAACGAAAAAATACGAAGTGGTGAAAAAATGAAAAAAGGACAAACATCAATAGAGTTTATGATAATAATACTAATAGTAATAGTATACTTAGTAACCGTAACAAGACCGCTCGTAGAAATAGCGTACATATCAATAGAGGACATAAAAAGTTTAACACAAACAAATAACGAAACACAAAAAATACTCCAAACAATAAACAGAGTTAATAATTTTAGTGCAGGGACACAAGAAACAATACAATTAGTGATACCAAAAAATAGTGAAATATTTTGTTACACGGATGGAAATATTGGGTTCAAAACAAAAATTGATCAAAACAAAATAACAGGAGACTCAACACTACAATGCCCAAACAATATTTGTGACAAAAACTATTACACAGGAAACAATATTGAATGTGTAATTAGCCGACTTGTAGGGGTTACAAAATTAATTGTTGAAAAAGAAACCGGAACAATAAAATTAAGACAAAGAGGATCCTAATGGAAAAAGGACAAACCTCATTTGAAGTATTATTCATAGCACTTGTAGTGCTAAGTATAACAACACTCATAACCACTTCATATTTACAAACAAATGAAACCACAACAATCCTATCAGTGACAAAATCTGAAATATTAACAGAACTCAACAAAAGCAACTCAAATAATTTAATTCAAAGCATAAATATTGAAAAAACACCAACCACCAACACCCAAAAAATAATAGTGCAAATTTTATCAACAAACCCTGAAGAACTAAAAACAATAATCACCCCACAATACATTAATGATCTTAATTCTAGAATAAAAGAAAAATTCAAAATTGAAAACCAACAAATAAATCTAACAATCCAACAATTCTAAAACAAACGACAATTAACGAATAAAAGATTTTGTTTTTATTCTGCTAAAAAAAATAAAAAATATGGAAGATAAAAAAATAAACCAAATTTGTATTATAATAATCATAATAGGACTAGTAGCTTTTTTTGTTCTTTATAAAGAAGAATTTGAAGAAAAAAACATAAACGAACTCTTAATTCAAGAAAGAAACTCAAAAGGAAAAATAATTGGAAAAATAGAACACGTTATCAAAAATTATCCCACAACAAATTTTATTATCAATGATGGAACAGGAAAAGCAATAATTTATTATCCAAAAGAAACTGATTTTAAAAAAAATGATTTCATCACAGCATTTGTTGAAAAAGAAAAAGAAAATAATTTATACGCTTACAAGGTGATAAAAGAAACATGATTCTTTTATCGTGCATTATTGGAGCAATACTTGGAACAATCGCAGGATTAACCCCAGGATTACACACAAACACAATCGCAGCACTAATTGCGCTAACCCCATTTTTTGGAAACGAAATAATGACAATAGTGCTAAGTATGTCAATTGTTCAAAGTTTTGTAGAATTTATTCCATCAACATTTTTAGGAGTCCCCACAACCACTACTTTTGAAGGAGTACTCCCCGCACACAAAATGCTACTAAAAGGAAAAGGACTTGAAGCAATAACCCTAACCGTGTTTGGAGGAATAATAGGAACAACAATGAGTGTTATTTTTATTCCAATATTTTTTTTAATAATTGAACAAAACAAAAAAGAAATAATACTACTAACCCCAATAATTCTTATCTTTGCACTAATACTAATGATACAACAAGAAAACACTACAAAAAAAAGAATAACCGCCCTATTCATTATGATTGTTGCAGGAACACAAGGAATAATATTCAAAAACCAAATATTTGCACTAATAACCGGATATTTTGGAATTGCAGGAACACTATACGCGCTAAAAGAAAAAAACAATTACAAAAAACAAGAAACAAAAATCAAAATTGATAACAAAATAAGTGAATCAATCCTCGGATTAATTGGCGGAGCAATAGTTGCAATAATGCCCGGAATTGGAAGCAACACTGCTGCAAGAATAATCAAAACATTCAAACTAAAAATTGATGAAAAAGGATACTTGGCAATGCTCGGAAGCATAAACACTGTTAATTTCTTTTTTGGATACATTGCACTATTTGCATTAAACAAAACTAGAAACGGAGCAATGGTAGCAATCCAAGACAAAATAATGCTGACAAAAGAAACCATGATGCTTGGAGTAATAATAATGTTAATATCAGCAGGAATAGGAGGAATAGTTACAATTATTTTATCAAAAAAACTAATCAATTATTTTGATGAAAACAACACTCGAAAATTAAACAAAATAAGTTTAGTAATAATGATGCTCGTTGTTTTTTTGCAAGGAGGAATAATTGGAATAATTACAACAATATTTTCAACCGCGCTAGGATTATTTGTAATAGTGAATAAAGCAAAAAGAAGCTTATGTATGAGCTCTCTAATCATACCCACACTATTTTTTTACTTATTTATTCTAATATAAAGT
Organism: Candidatus Iainarchaeum sp.; assembly: GCA_012799645.1. Taxonomy (GTDB): domain Archaea; phylum Iainarchaeota; class Iainarchaeia; order Iainarchaeales; family JAAZKV01; genus JAAZKV01. Next base: position 35,981 of record JAAZKV010000009.1, on the reverse strand, counting down.
TATGTGGAAAATAAAAAAAGAATTACTAGAAGAAATAATACGCGCGGCACAAAAAACATGCCCTTACGAATTTCTATGTCTCTTATCAGGAAAAAATGAAACAATTGAAGAAATAGTTTTTATTCCAAACATAAATGGAAAAAACTTTGTGGAAATAAACACGCACAACATACCAATAGATAATACGATAATTGGAACAATACACTCACACCCACACGGAGAAAATACTCCAAGTAAAGCGGATAAAAAATTCTTTCAAAACTACCAAATCAATGGAATAATAAATTACACCTACCAAATAAACCAAGTACGATTTTATAACAAAAAAGGAGAAACAATTGAGATTGAAATTATTTAAAAACTACAAAAAGAGCATAATTAAAAATACGAAAAAACAATAAATAACCATGAGCAAAGGACAAATCAGTCTTGATTTCTTAATAACAATACTTGTAGTAATAATTACAATGAGCAGTATGGCACTGATAATAAATAGTATTGAAAATTCACAAGAAGAAATACTATTAACAAATCAATTAAAACAAACAGCAAACGAACTATCCACAACAATAACAGCAAGCCAAGTAATGCAAGACACTAATTTTTATTCAAAAATAAAAATAGATAATTTGATTTACAAAAACAATGAATTTTTTCCACGAATAATATTAAATGACACCAATTTAGTAGTGAAAGAAGATATTAGTGGAAAAAATATGTCACATACAGCAAAATTTTACAAACCAGCAAAAATCAAAATTAGTATTAAAGGAAATTATTTGGTGATACAAAGTGAATAAACAAAAAGGACAAATATTTTCAACGGATTTTTTAATTGCAATGATAATAATAATTTTAATTATAGGAGTAATAATTAGCGCAATAGAACTACGAAATTTTGAACACAAAGAAAAAATATCAAAAAATATTATGGAACAAAAAACAAACCTTGCATTCAATACCCTAATAACAAACAAAGAAATTAATTGCAACATAAATGAATTACAACTAATAAACACAATTGATCTAAATAAATTGCAAAACAAAAAAAACCTAAAAGAAATGATAGGGCTTGATGAATACGAAATCCAAATAAAAATTGGATCACAAACAATAGGCCAATTGACAAATAATGATATAAATAATAAATTAGTGATAAAAACAAAAATTATGAGTTGCGAAAATAGTTCTAATTTAAGTGGGATTGATTTAAATAATTGTAGAACTGAAGGGAAAAATTGTTTCAGCGAATACTTGAGTGAAAACGAAATTGAATTTGTGGTGGCAAAATGAAAAAAGGATTAATATTTTCACTAGAAGCACTATTCATAGCGATAATAATGATGAGTTTATTATTTGCACAAATAAAACCACTCGAAGAAACCGGACAACAAACAAAAACAACACTAATGAACACAGAACTAAGCATACTAATATATGATCAAAACAAACAAAACGAACTACGTCCCCCAGAGTACACTAGTGGCGGTTTGGATGAGCAAGTGTGCAAAAGAAGTGCAATTTATGATTATGATACAAACAAAATAGTGGAGAAACAATTTTGTAAGGTGAATTAAATGAAAGGATTTTTTAGTGCAATACTTTTGATAATCATAATCACTACAAGCATAATGCTCACCACTAGTATCACAGAAACAAAAATAAACTCGTATTTTTTTAATGATTATTCAAACAAAATAATTGATCTAAAAAACTATGAACTCACCCTAAATCAAAAAGGGTGGGATCACAATTGGGAACTTAACCCCAATGAACTTATTACTGATTTCAATAATGATTCAGCTCTAATAATTAAAACATTTGAAAACACTAATTGTGAAACTAAAAATTGGAGTGCGAAGTTAAACACAAACCCAAAAATTATTACTCACGATATCAATTGCACTACGCTAAACACTATTGGTAAAAGAACCCATTACTTAAATTATTCAAAAACAATCACAATCAAAAACAAACCCTAAAAAAACTAAGAGTTAATCAAAAAATTAGGGTTTATAATAATTCTCTTAAAATGAATAATTATGTGAATAAATATGAATTCCAAAAAAAGAATAGCAGTAATAAATTATGATAATTGTAATTTTGAAAAATGCGGAAATTACTTGTGCGAAAAAGTGTGTCCAGTGAATAGAACTGGAAAAAAATGCATAATACACGAAGAACTAAAAAAACCAACAATTTCAGAAGAACAATGCATTGGGTGCGAAATTTGTCAAAACAAATGTCCCTTTGAAGCAATAAGCATAATTAACATAATGATAAATCTTGGCGAACCAATCCACTCATTTGGAAAAAACTCGTTCAGATTACACGGATTACCAGTGCCTAAAGAAAATAGTGTAATAGGACTTGTTGGAAGAAACGGAATAGGGAAAACAACCATAACAAAAATACTTTCAGGAAACATTATCCCAAATTTGGGTCAAAAAAATGAAGAAAAAGAAAATGCACAAAACAAAGTAATTGAATATTATAGAGGAAAAAAAGAACAAGAATTTTTTAAAAAATTATATTCTAATGGAACAACCATTGCAGTAAAACCACAAAATATTGAAGCAATAAAACCAATAGGAACAGTGAGAGAATTACTTACAAAAGTTGATGAAAAAAAAGAACTTGAAAATATTGCAAAAGAACTCCAAATAGAAAATATTTTGGATAGAGAAGCATCAAAACTTTCAGGAGGAGAATTTCAAAAAATAGCAATTGCCGCAACAGCGCTAAAAAAAGCTGATATTTATTTTTTTGATGAACCAACCTCATTTTTGGATATAAGAGAAAGATTAAGGGTTGCTAAATTTATTAGAAAAATTTCAGAAAACTCAACCGTGCTTGTAGTAGAACACGACCTAATATTGCTTGATTACTTAAGTGATTATGTTCATTTAATTTATGGAAAACCAAAAGTGTATGGATTTGTTTCACAAATAAAAACAACAAGAGAAGGAATAAATGATTACTTGGAAGGATTTTCTAGAGAAGAAAATTATAAATTCAGAGAATATGAAATAAATTTCTACTCAACAATTAAAACTGAAACCCCCGGAAAAAAAGAAAAAATAATTGAATGGCCCCAACTAAAAAAGAAACTTGGAGAATTTGAACTTACAATAGAACAAAACAAAATACAAAAAAACGAAATAGTTGGAATTATTGGACCGAACGGAATAGGAAAAACAACATTTATGAAAATACTTGCTGGAGAAATAAAATCGGACAATACTGAAATTCAACAAAAAGTAAAAATTTCTTACAAACCCCAATACATTACCTACACAGGAGAAAAAACAGTGCAAGAACTATTTGAAGGAACAAACCTTGAAGAAATCAAAACCACTCTACTAAAACCACTAGAACTAGAACCACTTTTAGAAAAAAAAGCAAAAACACTATCAGGAGGAGAATTCCAAAGATTATCAATCGCAATATGTTTAAGCAAAAAAGCAAATGTGTATTTACTTGATGAACCCAGCGCCTACCTTGATGTAGAACAAAGACTTGCAGTGGGAAAACTAATTAGAAACTATATTGATGTAAAAAATTGTTCAGCAATAATAATTGACCACGATCTAACATTTATGGATTACGTGAGTGACAAAATAATGGTTTTCACAGGAGAACCAACAAAACACGGAAAAGCAACAGGACCATTTAAAATAAATGAAGGAATGAACCACTTACTAAAATACTTGGATATAACAGTGAGAAGAGACAAGGATACGAAAAGGCCAAGAATAAACAAATACGATTCAGTGCTGGATAGAGAACAAAAAAAAGGAAATAAATATTACGAATAAAAATATTACAAAACCATATTGCAAAAAAATATTAAAAAAATATTGAAAATGCAAAAAAATATTATAAAAAAATTAAAAAAAATATTAAATATTAAAAAATATTTCAAATAAATGGTGTTAAAAATGAAAATACTAAAAATTGATAAAAAATACAACGAAATCATAGTAATACCAGAAACAAGTGAAGATCTTTGGCATCTTGAAAAAATAATTGAAAGCGGAGATATTATTAGTGGAAAAACTGATAGAAAAATAAAAGCGGAAAGAGAAGGAGAAAAAACACAAAGAATAACGATTTTTGTTGATCTTGAAATAAAAGAAGTGCATTTTCAAGAATATAGCGAAAATCTAAGAGTGAATGGAATTATTATAAAAGGAAAACCGGAAGAACTAATACAAATAAAAAGTCACCAAAGTATTGACATTGAAAAAGGAGAAAAAGTAATTATAAAAAAGAAAGCAATAAAAGAATGGCAAATTGATAGATTAAAAAAAGCGGAAAAAGAAAGCGCAACCACAAAACTACTCATTATTTTACTTGATGATGAGGAAGCAGAACTGGCATTTGTTAATCAATTCTCAATAACCAAAAAAGCCAAAATAAAATCAAAAAAAAGCGGGAAAAGATTTGCTGAAGAAAAAAGTGATTATTTTGAAAAAATAATGGAAAAAATAATCCAACTAGAACCAAAAAAAATACTAATAGTTGGACCAGGATTTACTAAAGAAAATTTTAAAAAATTTTATGAAGAAAAAAAACCAAAAGGAGCACCAACCGCATTTATTGAAACAACAAACGAAATAGGAGAAACAGGATTCAAAGAACTAATAACACAAGGAAAACTAAAAACACTTGAAAAAGAACTACAATTAAGCAAAGAAGGAGAAATAATTGAAGAATTCTTATCATTAATATCAAAAGGAAAAACAGAATATGGAAAAGAAAAAGTAACCCAAGCACTAGAAATTGGAGCGGTTGAAAAACTAATAATAAGCGAAACAACACTAATGCAAGAAAGAAAAGAAATAGAAAAAATAATGAACATTGCAGAAATGACAAAATGTGAAATAATAGTAATATCTTCAAAAAATCCTCAAGAAAAAATAATTCAAAACCTAAGCGGAGTAGGAGCAATACTAAGATACAAATTAGAATAATAAATCAAGTATTTTTTATTCACTCCACTCTAAACTCTAACCACTCAACTTTTTTATCTTCAACTAATTTTTTGATTTTCTTTTGAGAATCATTCAATCTGCTTTTGTTTGTTTTAAATTCAACAAAAACAATTTTTTCATCATCAAAAACAACTCCATCAATTGGTTGACCCAAAAATTTAAACGAACTTGGGGAAAAAGGAAATTTTTCTGAAAAAGGAATCCACTGTTCTGTTAATTGACCATACTTAACACTTTGGGATTTTTTTAAAAAATTAACATTACTTAACTCTACATTTAAGGAATTAATTTTTTTGTATAAAAAGAAAATTATTACTAATAATACCAACACTAAAAAAAATAAAAATAATTGAACCATAATTTAAAACAACACAAACAGTAATTAAATTTAACTTAAGCACGGTGCCGAACAAAAAATTATTTATTTTAATACTTTTGAAACAAATGGTTCTTCGGTTTTGTAATTAAATTGTTTTCTATAATAATCCCTAACCCCCAATCCCGATATTACTGCTATTTTTTTTGAACCAAATTTTTCTTTAGCGATTTTTTCTGCTTCATCCATTAATTCTTTACCAAACCCTCTATGTTGAGTGCTTTCATCATCCTTTTCTCCTAATGAAAGTGCCTTACCATAAACGTGAAGTTCTCTAATTAACGCAGTATTTGATTTTATTGATTTAATAAAAGGATTAGCAGGATTTCTTAATCTTACAAAACCAAACAAAGCATCTTTTGATTCCATTGAAATAAATGCTTCTTCTCCCTCTGAAGCATTGTAAAAAATTGTTTTTAATTTTGCTTTTGAATAATCAACTTCTTTTTCACGAGACATTAACCCCGCTTCCCTTGATCTAATATCCATACTAACAATCCCTTTCTTTTTCATAAACTCATCAACCACTTGTCTCAAATTCGTGGTTTTGATTCCGGCAGAAATAATGTTTCCAGGAATATCTCTATTAATTCTCATCACTCTAACCCAAGGAGGAATTTCTTTTTGTATTTCACTCAAAACAAAAACCGCATCCCTTTCTGAAATCGGATCAAATAACCCATTTTTCCAATCCTTAAAAAGTTGAGAATTTTTTATTACAAGACAAGGATAAAATTTAACCATATCAGGTTTGAAATTTGGATCCTTAAACATTTTTTTAAAATTTTTTAAATCTTTTTTTGGTGATGAACCAGGGAGACCAAGCATTAAATGATACAACACCTTAAATGAAGAATCTTTGAGTTTTGAAGTAGCACTAATCACATCATCAACAGTATGTCCTCTTTTAATTATTTTATAAATCTCATCATCAGCGTGTTGAACTCCAAGCTCTACCCTTGTTCCACCCAAATACAACATTTGTTTAATGTCCTCTTTTCCACAATAATCAGGCCTTGTTTCAAAAGTAATTCCAACCACTCTTCTTTTTGATTTTTCGGCCAAAAATTTAATTTTTTTAAAAGAAGTGGTTTTTTTTTCAATCACTGCTTGAAGGGACTTTTTTACAATACTCTCTTGGTTTTTTTTGTCTAAACAAGTAAAAGTGCTTCCTTGAAAAATTAATTCAATTTTTTCTGCCCTATGCCCAGTAATATCCAATTGTTTAATTCTATTAGAAACAATTTTGTAAGAATCATAACCCAACCTTTGTGCTCTCAAAGTAGAGGGTTCAAACCCTGTGTAAGATTTGGGAGCAATTTTTCCTTCAAATTGTGATGGACAATAAACACAATTCCCAGGACAAGGGAACGGGGGCAACATTACTGCAACCACTTGAACTCCAGAAAGACTCCTCGTGGGTTTTATTGATAAAAGAGAAATAAATTTTTTTTGCTTCTTTTCGCTAACTGAAGCAAAAGAGTAAATAAAAGGATGGGAAGGCATTTCTTTTAATTTAAAAAATTTGCTCCAAAAAAAACTCCTATCATCAAGAGTTCTTGAATCCTTAATCAAACCCGAATTAATTTCTTCAATTATTTTTTTTGCAAAAGAAACATGCTCCTTACTAAAATTATTTTCACGAGGCATAAAAATTAGTTAAAATACAAACTAAATAAACCATTAATTAAATAATTAGGCATTAATGAAAATGAATAAAAAGGCAAACCAAAAAACACTGATTCCATTTTACCTTTAATGCTTGGAGTCGCATTAAGTCTTAGTGAAAAAGCCCTACTTTCTGAAGAATTATCAAAAAGAATAGTGGTGTTAAAAATTGTTTCCCCTTGCTTTCTTGGATACACTATCATTGAACCTTTTTTTGTTGATCTTGCAGGAACAAAAATCTTCAAAGCATCCTGTTTGAAAAAAGAATCCGAATTCCAAAACCAAGGCAATTCATTCATTACTGTAAAATTAACATCAGCGTGAGAATTATTAATGAATGTAAAATCATAAACTGCTTTATCACCCACTCCTGAATACACAAAATAATTATCTGAAGAAACATTTAGTAATTCTTTTTCAATTAAAAAATAAACTTTAAACACTACTGATTCTTTTTCTCCAACAAACTCAAGGGTTAGAGGATATGCTCCTAAAGAAGCATTTTTTGGAGAATAAATAAATAATTTTGAATAATCAACTTCTTCCACAATCTTACTTTCAAAACCATTTGGTAATTGAGAAATCAATTTTAGTGAAAGAAATCTATCAAATTGTTTTGAAAAAGTTAATTCAATAGTACTGCCCGGTAAAATTGAACCAACATAATCTTCCCCATTAAGATCAGTATACACAGGACCGATTAATCTTAAAGAAAAAACGCTACTCAAAATTAAAATTAAAGAAAATAAAAACAACGCCTTTTTAAACATACCAAATCAAAGTAATTTAACAACAAAAGAAATAAAAAGGGTATTTTATGAACGAAAAAGAAAGCAGGTTTGAAATGACTAAAAAACACCACACCCAAACTTTTTTGAAAGCAAAAAAAGAAGGAAAAATGGATAAAGATTTTATTCCACTATGCGCACACATTGCAAAAACCAAAGAATATTTTACTAGCAGTTGTTGTGCGGGAAGAATTTCTCTTGTTGGATTAAACAAAGAGGAAGAAAAAAAAGAAAGTGCATTTCATAGAAAATGGCACAGAACAGTAAAATTAAAAGAAATTGAAGAAGGAATAAACTCATACAAAGGACACATATTATGGTTCAAACAAGAACCAATAATTCTACACATTGGAACAAAAAACATTGAAAACGCAAAAAAAATATTGGTACTGTGTGAAAAAGTAGGGATAAAAAGAGCAGGAATAAAAGTTGCTAAAGAAGGAAAATACATTGTTGAAATACTCGGAACACACAACATAACTGCTCCAATAAAAGAAGGCAAATTTGTTATTGATAAAAAACACACTGAATATTTAGTAAAAAAAGCTAATCAAAAATTCATAAAAAATCAAAAAACACTAGAAAAACTAACTAAACAAATAAAAAAAGAAATTAAATAAAAAAACTAAATAAAAAAAAACTAAATAAAAAATAATCAAAAAATTAATAATTTAAAAAACAAAAATTGTTCAAAAAAAATATTCAAAAAATAACAAAGAAACTATTTGTTAGATTTTATCATTTGTAAAACCTTATCAGGCCTGTAATAATATGTTTGAATGAATTCTAAAACTTCGTTCGGTTTTCTAATATCTTTTTTAATCATCCATTCAAGAATTAATTTTCTTGTATCAATCTCTTTTTTTAAATCAATTTTTGACACCAATAATTGATTTGATAACACATCCATAATTCTGCTTGGGACTTCAGTGCGTTTTGCTTGATCTAAAGTTTCATCAAAATCATAAATATTTCCAAGCAACACTTTATTATCCATTCTTGAAACTTCAGAAATTTCAGTTACTCTTCTTTTTATTCCAAGTTCCTTTGAATAAAATCTTTGAATAACAATAATCAAATCAACTAATGGAATCATTGTTGAAGGAACTAAAAAAGGACGTTCTTGTAATTTCACAACAGCTTCTCTTGAATTATTTGCGTGAATTGTTCCAAGACAACCCGTGTGTCCATTATCCATTGCAGTAAATAATGTAAGCGCTTCTTTTCCCCTCACCTCTCCAACAATAATTCTATCAGGACGCATTCTTAAAGAATTTTTTAACAAATCATCCATTGTGATTTCATCATCAGCACTATTCTTTGATTCCAAAGCAACCCAATTATCTCTTGATAATAAAGAAATTTCCAAAGTATCTTCAATTGAAACAACTCTTTCGTGAAGTCTTGAAAAATTTGATAAAACATTTAACAAAGTGGTTTTACCTGAAGCAGCACCCCCAACAATTAAAATATTTTTTTGGAAATTCCCACCCCCATCAACCATCACCCACAAAAATGCAGCGAGTTCTGAAGAAATTGTTCTATTCTCAATCAAATCAAGAACTGTTAAAGGAACTTGAGAAAATTTTCTAACAGTAAGAGACAAACCAAATTTTGATAAATTACCAAGAACCGCATTCACTCTTGAACCATCAGGAAGACGAGTATCAAGAATAGGGTTTTTTGAATCAAAAGGTCTTCCAGAAGAAAAAGCAATACGTTTAATTAAAACCAAAATTGATTTCTCATCCAACGAAATATTTAATTTACACATCCCGAATTTTTTATGAAAAACAAAAATCTTTTCAGGACCATTAATCATTAATTCTTCCAAATCATCATCAAGAGAAAAAAAAGCTAATTGTTTAAGACCGATCGCGTTTTGTAAAACATACTCGCAAAAATCAGTTTTGTTTGAAATAAAAGAAATATTTGATACTAATCTCGCCAACACTTCAAGAACCAAAATAAATTCCCTGTTTGAAGGAACTCTATCCACGAGCCCATTTGATTCAACAAAAGTGATTAATTCGCCTTTAAACGCATCAGAAAAACCATCAGGAAGATCATAACTAGAAAATTCTAAAAATGACCCGCTTCTTTGCAACAACCGAATTAATAAATTCGCAAACTTTTGTTCAATTTCAGAAAATTGTGCCAATTTAACGTCGTAAAAATTGTAAGAAACGCCCTCGTGAATTTCGCACAAAGGAGAATCAAAAATCTTTTTTAAACGAATCTCTGCAAAGCTCATCCAAAACCATTTATATAGAAAGAAGTATAATAAACTTATTATAACTCATTATAGAGTGAAAATTATGAAAAAATTATACAAAAAAGTGTTAAAACAAATAACACCAACAAAAAAAGAAAAAAATCTTGAAAAAAAAATATTCAAAGAAATAGAAGAAAAAATAATGAAAATCAAAGGAAGACACTCTTGTGTAAATTGGTGCGGAAGCAGTGCAAGAGACACACACTTACGAAATGACAGAGATCTTGATTTGTTCATAATGTTTGATACTGAACTAAGCGAAAAAGAACTAGAAAAAAAAGGACTAAAAATAGGGAAAATGGTATTCAAAGGACAAAAATGGGAAAAAGCATACTCACAACACCCATACATTAGGGGAATATACAAAGGATTTGATGTAGAAATAGTCCCAAGCTATAAAGTAAATTCAGGAACTGAAATAAAAAGTGCTGTGGACAGAACACCCTTCCACAACAAATACATACTAAACAAAATAAAAGAAAAACAAAAACAAGAAGTGAGATTGTTAAAACAATTTATGAAAGGAATTGATGCGTACGGAGCAGATCTAAAAAATTGTTCAATGCCAGGGTATGCACTAGAACTACTAATTATTCATTACGAAACTTTTGAAAACGCAATCAAAGAAATATCCAAATGGAACAAAGGAAAAATAATACTTTTTGAAAATGCAAAAGAAAAACACGCAGAACAATTCAAAGGAGCACCACTAATAATAATTGATCCTGTTGATGCACACAGAAATGTAGCTTCAGCACTATCCAATGAACAATTCCAAAGATTAGTATACGCAGCAAAAAGATTTTTAGGAAACCCCAACGAAAAATTCTTTTTTAAAGAAAAAACAAAAAAATTAACAAAAAAAGAATTAAAAAACGAATTAGAAAAAAGAGAACTAATCGCAATAAAATCAATTTTTCCAAAAAAAATACTCCCTGATTTATTTTGGGGACAATTAAGAAGATTTTTGAAAAAAAGTGAAACACACTTAAAAGAACACGATTTTATTGTAGAAAGAAGCCACTTGTGGAGTGACGAAAAAGAAATTGTGTTCATATTCACTTTAAGAGAAAAAAATCTTCAAAAAATAAAAACAATTACCGGACCACACGCCACTGATAAAGAAAATTCTAAAAAATTCCTTGACAAAAAAAGAAAAATTGTAGCAGGACCATACATAAAAGATGGGAGAATCACAATTGATATTGAAAGAAAAGAAACACAAAGCAAAAAAGTATTAGAAAACTTTTTGAAAAAAATGCAAAAACAAGAAAAAGAAGCACTACAAATCTTTTGCAAAAAAGCAAAAGTCCTTGATGAAAAAGAAATAATAAAACACTACAAAGGAGAATTTGCTGAATACCTAACACGATACATAAAAGGAAAAGAAATATTTGAATAAACAACAAAAACAAAAATAAAAACAAAAGAAATAATAAAAAAATTAACACAACAAAAAAACCGTGAATAAACAATTAAACAACGGGCCCGGAGGGAATCGAACCCCCATCTCGAGATATCTTTCAAAAAAAATTGTCCGAAGTCTCGCCGCTTAATCCATTAGCAGACGGGCCCAACAAACTATACTATCTGCTCTCCCCTCAAAAAACACTCTTTTTTGATCCAAAAAAGAATCCTTCAAAGAACCTTTTTAAAGGTTAGTGAATAAAAATATTCTATTAATAATAGTATAAAAATGGCATTGGTGAGGAAAAATGAAGACTTGCACAACTTGTAACAAAATAGTAACTGATTCAAAAACTGAATTCAAGTGTCCAGAATGTGGAAAAACAACAATAATACGCTGCGATCATTGTAAAATGACAACAAAAACATACACTTGCAAAGAATGCGGATTTGTAGGACCTTAATTTAACAATTATAAAAACGAATTTTAATTATTTTATTAAAAAAAAGTGATATGAATGGGAAACGCAATGGTGGTATTCAAAGTATTTTCTGACCCAGAAAATATAGATAGTGTATCTAACGCTCTAAAAGAAGTAAAAGAAGGAGCATTTAGGGATCTTAAAAGAGAACCAATAGGTTTTGGGATTGAAATAATAAAAGTCGGGTATGTTATCCCTGACAAAACTGACGGAGCACTACCAAAACTTGAAGAAACAATTAAAAAAATACCCGGAATCAACCAAGTAGAAGTAGATATGATGACACTAATTTAAGCAAAACAAACTAATTAAAATCAACAAAAAAAATGAACAACACCATAAATTAACAAATAATAGTAATTACAAATATTTACAATATTTTCAAATAGTAGTACTATTTTTTATTTATTTTCAACCAAAACTAAATTATGATAACTAGTTTAGAATTAACAAATTGGAGAACACACTCAAACACCACTCTTGATTTTGAAAAAGGAACTAATGTAATAATTGGAGTAATGGGGAGTGGAAAAAGTTCCATAGTGAATGCAATAACCTACGCACTATTTGGAACATTCCCAGGACTAAAAAATAGGAGTGTTGCTTTAAAAGAAATAATAAAAAATAAACCAAACCAATCAGAAACATCAGAAATAAAATTAACATTCAACAAAGAGAAAAATAATTACAAAGTAGAAAGAATAATCAAACTTGATGGAACAAACGAAGCAAAATTGCATGAAAATGGAAAATTAATTGCAGGGCCAAAACAAAAAGATGTGAATGAAAGAATTGAAAAAATACTAGGAATGGATTATGAAATATTTTCACGCGCAGTATATGCTGAACAAAATGAATTAGATTTTTTTCTAAAATTATCGCCAGGAGAAAGAAAAAAAAAATTTGATGAATTATTACAATTAGAAAAATACGAAAACGCGCGAAAATATTCAACAACACTTCAAAATGAAATAACAAAAGAAAACAAAACAGCAAAAGAATTTTTAGAACAACAAAAAAACATTCTCAAAAATTATGAAGAAGAAAAAATACTTGAACAAATAAAAGAAATAGAAATACAATTAAAAGAAATTGGGGAAAAATTAATTCAAACTAAAAAAAATATGGAAAGTAGCGAAAAAGAATACAAAAAAGAAGCAGAGAAAGAAAAAACACACACTGAACTAAATAATGAATTAATAAAAACCAAAACAAAAATTGAACAAATAAATGAAGAGCTAAAAAAAACAAAAGAAATAAATGAAAAAGAAACAAATGAAAATGAAATAAATGACACAATTAAAAAAACAAAAGAAGAAATAACAAAAAAAATTAATGAAAAAGAAAAAATTGAAAAAGAAATAAAAACAATTAATGAAAAAATATTAGCGCTTTCTGAAGAAAGAAAAGTAATAGTGTTTCAAATAAACTCTATTGAAAAAGAAATTAAAGAAATTTCTGCACTAGAAGGAAATTGTCCAACCTGTAAACAAAAACTTGAAGAAAGTCACAAAACCAAAATAATTGAAGAAAGAAACAAAAAAATGCAAACACATACAATTGAAAAAGAAAAAAAAGAAAAAGAACTAATTGAACTCAAAAAAAATGTTGAAGAAAAAGAAATAGAAAAAAAAGAAATAGAAAAAAACATTGATTTGTTAAAAAAAGAAAACTATTCACAAGAAACTTTACTAAAAGAAATAAAAGAAATCGAGGAAAAGAGAAAAAAATTGGTTGAATTAAATTTAAATCTACCATTAATTGAAAAACAAATAAAAGAACTAAATTTTGATAAAAAATTAGTGGAAGAACTTAAAGAAAAATATTTCAAAGAAGATAATAAAATGAAACTTGCTCAAAATGAAATATCTTCAAAAAGCGAATTGAAAAAAACTCTTGAAAACAATATTGAAAAAATTAACCAAATAAGAAAAAATATTGAAAAAAATGAAAACGAAATAAATCAAAAAGAGGAAGCTGCAAAAAACCTCGGGGTTTTTAGTAATTGTCTAATTGCTACCCAAATTGAATTGAGAAAAGAAATGATAGAAACCATAAATAGCGCTATGAGCGATATTTGGGAAAAAATTTATCCTTACAAAGATTATACTGATGCAAAACTCTCGATTGTTGAAGATGGATATGATTTAGTTGTACTCACTCGTGGAGGAGAATGGGTGAGAGTAGAAGGAATTCTTTCAGGAGGAGAGAGAAGTGCTGCTGCACTTTGCATAAGAATGGCTTTCGCACTAGTGCTTACAAAAAATCTTTCAATGTTAATACTTGATGAACCAACACACAACCTTGATGCAAACTCTGTTTCAAAACTAAGCGAAATGTTGCGTGAAGAAATGCCAAAACTAGTAGAACAAATATTCATTATCACACACGATAAACAACTTGAAGAAGCAGCATCAAGTAACTTATACTTACTTTACAGGGATAAAAATCTTGATGAGGCAACAAAAACAGAAATAAAAAAATTCATCTAAAAAAATAATAATTGTTCAAAAAAAATACAAAAATAAAAATTAAAAAATAAAACTTAAAAAAATAAAATAAAAAAAATAAAATAAAAAAAATACAAAAAAAATAGATGATTGTAAAAAAGAAAATTTTATTTTTTTAGTTGTTCTTTTTCTTTTCTTTTAGCCAATCTTACAATGTAACCAGCAACAATATTTCTTGTTGTTTTTGATAAACCAAGTTCCATTAAAGATAATTCTTTTTTGTTTTGTTCAAAATTTTTTCCGAATTTTTCCGGAAACTCTCTTAATAGTACTTCGCCTTTGTACTTCAAAACTTTTGAAACTGATTTACCCATTTTTGTTCACCTAAAAATTATAAAATTAATTAAATAATTCAACTCTCTTAACTACTCCATTAGGGTATTTTCTTAAAACACTCAAAGGAAGTACTTTTTCTTTATACTCTTTTTCTGCAACTTCAAGCATTGATAATTCTTTTACTTTTTTAACCAAAGGAGGTGCCCCTAAAGATAATTGTAAAGATCTAGCTGATAAAACTCTTGTTAATTCAAATCTTGTTAATCGAGACATACACTCACCAACTCAATAATAAATATTGTCAAGACAAGGTTTAAAAAAGTAGCTAAAAAGAGAAAAAAATGGACAAATTAAGTTAATTTGGAGTTTTTGGCAAAAGACCTTATTTTTGGAATTGGAAGGGCAAGAGAACTAGAGAATTTTTTTGCAAGAGTTAAAGAAGAAAAACCCTTAACATACGCCCCCCTATTATTTGTGTGCAAAACCCTGTACCCCTCTTTTTCTGAAAACTCTTTAAATTTGAACAAAGTTGATTCTTGGATACTAATAATTGTTTTTGCTAAAGAAACTGAATGAAATTTTGAACCCTTATTCATTAATTGGAAAGGAATCTCTGCAACTAATTCACTAAAATTTTTTATAAAAAACTCTGCAAAAAAAAATTCAAAAGAAGAAACAAACAAACTTTGTTGATTATTTTTTGAAAACTCCTCAAACCCTTTTAATTTTTCACTAAAACTTGATAATTCTTTACTAAAAAAACTTTCTTTATTCAAACAAAACCAATCAACTAAATGATTTGAACCTAACTCAACAACCCCCTCTTCTAATAATTTCTTTGCATCAAGTAAAGGAACTTTTTCAACTTGACCCGAACTAAAAGGACCAACAGGGTAGTGTTTTAAAAAAAATTCTTTCTTTTTTTGCTCCCTCTCTAATTTATCTTTGTGATTAAAGTGAAATTCTTGAGCAAAATTTGGCGAAGAGGATTCAAAGAAGAAATCACTTTCAATAAATTTTACTTCAATTAGTGAAGAAGGAAGTAAATTTTTATCTTCAAGAGTGAAGGGTTTACAACAAGAACAATTTTTTGTTTCTGGACCAATATTGAAAAATTTTTTTGAAAACAATTCAACCCACACTGGAGAAAAATCTATTGAAGAAAAATTATCAAAATAACCAAAAGGAGTGAAATTTTTTGTTTTAACAAAATTTTCTTTTTCCCAAGAAACAAATTCAGCATTTTTGAAAAAAATGTTTTCTAAAAAAATTTCTTCTTGATCTTGTTTATTTTTCGGAACTAAATTTATTGGGATTTTTAAAATATTTGATAACACTGCTTGATTAACAAAAAAAGTTGCTTCCTCTTGATTTATTTTCATTGCCTCAACAAAAGGTATTTCTGGCAGTACTGAAAAACTAACATCTTTAGAAAAAGAATCAACTTTTATTAAAGAGTTTTCAAAATACAGAAAAGAATCAAAATAACTCCAATTTTTTTCTATTAAAAATTGACGCTCCGGTTCTAAAACTAGTGGAAGTTTTCCAAAACACTTACTCAAAACACTAACTATTTTTTTTAACTCCACAAAAGAAGTGCTTTGTAATGAAAAATAATTTTCTTTCTCTTGCAAACTAAAAAATTTGAAAGAAAATGAAAGGAGAAGTTCTTTTAGTTTCTCCCCATCAATTGATTTTGGAAGCAAAATGAATGGAAAAAATTTGTACCTCTCTACTTTTTTATCAAATTTATTTGAAAACTCTGCCAAAACCTCTCTTTTTGAATCAACATAAGTAACATTGGTTAAGTAAAGAACATTACCCAGCACACCACTCTTATTTTGTGAAAAAATATTATTTACCATATGAGTAAACAAATTTGGGTATTTAAATACACTCCACAAGTGCAATGCCGGTGGTTAAAAATGGGGCAAAATTCTAAAAATTAGAAAATGTAAATTAAAAAAAAACGAAAAACAAAAAATTAAAAACAAATAAAAAAAATTGAAAAAATAATACACACAAAATCACAAAAATGAACTAAGTTCATCTTCGTTTTTTTGTTTTTGTTCACTAAATCTTTTAGCTGCTTCTTCTAAAGTGACTTCGTGTTTGCTTGGTTGGGAAGTTCTTAACCTAACTTTAAAAAAAGTCGGAGCACCTATTGCTTCTCCAACAATTAATGCTTCACCCACTCTAAGTGATGAAATTGAATTAATGCTGGATTGATCAAGACCCTCACTACTTTGCTTAATGTGATCCAAATCATAAGGATTGGTTATTCTTAGAATAATATTTGTGTTACAATTCGCAAGA
Organism: Candidatus Iainarchaeum sp.; assembly: GCA_012799645.1. Lineage (GTDB taxonomy): Archaea > Iainarchaeota > Iainarchaeia > Iainarchaeales > JAAZKV01 > JAAZKV01. Next base: position 18,886 of record JAAZKV010000009.1, on the reverse strand, counting down.
GTTGTAGTGTCCAATCTTTTTGGCCTTTGAGAAATAACCACTAATGCTGCTCCGAATTTTCTCCCCTCTCTTGCAATTGTTCTTAATGTTGCTTTTGCAATTGCGACCCCTTTACTTGTGGTTTCGGGAATAAAATTGTGTGCCTCTTCCACAAATAACGCGAATGGAGGAATTCTTTTTTGTCTCCTATCATTAAATAATTTGTTTGAAAAATATGAAACAATTATTTGTTTCTTTTTATCAGAAATAACTTTACTCAAATCAATAACACACAACTGACCAGGTTTTGCAATATCACTAACAGCAGGATAATCTATTTTTGAAAACAAATCCAAATCCTCAATCTCTGACAAAATTCCTAAAAGAGTTTCAGCGGTTTTTTGGTTTTGTGAAACTCCCAACTCTGCTCTCACCGCGGATAAATCAAACGGACCAACCCCGCTTTTCATTTCGTTTGAAAGACGAGAAATAATACTTGACAATTCTCTTTTTTGAGGAGCGGACAAATCAGGCAAAATATTTGATATCATCCAAGGAGTTAATTTTGAAGAAGCAATTTTTATTTTAGAAGCATCAATAACTTTTGTGACACTTGAAAAATCTTTGTAAGGAGAATTTGCTGATTCTCCAAAACAAGTGTATTCTCCGTGAGTGTCAAAAACAATTACTGCAATTTGCCCATCTTCTTTTTTTCTTAACAACAATTCTTCTAAAAGAACAGAAACACAATAACTCTTACCAGCCCCACTCATTGCGAGAACGGCTAAATGTTTTTGTAAAAGTTTTGATAAATTTACTTTCAATAACACATCGTGGAAATTAATAGAACCCAAATGCAACCCATTTTCTTGAAGAGCTAAAAATTTTTTTAAATTCTCATCCTTTGCTTTGAAAACTTTTGTGCCCGGAGAAGGGGGGAAAGTTGAGCGTTGAATATTTCCACTACTTTCAACAAAAACACCAAGAGGTCTAGCTTTACCTAACAAAAACTCCCAATCACTAACTGGAAAATTTTTTTCAAGTTCCGAACCAATTGTTTTTACTGAATCAGGTCTTTCAAAATACCTATTGGTTTTGATAACATCTTCAACCAAACAAACCATAGTGCCTTCGGAATAATCAAGTTCAATAAACATCCCTTTATGCACTTTGCCTTCATTCACTACAAAAGATAATACACTTGGAGAAGGACCATCAATAGAAGAAACAATTGTTCCTAACGATTCTCTATTCATAAAAATCAATAAAATAAATTTGTTGGGTTGATTTTAAATAATTACTCTAAGTGCACTGCCGTAATTAAGTGCACTATTTCACTCCGTTTAATTTGTTCAAAACTTTGGGGAGTTCGTTAAAACTTTTTATTTCAAACTCCGGAACAACTTTTGCTAAATCATAACTCTTGTTCGGACGATTAATCCAACAATTATGCATTTTGGCTTTTTTTGCTCCAATAATATCACTCCTCAACGAATCACCCACCATTAAAACTTCGCTTGGGAGAACTCTTGTTTTTTTTAAAATACAATCAAACATTTTCTTATCAGGTTTAATTGCACCAACCTCAAAACTTAAACAAAAATAATCAAAATATTTATTCAAATCCAACACTTTATTAACATCATCAAACGCTAAATTTTCTACATTAGAAACAAGCACCAACGGATAACCTTGTTTTTTTAATTTTAGTAAATTATCCTCAACATCAGGAAAAAAAACTATTTTATCCACTCTACTAGAATAAATATCATACAATGCTTTTTCAAGCAACTCGTTCTCTGTTTCTTTAAGCTCTTTAAAAAAAGCATTTTTTAATTCTTGAAAAGAAGAAAAACTTTTTTTGTGAAGAGCATTTTCGTACTTAGCAATATACTCTCCCAAAGACCAATCATCTTTTTTTGAAAGAGAAATCAAATAAGGAAAATCCATTGTAGAACCAATTAAAGTATTCCACAAATCAAAAGCAATCACTTTAATCAAAAAAATCACCACGCCAATTTACAAAACCCTTCTATCCATTCAAACAAATCAAACAACTTACACAACTCACACAACTTACACAACTCACACAATTCGCACCACTCACACAAATCATCCAAATGGCCTATTGTTTCTTCTCATATTTATTTTTGGACCCAATTTTCCTATTAACCTATCATACACAATTGAAATATCTTGTTCTGTTAGTTTTGCTCTCAAATCAGCTTCAATTAAAACACTTGGATAAGAATATTCTTTGTGAAGAGAAGAGAGGGAAAAAACAATTGAAGAAATTTTGTCAGCCATTTTTACTAAATCATTTTTGTTCTTGCATAAAAACTCAACTCTTAGCGGAGTATCAAACTCGCTTACTTTAATGTAAAAAACAAAAACACTCTTACTCCACTCAGAAGAAAAATCTTTCAAAATTGCGTGAGAAGAAATATCTTTTGTGTAAGAAAACGCTAATGTTCTTTCTTTGGGTAATAAAAAATAATCCAACAAAGAAATGTCAAAACAATTTTTTAAATCAACACTAGAAATATTGCTTTCGGGAATTATTTCCTCTTGAAGAATTTGTTTAAACCTTGATCCTCTTGAATCCTCCACGGTTGAAACCAACACACAATTATTTTCTTCTGCGGTTTTGTATAATTCTTCAAATAATTCAATAACTGATTTGTAATCATCATTGATTTGGGATTCTTTTCTTGGTTTATCTTGATACTGAGGAACAATACTCCCATCAATAAAAGAAAAATCGGGTTTGTATTTTTTAATAATTTCAATATTTAGTTTTATTTCTTGTTTTAATCTTTCAAAAGAAACACTTTGATTCTCTTCATCACTCTCAAGACCTAACTTTAAAGGCAAAGGGGTGGGTAAAGAAACAGGAGAGGGAAAATAATCAGTTTTTTTTAACACTCCACCCTCAAAAGAAAAAATCACTCCAACGGTTCGAACTAAAACAATATCAAAAAAAGAAAGTTTTTTTGAAACAAACCCCGAATCAACCCCACTCATCACTCCTGACAAAACCTCATTTTTAATTGAAACAACCACATTTTCACTAAAATTAGTTGGTTTTTTTGATTTAAGCGAAATTAGTTGAGAAGAAACCCCTTCATAAAAAGAACGCCTATTTTCTACAATTTTAGCAACAGAATTAATGAAATTATCAATACTCATTAAAAATACCCACAAGTAAAGAAAGAAAAAGGAGTATAAAAATATAACACAAGCATCTTGCCGAAAAAGTGAAAGAATTAATAATCTTAAAAGAATAATAAAAGTATATGATTCAAGAAAAAATAGAAACAATAGAAAATAGATGGGATATACTTTATGAAAAATACCCTAATGTTTATGATGAATTTGCAAAAGTCAAAAAAACACCCCCTCTTGATTTAGCAAAAATATTTGATTTTAAAAATAAAATAATAGTTGATGTTGGAGCAGGAACAGGATTATCAACTTTCCCACATTCAAAATACGCAAAAAAAGTAATTGGGGTAGAGCCACAAAAAGAAATGATAGAAATAGCAAAAAAAGAACTAAGAAAAAAAAGAATAAAAAATATTGAATTCAAAAAAGGAAGTTCGAGCAAAATTCCCTTACCAAAAAACTCTGTTGATATTGTACTTGCAGTGACTTCAGCGAGTTTTTATAAAGAAAAAAATATCAAAGATTTTGTAAAAGAATCAAAAAGAATACTGAAAAAAGGAGGATTAATAATTTCGGTGGATATTGCTCCAAAATGGTATGGAGGAGAACTATCACCAATAATACTTGGAAAAACAAGAAAAGACAAAAAGAATGATTCGGAAGAAACAAGAAACAGGGTTTTTAAAAAACTAGGGTTCAAACACAAAGATATTTATCAAAACCAAGAATACGGATCTTTGAAAAAAATAATCAAAACATACGGATTCATTTTTGGACAAAAAGCGATAAATTACCTAAAAAAGCATAAAAAAACGAACATAAAATGGAAAACTAGAATTTATTATAAACAAATTTAAATTATTGAAAAGAACAAAAACCACGAAAACGGCAAGTTTAAAAAGAAAATAAACATCTAATAGTTGGAAATAGTTAAACAAAAAAAATTATTAAAAAAATATTAAAGGTGTGATTTATGAAACTGCGATTTGAAGTAAGAAGTATAAAACAAAAATGGAAACCCCCATTCACAAAAGACATCACTGATGAAGTGTTTGATGTAGAAGAAGGACAAACATTTGACAGAATACAAGGAAACGGAAACGACCAACCAGTATACGCACTAGTAAAAGGAATGGGAGACAGAGCAATAATCCAATACTCAAAATTATTCACACTAAAAACAGGAAACCCTGGAAATTACCAAATAACTCTAAACAAAGATGATCCAATATCAATGACATACCTATGGGGAGAGGACGGAGTAACCAAAAAAATAACACTAAAAGGAGCATCACCAATCCAAGAAACTACTATAACCACAGAAGAAACCCAAATCACTCCAGAAGAAAACAAACAATAACAAAAAAAAACAACACCAACCCAACAAACAAAAAAACTAATTAAGGAAAAATACTTCAAAAATAAATTCAAAAACAAAACAAACTAATTAATAGAAACATATCAAAAAATATAATCCAAACCCTCACTCCTCCAAAACTACCCCCCAACTATACTCAAAAATACTCCTAAAAATATTCCAAACCTTATTCAAAACTACGACCAAAAATACTCCCAAAAATACTATTCAAAATCCGCTCAAAAATACATTTAAAAACTAACATATGAATAATATTTCATATGAAATCTTCTTTTTCGTCACATTATTCACCTAAATCTTCATACCCACACAAATGTTTGGGTGTGCTTGGAAACAAACTTCGGTGTGACATAATTAACTCATTAAGAAAGGAACCAAAAACTGTTCAAAAAATTTGTAAAGAAATTAAAGCTGAACAAAGCATAGTGAGTCACGCACTAAAGGATTTGCGCAAATGCAGTTTTGTTAATTTTAAACAAAAAGGAAAAGAAAGAGAATACTATCTTTCAAGCGACATTTTTACTAAATCAAAAAACAAACCATTATTTGAACTACTAAAAGAACACGTGGAAAAAAATTGTAAAGGAAAATATTAATTGTAAAAATTAGTGGTGAAAAAATGAAAACAATTTACCTTGATCACGGATCAACCACCCCTGTGCGAAAAGAAGTGCTAAAAGAATCTTTGCCTTATTTTTCAAAAATTTATGGAAACCCTTCAAGTTTTCACACCACTGGGTTAATTGCAAAAAAAGAAATAAATAAAGCTAGAAAAAAAATAGCAAAAATACTAAATTGTGAAGAAGAGGAAATAATTTTTACTGGAAGTGGAACAGAAAGCATAAACCTAGCAATCAAAGGAATTGCTCTAAACGAATTAGTGAAAGGAAAAAAAGGACACTTTATTACACAAAAAACAGAACACGATGCTGTTCTTGAAACAATGAAATGGATAGAAAAATTGGGATTTGAAGTAACATACCTTAATGTTGATGAAAAAGGAATAGTGAAACTTGATGAACTAAAAAATGCTATCAGGGACGACACTTTACTTGTAAGCATAATGTATGCGAATAATGAAATTGGAACAATCCAACCAATAAAAAAAATTGCACAAATCATACACGAAAAAGGAAAACTATTCCACACTGATGCTTGCCAAGCAACAGAATACCTTTCAATTAATACAAAAAAACTTGGCGTAGACATGATGACCATAAATGGAAGCAAAATTTATTCATACAAAGGAAGTGGAATACTGTTCAAGAAAAAAAACATTAAACTAACCCCACTAATACACGGAGGACACCAAGAAAGAGGAACAAGATCAGGAACAGAAAACACTCCCGCAATAATTGCTCTCGCAAAAGCACTTGAAATTAGTGAAAAAGAAAAAAAGAAAGAAAACGAAAGATTAACAAAACTAAGAAACTACATGATAAAAAGAATAGAAAACGAAATAGAAAAAGTGAAAATAAATGGGGACAAAAAAAACAGATTACCAAACAATGTGAATGTTTCTTTTTACGGAGTGGAAGGAGAAAGCATATTGCTTAGATTAAATGAAGAAGGAATACGCGCAAGCACAGGAAGTGCATGTTCCTCACAATCACTAGAACCAAGCCACGTACTACTAGCAACAGGGTTAACACACGAACTAGCACACGGAAGCATAAGATTCACTCTGGGAAAAAACACTACAAAAAAAGAAATAGATTACACCATCAATAAATTAAAAAAAATAATTCCATTCCTACGAACAATATCATCAGCGTGGAAAAAAATAAAAACAAAAAGGTGAAAAAATGAAACTGGAAGGCAATGATTGGTTCTATTCAAAAGAAGTAAAAAAACACTTTATGAAACCCCAAAAATTTTTGAAAAACGAAAACGAAATAAAAAACTTTAACGGATATGGAAAAGTAGGGAACATGAAATGCGGAGACATGATGGAGTTTTGGATAAAAGTCAAAAATGATAAAATAATTGATGTGAGATGGAAAACATTTGGGTGTGCAAGTGCAATAGCATCAACCTCCATGTTGGCAAAAATGCTAACAGAAAAAAAAGGAATGAAAATAGAAAAAGCACTAACACTAACAGGAACTGATATTATGAAAAGACTCGGAGGACTCCCAAAAATAAAAATACACTGCTCAATACTAGGAGACCAAGCACTAAGAGAAGCAATTAAAAACTATTTAGAAAACCAAAAAAATGGTTAAATAAAACAAAAAAATGAATTAATTAAAACAACCACTAAAGAATAAAAATATAAACAACATACACGCACAAACTAATTATGAGAACAAGAATAGGCAAATTAAAAGGCAACGGACAATTTGCTGATACAAGAATGACCCTACGCGCACAACAAATGGAACTAAAAAATCGAAAACGAGAACAAGCGGTAAGAACACTAAAAGGAAGAATGGAGTTCATTAAAAGATTAAAAACCCAACAAAAAAAATGGAACCAATTATGGAAAACACTAGCAAAACAACAACAAAATCCAGAAAACAAAGCACACAAAAGAAGTATTGAAAATGCGATGAGAATTTGTAACGAAAATTTTAGATTAACTGATGCGAGAATTAATAGACAAAAACAACAAATAAAAAAAGAGTTGAGAAAAGATTAAAGTGATTCAATATGAGTAATTATTTAAGAAACAGACAAAAAAAAGCAGAACAAAAAACACTTGAAGCTAGAAACAAATTAAGAGAAGCAGCAAAAGAAAAAAACCAATTACGAATGAAAATAAAAAACCTTGAAGTGCAAAAAGCACAAGAAGAAATGTTAAAATTAAGGTATTTAAGATTAGTAAAATTAGCCGAAAAAGCAAAAAAACAAAAACACCCAACCCTCGCAAAAAACCTAACACACGATGCAAAAATGATAGAAAGAGAATTTTTGATAACTGGAAAAAATATTGAAAAACTAAAAAAAGAACTAACAACAGCACTAAAAACTCCTTAAAAAATAAAACCAAAAACGCGAAAAACCCCAACCTTAAAAAACCAGAACAAGTATCTAATTAGTATGGAATTAGCACAATACATAATAGTGAATACCTCACTAGGAATGAACAAAGGAAAAATAGCAGCACAAGCAAGTCACGCAGCAGTAAGCGTGTTAGAAAAAGTGGATAAAAAAATTATTGAAGAATGGAAAAACCAAGGAATGAAAAAAATTGTGCTAAAAATATCAAGCACAAAAGAACTAGTTGAATTATTCCAAAAAACAAAAAAAGAACTACCCTGCGCACTAATCACTGATGCAGGACACACCCAAATAGAACCAGGAAGCAAAACCTGCTTCGCGTGCGGACCAATAAAAGAACACGAAGGAGAAAAACACTTTGGAAAACTAAAACTATTATAAAAAATAAACAAAAATAAAAAAGAAAATAATAAAAAATAAAAAAAATAATTAAAACAAAAATAAAAAAAATATTTTTTTGAAACAAAAAAATAAAAAATCACAAAAAAAATTTACTAACCAAACAATACTAAAATTTATTAGGGTGAAAAAAATGGTTTCGGGATTTTTTAAACACATTTATTTTCTAATAAAAGAAAGTGATCTTGTTCTTGAAATACTTGACGCAAGACACCCAGAAAAAACAAGAAATTATGAACTTGAACAAAAAATAATACACCAAGGAAAAAAACTACTTTTAATAATAAACAAAAGTGATCTTGTTGAAAAAAAAGAAATAGAAAAAATTAAACAAAAAATACAAAAAGAAACAAAAATGAAAGTAATATTTGTTTCCGCAAAAAACAAAGACGGAATCAATATGATACGAAGAGAAATTAATGCTGCCAAAGGAAAAAAAGAAAAATACACAGTGGGAATAATTGGATACCCAAATGTTGGAAAAAGCACTTTAATAAATTCACTCGCAGGAAAAGGAAAAGGAAGAGTAGCAACCTCAAGAAAAGCAGGACTCACACGAGGAATGTCAAAAGTAAAAATAACTGAAGGGGTTTACTTAATTGATAGCCCAGGAATAATACCAAGAGAAAACCAAGATGAGTTTGATTTATTTTTAGTGGATTCAAAAAACCCAAACCAACTCAAAGACCTCGAAAAAAACGCACTAAAATTAATAACCCACACAGGAATTGAAAAAATTTGTAAAATATTTGAAATAAAATACAAAAAAGAAATGGGAGAAGAAGAAACACTTGAAGAAATTGGAAAAAAGAAACACTTACTAAAAAGCGGAGGAGAAGCTGATACAAAAAAAGCAGCAAGATTTTTATTAGAAAAATACCAAAAACACGAACTGAAATAAACCAATAAAAAATAAAATAAAAAAACAAAAAAAATAAAAAATAAAATTTACGGAGAGTGAAAACAAAAATCAACAAAAAATTGAAAAAAATAAAAAAACAATTAAAGAATTGAAAAAACAAAAATAAAAAAAAGAACTTAAAAAAAGAATTTAAAATTCAACAAAATTTATCAAAGTTTTTTTACTAACTCAATTACTTGTTTTAATTGCACTTTTTTGCTCAAAGATTTTTCTCTATTCAAACGAAGTTTTAGTTCGTTAATTATATCATCATTTCCTAGTCTCATAATTATATTAGAAAAAAAAGGTTTTAAAAAATGAACCAAAAACACTAAAAAAACAAACAATTAATTAAAAAACAAACAATTAAGTGAAAAACAAAACCACGAATAAACAAAAATAAAAAAATTCAAAAAAATTTAGAGAACTAAACAAATATTTCTTCTAATTTTTTTCCAACTCTTAAAACTTCTTCTAAAGAAACCATATAATTTTTATCAGTAATTCTAAATTGTTCAGGTTTTAAAAAAAACCACCCCTTGTGAGGAACTTTCCACCCTACAAAAAACTCTGCTCCTGCAACCCTTGACCAATTAATCTCATCAACCATATTTTTTATTGGAATTGCTAAATAATCCCCTTTTCGTGCCTTGCACTCAACAGCAAAAATCTTCCCTCCCTTTAATGCAACCACATCAGGAGAAGGAATAGGATTAACTCCACTCCCCGCAACCCGAAGAACAGCAAAACCCCTACCATCAAGAACCTTAATTAATTCTCTCTCAGCATTAGCACCCTTATTATAAAAAGCCAAAAAAACCACCAAAAACAATTACTTTTCACTAATACTACAAATCTTCACTTTCTTTTCTTTTTTCCAACAAAAACCTTATTTTTCCTCTTCAACTAACTCTTTAGAATCGGCCCCATCACAAGGTTTAAATGCCTTCCACTTAATAAATTTTGTTATAAAGTGAGAAAAAGGTTTGTTTAGTGTTAAGCAAAACAAAAATAAAATTAAGTGTTTCAACAGGAAAAAAAGAATTTAAAGCAAAATGGAATGATAGTGACAGTATCTTGTATGTTGAAACAAAAAACGCTCCTGATAAAGGAAAAGCGAATAAAGAAATTTTGAAAGAATTAACACGGATATTTAAAGCCCAAACACAAATAGTGGCCGGGCTAAAAAGCAGAAAAAAAACAATAAGCATAGAACTTGATAGTGAAAAAATAAAAGAAAAACTAACAAGTTTAAGCTAACAAACCTAATTCTAAAAAAAACACTTTAAAAAAAACAATAATTAAAAAAATAAAAAAAAATTCACAAAAAAAAAGGAGAAGTGAAAACATGGCTAAAACATATATTAGCACAATAAAGTACGAAATATTAGCAAATTACGAAGTACAAGGAGTAGTAGAAAAACCTGATCTTGTAGGAGCAATCTTTGGACAAAGCGAAGGATTACTAGGACAAGATATGGATCTAAAAGAACTACAACAAAACGGAAAAATAGGAAGAATAGAAGTAACAATAAACAAAGGAAAAGGAACAACAAGTGGACAAATAATAATCCCAAGTTCTCTAGACCAAGTAAAAACAAGTATACTAGCAGCAACAATGGAAACCGTGGAAAAAGTAGGACCATTTGAAGCAAAAGTAAGAGTACTAAAAATAACTGATACAAGAAAAGAAAAAAGAGAAACAATAACAGAAAGAGCAAAAGAACTACTAAAAAATATGCAAAAATTTGAAGGAGTAGAAAGTGACGAAATGGCGCAAGGAGTGAAAGAACACGCAAGAGCTGATGAAATCACTACCTACGAAGGACTAGCAGCAGGACCAGAAGTGGCTACAAACAAAGAAATAATTGTAGTAGAAGGAAGAGCTGATGTTCTAAAACTACTAGGATACGGAATAAAAAATGCTATCGCAATGAACGGAGCAAACATAACACCAGCACTAGTAAAACTATGCCACGAAAAAACAGTAACCGTGCTCGCTGATGGAGACAGAGGAGGAGAACTAAACATAGCAAAACTAGGATCAATGACAAAAATAGATTACATAGCAAAAGCACCTGATGGAAAAGAAGTAGAAGAACTAACACAAAAAGAAATACTACAAGCACTAAAGAAAAGACAAAAATATGCACAAGGAACAAAAACAACATACACACAAGCACACACACAAATCCAATACGGAAGAAACTTCCAAAGACCAAACACAAGATACGGAGGATACAGACAACCAAACACAAGATACGGACAAACACCATTCTTACAACAAAACAATTTTGGACAAAGAGGAACATACGGACAAAAAACATACGGACGAACCCCTTTTGGAAACACATACAGACAACCATTCGGACAAACATTCAACAAAGCACCAACAATAACAGCACAAACACCAATAAAAGTACCTGAACAAAAAATAGAACTACCAAAAGAATTTGAAAAACTAGTAAAAAGTTTTTCAAAAATGAAAGGAAAATCAAAAGCAAGATTGTTGGATAGTAAGAAAAAGAAAATAAAAGATGTGGATGTAAAAGACCTACTAGGATCAATAGAAAAATCAAAGAAAAAAATAACTACCATCATCTTTGACGGAATAATAACAAACAGATTAGTGGAAGCTGCTGAAAAAAAAGGAATCAAAAACCTAATCGGAGTAAGAAAAGGAAACATTACTCCAAACGAAAAAGTAGCAACCTACACAATGGAATAAAAAAAACAAAAAAATTAGAAATGAAGGGGACAACCCCCTTCAAAACTTTTTTTAAAAACTATTTTTTCTTCTTACCAAACTTTCTAGCTGGCAACTCTACTTGTGCAATAGGAACAATCACTGAATCGTTCTTGAACACGAAAAGCGCGAACAAAAACACTACTGCCCAAACAAAAAATTGAACAACAGGGCCTAAAACAGCAGTCCACGCTTGACGAGTAGTTAAAGCAAACACTCCGCCAGGAACTTGAGCACCAGTGATTTGGTACAAAGAATTCTTACACTCCTGCGCCCTCACTGAATAAATCAAACTACTAATCCCATTATCAACTGCGAGAGAATCCGCTGAATTATACGCATTAATAATACACTCATCAAAATCCCTAACTGATTGCCAAGAATCAAACATCACAGCCCCTGATTTTACTAACATCAAAACAGCAATGACAATTAAAAACCCGCCAATCAATTTAGACAACCCAACATTAGAGTCACCAATTTTGAATAAAAAAGATCTACTCAACTAACCACCTTCTTTAATACAAAAACAAAAAACTCATATATAAACCTTTTTAATGAACAAACTTTGTAGATTAATTGGTATTTTGACCTTTCTGTATATTAATATACTTTAGTAATTACAATATGTATATGATAAATAGAAAAGTCCGGATTTGAATGTAACTTTTTATCTTTACATGAAAAGGATTTTTGGTTCTGATTTTAACATAGCCCGATTAAACAACGATATTATTGAAGTCTTGTCAAAAGGAAACTTAAAAAATAAAAAGACTAATTTTATTCGACTATTAGAGAATAAACTAAATACATCAAAGAAATCGGAGAAAATTGCAGAATACACTCGAATTGTTAATTTATGGAAAACAAATTCTGACTCTGATTTATTTATTATGGCAATTTATTTAATTAAAATAAAAGAAGATATTATAAATAAAGTAAAAAAAACTATGAATTCCAAAGTTATTAATTATGATAAATTATCTCTCAAGTATGATAATGAATCAAGTTTGACTGCTTTTGATGCAAGAGTGACTTCTTGCATATATTCAAAAGAAATCATAAAAGATTTATTAAATAACAAAGAATCAAAAAAAATTGTATCCTTATCAAAAGAAGAACAACTTAACTTATATAAATTAATTAAAAAGTTTCCAAAAATTGATTTAGAGTCTTGTTTTATGCCAATTATTCTTGAAAGCATAAACCAAGGAATTACTTCTAATGCGGGATCAAGTTATGAAGATAGGATATATGACAAATTAATTGAAATCGGCATCCATAAATCCAACATAACTGAATATGGCCATTCAGAAGTAGGAAGTGTGGAACATGATTTTATTTTTAAATATAAAAATAAATTAATAGGAATCTCTGCAAAAAGAACTTTAAGAGAAAGATACAAACAATACGTTAATCTTGCTGAAAATACTGAAACGGATTATATGATTGCAATAACTCTTGGAACTGATTTAACTATTAACAAAGCAAAAACAATAGTCCATTTTGGAGTTAAATTATTTATTGCGCCCGAGATTTATAAAAATAATAAAGATTTACAAAAAATTGATGGAGTTTATCCAACCACTAAATTTAACAAAAAAACTTTTGATAAAATAATTAAATCAAACTAAATATTTTTTTATTTCTTCAGCTATTGCTTTTGCCATTAAAACTGGAACTGCATTACCTATTTGAGTATAAACACTTCGTTTAGAACCATAAAATTGATAATCGTCAGGAAAGGTTTGTATTCTTGCAACTTCTTTTTCAGTAAGCATTCTAATTTGAGTTTCTGTATATTTTACAAGTGCATCAGATCCATCTTTCCAATATCTTGCAGAAATAGTATAAGAAGGTTTTTTTGGATCAAGTATTTGCCAACCAAAACCATTTCCTTTTTTCTTATTCATTTCTTTTCTTTTTTTAAATCCATTAATCATTTTTTTAGAATGAAAATAACTTTCGGGAACATCAGTTTTATCTAATAAAATAGTTTCAACACCCAACCAAGATTGAGTTTGAAATCCATTAATCTTTAATTCGGGTTTTTCTGTGTGGGTTTGTTTTGGAAAACTAATCGGTTTTTTTGTTCTTGTCCCAATAAATACAACTCTTCTTCTTTTTTGTGGGACGCCATAATCTGCCGATAACAATTTTTTATGTTTAACTTGATAACCAATTTTTCTAAATTCACTTTCAATTATTTCATGAACTAACTTTCCTTTTGAATTCTTCATTGTTAAAATACCTGGGACGTTTTCCATTACAAAATATTTTGGTTTTAGTTCTTTTACAAAACGGATATATTCCATAAATAATGAATTTCTTGGATCTTTAGGGTCTCTTCTCCCTGCCATTGAAAATCCTTGACAAGGAGGACCCCCAATTAACACATCAACTTCTATCCCATTTATTCCACATTGTTTTTGAAAATCTTTGACACTAATATTCCTAATGTCTTCAGTAAAAACTTTTGCTTCAGGATGATTTAATTTAAATGTTTTAGAAAAGTCGTTTTCGATTTCATTAGCAGCAATAGTATTGAATCCAGCTTGTTTAAATCCTTCCGATAACCCCCCCGCCCCAGCAAATAAATCAACACAATTTAGTTTAGTCATAAATAAGATTAAGTTAAACTATTTAAAAGCATTTACTGAGTTTCATGCCACTGCTCTCCAAAATCGTAAATATTACTATTATTTTACAGAAATGCACAAAAACCTACAATAATAAGATTGAATGAATTAATCTATGGGGTTTAATGAACAAAAAACAATAAAAGAGAAAAAAAATCTAGAAAAAATTAAAAGTGAAGAAAAGTTAAGGTTTAAAAAAACACTCCCCCACCTTTTATTTTATAAAAGGGCTCGTGGTCTAGCGGCTATGACATCACCCTTACAAGGTGAGAGTCGTCGGTTCAAATCCGACCGGGCCCACTAAACAAAAAAACATAGAAAAATAAAAACAAAATTTAGCACAAATAAAAATACACAATACAAACAATAACACTAATTTTTAAAATTGAATTTAAAAAATTAATACACTAAAACACTAAATTAAATTCACAATTAATGAACAATTAAATACACTAAATTTAAATACACTTAAAACATTTCAATTAATTATGAAACCTTTGTACAAACTATTTGGAGCATTAATAATTCTTAATTTATTAATAACTACAATACACGCAGAAACAATTAGTGAAGAAATACACCCAACAACAATATCAGAAATGACTGCCCAAGTAATTATGGGAGGAAATGGAAAAATAAATGAGTTGAAAGAAGGGGAAGAGGTAAAACTCCAAATACTAACCTTTCAAAATAACCCTAACCAAAAAATTGTTGAAATACAAGAAGAACTAACAATAAATGACAAAAAAATAAAACCAACTTATAGTTATGATGAATTTGATAACAAATATGTTAATTTTATAATCACAGAAAATGGAAAATTTGTTTATGAAATAAAAGCAATAATTGAAACAAAAACAGAAATACAAGAAATAGAGGATTATGAAATCAAAAACTTTGAAGAAAAAATAGCTAATTTTACTACAAACTCTGAAAAAATAGAAAGCAATAGTTTGGAAATAACAACCCTTGCAAAAAACAAACTAACTCAAAAAAGTTTTTTAGAATCAATAAACAAAACAATAACCTGGGTAAATGATTATGTGGAATACGCAAAAGGGGATGAATTCAAAACATACTATTTACTACAAAAATCCTCAATAGAAACACTCTTAGAAAAAAAAGGAGTGTGTGATGAATTCGCTAACCTCGCAACCGCAATGCTCCGAGCAAACAACATACCAACAAAAATAATTATAGGAATAACATTTGATGGAAAAGAATGGGGAAACCACGCGTGGATAGAAACATACCACCCAAAAATAGGGTGGATACCAAACGACCCAACATTCAGAGAAAGCGGATTTGTTGACGCAACCCACATAAAAATAGGAGCATTCAAAGACATTACCCAATCACTAGCAAAAGCAACCCGCCCCACCACCACAAACATAACACTTCAAACACAAATACTTCCAAAAGTAGAAATCTTGGAAAAAAAATACTTTGAAGAAGTGGAAATAAAAATAAAAAACACTGAACTAAAAACAAACCAATGGAATGAACTAAAATTAGAAATAACAAACAAAACAAACAAAACAATAAACACCCCCCTAAACCTCAAAGAAAATTATAAAGAAATACTAATGCAAGAAAAAAACAAATCAATACTCTTAAAACCCTACGAAAAAAAAGAAGTGACATTCAAACTATACCCAACAATTGAATTACAATCAAACGAAATAGCAAAAGGAAAACTAACCTTCAACACCCTATCAGCACCAATAATTCAAGAAATAACAATAAAAAAAGGGGACAAAATACACGAAGGAACAATAATCATAAATGACATAACCCCAATCACAACACAAAAAGAAATACTAATCGACATCACCGCAACAAACTATAACAACAACAAAGGAACAATTGATATCAATGCAAACAACAATAACAAAAATTATTATTGGAGCGAAGAAATAGCGCCATTCGCTAAACAAAATTTTAGAAAAACCATTGATAACAATAATTCAAAAGTGCAAATCCTTGTTGAAACAAAAAACCAAAAAATAGAACAAACATTCTACCCAACAATGCAAAAAATAAGTATAAAAGAAGAACAAAAAGAAACCACAGTAATACAAAAAATAGAACCAACAAAAGACACCCCACAAAACCTACTTGAAACCCTCACCAACTCACCAATACTAATCCTATTCGCAATACTCCCAGCAATTGCGATAATAATAATAGGAATACTTTTAACAAAAAAACAATACATATAATTTTAAACAAAACCAAAAAAACTAATACTTATAAAAAACAAAAAAAAGAGGAAAAGCGATCGTTGTCTAGTGGTTATGATTCGTCCTTGCCAATAACTCCACAAATTGTAAAAAAAAGCAACAAGGATGAGGCCCGGGTTCAATTCCCGGCGGTCGCACTAAACAAAACGGAGTGATAAAGATGGGAATAGTTAAAGATATTATCGGAGGGTTTATGTTAGGAACAGTACTAACATCAATAATTGTAATAATAATCGCAACAGTGTTTTTTACAGCAACCCTATTCATAGTAAGCATGTCAAGCAACCTAGTGTTCGGAATAGCACCAGATCCAAACTGGGCAGTGCTCGCAGCAGCAATAATCTCAGTAGGATCAATAATGACAGGAAGTTTCGGAACAAGATAAAACAAAAAAAAATTGTGAAAAAGAAATTAAATTAAGAAAAAAAAAACAAAAAACACAAAAACAAGAAATAAAAATAAGACAAAAAAAACACAAAAACAAGAAATAAAAATAAGAAAATAAATAACAAAAAAAAATAATTAAAAAATTCACTAAAAAAAAAGAGAAAAAAATGAATTAAAAAACTAGAAAAATTTTCTTTTTTTAATTTCTTTAAAACTTTTTTTAAAAAAATTTTTTAGAAATTTTTCTCAAACCTTTTTTTTAAAAATTTTTTTAGAAATTTTTTTTAAAAAAGAACTTTATCAACTAATGGTTTGATTTGTTCAAACACTTCATCAACGCTTTTGTTAGCATCAATTATTTGAATATTTTCGTTAGGTAATTGTTGAGGGAGAGCTAAAAAACCCTTTCTTAAATTTGTGATAAAATCAAGTTCCCTAAACCCATCTTTTTGTTCTTTTCTTTTCTCTTCCTTTGCTTTATTTATTCTATTATAAGCAACTAGTGGATCAACATCCATTATGAGTGCTAAATCAGGGGCTAAAAAATCTTTATGCGCCGCAAACACTTCGTCAAAATCGTTTCCTTGAAGGGATTGATACACAATACTTGAATACTTATACCTATCACACAAAATAACAAAATTTTTTTCAAGACAAGGTTTAATCACATTCTCAATATGCCACCTCCTATCCTCAACAAATGCTAAAAATAATTCACTAGCAAAATCATTAGAAGATTTTTGTTTAGAAAACAACTCTCTAATCTTTAACCCATACGGACCATTAGTGGGTTCATCAGTAATCAAAATATTGTCATACTTTTTACTCTTCCCAAAAACATACTCAAAAACCCTCTTAATCATAGTTCCCTTACCACAACCAGGCAACCCATCAACAACAATAAAACAACCATTACTCAAAACCACTCACCACCAAAAAAACAAAAAAAAATATTTCCAACAAAATAAAGAACAAAACTACTTAATAAAACCCCACCCAAAAAAATTGCGAACAAAAAAAAACCAAAAAAAGACAAATAATAAGATTTAAAAAAGCAATTAAGGGACAAATATTTAGTAAAACAACAAAACAAGTCAAACTTGAAAGCGTTCGTAGTGTAATGGTTAGCATCAGAGCCTTCCAAGCTCTTGGTCGGGGTTCAAATCCCCGCGGGCGCACTCAAAACAAATATTCTACAAACCACTAATTTTAATTAAAGATCCAACTCTATAAATCCTTATGAAGAAAGAAAAAACTTTTGAAAAAAAACAAAAACCCTACCAAAAAATAGCTATTGAGAGAATCCATAAACTATTTGAAGAAACAACAAAAACAACAAACCAAAAACTAAAAAAAAGATACCTGACTCTTGCCACAAAAATTAGTAAAAAATGCGAAGTGAGTATCCCAAAAGAACTCAAAACAACCTACTGCAAAAAATGCTTAACCACAAATATTGAAACAAAAAAAGAAACCCCCTTCACCATAGTGAAATGCAAAAATTGTGGATATGAAAAAAAATTTGGGAACAAAAAGCAAAATATATAAACTCTAAAAAACTATAAAATAATGTGAAAAAAATGAAAAACAAAGGACAAGGAGCAATAGAGTACTTACTAATAATCGGAGCAGCAATACTAGTAGTAGCAGTAGTAATCGTAGCACTAACAGGAATACTACAATCAGGAAAAGAAAACATAACAGATGAACCAGTAGATCAAGCAAAAAACGATTTACTAAAAGCAAACGCGACAAAAATAACAATTGAAAAAGACACTGGTGGTGAAAACACAGGTTTCCAAACAATTAACTTAGAATACACAAACTGCACCTTCCAACAAGCAGTAAAATCAATATTTGAAATAGTGAATGAAGGAAAAACTGTAAATAAATATCAAGTGGATATTTGTAGAACAAAAGAGGTATGGAAAGATACTGACCCTTGTTGTTATACTAAGGATGGAGAAACATTTAGCAATTATGGCATTTCAAATTGTGCTGAAAAAATGCAAAAAAATACTGATTATGCATTATGGGTTTATAGAG
>JAAZKV010000008.1 GCA_012799645.1 Candidatus Iainarchaeum sp. | reverse complement strand
GTACGGGTACGCCGGCACACTCGTTGAACTCCAATAATGATTACAACCACTAAACACAGAATTACAAGTGCCCGTTGAGTAATCATAAATTGCATTAATTTCATTCACAGTAGGCAACCTCCAACCACTACCAGGAAGACCAGGAGTATTATTATTACAATAATCCAAACTATTCTGCCAAGTATCAGAATAACCCATATCTGCTACTTGCCACATCAAACCACTTGTAGTATCACTCACAGTCCCATCACCATTATCTACCCAAACATGAGCATAACTAGAACCATAAATTTCCCCATCCTCCCCAGTACCACTACAACTTCTTGAATTTCCACCTACATCATAACAAGTTGTTTGTCCACTTCCAAGACCATAATACATCGGATCAAGATCAGCACAACTTGGGCACTGATTAGCCAAATTCGCTTGATTAATAACATAAGGAGAACAATCAAACATCACCTTAACAGGATACTTTTCAGTTTTAGTCAAACCTTCTCGAGTAACATAAGTAATTACAACATCTTCACTAACCACTCTTCCTTCCTCACAAACAACACCAGCATCAACCACAAAATACCTCGAACCACCCTGAGCCAAATCCTCACTAAAATCAACATTACTATCCCCAACACTAACCTTAGAAACAGTAATAACATCCCCACTATTATTCAACAAACTAACAACAAAATTACCATCATTAGGATCAATTAAGGATTCAGTAATACCAATAACCTGACTTTTCAAACCCAACTGATTACCAGAAGAAGAAACCTGCGAACTATTATCAATTTGAGTAATAATCAAACCAACAACAACCAAAGCCAAAACAATAACAACAGCAATAATCACTAAATACTCAATCGTCCCTTGAGCTTTAGAACAAGAATTATTTAAACAAAAATATTTACTACTCTCTCTCTGCGAATTCATATTCCCCACTCCTCAAAAATTGGTTAAACATACTAACAACAAGAACCAAACTCATATATAAAACTAATTTTACCCCCCCCCCCGAAAAAAAGAGAAAATTAGTGAATTAATTTCAACGATTTATGTTCTTTAGCTAAAACAACTTGATTTTCCAATCTTTCTTTTTTATCTTTTGCATATTTCAGGTTAAACTTTTCATTAAATGCTAAGACTTTTTCATGATGAGTTTGAAAGAATATTCGGTAACCATAACTTATATTGCCATCTTTTCGATAAGTTGGTTTGCATAATTCTTTTCTTACATTTGGAGTTGTGGTTAAATCAATCGTTGCGCAAAGCCTTTTTATTTCCTTAAGATATTCTCTGTGCTCTTGTTCAAGAGCATCTATTTTGCTTAAGCCAAGACAAAAATCACAGAATCTTTTTGTCCAAGCCCAACGAGGATCTCCTCTAAAACGAGGAACTGAAACCTCTGAAGCTAATAGCCCGTCAAGAAAAGCTATTCTTGATTCCGTTGAAGAATCAAATATCCAATTTGGTAAAGAATATTTTGTTGAAACTTTATCTCCAACTGGTGCACCAAGCGCAGCAAAAAAACGAATTACTGCTCTATCATAACAACGAATATTATATGAATGCCCATATTCCCCACCCTCGACAATTTGTGTTTTTCCAACAGCAAAAGGAAATATTTTTAGTAAATCTTCCTGCCACAAGTCAATGTCTCTTATGTCTGAAGAAATAAAAGCGACTGTGTTAAAACGGCAATCAATTCCACCATCACCAAAAAGAGTTCCAAGAGTGTTAAAAATTATTTTAGCATCTTTGTGTTTTTCTGTGAAAGGAATTAACCCCACTTCGTTTAATTTTTGAACAACTTTCAGCGGATTTGGAATCGCTTTCTTTTCTCCTTCTGTGTGCCACCATCTTGTTGAACCTTGTTTCACACCAAGAAGCTTAGCCGCTTTCTTATATCCAAAAGTTGGGTTTTCTTGAACAAGCTTTTTGTATTCAAAATATTTCTGACAAGAAAATTGATCTTCTTTTGAATAAGTATTTATTAGGTCTTGTTCAGAAACAAGAATTTTGCTTTCCATTATAGAACCCATTTCTGGGGCTTTATAATCGCTTCGGGAGTAATTTGCCGGCTGTGCCGGAGAGTCAATCATAATCAATCACCTCGTCAGAATCATCTTCGAGAAAAGAAGATTGATTTTCGAGAATCCAAAGTTCCCTCGAATCCAAATCATCTGGATTGTTATCAACAATCCATTTTACTTGCTTAATTTCTTCCATAGTTGGCTTTGCGAAATCTTCTAAAGAAAAACCCATTTTGACCACCTCCAGTAAAACGAATTTTTTCTGAAGACGGCTTGGCGCGGCGGAGGCATTAAACCCTTTAGCCCGCAAGCGACTTCGCTAGCAAGCGGAGGAAAGGTTTAAGCCGAGCGCCGCGCAGGCGTAAGAAAAAATTCGAGCAGGAGGTGGTCTTTAGGTTTTGAAGATAGAAATAGCAAAGCCCTTAGAAAAAGAAATTAAGCAGTGGATTTGGATTGAGAAAGCTGAAATAAAGAATCAGTAGTGGAAATTTTCTCTGCTTTTTTATCTCCAGCTTTTGTAATTACTTTATGTTCTGGAGTCAAAGCAATTTTTTTACCTTTAGCTTCAATTTCAGTTAATTCGCCATCGAAAGGTTTTCTATTCAGAGAAAGAATTCTTGATAAAACAACTTTACCATTTTTTTCTCCAAGCGTAAAAATCTTTTCTTTTTCAGGAAGCATAATCGCTTCGTAACCTTTTTCATTTTTTATGATTTCACTTTTATATTTTGCAATCATTTCATCCCAAAGCTCAGCAAAAGGTTTTGCAATTAATTTTTTTCCTTTCAAAATGTACAAATTATTGAAACCATAATGGCACTGGAGCGGATCATGTCTAACATCTCCTAAAAGAGCTCCAGCTCTTGCCCCAGTAGCTTCAAAAAAAGGAGCAACTTTTTTTCC
>JAAZKV010000007.1 GCA_012799645.1 Candidatus Iainarchaeum sp. | reverse complement strand
TATGGTTTAATATTTATTTTGTTGGCGGTAATTCTTATCATAGGGTTACTTTCAACAAGAGGTACAAAATCAAGAAAGGAAGTATGGATGAAGGTAAGTAATTATGAATGAGGAGAAAAATAGTTTAGGAATAAAAGTAGGGGGGTTATTTTTAGCGTTAGTATTAATGGTATTAATGCTTACAATAGCGAACGCTCTTACTTTAACAGGAGATACAAGTTATACAACTTGTCAATGTGACACAACAAAAGAGCAATACACTTTATGCTCTGATATAGCTGGTACTTACACAGTATCACTAGAAGGAACTGCTGCGAAATGGTTTGTAACAGCTCCACCAACAATATCACTCAATGCGGGGGAATGTAAAAGCTTCTTCCTTTTCTTAACTCCTGAGTGTTATGCAAATAGTGGAGTTTATTCAATGGATGTGAAAGTTAGTGGGCCTCAAGAATTAACAAAAAGAATTGGGGTAACCGTAACTCAATGTCACACATTTGATTACACCATAACTCCGGTAAAAAATTCCTCACTTCCATGCGAAGAAAACATATACAATGTGTATGTAAAAAACACAGGAAGATTTAATGATGAATTTGTTTTATTACAAGAAGGACTTGACGATTCGTGGATTACTTACCCACAAGATAAATTCGTACTAAAAGCTGGTGAAGAATTCACTTCACAAATAAAAGTAAAATCATCTTGTTCAACAAAACCTGATGATTATCCATTCAGTATGACCTTATCAAACACTCTAACAAATGCTTCAAGAAAAATTGATTTAGTACAAACAATAACTGCAATAAATGCGGTTGAATCAACATTCTCAAAAACAAAAACAACAATAGAAACTTGTTCAGTATCAGATACTGAATATGGTTTTTACATAAAAAATATTTCAAGTGTGGCTGATGAATACACTTTGGATATTTCTGATAAAGACATTTTATCACTAGATAAAACAAAAATTAGTTTAGCTGCGGGAGAAACAGCACAACTAAAATTAAAAATCTCAAAAGCGAAAGTACAAAAACTAAACGCAACTCTATCAATAAATTCAAAAGCATACAGCACAGTGTTCAAACACTCTTTTGTTGTTGATATAAAAAACTGTTATGATCTTTCACTTGAAAGATTATCAAAAACAAAAGAATCTTGTTTCAATTCATCAGATCATTTGTTCAAATTAACAAATAATGGAACAAAAGAAGTTACAGCAAAAATAACTGTGACAGGAGTTGAAGCAGAAACTACCGAAGTTAAAGTTGGAGCAAAATCTTCAAGAGAGT
This sequence comes from Candidatus Iainarchaeum sp., assembly GCA_012799645.1. GTDB lineage: Archaea > Iainarchaeota > Iainarchaeia > Iainarchaeales > JAAZKV01 > JAAZKV01. The sequence continues at coordinate 68,682 of JAAZKV010000007.1, read as the reverse complement.
TTTACCTAAAAATTGATCCAAAATCAATTGGAGAAAAGAAAATAGTAGTGGTAGCGGAAGCGCAAGGTTTATCAAAAACTTCAATCGAGTATGATTTCAATGTAAAAAATTGTTACGATATTGAAGTAAAAGTTCCAACAATCAAAGTATGTCCTGATACAGAGAGTAGAAATAAAATAATTTTTACTAACAAAGGAACTGAAGATCAAACAATCAACATTAACATAAAAGAAGCACCTTGGATTAGATTCGAATCAAACAAAGTTTTGGTTCCAGCAGGTAAAACCGTAGAAGTGTATTTTGACATGCAAGTACCAAGTCAAGTAAAAGAAAAATACGTTCTAGGTTTGATTTCATACTCTCCAGGACTTGATGGAGATATAGTAAAAGCAGTGCTAAGAGAAAGCGATATTAGCACTGATATTTTCTTTGAAATGAATACATTTGATGAGTGTTATTCATTCAAAGCAGAGTATATTCAAGATTACTTGGATATAAATTGTTGCCAAGGAAAAGTAGTTGATCTAAATATAACCAATACAGGGTATTTCACTTCAGCATACGATTTGAAAAAAGTAGCTCCTGAATGGGTTGATTTTAGTGATACAAGAGTAACAATTGATAGTGGAGAAACAAAAACAGTGTATGTTTACTTCCACCCTCCAGCAGGAGTGAGCGGACAAGTAAAATCAAAAATACTTGTTACTCCACAAAAAGGAAACACCAAAGAACTATATTTCGATCTTAATGTATATGGGGGACATTGTGGTCTTTCATACGAAGTTGATTTGAATGTAGAGAATAGTGTTTCAAAAACAAAAGAATTTACAAGAAAAGAAATAACAGTTGATTTTGTTGTAAAAAACGATTCAAATATTGGATTCACTGTAAGCAATATTTCAGTAAAAGATTTCAACTCAAAAGCTGATTTCAATAAAGGAATAGCGCTACAACCAGGTGAATCAATTACAACAAAAATAACTATAACAACTTCAGAAAATGAAGAACTAAAAGACCAAGAAGTAACAGTAGTTGTTGATACATCAGTTGGTCAATTTGAGAAAAAACAATTCGTTAAATTCTCTGAATCAAAATCAATTGGTGGTTCAATAAGTGGATTATTTGGTCAATTCGTTGCACCAGTTGCAGGATTATTACTGCTAATAGTATTGTTAGTAATAATAATAGCAATATTTGGTACATCAAAAGGAAAAAAATAAAATGAGTGTTAGAAAATTAGTGGGGAAAAACCTCACTAATTCTAATTTTTTTTTCTATTATTTTTTTTAATTAATTTATTATTTTAATAATTTTTTTATTATTTTTAATAATTTTTTTATTTTAATAAATTTTTTTGTTTTTTTTTCACAATTTTGTTTTTTTTTAATAGTTTTTTTTTGTTTTTTTAATAAGTTTTTTGTTTTTTTCACAATTTTGTTTTTTTTTAATAATTTTGTTTTATTTTTTAATAGTTTTTTTTATTCATTTTTATCCAAAAATGCTAATTACTTCTTTTAGTGCTTTAACAAATTTTTCAACTTCTTCACTAGTGTTATAAAAGTAAAAACTTGCTCTTGCGAGTCCATCTTTGTTTAAAGAAGACACTAATGGTTCTGCACAATGCATTCCTGATCGTATACAAACCCCTTCGTTTTCGCTTAAAGCCATAGCAATATCGTGCGAACTCATTTTTTTTGACCCAAATAACACTATTCCTCCTTGTTTTTTTACATCTTTTGGACAAAATACTTCAATTTCTTTCATTTCGTGTAGGAGATCAAGTGTTTGTTTTGTCAATACTTGTTCGTGTTTTTCAATATTATTCAACCCTATTTTTTCCAAGTATTTAATTGCTTCAATCATTCCATACGCTCCCGCAATATTAGGGGTTCCTGCCTCGTATTTGTAAGGAAGTTCATTCCAAGAAGATGACTCTCGTTTCACTTCCATTATCATATCTCCTCCAAAAAGGAAAGGTTCTAGTTTTTGCAATAATTCTTTTTTTGCTACAAGTGCTCCTGTTCCTGTTGGAGCAAGCATTTTGTGTCCAGAAAAAGCAAAAAAATCAGCATTCATTTCTCTAAAATTAATTTTTTTGTGAGGAACCATTTGTGCCCCATCCACACAAAATAATGCTCCTTCTTTGTGAGCTTTTTTTTCAATTGCTCTAATATCAGGGATTGTTGCCACTGTATTGCTTGCTCCACTAAAAGAAACAAGTTTTGCTCCTTCCACTTTTTTTTCAAAATCATTCATATCAATTTCAAAATTATCAGTGAGTTCAACAAACTCTAGTTTTGTCCCAATTTTTTTTGACAAATATTGCCAAGGAACAATATTGCTGTGATGTTCAAGAGCAGAGATAACAATTTTGTCTCCTTTTTTGAAATAATTAGAGTTGAGTAAAGAGTACATCACTAAATTTAGTCCTTCAGTAGTGTTTTTTACAAAACAAACCTCTTCTTTTTTTGCTCCAACAAATTTTGCAACAACCTCGTGACTTTGTTCGTACACTCTTGAAGCACTTTCACTCAACAAGTGAAGTCCTCTATGAACATTAGCGCATTCAGTTTCGTAATATTTTTTTTCAGCATCCACTACCTGAATTGGTTTTAGTGAAGTTGCAGCATTATCAAAATAAGTGACAATTTTTCCTTCAATTTTTTTATTTAATATTGGAAAATCCTTTCTAGTGCTAGCCAAATCCATAACTAAATTAAGAAGAAAAGCTCTTTAAATGCTTTTTCTAACCATAAATTTGTAAATTTGTACAATTTAAGAGTTGTTAAAATGTTGTTTGATTTGCACTTACATTCAAGGTTCAGTGTTGATGCATTAACCAAACCAAAAACAATAGTTAAAGTTTGTAAAAAAAACAATTGGGGGTTTTCTCTCACTGACCACAACAATATGGGAGCATACAAAACAAAAACACCTGATAATAATATAAAAAAATTAGCAAAAGAACACAAAGTTTTTTTGATTCCAGGAGAAGAAATAAAAGTTTTAGGACAAAACAAAAATATTTTTGGTAAACAAAACTGTGTAGGAGAAGTAGTTGTTTATTTTTTGAACGAACCAATTTTACCATCAACTTTTTTCGAAATAGTGGATAGTGTGAAAGAACAAGATGCATTACTTTCTTGCCCACACCCTTTTGATTGGCCGAGAAAAAATTTTAAAGAATTCAAAAATGAGTGGAAAAAATTTGATATGATGGAAATTTATAACGCACGAGCATATTATTCAGGTTTGAATAAAAATTCTGAAAAATTTTTTGAAAAAATTAGTAAAGAAAAAAAAATTTCTGCTTTGGGGGTGAGTGATGCTCACACTCCTGAAGAAATAGGGAATGGTTTGACAGAAATTAATGCGAAAAACGAAGAAGAGTTTAGAAAAGAAATAAAAAAAGGAAGAACAAATGTTCTTGCAAGAAAAAAAGCAAACGTTTTGAACCATTTACAAACCCAGCTCGCAAGAAATTATTTAATAAAAGAAAGATAAACAGAATAAATAAAATAAATAGAGTGAATAAAATAAACAGGGTGAATAAAATAAATAGGGTAAATAAAGTAAATATGGTAAAGAAAATAAATGGAATGAGTGGAATAAATAAATTGGGTGAAATAATTTTTGGAACACTAATACTTTGGTTTTTATTCCTTTCCTAATTCAATCTTATTGTTGTTTTTGTTATTAATTTTGTTTTTGTTATTAGTGTTGTGTGTATAAAATTAATTTTTTTGTGATTGATTTTTATGGTTGAAAAAAAAGATGGCAAAGAGCTTGTTTTGAAAAAAAATTTCCAACTTGATCTCGCAAAATATTTGAGCGAAAAAGATTTTGTCTATGGTCCTGAACCAGAACTTTACGGCCCGATTGCAGGATTTTATTCTTATGGATTGAATGGAAAAGCAATGAAAAATAATTTAGAAAATGTGATTAGAAAGGTTTTCACAAAAAATGGTTTTTTTGAAGTGGAATATCCGTTGATTTGTCCTGAAATTATTTGGGAAGCGAGCGGACACTTGAAAGGATTTAATGATCCAATAATTAGTTGTTCAAAATGTAAGGGTTCTTTTAGAGCGGATAAATTAATTGAAGAATCAATAGGGGTAGCAGCGGATCACTTCAAGGATGCGGAATTAGTTAGTGCAATAAAAGAAAACGAAATTTTGTGCCCTTCTTGTAAAGGAAGATTTGTTCTTGAAATTAAAAGACAAAGTTTGATGTTGAAAACAATTATTGGTTCTGATACTGTTGCGTATAATAGACCAGAAACTGCTACAACAACTTATTTACCTTTTAAACATTATGTTAATTTTTTTAGAGGAAAATTGCCTTTCACTGTTTTCCAAATAGGAAAAGCGTTTAGAAATGAAATTTCTCCAAGACAACACTTGTTGAGACAAAGAGAATTCACTCAAGCGGAATCACAAATGTTTTTGAGTAAAGAAATGAAAACAAATTTTGAGTGGTTTAGTGATGTACAAAATGATGAACTTCCTTTATGGACTGAAGAAATGCAAAAATCCAAAAAAAAGTGGGAAATGATTTCACTCACAAAAGCTTTGGACAAAAAATTTTTAAAAAACAAAGCTTATGCTTGGAACTTATGGTTAAGTTTTCAAATAATTACCGCTCTTGGAATTCCTGTTGAAAAAATAAGGTTCAGACAACACCATAGTGATGAAAAAGCATTTTATAGTGATGATACTTGGGATCTTGAAGTTGAGTTGAATTCTTTCGGGTGGGTGGAAATGGTTGGAGTAAGTGATAGAACAAATTATGATCTTTCACAACACTCAAAATACTCTAAACAAGAACTAACAGTGAGAACAGAAAATGGGGGAGTGTTTACTCCTGATGTTATTGAAATCGCGTTCGGAGTAGATAGACCATTTTACGCAATTCTTGATCTTGCTTTTTTTAGAAGAGAAGTTGATGCGCAACGAACAGTACTTTCTCTCCCAAACCACATTGCTCCAATCCAAATAGGAGTATTTCCATTACTAAAAAAAGATGGGTTGCCAGAAAAAGCAAAAGAAGTGTTAGAAGTGCTTGATGATTTTAAGTGTTATTATGATGAATCAGGAAGCATTGGAAAAAGATACTCTCGACTTGACGCAATAGGAGTACCATTTTGTATAACAATTGATCACGATTCACTAAAAGACAACTCTGTTACAATAAGAGAAAGAGATTCACTAAAACAAATAAGAGTAAAAATAAACGAACTAAAAAACACTATTAATGAAATGATGAAAAAATAAATGAAATAAAACAAAATGAAATAAAATAAAATGAAATGAAGAAAAGCAAAATAAAACAAAATGAAATTGGGTAAAATGAAATAAAATTGAATGGAATAAATTAAAATAAAAATAAATTAAAACTAAAAATAAATTAAAATAAAACCAAACAAAGAAAATAAAATGAACTAAATTAAAATAAAAATAAAACAAAATAAAAATGAAATAAATTTTGAAGTTATTTTCTTCTCAAGTTTTGTTGTTTGATTTTTGTTTGTACTACTTTTTGTTGTTTGATTCTTTCTCTCATTCTTTTGTTTCTTTTCATTCTTGCTAATCTATTTCGTGCTTCTTGTGTCCTTTTCATTTTATTAGCAGCAATTGTTTGAGCATCTTCTAGAACACCAATTTTGTGGCGTTTCTTTTCTTTTTTAAAAGCAGCTTCAGTGTATACTTTTCCTTCAGTGAATTTTTGTTTTCTAATCAAAATATCAAGTGCTGCTTCAAGTTCCCATTTGTTTTTTTGTGCATTGATTTTTTTAACCATTTCAGGATTCGTTTGTATCAATACTTCTAGTGCTGCAATTCTTCCTTTTACTGGAGCACTAAGGAAACGTAACCATTTTTTGTTTCCATTAAATAGTGGGGCTAATGCACTCATTTTTATTGCCCTTTGAGCATTTGATCTTTGCATAAGTGTTTTCCTAAAATTCCTTTCTTTAATTTTATTATCTTTTGTTTTTTCTCCAATGAAATTTTTTTCCATTTGTTGAGCGATCATCATGTCTTTTCCGTTTCTAATTCCATTAACCATTTCTGTTAGGGTTTTTGTTGGTAAATGAACCAAATCCGCATCAAAGTTTAGCATTATGTCTGCTCCGAGTGTTCTGGCTTTATTTGCTCCTGTAATAAAACTAGCACGTTTTCCTAAATTTTGTGGGTGTGACACAACAATAGCTCCATTTTGTAATGCAATTCTTTTTGTTCCATCAGTGCTTCCATCATTAACAACAACTATTTTATTTATTCTTCCTTCGTTTTTTTGTTTATTTAATATTTGTAAAGTTCTAGGTAAGTGCTTTGCTTCATTGTAGGCAAAAACAACAGCAACAATGTTATTCATAATAATATTAGCACTCGCTTTATTTAAAAACTTAAACAAACACAATTCTATTAGCCTGTGATGAAGTAAATCCCTTCTGAACCAAGCAATTGGTGATGACGATTTAATCCAACTCTGAGGCGTTGTTTTTAAAGTTAGTGAACAAGCGTGTTCATATGCGCGAATTTATTTGTGAATATGTTTGGGTTTTGTGTTACTAAATTTGAATTTGGTTTGGGATCCAGAATTTATTGAAAAAATAAAAAAACAAGGTTTAGTGATGCGATGAATCAAGAAAGATTGTGAAAAAAAATTTGGTTATAAAAGAAGCTAAACTTTTTTATTAGTGCGAGCTGATTTTATGGATTTTAAATTAATAATTTAATATTTAAATAATTTAATATTTAAATAACTTTGTGGGGCTACAATAAATTGAGACACAAAACAATATTAAACAAAAGTATTAAATATGTGTGTGCACATAATTATTATGTGGTGTTGTTATGGTGAATGTGACTCTTTCAATTCCTGCTGAAACTAAAGCAAGGATGGATAAACATACGGGGATAAAGTGGTCTAATGTGATTAGGAATTTAATTGAACAAAAGTTAGATGATTTTGAAGAAGCTGAAAAATTAGCGAACAAACTTAATTTATCTGAAAAGGACCTTAAACCAATTTTGAACAAAATTAATGACTCTATGGCAAAGCACACTGAGGCGCTTTTAAATGAAAGTAACTGTTGATGCAAACATATTAATTGCTGCACTCATTAAAGGTGGGAGTACAAGAAAAATTTTAACCAATTCCGCAATCACTGTCTTTGCTCCTGCTTTTCTTTTTTCAGAAATAATAAAATATAAACGCGAGATTGTGAAAAAAAGTAAAGGTTCTGAAGATGATTTTAATTATTTATTTGCAATACTATTAAAAAATATAAAAATTATTGATGATAAAGAATTGCTTCCTTATCTTCCTGCTGCAAAAACTTTGATTAGTGATAAAAAAGATTTGTTGTATTTTGCTTGTGCTTTGTACAAAGATACAGTTATTTGGAGTAATGATAAAGAATTCAAAAAACAAAAAAGAGTAAAAATTTTTACTACTGAAGAAATGTTAAAAGAAGTGGGTGCGTATAATAATTCGTAATTTTTTTTTATTTTTAAAATAAATGAATTATTGTTTTTTGTTAAATAATATTTGTGGATTGTCAAGAATTAGTTTAAAAATACAAATAACTATTAGTTATTTGTCTGTGTCTAAAGCGTTTTAGTGTTTAGTTGGTTGGTGGCATAGAATGGTTGCCGTTAGAAAGAATAGAAAGATGTTTCCAAAAAAGGGAGCGGAGCGTAAAGCGTTAATGTTCGCTTCTAATGTAAGTAATATGCCAAAAGAAAAAAGATTCGGAGCTTTAAGGCGTTTTTTAAAAGGCAAGAGTGTTTCAGAAAGAGCGGTTGCTAGGAGTGTTTTACGAACCTATAAATCTAGAACAAAAGTGTTTAACACATTTAATGGTTTGGTTAGTGAGTTCAGAAAAAAAAACCCTTCTTTTGAAGGAGTGATTCTTTTTGGGGGTGCGGTTAAGAAAGCTTCCCCTCCTTCTGATTTGGATTTTATTTTCGTTGGAAATTTGCCTAATTCAGAAAAAAAGCGTTTTTGCAATTTGTTATCCCAACGCACAGGAATTGTAGCCAATCCTTTTCCGGTTAAGATTGATGTTAGATCAAATCCAAAAGTGTTTGATTCATTATTATCAATACCATATCTTCACAATCATAGAGAATGGACTGTTCAAAATTTTGTTGGACCACTTAGTGCTAAAAGAAGATTGGTTAAAGCATATAATAGTTCTCTCAAAAGAGTGAAACCAGCGAGAATAATTAATTAAGAAGTTTTTTTTAATTAGAATGTTTTTTATAATTAAGAGGTTTTTTTTAATTAAGAGGTTTTTTTTAATTAAGAGGTTTTTTTATAATTGAGGGTTTTTTGTTATGATATCAAAATTAAGAAAAAATATTAAGTGGTTACAAGAACCTTTAGCATGTCCCTTTGTATTATTAAAAGTTAATCCAAATTGGGTTTCTGTTCTTGGACTAATTTTTGCTTTAATTGGAGCTTATTTTGTTTATGAACAAAATTGGTTACTTGCCCTAGTTTTTTTTATACTCGCACCAACAATGGATTTGATTGATGGAACAGTAGCAAAAAAATTAAACAAAACAAGCAATTGGGGAAATTATTTTGAAACAATGATAGACAAGTTTGTGGATTTTATAATGCTCGGATCTTTTGTGTTTTTTTATCCACTAGCAAGTGTTCTCGCATTGGGCACCTCAATGATATCAAGTTACGCAAAACCGAGAGTGGGATTAATTATTGTAACTGATAATAGGGATTGGCCAGCTATAGGGGAACACGCAGACAAATTAATTGTTCTACTTTTTGGATTATTTTTAGCCGCACTTGGCTATAATTATTTAGAATACTTTTTGTATTTTATTGCACTAATTTCACTAATTGGTTCTATTCAAAGAATGTTTTATGCAAAAAACTTAATTAAAGAAGCAGAAAAAAAAGGAACACTATTGCCTTACATTAAACAAAAAAAAGAAAGATAAATTAAGAGAAAAATAAATATAATATGAATTAAGAGAAAAATAAATAAAATAAAAGATGGTGAAAAGAAAGATTAATGCAAGATGGGTTGTTCATTTTTTCTAAATAATTTTTTTTAACAAGAATGAATTATTTTTTTTCACTATTTTTTTATTATTTTTTCAACTTCTTCCAAAAAGTGTTTGTTGTTTTTTATTTTAATAAATTTAATATCTTTTCTAATACTCATTTTTGCATCACTATTGGAGTCACCCATCGCGTAAGCAATTATTTTTTCATTTGGTTTAACTCCTAGTTCGTTTAATGCTCTTAATACTCCAAAGTGTTTTCCAAGTATGATTGGGTTTATTGATATCCCTGTTTCAATATCAAATGCAACTAATTTTACAGGAGAACCGAATTTTTTTGTTTTCTTAAAAGTTTCAAATTGTTCGTCACAAATTTTTTGAGATCGTTCAACAAGTTTTTTCCTAATTCTAGAATCATTTTTTTTAAGTTCAAAACCAATTCTAGCATCATTAATTATTTCTTCATAATTTGCTTTCTTAATATCAAATCCCGCATATTTTAGTTGTTGTTTTATTTCTCTACCAAGAAGCATTTTGTATAAAAGAAATTGATCAAGGTTTGCAAAAGTTTCTCTTTTCATTGAGGGTTTTTTAACAAGAACAGCTGAACCGTTTTTATAAACAATTGAACCATTTTTTATTTTAAATTCATTAGTGTAAGTGGCTTGATCCAGTCCTAATGAACCATAAATTAAACTTTTTTTTAATAAATTATTTTTCTTAAGAGTGTCCTCAAAACCATTTTTTAATCTCAATTCTCTAACTGATCTTGCAGTAATAAAAACAGTGGTGAATCCAGATTCTTGAGCTTCACTAATCGCTTTAATTGATTTAAGAGTAAGAATTGGAGAGGTGTTTGGAATGTATTTTGGAGTAGAAGTTAGTACTCCATCAATGTCCAAAAAAAGAATTTTTTTCAACTCTTTAATTGATTTTTTACTATTCTTCATAAAAAAGTAGTGATTCAATACTTATTTTAATCTTCTTTTTCACAAATATTTTAGTGATTTTATGAGTGATGAAACAAAAATAGAAAATAAAATAGAAGAAAAAAATAATGAACAAAAAAAACAAAGTGATGTTGTTCAAAATGTTGCTGTTCAAAATGTTGATCAAAACAACATTGTTACTTTTAATGATTGGATGAAAGTTGAACTTAGAGTAGGAAAAATTGAAGTGGTAGAGGATGTTGTTGGAAAAGATAAATTGTACAAATTCAGTGTTAATTTTGGAGAAATGGGTAAGCGTACAATTCTTGCAGGGTTAAAACAATACTACACAAAAGAAGAGTTATTAAATAAAAAAACAGTTTTTGTATTCAATTTATCTCCAAGGCCTTTAGCGGGGAGTGTTAGTCAAGGGATGATTCTTGCAGCAAAAACAATTGAAGGAAAATACAAAATTGTTTCAATTGATGATTCTGTTGTTGAAGGAACAAGACTTGAATAAATAAAAACAAAACCAACATTTCATTACTTTTTTTGTTTGTTTATGCAAATAAAGAAATTATTAGCGGGAGTGCGATAAGTACTCCTATTGTTGCGCCTATATTTACAAGTGCAGCTACTAAAAGTATGTGGGTTATTCTGTTTTTGTAAAATCCACTAATTGATTCAACAGTTGATAGTTCTTCAAAATCTTTTACTAATGGTGGATGGTATTTTGTTTCTACTATTGCAGCGAACCAACCAGCAGCGAGTGCAGGGTGAAGAGTGGTGAGTGGAGCAACCACTATTGAAGTTAGGATAGTGAATGGGTGAGCGCGTGCTATGAGTGCTCCGATACCTGACAAAATTCCTGTTGCAATTATCCAATAAAATAAAATATTGATTGAAGTTTCTATTCCTTGAGTAAAAAATCCATAAATTAGTATTGCGAAGAAAAGTATTGGAACAATTAAAGAAACATATTTTAAATAATTTTTTTGTTTTGGTATAGAGTTTAATTTATTTATGTCATAATTTTTTTTACTCATAATGTGTTTTTCTATTCCTTCTAAGTGTCCTGCTCCTACAATCGCCACAATTTTTTTGCCAGGGCTGTGTTTTATCATTTCAGCAATATACAAATCCCTCTCATCCACTAACACTTTTTTCATTGATGGAAATTCTCTTCCAAGCTCTTTCATTAAGTGATTAATCAAATCTTGTTGTTTTAGTTCTTCAATTTTTTTGGCATCTACTCTTTCACCAAAACCCATAAATCCCCCAATCAAAGATCCTCCTAGTTTTAGTTTTTCTAAAAATCTCATTTCACTAAAAGTGCGTTTTAGTGTTACTCTAACATCCCGATCAAGTAAGTAAATAGGTTTTTTTGTTTCTTGAGCTTTTTTTATTGCAGCAAGCATTTCTGCTCCCGGAGTAACACCCACTTGGTTTCCTAATTGTTTTTGAATATTTGATAAAAGCAAATTTAACAAAAACAAATATGTTTTGCCGGTTTTCACTACTTCAATTATGTTTGTTTCTTGCCACTTTTTTCCTGATAATAATTGAGCCAATCTTTCTTTATCAAGTTCAATTCCAATAATGTCAGGTTGTTCTTCGTCAATAGTTTTTTCAACAAGATTAATTGATTCTTTAGAAATGTGTGCAGTACCAACAAGAATAATTTCTTTTTCCCCAATTTTTATTTTTTTAATCATTAAAACCAGTACTAAAAATAAGGAATAAGAGTATTTAAAATAAGCTATTTTTATGAGTTTTTTTACTAATTATTTTATCTAATCTGTTCTAAGGATATATTCCACTAATGTGTTCTAATAATATGTTCTAATTTGTTTTGATTTAACTTAACTTATCTTCATTTATTGTTTTGTTTTTATTTGTTAGTTGTTTTTATTTATTGTTTTGTTTTTGTTTATTGTTTTGTTTTTGTTTATTAGTTATTTTAATTTGTTTTTTTAGTCCCCTTCTTTGATAATTAAAAAAATACCTAATAACACTAAAATTAGCCAAAAAATGTTTCTTATCATATTCAATTCGTTTGGAAGTGGAGGAAAAGCCATTCCTAATCCAAGTCCGATTAAGAATAATCCTGCTGATCGTTTAGAACCCATAATTTGATATCGTTAATCAACTATAAAAACCTAACTTTATAGTTTCTTTTATAAGAAGAACAAATATTTTGGGTAATTGTAATGAAAAAAATAGTTTTTATCGAAGCAGAAGGGGTGCTATTTTCTTTTGGTGATTACGTCGCAAATGAAAGGAGAGTTAAAACTTTTTTTGAAGAATTAATAAATTTTTGTGAAAAAAACAAAATATTGCTTTACGTGATTTCTGGTTATCACAACAAAATTGCTCACGAAAAATTTGATAAGAGTTTTTTAAAAACAATGTTTGACAAAAAAAATTTTGGGTGCGCTGATGAAGAGTACATTTCACAAAAAACAAAAGATGATGAAACACTTCATAGACAAAAATTAGAAGCGGATCCAGAATTTAATGATTCGTATTTCAAACAAGTTTTTATCCAAAAAATATTAAAAGAAAAAAATATTTTGCCAAGTGATGCTGTTCTTTTAGGGGATGATATTTGGGTTGATGGTTATTACACTACAAGATTTTCAAAAATAAATTTTGCAATATTTGAAGAAAATGTTTGTGATAGAGGAAAAAGTGTTGAACGAATTTCTGGATTAGCATATTTTTCCTTAGAGTTTGATTCAGTAAAACAATTAATAGAATCATTCCCTGTTGTTGATTTGGGTCCGCTTGATAGATATGTTTTTGAAATAATGAAAAAAGCACTTGTTGGAGATAATTTAGGGAGTATTATAAAAAAAGGTCTTGATAAAAAAAATCAAAAAGGTCAATAAATGTTGGCGAGTTGGGGGGGATTTTTGTGTGGTTGGAAAGAAAACAAAAACCAAATCAAAAATCAAAACAAAAATCACTTTCGGTTGGAAATATAAAAGGACTAATTGTTCCGCTAGTTACTCCACTTAATGAAGATCTTTCGATTGATTTTATTTCACTAAAAACACACATCTCTTGGTTACTAAATAGAGGAGTTAGGAACTTTTTTTTGTTTAGTAGTTTTTCTGAATATGATTTTATATCATTTGAAGAAAAAAAACAAATAATTAATTATGTTGAAAGAGAATTTTCAAAAAAAGCAACTATTATTGTTGGTTGTTTTGGGGAATCAAGCGAACAAATAATTGAACAAGTATTATTTGCAGAAAAACACGCGGATTTTTGTGTAATTAATGTTCCTTTCTCTGGATTAACAAATGAAATATTTTTTATGGATTTTTTTGAAGAATTATTTAACAGAACAAAATCAAATATTTTTATTTACAACAATCCTTTTTTGTTCAAACGAAATGTTCCAATGGTTGCTTTTGACAAAATTGCTGGGTGGGAAAGAATTGTTGGATTTATTGATGCTTCACGAAATATAGACTACTTTAAATCATTATCAAACTATTCACAAGTAGTGAAAATATATCAAGAACCTGATGAATTGTTTTACGATTCAATGAATCTTAATTGTTCAGGAATAGTTCCTTTTTTAGCAAATATTTACCCAAAGTTTTTTTTGGAATCAATAAAAGAAATTGATTCACTTGATTATATTTCAACAATAAAAAAGAATTCTTCATTTTTGTCATTTATTAGAGAATATTTTCCAATGCGTTCAAGAATACAATTAATAAAATACTATTTATCAGGAAAAGGAATAACTCAATCCTTTTTTTACCCAGAAATTGGGGAGTTAAGTGAAGAGCAAAAAGAAAAAATTGATTCTTTAATGAAACAAAAAGTGTTAGCATAAAAGTATTGGTGTTAAAGTGTTCGTGTTAAAGTGTTAACATAAAAGTGTTGGAATAAAAGTGTTTGAATAATTGATTTTTTAATTTTAATATTATAATAATATTATAATTGGCGTGCTTGATCCTTTTTCAAATAATTTATTAACTATTTGATAAATGTGTTTTTTATGAAAGATATTGTTATTCGTGGTGCAAGACAGCATAATTTGAAAAACATTAATTTAATTATTCCAAGAGATAAATTTGTTGTTCTCACTGGTATTTCTGGTTCGGGTAAAAGCACTCTTGCTTTTGACACTATTTATGCAGAAGGACAAAGAAGGTATGTTGAGTCTTTGAGTGCTTATGCTAGGCAATTTATTGGGGTAATGAATAAACCTGATGTTGATTCAATTGATGGGCTTTCTCCAGCAATTTCTATTGAACAAAAATCATCTTCAAATAATCCTCGTTCAACTGTTGGGACAGTAACTGAAATTTATGATTATTTAAGATTATTGTTTGCTAGAATTGGTGTTCCTTATTGTCCAACCCATAATGTAAAAATTGAATCACAAACTCCTGAACAAATCGCTAAAAGAATAAAACAACAATACGCGAGTGGGGAAGTAACAATTCTTGCTCCAATTATTAGACAAAAAAAAGGAACATATGAACAATACATTGTTGATTTGGGAAAAGAAGGGTTTTCAAAAGTAAGAGTGGATAAAAAAATTATTTCAACAACCGAAAAAATTTCTCTCCCAAAATACCAAATGCATGATATTGAAATTGTGGTTGATAAAGTAAATTTAAAAGATAAAAAGAGATTAGTTGAAGCAGTGGAAGTTGCACTAAAAAGAGCCGATGGGAGAGTGCTTGTGATTGATGCGCGAGAAAGAGAAAAATTATATTCTAGTGCATTAATGTGTCCTGTTTGTGGAATGAGTTTTGAAGAACTTCAACCAAGAATGTTTTCATTCAATTCTCCTTTTGGAGCGTGTGAGGAATGTAAAGGGCTTGGAGTGAAAATAGAATTTGATCCGGATTTAATTATTCCTGATAAATCATTAAGCATTATTGATGGGGCTATTGATATTTATGGAAAATTAGATTTGTCTTGGAGAGGTCAACAACTCGCAGTGGTTGGAAAAGTGCACGGATTTGATTTGTTTACTCCAATAGAAAAATTTTCAAAAAAACAATTGGATATTTTATTGTATGGTGATCCCACTCCAATAAATGCTAAATGGAGTAGTGGGGCAAGTATGGTTTATAAAAATGGGTGGGAAGGATTAATTCCACAATCGGATAGATTGTATTTGCAAACAGAAAGTGAATATAGAAAAAATGATTTACAAAAATTTATGAAAACAAGAGAGTGTCCAAAGTGTAAGGGGAAAAGATTGAAAGATAAAGTTCTTTCTGTTAGGGTTGCGGAAAAATCAATAACTGATATAACTGATTTATCAGTGGTGAAGGCACTGGATTTTTTTAACAATGTTAATATTTCTGAAAAAGAAAAAGAAATATCCCGTCTTGTTTTGAAGGAAATCATTTCAAGATTAAAATTTCTAAATGATGTTGGTTTGGGTTATTTAACTATTTCTCGCCAATCAGGAACTCTTTCTGGTGGGGAAGCACAAAGAATAAGACTTGCAACCCAAATAGGATCAAACTTAATGGGCGTGTTGTATATTCTTGATGAACCTTCAATTGGATTGCACCAAAGAGATAATAACAAATTGGTTGAAACTCTTCACAAATTAAGAGATTTGGGGAATACTCTTCTTGTTGTTGAACATGATGAGGATACAATTAGAAATGCTGATTATGTTGTTGATATTGGTCCAGGGGCAGGAACTAATGGTGGAAAAGTAGTGGCTGTTGGAACACCAAAAGAAATAGAAAAAAACCCTGATTCAATTACTGGACAATACTTATCAGGAAAACTTAGCATTCCTACTCCTAAAAAAAGAAGAACAAATGAAGGAAGCATTATTTTTAAAGGGTGTAAAGAAAATAATTTAAAAAATATTGATGTTACTATTCCACTTAGAGTATTTACTTGTTTGACTGGAGTTAGTGGTTCAGGAAAATCAACATTAATGGAAGAAATTATTCAAAAAGGATTAATGAAAAAACTTGGATTGGGTGCATCAACAATTACTCCTGGAAAACACGATGAAATAATAATTAATGGAGAAATAGATAAAGTGATTATAATTGATCAATCTCCAATTGGAAGAACTCCTAGATCAAATCCTGCGACTTACATAAAAGTGTTTGATGAGATACGGGCTCTTTTTGCTCAAACAAAAGAAGCAAAAATGAGGGGTTATGACCAAGGAAGGTTTTCTTTTAATTTACCAGGGGGGAGATGTGAAAAGTGTTGCGGGGACGGGACAATAAAAATAGAAATGAATTTTTTACCTGATGTTTATGTTGAGTGTGAAGAATGTAAAGGAAAAAGATACAATGAAGAAACACTCACAGTAACTTATAATGGTAAAAACATTGCAGAAGTATTGAATATGACAGTGGAAGAAGCAACAAAACACTTTGGCTCAATTCCAGGAATAAGACAAAAATTAGGGACACTAAACTCTGTGGGATTAGGGTATATAAAACTTGGACAAAGCTCAACCACGCTATCCGGCGGAGAAGCACAAAGAATAAAACTAACAAAAGAATTAGCAAAAAGAGGAACAGGAAAAACACTATATTTGCTTGATGAACCAACAACAGGATTACACTTTCATGATATTAAAAAACTTCTTGATGTTTTACAAGTGCTAGTGGATAAAGGAAACACTGTTGTAGTAATTGAACACAATTTGGATGTAATAAAATCAGCAGATCACATAATTGACCTTGGGCCCGAAGGAGGGGAAGAAGGTGGGGAAGTAATTGTTGCTGGAACGCCTGAAGAAATAACGGAAAACAAAAAAAGTTACACTGGAAAATTTCTGAAAAAATTTTAAAAAAATAAATTAAAAAAAATAAAAATAAATAATATGAATGGGTAATGTAAATGAGTAATTGGAATGAATAATGTAAATGAATAATGTAAATGAATAATATAAATGAATAATTGGAATAAGTAATTGAAATAAGTAATTGAAATAATTAATTAAAATAAATAATTATATTTATGATCAATCCTGATGAAATTAGTTATTTGCCATCCTCTCCTGGGTGTTACTTGTTTTTGGATAAAAATGGTGTTGTTATTTATGTTGGAAAAGCCAAGAATTTAAAAAAACGAGTGTCTAGTTATTTTCAAAAAAAAGATCACGATCCAAAAACAACTATTCTTATAACAAAAATAAAAAAAATAGATTTTATTGTAGTGAAAAATGAAGTGGAAGCACTTTTGCTTGAAAACAATTTAATAAAAAAATATTATCCTCATTTCAATTTGGATTTAAAGGATTCAAGAAGATACGCATACATTAGATTGGTTGAAGGAGATATTCCATATTTTGAAGTTGCAAGAGTCCGAGAAAAAAAAGGAAATTACTATGGGCCTTTTGTTAGTGGGGGTGTAAGAAAAATAATAATGAATATTATTAGTAGAAATCTCAAAGTATTAACACAAAAACCTTCTCCAAAAATAAAAAAATTAGTTAATAAAAATGAATATAGTAAAAAAGAATACAATGAGAAAGTTGAACAAGTAAAAAAAATATTGAAAGGAAAAGTTGATAATTTAATAAGTGAATTAGAAAAAAATATGAAAATTCACTCTGATAAAAACAATTTTGAGTATGCAATTACTTTAAGGAATCAAATTGAAGCACTAAAAACTTTAAAAGAAAAACAAAAAATGGAACTTGCGAGAAACATTGATGCACACATAATAAATTACGAAATCTCAAACGGAGAGTACCATTTATTATTATTTAATCTTAGAAATGGGGTTGTTGAAGAAAAACAAGAATTTGTTTTTCCAGCTACTGAGGATGGTTTAGAAGAATTTCTTGTTCGGTTTTATGATGAATCCAATATTCCTAATGAAATAATTTTACCAATCAAAATTAGTAAAAGTATGGAAGAGTATTTATCAAAAAAAGCGAATAAAAAAATAAAATTAATTGTTCCAAAAGGGGGAGAAAAAAAAGAACTTTTAGATTTTGTATCAAAAAATATTGCTGCAACATTTTTTGCTGGTAGTGAAAGAATAATTGAATTACAAAAAATACTGAATTTAAAGAGTGTTCCTCACAATATTGAATGTTTTGATATATCCCATTTTAGTGGATCAAACACTGTCGGTTCAATGGTTTCCTTTGAAAATGGTTTTCCTAATAAAAAAAATTATAGAAAATTCAAGATTAAAACAGAAACAAATAATGATGATCTTATCGCAATGAAAGAAGTGGTGAAGAGAAGATATTCTGGATCTTTAACAAAAACTATGAAAATGCCTGACTTAATAGTAATTGATGGGGGGTTGGCCCAACTAAAAGTAACAAATGAAGTACTAAAAGAATTAAAATTAAGTATTCCAATTATTTCTATTGCAGAACAATTTGAAAAAATTTATACAGCAACAAAAAAAGAACCCTTATTGTTGGACAAAAAAAATAAAGGCCTTCAATTACTTCAATTAATTCGTGACGAAGCACACAGATTTGCTAATGCTTATAGGGAAGTGTTGAAAAGAAAAGAAATGTTTGAAAAATAATGGGTTTGGTTATTTGTTCGCAAAAGTAATTTAAACCTCTGTAATTAGTGTGTTATTTATGCAAAAACAAAACAAAAATAATGTTCAAAATTCAAATAATGTTCAAAATTCAAATAATGTTCAAAAGTTTGAACTTGTTTCAAAATTTAAACCTGCTGGTTCTCAGCCTAGTGCAATAAAGTCACTTACTATTGGAATAAAGAGTGGGAAAAGAACACAAACACTTTTGGGAGTAACTGGTAGTGGAAAAACTTTTACGATAGCTAATGTTATTCAAAATGTTGGAAAAAAAACGCTTGTTCTTGCACATAATAAAACTCTTGCAGCACAACTTTATAATGAATTTAAAACATTTTTTCCAAACAATAGAGTAGAATATTTTGTTTCTTTTTATGATTATTATCAACCAGAAAGTTATATCCCACAAACTGATCAATACATCGAAAAGGATTCGCAAATTAATGAATATATTGAGCGGATGAGGCTTTCTGCAACAACTTCTCTTTTATCAAGAAATGATGTGATTGTTGTAGCGAGTGTTTCTTGTATTTATGGGTTGGGCAATCCAAAAAACTATCAAGGAATGTGTATTGATATTGAGGAAGGAATGGAGTTATCAAGAGATGAATTAATGTCAAAACTTCTTGATGCACAATATGAAAGAAATGATTTAGAATTGTTGAGTGGGAGATATAGGGTTAGGGGGAACACAATTGATATTGTTCCAGGGTATTGGAGAGATATTATTAGAATAGAACTTGATGGGAATCGAGTGGATAAAATTAGAGTGCTTGATAAAAATACTAATGAAATTAAACAAAGAATTACGCATTTTAGTTTATTCCCTGCGCGCCATTTTGTTTTACCAGAAGGAACAACTCAAAAAGCTATTGAGTCAATAAAAAAAGAACTTGCGCAAAGACTTCTCGCTCTTGGAGTAATTGAAGCGCATAGATTGAAACAAAGAACAATGTATGATATTGAATTACTTAACACTATTGGTTTTTGTAAAGGGATAGAAAATTATTCAAGGCATTTTGATGGGAGATCAAAAGGGGAAAAACCATACACTTTAATGGATTATTTTGGTGATGATTTTTTGATTGTGATTGATGAATCTCACCAATCAATTCCACAATTGAATGGAATGTATAATGGGGATAGACAAAGAAAACAAACTCTTGTGGATTATGGTTTTCGCTTACCAAGCGCATTAGATAATCGTCCGCTAAAATTTAGTGAATTTGAAAAAGATTATTTGGATAAACAAAACGTAATTTTTGTGAGCGCCACTCCTGATAAATACGAACGAACTCATTCAAAAAATTTTGTTGAACAAATAATTAGACCAACTGGATTAGTTGATCCTGAAGTTATTGTGAGAAAAACTAAGGGACAAATCGAGGATATTTTGAAAGAAATTGACATTGTGATAAAAAATGGGAATAGAGTAATGGTTACTGCTTTAACAAAAAAATTGGCCGAAGAACTCGCTGATTATTTTGCTTCAAAAGGAATAAAAGCAAGGTATCTTCACTCTGAAATAAAAACACTTGATAGGAGTGAAATATTAAGACAATTCAGGGTTGGGAAATTTGATGTTCTTGTGGGTATTAATCTTTTGCGTGAAGGGATTGATATTCCTGAACTTGGACTTGTAGCAATTTTTGATGCTGACAAGGAAGGATTTTTGCGGGATCAAAAGAGTTTAATCCAAATAATTGGGAGAGCTGCGCGTAACTCTTCCGCAAAAGTAATACTTTATGCTGATAAAATCACTGATTCAATGAAGAAAGCAATTAGTGAAACAAATAGAAGAAGAGAAATTCAATTAGCGTTTAACAAAAAGAACAAAATTGTTCCAAAAACCATAACAAAAGCAATTGAAGAACAAATAATAATAATTAAAGACACTAAACACATTCCTGCTAAAGAAAAAGAAAGAGTAGTAAAACAAATGGAAATAGAAATGAGGGCGGCTGCGGAAAAACTAAACTTTGAACTTGCAATTGCTTTAAGAGATCAAATTGCACAATTACAAAAAGAAATAGGAAAAAAGAAAATCTAACCCCTCCCCTTTTGTTTTAAATTACTTACTTTCAAAAAAATTATTTGATTTTAAAAATGGGTATTTCCAAAAAAATGTCAAAAAATTGATTTTTTTTATAAAGCATAATCTTTTTTAACTAGAAAAGCATTGATTTTTCTATTATGTATTCTATTAGAGCAATTAGGGCCAGATCTATTTTTGATTCTAGAGGAAACCCTACCGTTGAATGTGAAGTAAAAACAGCGTTTGGGGTGTTCAAGTCAGCGGTTCCAAGTGGTGCTAGTACTGGTTCAAGAGAAGCAAGAGAATTGAGAGATGGGGGAAAAGCATTTAATGGTCTTGGAGTAACTAAAGTTGTTAAAAATATTAATGAAATAATTGCTCCAAAATTAATTGGGAAAGATTGTAGGGAACAAAAATTAATTGACGGAATTTTATTGGAACTTGATTCCTCTCCACAAAAAGAAAATTTGGGAGCAAATGCGCTTTTAGCGGTTTCTCTTGCAACAGCGAGGGCAGGGGCATTATCAAAAAAGAAAGAGGTTTGGCAGTATATGTCAGAACTAATTTCTAGAGAAGCAATGTTGCCAGTTCCTGCTTTGAATATTATTAATGGTGGAAAGCACGCGGGGAATGAAATAGCTTTTCAAGAGTATCAAATTTTGCCAATAAATTTCAAGAATTTTGATGAAGCTTTTTATGCAGGGGTGGAAGTGTTTCACGAACTAAAAAAGAATTTACAAAACAAGTATGGGAAGAGCGCAATTAATGTTGGAGATGAGGGGGGATTCGCTCCTCAAATGAATAAAATAGAAGAACCACTTGATGAAATAACAAAAGCAATAGATTCTTGCGGGTATGCTGGTTCAATTTATATTGGACTTGATGTGGCTGCGAGTTCATTTGCATTTAAGGACGGAGTGGGAAAAACATTGTACCATATTCAAGGACGCAAATTATCAGGTTTAACATTTATGAATGTGTATGAAGAATTACTAAAATATTATCCAATTGCTTCAATAGAAGATCCGTTTGATGAAAATGATTTTTATTCTTGGGAAAATTTTTACTCCACATACGGTAAAAGAGTACAAATTTTGGCTGATGATTTAACTGTTACACAAAAAAATTACATTGTTGAAGCTATTCAAAAAAAGAGAGCAAATGCTTTATTACTAAAAGTGAATCAAGTGGGAACACTTACTGAAGCACTAGAATCAGCAAGAATCGCATTTGATGCAAATTGGGGAGTGCAAGTTTCTCATAGATCAGGAGAAACTAATGATTATTTTATTGCAGATCTTTCAGTGGGGCTTGGTTGTGGACAAATAAAATCCGGAGCACCTTGTAGAGGGGAGAGAATGGCAAAATATAACAGAATTTTAAAAATTTGGGAAGAAAATAAATTAAAATTTGCGGGAAAAAAAGCATTTCCACTTTTAAAATAAATTAAACTAAATTAAAATAAATTTAAATAAATTAAACTAAATTAAAATAAATTTAAATAAATTAAACTAAATAATAAATAAAAGTAATTAAACTAATTAAAATAATTAAGATAATTAATAAACTAAATTTAACTAAATTATTTAAAATAAATAAAAAATAATAATTTTTTTTTATCTACTTTTTCTCTTTGGGTAGGTTTTAAATAGGTGGATGGGCCTTCTTTTAGCAGAGGAGGTTACTATATGGTTTCAAAAACAACAGGTAGTTTTGCTTTCTTGATTGGAATAATATTAGCTGTGCTTTTGGCTATAGTGGGAGTACTAATGCCAGGAGTTATTGATGCTAATCTTTCAGCAATTTTAATGCTAATTTTAGTTATTCTGGGATTGATTGTTGGAATTCTGAATGTAAAAGATAAGCACATAACTGACTTTTTGATTGCGACAATGGCAGTTGCGTTAGTTGGTAATACTGCTGGTGGTTTATTAGTATTGGATACTGTTATTCTACCGGTTGGATCATTACTAGTAGCGATTGTTATGAATATAGTTGCTTTAGTGGCTCCAGCAGCTTTAGTTCTAGGACTAAAACAAGTTTGGACACTTGCTAAAGAATAAATAAAAATTAATCAAAATTATAAAAAAAGTAAAGTGAAAATAATCACCTTTTTTTGTAAAAAATTTGGGGGGAAGTGCTCTCCCTTTTCTTTTTTTATTTTAATATATTTTTTATTTTAATATATTTTTTATTTTAATAAAAACACTAAAAACAAAAAATCCATTATTTTTTTGCAAGGTTTATATTTTTATTCTATTCTTTTTAGTTATTTTTTATGATTGTTTATGGTTAGGAGATTAATGCACATTAAAGAAAAGCACAAAGAATATCATTATCAAATTTCTTTTGATTTTACTGATTTTTCTAATGAAGAAAAAGTTTTCAATGATGTGTTCTCAAAACTCCAAGAATTGTTCGGTGAAAAAGAAATTAGTTCTTTCAAAATTGGTATTTCTTGGGGAAAAGAAATTGATTCTGTTCAAAGAGATTTATTAAAAAAATCCTTGCAACACAAAATAAATCTAGAATTTGCTAAAAAAAATAATTTAAAAATAAACTTTAGTGATCCCGAATCAGTGTTTTTGATTCACTTTCCAAAAAAAACTATTTTCTTAAGAATTAATCCTGTTTTTGTTTATGGGCGATATTCTAAATACTTACGAAGCATTGCTCAAACAGAGTATTTTTGTAATAAGTGTGGAGGGTACGGGTGTTGGTATTGTAAAGATACGGGACATTTTTCAGAAGATAGTGTTGAACAATTAATTGGAGATTATTTTAAAAAATATTTTTTGGCAAAAGACATTATTTTGCACGGAGCAGGAAGAGAGGATATGGATGTGTTAATGCTTGGAAAGGGTCGTCCTTTTATTATGCAAATAATTTCTCCAGAAAAAAAAACAATTTTTCTTAAAAATCTTGAAGATGAAATTAATCAAAAACTAAAAGGAAAAGTGAGTGTTAATTCTTTAAAATTTGTTACATCAAAAGAAGTATCCCCTCTAAAAGACACCCCTCACAATAAAATTTATCAAGCACTAGTAAAAGCCGAACAAAAAATAACATCACAAAATATTGGACAATTTGTTTTGGGTAAAGAATTTAGTGTAATTCAAACCACTCCTGTTCGTGTGGAAAAGAGAAGAACAATGATGGATAGGGAAAAGAAAGTTACTTTAATTGAAGCAAAATTGGTTGATGATTTTCACTTTTCTCTTGTGTTAAAAACTTCTCACGGTACTTATGTTAAGGAGTTTATTTCAGGGGATGATAATAGAACAAAACCAAGTGTTTCAGAAATTTTGGGTGTTCCTTGTTATTGTGAAAAACTTGATGTGCTGGAAATAATGGATAATGATAATGAATAAGGATAATGGTAATGAATAATGAATAGTGAATAATGAGTAATGGTAATGAATAAGGACAATAGTAATAAATAATTGGTAATTGATAGTGAGTAATGGTGTTTAGTATTCATTTATTTTCATTTGGGTTTTGTTTATTCCTTTAATTTTGCTTTTTTCTTTTATTTCAAAATCGTAACTAAAATATTCGAGTCCGTATTTTTTCAATAATTCAAGCGCACTTTTTCTTATGCTTGGTGCCAAAAGTATCCCTCTTGTTTTTATTCCTTTCATTTTTTGTACTGTTTCAGCATATCTTTTTAGTTGGGTGACTGCTGAGTAATCAGCTTGTCTTCTTTTTAATTCAATTACAACAAGTCTCCCTTTTGCATCTTCTGCAATGATATCACAAATTCCTGTTCTGAAGTATTGTTGTTGGTTTATTGGTTTGAGTCCTGTTTCAAGGAATGAAAGATCCTCCATTAGTGCTTCATTTAGTTCTTTTTCAGATCCAACAAGTCTAATATCATTACTTTCTGGCAAATCATAATTATTCACATCAATTATTTTTGTAAATTCTATTGTAATGGTTTCTTTTGGTTTATTTCTTTTTGCTTGTAATTCTAATATTTTTTTATCAGTTTTTATTTCACAACTAATTTTTGTATTCATCATATAATTTGTTGGTCTAATCAATCTATTTTCATGAACTGATAAGCTTCCGTCAGCTTTAATTAAAATCATTCGTTTTCCTAGCGGGAGATTTGAGTGTGCTCTTCCATTGTATTCCACACTGCATTCTCCAACAATTACGCACATATTTTTGTTTGTTAGAGCGGTGTGGATTTTTGTGCGTGCTTCTTTAAATCTCATTTTTTCACCATCACAATTTTTTAAATCCATTTTTTGTGATTAAATAATTGTTTTCAATTCTTATTCCAAATTTTTTATTATAAATTGCCGGTTCTATTGCTAGTATCATATTTTCTTTTAGTAAATAATTACTTTTTTTTCCAATTCCGCTTGGATAATCATGCACTTCAATCCCAATTCCGTGTCCAATTGCGTGGGGGATTGATCCTAAGTGTTTAGTTGCTGTGTGATAGAGTTCTTTTGCTTTTATATTGGGTTGTAGGATTTTTTCTATTTCGTTTATTGAGTTAATTACTTTTTGTTTTTCTTTTTCATAAAATTCGTAATTTTTTCCTTTTTTTTCTCCAAACCAAAGTGAATCAGAAATGTCCGAGCAATACCCTTCGTATTTTATTCCAAAATCAAAAAGCACTGGTCCGTTTGTTAATTTAGTATTTTTTGTTTGGTAGTGAATATTTGAAGTGTTTTTCCCAAAAGCAACAATTGAAAAAGCGAGTGAATAATTTTTGTTTTCTTTTTTGTTTTTTTCTTTAATTAATTGTTTTATTTTATTTTCAACCTCTTTTTCACTCATTCCTTTTTTTAGTGTTTTTTTTATTGTTTGTAAAATTTTTTTTGTAACAATTGTGGCTGTTTGTATTTTTTTTATTTCATTTTTGGTTTTTATTTCCCGTGCATTTTCTAGTTCTTGTGTAACATCAATAAATTTTTTTCCTTTGAGTAATTTTTTCAAATTAGTTAAACTCTTCACACTAATGAATTTTCCATTGTACCCTATTTTTTTTCCACAATTGGTTTTTAGTATTGTTTCAATGTCTTTTTTTGTTTGATATTTTTTTGTTATTGCTTTTTTGTTTAATTTTTTTTTGATTTGTGAGTAATTAAATGGGTGTGATACCCATATTGGTTTTTTGTTTTCAAAAATTAGTAAGTATCCTTCATAATCTTCGCTAATTTCTGTTTCTAAATATTTGTTTATTGTCGGATCTTTAAAATAGTGGTGAAAATTTCTAAGTATTATGCAATCAACTTTTTTCCACATTTTCAAAAAACCTTCTTTTTTTTTAAAAAATTAAGAATACGCCATATTTCTTTGAATTGTTTTGTTTTTTTTAATTATTTTTTTTCAAAGAATGCTGCGTATGCTTTTTTTGTGCAAAGTAAATCTATTTTGCTTATTATTTCAAATGGTGAGTGCATTGCGAGTACGGGTGTTCCCATATCCACTATGTTCATATTGTATTTTGCCAAAATGTATGCTATTGTTCCTCCTCCTCCTTGATCAACTTTTCCTAGTTCTCCGTATTGCCAAGGAATGTTGTTTTCTTCTAGCATTGTTCGTATCCAAGAAACGTATTCAGCGTTAGCATCACTTCCGTGGTATTTTCCTCCACTCCCAGTGTATTTTTCCATTGCTACTCCATATCCAAGTTTGTTTGCATTCATTGGATCCATTTTATCCATATATTTTGGATCACTTCCTGATGTCACATCAGCACTTATTGCTTTTGAATTTTCTAGTACCTCTCTTGCAGTAGTATTTTCTTTTCTTAATTTTATTATTTTTTCAAGAGTATTTTCAAAGAATAGAGAATCCATTGAAGTGTTTCCTACGCTTCCAATTTCTTCTTTATCTACTAAAAGCACTATTGCTGGTTTTGTTTTTTTGTTTGAGGATTCAAGAATTGTTTTCACTGCTAAGTATGAACAAACCCTGTCATCGTGTCCTGGTGCTCCCATTAGTCCTCCGTCAATTCCAACATCTCTTGCTTTC
Source organism: Candidatus Iainarchaeum sp. (assembly GCA_012799645.1). Classification (GTDB taxonomy): domain Archaea; phylum Iainarchaeota; class Iainarchaeia; order Iainarchaeales; family JAAZKV01; genus JAAZKV01. Next base: position 42,148 of record JAAZKV010000007.1, on the reverse strand, counting down.
ATTGATGGGTAGAGTGCAAGTTCTGCTGATACAAAATCTCTTTCAGTAATTCCATATTTTTCGTTCATTATTTTTAGGAATGTTGCTTTTATTTTTTCTTTAACTTTTTTATCATTTATTGGAATACTTCCAGCAAGAGCATCCATTTCTTCTCCTTGTATTATGTTTCGTGCTGGTTTGTCATATCCTTCTCTTCCTTCTAGATGTGGTAATAAGTCACTTATAACAAAAACTGCTTCCTCTTCTTCCTCTCCATAAACTATTTCTATTTTTTTTCCATTTTTGTCAAATACTACTCCGTGAATTGATAGTGGGGTGTTTAACCAATGGTATTTTTTTATTCCGCCATAATAGTGGGTGTTGATTAGTGCGAATGATTCTGATTCATATATTGGGTTTAATTTAAAATCAAGTCTTAGAATATCAATGTGTGATCCTATAATTCTTGCTCCTTGTTTTAAATTCCCTCCACTTAAATCCACTAGTAAAATATTTTTTTCGTGATTAGTTGCATAAATTTTTTTTGTGGTTGGGGTTGCATCTTTTAAATTCACATACCCATTTTTTTTAGCCATTGATTCTACTGTGCGCACAATTTCTCTTTCAGTTTTGTTTTCATCAATAAATTTTTTGTATTCTTTTGCTAAAGCAAAGGCTTCTTTTTTTTCATTTTCAAGTAATTCCCACGCGTTCTTTTTTTCTAAAAATAGTTCTTTTTCTATTTTGCTTTTTTCATTTTTTTCTTCATTTTTCTTCTTTTCTTTTTTTATTTTAGCAACCATATTTTACCACCACTTTGAGAGATTATTGGCGAAAAAAGTTTAAAAAAGCATTTAATTTGATTTTAATTTGTGTTTAATTTATAATTGATTTGTGATTGATTTGTAATTGATTTGTAATTGATTTGTGGTTATTGTTTATTTTTTGGTTGGTTTTATGGAGTTAAAAGTTCTAATCCTTTCCACAAGTTCAGGATTATTTTCAATTAGTGGATATATCATACTCATTCCTTCACTATATGCGTGATTCCATATTCTTTCTCTTTCATATTCATTTGAAGCAGTGTGTTCTGTTTTTGCTTTTATTACATCCGCGTAAATTGATGAAGCCATAATTATATCAAGCGCGCGATATTTGGTTATAATGTTTTTTCTTGTCCCTTCATTAGTTATTTTTTTGTTTAGGATTTTCTTTGTTTCAGCAATTAAATTTTGTTCAGGGTTAATATTTTTTTCAATTAAATTATTCACAATGTTGTGTATTTTTTTCCACTTTCTTCCCCTTTCTGCATGAATTATTTTTGGAACTGTAATGTATTTTTCAATCCACACCCGTGCTTTGATTATTTCTTTAGCATTTGGAACTTTTGGGTTTTTTGAAAAATTAACATAAAAGTCCCCAAACATTTTTTCCCATAATCTTATTTCTGTTCTGGAATTAAATTCTATGCCTTCTGCTTTTGCAATATCAGGAAGTGTTCCATTTCTTCGTAGTCCTTCAAGGATATGGTCAGCGTTTCTTGCAGCGATTCTATCAAGTAAAATTGCTTGTTTTATTCTTAGTTGTTGTTTTGTCCAACCCAATCTTTTCGCCATACTTTCTAGTTTTTGCATTCCGCGATAACTTGTTTTGAAAATTTTTAAATTAATTCCTCTTTTTTCTATTGCCCTTCTACTAATAATATCTGATCGTTTTTGTCTTTTTCTAGCTTTTCTAGTTATTTCAGGGTTGAATTGTGCTTTTCTTCGTGCATCAGTAATTGCAAGTGGTCCTTTTAGTGGAATACAATCACCTACTAATTCGTAATAGTTTAAAATTTGTATTAATTAATGATTTGTATTAATTAATAATTTGTACTAACAATAAATACACTTTTAATTATTTTTAATTTTTTATTTATTCTTGTTTTTTTATCATTGGTAACCCTGTTTTTTGGTTTTCAACAACAATATAACCACTTGGTAAATCAATACTGTCCTCTGGGTTTTTTGAAAAGAAAAACAATCTACCTCTTGAGTGTAAATAATACTTAGTTCCTTTAGAGTTTATGTGTTCATATCCCATATTTTATCACCAATACAATAGTGTTTTTTGACATTTAAAACCCTTTTGTCACATTTTTTTTCTAAAAATTCTTTTAAAATTCTTTTAATCGTATCCTACCGAATGGTTTATATTTGATTAAATCTTTATTTAATTGGAAGTAAAAATGTTGAATTAGTGGTGTGTAGTTAGTAAGCATTTTAGTAAGTATGTTAGTGAGTATTGTAGTAAGTATATTATTGGATGTAGTTTGTGTTGTAGTTAGTGAAGAAGTTTTATTTAGTGATTTTGATGGATAGACTTGAGAAGGAAAAAATTTTGGAAGCGGCTCTTTTTATGTCACCCAAACCTTTACCTTTGGAAGAACTTAAAGCGATTGCCGAAATTGATTCAAGATTGCAAACAAAAGCTCTTCTTGATGAATTAATTTATTTTTATAAAACAAGAAAAACCGCTTTAGAAATAGTGGAGTCTCCAATAGGTTATCAAATGCGGGTTAAAGAAGAGTATGAAGATAAAGTAAAGCATTTTGCTCAAGATTCTATGTTCTCTAGAGGGGTTATGAAAACTTTGGCTTTAATTGCTTACAAACAACCAATAAACCAATCTCTTGTTGTAGCGTATAGAAATAACAAAGCTTATGATCATTTAAAGATTTTATTAGAAGCAGGGTTTGTTAAAAGAGAACCAAAAGGTAGAACTTTTGTATTAACCACTACAACAAAATTTATTGAATATTTTGGAAAAGAATTTAACAAAGACAAAAAACCAACCATTGCTCAAACCGCAAAAGATACAAAATCCCCAATTGGACACGCAATCAATAAAGTGCTTGAAGAAAAAGAAGACGAGGAATAATTTGAAAATGAAAAATAGGTTTGTTTTATTTTTATATTTTTTATTTTTTTTAATTAATTTTTTATTTTTTTTAATTAGTTTTTTTTAATTAATTTTTTTTGTTAGAATAGTTTTTGTTGTGTTGTTCCTTTTTGTTCAAGAGCCACTTCACAAGTTTTCCAAAAAATTCTAGAAAATGGGGGGAGTTTTCCATTTTTTTCCACATACTCTGCTAAGAATTTTTTTGTATAAGGATCAGAAGGATATCCCGAACCAATATCTCCAAATTTTTCACAAATTTTTTCAATTTCTTTATCCCGAGTAACTTTCGCAATAATACTAGCCGCTCCAACAACAACATATTTTGAATCAGCTTTGTTTTCAGAAATAATTTTTATTTTTTGTTTATCTTTGTTTAAGTATTTTCTAATCCTTTCTTCAAATTTTTTTGGAATAGAATCAGGACTATCCACAAATACTTTTTCAACTTCTTCATCTAAATTATTTATTAACTCAGCAATTTTCATTGCCTCAATTTCGTTAAGAGAATATTTTACCATTAACGAATTAATTTCTTTAACTTCAAGAATTATTGTTTGGTGTTCAAGTGTTTTTTCTTTTACCTTTAAAAGCAAGGATTCTCTTTTTTTTGGCAAAATTTCTTTAGAATCTTTCACTCCAATACTTTTTAACTCACTCTCATTTTTCGTATCAATTACAACAATACTAACAACCATTGGACCAAAACAAGGCCCTCTTCCCGCTTCATCAATTCCTGCTATAATCATATTTTCACCAAATTTAATATTATAACTTATTAAAGGTATAAAATTATTAAAGATATAAAATTATTAAAGGTACAAAATTTTTAAATATCATACAAATATATTGTTTTTGTTTTTTGTTCATAAAAAGAATTGAATTGGGGGTTATCTAAGATTACTCCTTCTTGTTTCATAAAATTACACACTTTTTCAAGTGTTTCGTGTATTTTTTCTCTTTCTTTTCCATGATAGTTAATTGGTTGGATTACTTTGCTTTGATCAACAAAATCACTAACAAAAAATGTTCTCCCGGGATTTGATAATGATCTGTTTGTTATTCCTTCGCTATAAATAAATTCTGGTTTTATTATTCTAACAGTAAATCCGTTTATTTTTCTTCCAAGTTTTTGCAGAATCATTTCGGCATTAGCATACCTTTTGGCCAAGTTTCTATCCTGTCCTTTAGTTATTTTAATAAAAAATAATCTTTTTCCAGCTCTTGCTTTTAGTGTCATTAAATTAGCTGCGCCTTTGTGTTTTCCTGAAGCATATTTAACAAGGGCTATATTTTCATTCGCAGTTGTAATTTTTTGCCCTGTTCTTAATTTATCAAAATTTATTGTGATGAGTTTTTTTACTTTGGAAAGCACTTGGTTGTTTTGTCTTACAAATTTTTTAAATTTTGGAGTGTATGCTAGTGATCTGGTTCTAGTTGCTTTTGTTACAATTTTTGGTATGGTTTGTGAAACTTTTTTTGCATTCTTTGACACTATTCTTCTTTTTTGGTGCATAAATAATATTTATTTTGTTGTATTAAAAGAGTTAGGGTGGGTTAAAATTGAAGTGGTAAAAATTAGGGTGGTGTTAAAACTATGATGGGTTAAAATTAGTTTCATTTTTTTATTAATATTGTTTTTTTATTTTTTTATTAATTTTATTTTTGTGCTTTTTATTAATTTTGTTTTGATTAATTTTTTGTTGCTTTTTGTTTTGTTTATTAATTTAGTTTGTTTTGTAGTTTGTTTTGTAGTTTGTTTTGTAATTTGTTTTGTAATTTATTTTGTTCAATAGTTTATTTTAGATCAATTATTGTTTCTTTCAATCTTGGTCTTTCTTTATCACAATTTTTGCAAACATCTAATCCTTCAAGAGTGAGTGCTTTTGCTTCTCTTACTATGTCTAATTGTTTTGTTGGAGCATCTTTTGCTCTTAATTCTTCAAAAGCTATTTTTAATAATTCGTAAGCATTTCTTGCTGATGTTCTCGCTAGTTCTCGTTGTGGCTCTGTTTCTCTAAATCTTCTGTGAGCGTGACACAAGTAACAATTTCTTTTTGCTGTAGCAATTGCGCTTGATAATTCTGAAACCATACAATAACGAGTAATCAAAAAGAATAAAAATATGCTTTTTATTTATTTTTTTCTTTTATTGCTTTTCCTGCAATTATCCCAGTGACTCCAGCGCCAACAATATTCCCTGATATTCCAGCAGCGTCTCCTGCAACATAAAGGTTTTTTATATTGGTTTCTAGATTTTTGTTTGTTAGTATTTTGTTTGAACGGAATTTTACTTCGGGAGCATATAAGAAAGTTGAGTCCCCATTTAGCCCTGGTAGTACCTTATCAAGCATTTCTATTCCTTCAATAATGTTTTTAGTAATCCTATACGGCATACTCATCCCAATATCTCCAGGCACTGCTTCTTTTAAACTTGGTTCAATGTGGGAGTGCATAATTCTTTCAGGAGTACTTCTTCTTCCTTTTTTTAGATCTTTAAGTCTTTGAATTATTGGTTTTCCTCCACCAATGAGTGTTACTCCTTGTGCAATAAAATTTGCGTAAGCCCGTGTATTTTCTAGCGGTTCGGTTAGTGCGATTTCTGTTACAAAAGCAAAATTTGAGTTTTCAGAATCGTGATTTGAATTTGAGTGTCCATTTACACAAACAAAATCCTCGTATTGTTCTATTGCGACATGTCCATTTGGACAAGGACAAAATGTTCGAATAACATCATCATAGGTTGGGGTGTACATTTTGAACACAGTTTCGTACATTAAATCAGCGTGTTTTTTTAGAACACTTGATGGAAACTCTACTCTAACCCCCACTTCAATTTTGTCATAAATTTCTTTAAGTCCATGTTTTTTTGCGAGATCTTGCATCCACTTAGCATTGTATCTTCCAGGAGCACAAATAATATTTTTAGAAAATATTTTTTCTCCATCTTTTAAAATAATTCCTTTTGCTTCGTTATTTTCAACAATAATATCACTAACCTCTGTTTCTGCTAAAAGGCCAACATTGTTTTTTTCTAGTTTGTCTTGAAAATTTTTCATTATATTTGGTAATATGTCAGAACCCACATGAATTGTTTTTCTAACATAAAGTTTGATATTGTTTTTTTGTGAATGTTCCACTAGTAAATTTGTTTTTTCAATATTTTTTGGATAATAATCCGGTTTTACTCCAAAATCTAAAAAAGTTTTTTCAACTTCTTTAATTAAATTAGTGTATTCTTTTTCATTGTACAAATGAAACATTTTTTCGTGACTCAACACAGGAGTGAAGTGTAGTTTTCCGTCAGAAAAAGTCCCCGCTCCTCCAAACCCATTCATCACTTCTTGTTTTGTTCGCTCTCCGATTAGTTTTCCTTTGTCAATTAAAAGTATTTTCAATTTAGTGTTAGTGCTTGCTTCAAGTGCTGCGAACATTCCCGCAGGCCCCGCACCAATTATGATTATATCATACTCTTGGTTTACACAATCCTTAATACTAAAATTAGTTTTATTTTCAGAAACTTTTTCCATCAAAATGTTCCCACTAAATTGTATAATTGTTTTAATATAAATACCTATTTATAGTATCAAAATTTTTTTTAATAATTTTTTTTGTTTTTTTTTGTTAATATTTTTAATTTTTTTATTTTTTTATAATTTTTTATTTTTTTTGTTAATTTTTTTATTTTTTTTATAATTTTTTGATTAATTTGTTGGTAAAAGTTTTTTTTGGTATGGGTTTTTGTTTTTTTTTTAAATTTTTTTAAAAAAAGTTTATTGTGTGGAATTAAATCCACACAACAATTTAATTGTTTTTTTTATTTTTGTGTTTTATCTTTTTGTTTTGTTTTTATGCTGCTACATCAATGTTTAGTCTTTTCTTTAGTTCTCTGTATCTGTTTCTGATTGTTACTTCTGTTACTCCTGCTACGTTCGCTACTTCTTTTTGTGTTCTTCTTTCTCCTTTCAGAAGTCCAGCAATGTATACTGCTGCCGCGGCCACTCCTGTTGGTCCTCTTCCTGAGATTAGTCCTTTCTTTATAGCATCTTCAAGTATTCTTCTTCCTTCTTCTTGAACTTCTCCTGATAGGTTTAGTTCTGAAGCGAATCTTGGAATGTAGTGAATTGGGTTTGTTAGTGGAACATCTAGGTTTAGTTCTCTAACTAAGAATCTGTATGTTCTCCCAATTTCTTTTTTTGTTAATCCACTTGCTTCTGCCATTTCGTTTAATGTTCTTGGTACGTGGTATGTTCTGCACACTGTGTATAATACTGCTGCTACCACTGCTTCAATTAATCTTCCTCTAATTAGTCCTTTTTTTACGGTTTTTCTGTAAAGTAAAGCAGCTGCTTCAACTAGTGTTTCTGGTATGTTTAAGTATGATGCTACTCTTCTCATTTCTGTTAACGCGATTGATAAGTTTCTTTGCATTGAACTTGATACGCTTGCTCTTTTGTGCCATTTAATTAATCTGTACATTTGTGCTCTTCCTTTGCTTGAGAGCTTGTTTCCTCTTAGATCAGTTCCTCTTCTATCAATCATTGTCACTAAACCTTTGTTTAGTTTAGTGTATTTCATTGGTGATCCTCCTCTTGCAGAGTCCTCATCACCTTGGTCGAAAGATCTCCATTCTTTTCCAGAATCAAACATTTCTTCTTCTGATACAATTAGTCCACAATCCATGCAAACGGCTTCTCCCTTTGCATAATCAACTCTTATTCTTTCACTACCACATTCTTGACATTTTCGAGCCAATAAATCACCTTTCTTTTAATAAAAAAACCGATCCGAAAAATTCTGCTAGAACCAGTCGAATATATAAGACCCTTTGGGTTAGATTTATAAATCTTACTCAAAAAAGTTGCCTTTATAAAGGGTTAATTTTAATTGTTCAAATTAGTGGTTTTGAAGTGTTTTAATCATTTTTTTAGTGTTTTTTTGTTAGTGATTTTTTTTTGTGTTATTTTTGTGTTTTTTTGTTAGAGTTTTTTTTTATTGATTTACTCTGTTAGTTCTGCGTTTACGTTTCCGTCTTGTCCTGGTCTGTTTGTTACTTTTGCTAGTTTTTCTGTATTTCCTGATTTTACTCTGATTATTGCTCCTTTTGTTGTTATATTTGATCTAGCAAATAATCTATTAGCATTATTTTCTTTTACTGCAATGATTTCTAGTTTTTGTACTTTTCCTGTTTTTTTGTCCACTACATTTACGTATTTTGTTTGAATTGTTCTTTTCTTTAATTTGCTTCCTCTTCCTTGTTTTGTTTTTATTTCTTGTTCTGAGGTTTCGCTTGTTTTAGTGTTAGCTGGAAGTCCACCCATCCATGCTTTTTTCTTATCACATCTTCTAACGGTTGTTCTTTTTCCACCGCTAGTTTTTTTTCTTGATTTTGTATGCCATTGTACCATTTTTTTCACCAATAAAATATAATTAATTTAATTATCCAATTATAATTTGTTCAATTATAATTATTTAATTATAATTATTCAAATCTATAAGATAATTAATTTAAGGCAGGTTTTTAAAGCTTTTTAGAGGGGGCTGCATTTTTCACTCAGAGTTTCTTTTACTATTTTTTGTCATTTTTTCACTTTTTTTATTTATTTCCTTTATTTTTTATTTACTTATTTGTTTTTTTTATTTATTTCTGTTTTTTTATTTTTCATTATTTTTTTATTTTTCATTTCTTTTATTTTATTTTTTATTTATTCTTGTTCCTCTTCATCTATTGGTTCATTTTCATCTATTGGTTTATTATTTGTTGTTTCATTTTTTTCAATTGTTTCTTTTATTGTTTTGTTCGTGTTTTCTTTTTCATTTTCGTTATTTTTGTATTTTGCGTGTATTATTTTTTGGATTTCTCTTGCTTTCTTTTTTCCCACTCCTTCTACTGTGGTTAGTTCTTTTTCGTTAGCATCAATTATTGCTTTTATTGAACCGAATTTTTCTAACAAGTTTTTTGCTAATTGTGGTCCGACTAGTGGGAATCCTTCTACAATGAATTTTTGTTTTTCGCTTGTAGTGAGTCCTTTTCTACCAAACCTGATTCCTATTTCTTTGTCTTTTCCTATTTGTTCTCTTTTTGCAATAACGTATAAATACTCGGCGGTTTCGTTTGAGTTTTTTGTGTTAATGATTGGGGTTTGGTAATCCAGAGCAATTGATGTGAGTGCTCCTATGATTGAGTTTTTGTGAATGTTTCTTAGATTGAATATTTCTTCAAAATTTCCTTCTACTAGAATTAGTGGTTTTGGATAACTTTCTCTTAAATTAACTAATTGTGTAAACAATCTTCCATCAATCATTGAGTTCACAAAATCTTCTATTGTTTTTCTTTCTACACAAACATCTTTGCTTAAAATGTAGTCTCCGATTTCTAGTTGTTTTGAAATAATTTTGGTGTTTGGCATATCAAATAGTTTTTTTGTTACACTTGATGCTCCTTCTCTTGTGTCAGCAAAAATAATTATTTCGTTTTTGTTTTCTTCGGTTTTTTCTGTAAATGTTTTTAACAGGGTTTGTTCTTTATCAAATTTTTGGTTGTGAGTTATTTTTGTTTGTTTTTTTATTTCTTGATCTATTTCACTTGTGAGTAGCATTTGTGTTTCTTTCATTTCTTTCAGTGTTTTTTTCATTTTTTTTTCTTTGTTTCTTCCTGTCCAATAGAATGCTTCATCTCTTGTTCCTTTTGTCATTAATATTATTGTTTTTCCTCGTGAGAATCTTCCTGTTCTTCCTCTTCTTTGAATTGTTCTTATTTCGCTGGGAACAGGTTCGAAGAACACTACTAGTTCTACGCTTGGAATATCAAGTCCTTCTTCTGCAACACTTGAAGCAACTAGTACATTGTGTTTGTTTTCACGCAATTCTTGGAGCACTTCTTGTTGGAGTTTTTGACTCATTCCTTTTTCTTTTCCTTTTGTTGCTTGTCCAATAAATTTTTTTGCCCTAATTTCTTTTTCACTACTCAAAAAATCCACTACTTCACTTATTGAATCTCTGTAATGATTGAACACAATTATTTTGCTTTTGGGTTTTTCTTTTAGTTGGCGTAGAATTATTTTTTTTAGTTCTTCATATTTTGGGTGTTGTACTTTTTGGTTAAATAATTTGTGTGTTAAAATAATTGCTTCTTTTATTCCTTCATCATTTGCTATGCTTTTTGCGGCTTTGCTTTTTCCTTTCGCTGCTTCTTCTTCTAATTTGTCAAAATAATTTTTTAGTGCTCCAATTCCTTGTGTTTCTATTAGTTCTTCTGCGTGAGAAATTTTTAGCATACTTGCACATTTGCTTGCTGCAATGTATAAACTTGGTTGGGTGTTGGAGTGTGACATTAATTGGGCGCGGATTCTTTTTTGTAATTCTAATAATCTGATTTTGTTATAAAATTTTTTGTTTTCCGTAACCGCAAATCCTATTGATTTTAGCACTTTGATTTGTTTTTTTTGGTATTCTTCAAGCAAGTTTTTTATTTCAACAAAAGTTTGGGGCAGCTCTACTTTTACCCAAGTAACATCAATTTCATTAATGTATGGTTTCACATCACTATCAGTGGAATCTTTTATTTCAATATTTTTTATGTTCAAATTTTTGCAAACATCTTGGATGTGTTCTTTTTCGCTTCCTGGTGATGCAGTGAGAGCAAGTATTAAGCATTCGGGATTTTTTTTTGCAAATTGGTTGCTTACAAAAACATAAGCATAATCTCCAACTGCTCGGTGTGCCTCATCAAAAATAACTAGAGCAAATTTTTTTAGATCAAGTAATCCATTAAGTAAATCATTTTCAATTGTTTGAGGAGTAGCATTGATTATTAGTGCTTCTTCATAAATTTTTTTTCTTTCTTTTGGTTTTGTTGTTCCTGTGATTGTAACAATTTTGTTTTCATCAATTTGTAAAAATTTTTTAAAACTATTTTTGTGTTGCACTGCTAGTGGTTTGGTTGGTGCGAGGAACAAAACTTTTTTTTCCAAATTAGTTTCTTTTAATTTGTGTGCTGAAAGCATTACTGCAATAATTGTTTTACCAAGTGCGGTGGGTGCAACTACAAGAGTGTTTCCTTTTTCTAACACTCTCGCAAATAGTATTTCTTGATAAAGTCTCGCTTCAATTGAATTAGGTTTGATTAATTCGTGAGTTAAGTATGGCATAAATTAGTAAGGGTTTGTATGGGTTTTAAAGCTTCTCTAAGAACAATGCCGAGGAATTAATTCTAATAATTTTGGTTAATTTGTCTAAAAAGGAGTTATTTTTCTTTTTTTTCCGCAATTAAGCCGATTTTTGGCTCAAAAGCATACCTTTTTATTCTTCTAATGTTTTATTTTTCTAAAAAATGGGTGTTTATTAAAAGAGGTGTTTTTTTTATGTCTGAATTGCCTTTGGCGGCTGTTGATAGGATTATTAGAAAATCTAGTGGGATTAGGGTTAGTAGTTCTGCTGCTAAAGTACTCGCAGAGCATTTAGAGGATGTGGGTATGAAAGTTGCTCAAGAAGCTTCACTTTACTCAAAACACGCTGGAAGAAAAACAATAACTGACGAAGATATAAGATTGGTTTTAAAAAAACAATGAAATAAAAAAATAGTGTGAAAATTAATAATAAAATAAATTAGTAATAAATTAGTGAAAATGAATTGATGAAAATAAGTTAATGAAAATGAATATAAAAATAAATTAGTGAAAATGTATTAGTAAGAGTGAGTTAGTAATAAAGTTTGGTGATTGTGAGGGGTTGGTTTTTTTGGTTGTTGAAAGACTTGAAACGTATTTGAATTTGAAATACAAACCAGAAAACACTGATCTTATTTGTGTTTATTCTATTGAACCAGCAAAGGGAGTTACTTTAGAAACAGTGGCAAGAAAAGTTGCTTCTGAAGCAGGACTTGGTACTTGGACTGAACTAAAAAATATTGATGAAACTACTTTCAAAAAATTTTCTCCAAAAATATTTGAGATTAGTAAAAAAAACAATATTGTAAAAATCGCTTTTCCTGAAAATCTTTTTGAAGCAAGAAATATTCCACAAGTGTTGTCTTCAATTGCTGGGAATATTTTTAGTATGCGAGAAATTAAAACAATAAAATTACTTGATATAGAGTTTCCGGATTCTTTTGTAAAACACTATTATGGTCCGCATTATGGTGTTCCGGGGATTAGAAGGTTAATGAGGATTCCTCATCGTCCACTTTTGAGTTGTGTAATAAAACCAAAAGTTGGATTAACAATTAAAGAGTATGCCAAACTCGCAGAAGAAGCTTGGAGGGGGGGCGCTGATCTTGTTGGAGATGATGAAAATTTAACTTCACTAGAAGGAAATGATTTTGATGAAAGAATAAGAGCAGTGCTTGATGTTAAAAGAAGAGTGGAGAGAGAAACAGGGGAAGTGAAAGAGTATTTGCCAAATATCACTGGTTCTTATAATCAAATGGTGTCAAGAGCAAAAATGGTTATTTCTCACGGGGGAAGATTTGTTTTAGTTGATGCATTCACTATTGGTTGGTCAGGTCTTCAAGCATTAAGAGAACTTGACTTGAATATAGTGATTCACGCACACAAAGCAGGGCATGGTGTTTTTACAAAAGCCAACAATCACGGAATAAGTATGCTTGTTGTTTCAAAAATTTGTAGATTAATTGGAGTGGATGAATTACAAGTTGGTGGAATTGGTAATAAAGAAACAACAGAAATTATGCTTCTTGGAGAAAAAATTGAGGATACTCTTATTTCAGAAAAAATATTCAAACACAAATTACAAGAAGATTGGATGGGGTTAGCTCCAGTAATGGCTGTTTGTTCAGGAGCAATTCACCCACAAAGTGTATCACCACTAATTCACTCAATGGGAAGAGACATAGTGATTCAAGCAGGCGGAGGAATTCACGGACACCCAAGCGGAACTTTTGCAGGAGCAAAAGCAATGAGGGACGCGATCGAAGCAGAAATGAACGGAATTGATGTGAAAGAAGCGGCAAAAAATAGTAAAGAATTATCAGAAGCAATCAAAAAATGGTCAAAATAAATTTTGGTGAAATAAATTTTTACAAAACAAATTTTTGCAAAACAAATTCTAACAAATTATAGTAAAATAATTTCTAATAAAATAAATTCTGATTAATAAAATTGTAATAAAATAAATTCTAACAAAAAATTCTAACAAATTAATAATAAAATAAATTATAGTAAAATAATTTCTAACATTCCTACAATTTTTTTACAATAACAGAATAGCCAAAATTCCGGCTGTTTTGAAAATTAAACTAATTACTATTAGCACTTTTAATTTTATTTCCATTAATCCTGAAAGAACCAAAATTCCTGCCTCATCAGGCATTGGTGTTGATAAAAGAAGTCCCCCAAAAGCAAAGGTTAAATATGTTTTCAGAGTTGGGTGTAAATATTTATCCAAATTTTCTTTAACATAAAGCACAGGCCTTTCTTTTTTTAGTTCTAAGAATTCGTTTTCAAAAGAAAATTTTACAAATTTATATATTAACACATCAGAAATTGTTGCGCCAATTCCTCCAATTATTGCGAATAATAAAATATTATCAGGTTTCATTGCAAGTAGTATTGCTACCGCGAACGGACTAGTGAAACCGAAAGAAAATAATAAACCTGTAATGAACATTCCAATATAACTCAATCCATTTAAATGTTGTATTAGATTTACAAATGAAGCATTGCTCACCAAAAAATAAGCAGCGATTATACAAATAATAAATAAAATTAATTTTGGGTATTTGTAAGAAAATAAATGTGTTTTTTTAACTGTTAATTGTATAATTTTTGGGTATTGAGAAGCACGATCTAATAAATAGTTTCTATAATTGTTTATGTTCTTGGTCAAAAAACCAAATAAAAAAGGATCAACAGTGTGTTCTTTTTTTTTGTTTTTTTGTTTTTTTTCTTTTTTGGAGTTAATTTTTTTCATTATAATCACTTGATTTCTTATTTTTGTATTTTTGGCAAGCTGTTTTTTATCAACCTATTAATGATTCAGGAGTTTATATATGTTTTCCTTTTTTGTTGTTTTTTTGAGAGTGATTTTTGGAGAAGTTATAGTTAATTTTTTGGTTTTGGAGTAGTTGTTCCATCTTTATTATCTATTAGGATTATTCCTTGTTCTAAAAGTGTGTTTCTTATTTCGTCAGCTTTTGCCCAATTTTTTTCTTTTTTTGCATTTGTTCTTTCTTCAATTAGTTTTTGTTGCTCTTCACTAATTTCAAAGAATTTTTCAGTAAAATCAAGCACTCCTAAAACTTCGTTTATTTTTTTTAAATAATTTATTATTTCTTTTGAATTGTTTTGCCCAAGTTGGTTTTCATCAATTAATTTGTTTATTTTTCTAACAAACTCAAATATGTGTTTTGTTGCTTCGGGTGTATTCAAATTATCATTCATCGCATTTTCAAACCCGGTTTTGCTTTCTTCAATTATTTCACTAACTCTTGGGTTTTCTTCAGTGTTTTTAATTTCAGTGTTTTTAATATCCCTTACTCTTTCAATAAAGTTTTGTAACCCTTCAAGTGTTTTTTCACTATCTTTTACTGATTCGCGAGTAAAATTTATTGGTTGTCCATATTGTGAATTTAGTAAAGTGTATCTTATCGCCATTGGTTTCATTTTTTCTTTTTCTGTTAAATCTCTTAAAGTGTAAAAGTTTCCTTTTGATTTTGACATTTTTTCTCCTTCAACCATTAAGTGTGCGCAGTGTAACCAATATTTTACGAATTGTTTTCCTGTCACTGGTTCTATTTGTGCAATTTCATTTTCGTGGTGAGGGAATTTGTTATCTATTCCTCCTGTGTGTATGTCAATTGTTTCTCCTAAATATTTTGTACTCATTGCAGAGCACTCAATGTGCCATCCTGGTCTTCCTTTTCCTAGTTGGGTTTCCCAATACACCGGTCCATCGTTTTCATCCCACGCTTTCCACAAAGCAAAATCTCCAACTCCTTCTTTTTCATACTCATCTTGTTTTATTCTTGCTCCTGATTTTAATTTTTTAATATTGAGTCCTGATAGTTTTCCGTATTCTGGAAATTTTTTTATTGAATAATAAATTGATCCATCTTCTCCTTTGTAAGCGATTCCTTTGTCCATTAATTTTTGGATTAGTTCTACCATTTCTTTTATGTGTTTTGTTGCGGCACAATAAATTGTTGCGGGTTTTATGTTCAGTGTGTTTATGTCTTCGTGGAATGCAATTCTGTATTTTTCTGTGAATTCAAATAATGGTACTTTTTCTTGTATGCTTCCTTTAATTGTCTTATCATCCACATCAGTGTAATTCATTACATGGGTTACTTTGTATCCTTTATACTCTAAGTATCTTCGTAAAAGATCTTCCCATACATATGCTCTAAAATTTCCAATGTGTGCATAATTGTATATTGTTGGTCCACAAGTGTATAGTGTCACTTCTCCTTTTTTTAGTGGAACAAATTCTTCCATTTTGTTTCCAAGAGAATTAAAAAATTTCAGAGCCATTTATTTTCACTTTTATTTTTTTTAAATTTGAAATATTGTTTTTAATTAATTATTTTTAATTAATTATTTTTAATTAATTTATTTTCAAATAATATTTATAATTTTATTTTTTTAATTAAATAAATTATTCACTTCTGCTACTAGTTGTGTTCCTAGTGATTGTTGCATTTTGTTTCCACTTGCTATCATATCTTGTCCTATTCTGTAAATATCCCATACATATGCTGTTGATGTTGTTGAAAAATTTCTTGCTTTTTTATTTTGTGCATTCGCAATTGTTCTTCTTCTAGCATCAATTGTAACCCAATCTTGTCTGAATCTCTCTGCTCCGATTATTTTTATTCTTTCAAGATCAATTTTTCTCGCAAAAGCAATTAATTTTGGTTTCATTTTTGAATTATTTGGATTAAATTTTGGTAGGGGTAAGTATTTTCCTTTTTTTGCAGCTTCTCTAATCTCGATTGCTCTTATTTTATTTAATCCTTTTTGTGCTGATGCTTGTAATATTTTTATTTTATTGAGTGTTGCTTTTCTCTCTGCGTTACGTTCATTCATTTTTCTTTTCATATTTTCAATTGTTCTTTTTCTTTTTTTCAATTTTTCAATAGTTTTCGTTTTTGACTCTGCAATTCTTTCTGATAAAGGTTTTCTGAAATTGAAAGTTAATTGTTGTCCTATTGAAGGTTTTGGTTTTGTTCCTCTTCTACTCATATTCATTACTCCAAAAAATGTTTTTTTTTTAATTTTGGTGCTTTTAGATTAATAAGTATATTTAGTTTGTGGTGGTTTTTAATTGTTGCTTTTGTTCAAAAAAAAATTAGTTTTGGGTTTTTAGATGGGTGGATAGTTAATTAATATTTTTGAATTAATCATTGTAAGAATCGTAATCGCTGTATTCATTATCGTCTTCGTCTTCATCATCTTCCATTTCAAGAACTTTTGTTTCTACTAGTTTTTCTTTACCATTAGAATCATAAATTAAAGTGTATTCCAAGTTGCATTCTGGGCAATTCACGTGGTCTCCTTCTTCAATATCTTCAAGTTTTACCTCGAAACGAGTTTTACAATCACTGCATGTCTTTTTCATAACTAATTTTCCTCCCCTTTACCTTTATAAAGGTTCTTTTTTGGCAAAATTCGTAACAAAAATTTGTTTTTGAATAAAGATGGTTTGGATTTAGTTTTTTTTGTTTAACTTTGTGTGAATAATGGTTTTTCTAAATAGGATGAATTTTTTGGTATTTCACAAAATTATTCCCATTATCATCAAAACAAATTGGGTTAATAAGGTGTGTATAATTAGTACTAAAATTAAACTAACAAAAGTTCGTAAGTTTTTTGCGTCTAAAACAACTTTTAATAAAATGAATAAATTGTACAAAAAGAGTATTCCAATGATTGTTAATAATATCCAAATTGTTATTGAAATTAATTCGTGTTTTATTACAATGCTTGCAATTAATAATATTGAAAGTATTAACACAAGTTCCCATAGTTTTCCTGTTGCAGAAATGATTTCTCCAAAACTTCTTTCGGCTATTCTTTTCTTTTTATTTTTCATCATAAATTCAAAAACATAAATTATTCCTGCTAAAATTACCCATTGTAAAATCATTAAAATGGTCATTCCAATTGCAGGGTATGTTTCTCCAGAAAAAAGCCAAGCACTGATCCCAAACATTACTCCTGTTAATAAAGCAATAATCCACGCATCACTAAGATTTTCGTTTGCGAGAGCTTCTTCAAACGCTTTTCTTGGTTTTAAAAAGTTATAAAACATAGTATAATTACCTTCTTTTTAGTATATAAATTTTTTTATCAATTTTTTAGTTAAGTATTACGAATTTGATTTTTTTTATCAATTTTTTATTGATTTTTTTTATTATTTTTTTTATTTAATTTTTTTGTTCATTAATAAATTATCCACATATTTTCCATCAACTATTGATGCTTTTTTTAGTAATCCGTGTTCTTTGAATCCTAGTTTTTTGTACAAATTAATTGCTGGTTTGTTTTTTTTATCAACTGCTAGTATTACAAGTGTTTTTTCTTCAGGAAGGTTTTTTAGAGAGTAATTTACAAGTTTTTTTGCTATTCCTTTTCTTCGATTATTTTCTTCCACCATTAAAGAAACCATTTCCACTCTGTGTTTGTGTAAGCTTTTCCCCAAAATGTATTTTACGTGCGCAACTATTTTTCCATCAATTTTTGCAATGAATCTAATATCTTTTTCTTTTTCAGTTTTTTTTAGTTTTTTCAAAATAGAGTTTCTTTTCCAAAAAGGAAACAAATTATGTAGTTCTTCAATTGTTGTCAGATCGTGGTGTTTTAGTTTTTCAAATTCAATATTAATGGTTTTTTTGTTTTTTTCTTTTACTGGATTAATAAACATATTCATTTTTTTCCCTCTCTCTTAAATCAATTGACTTTATGCTTTTATTACTTTTACTAACATCAATCAAAAAGTTTTCGTGAATTATGTCTCTTCCAATTAGTACAGAGTAAGGGAGCCCTTCTCTATCCTCAATATTCACTCTCGCTTTCACTTCTTTATCTTTGATCCTAATAACTGCTTCAGCTATTGCTCTCCTTGTGTATCCTTTTGGAGCACTTGCTGATTTTATTCTAACACTTGAAACAATTGGCCCTATCCCTGCTTTTGCCGCGACTTTTACATCAACACAAGATCTTGTTGCTCCAGTATCAAATAATGCTCTTTTTTTTACACTCCCTTTTGAACCAAATATTTCTACAACTTCAACAAGCCCTATTAGTTTTTTTCTTTTATCCATACTCGTCTAAAGTTTAAGGAAATAGCGCTTATTAAGGTTTTTGTTCTTCTAATAGATTGAATTTTAGGGTGTTTTTTTGAGAGTACTTGTTTTAGCTGAAAAGAAAAAAATCGCGGAAAATTTTGTCAAAGCATTTTTAGAAAAAGGAATTACTGCAAAATATTTACGCTTATCAAAAGTTATGCTTGTTAGTAAAAAAGATAAGACCGAAATAAAACTTGTGGGTTCAAATATTGATAATTTTGATGCAGTGTTTTTACAAGCGCGATCCTCTCTAGCTCCTTTTGTAGAACCATTACTTGAAGAATTAACAAATCAAGGTTTTTATGTTAATTCAAAAAAAGGATCATATTATTTGAGTGATAATGAACCATACACTTTTGTTTCTCTTGCAATAAATAATGTAAAAACCCCAAAAACATTGACTTCAGGTTCTGGGAAAAACATTGAAAGAGTATCAAAAAATATTTCTTACCCTCTTCTTGTAAAATCTTTTGTTGGAAAAAAAGCACAACAAGCAATAATAGCAAATAATGGGAAAGAACTAAATTCTTTTGTTAAAAGTATAAAGAGTGATATTGAAGGATTTATGTTAAGAGAGTATATTGATGAGCCAGTAATTTCTTGTATTGTTGTTGGAGATGAAGTTTTTTCAGTGAAAAGAAAAACAAAAGACCAAGTAGTTGTTCCAATTGATAAAGGAGAGTATTACAAATTACCTGATAGTGATAAAGAAAATGTGCTCAATGCGACAAAAGTAATAGGTCTTGATATTGCAAAAGTTGATTTAGTGAAGGGAAGAGTAATCTCAATAGAACCAAACATTAACTTAAAAAATTTTAACAAAATTTGTTCCGCTGATATTGAATCAAGAATTGTTGATTTTTATTTAAGTAAAGAAAATGAGATAAAAAGAAAAAGTATTTTTTCAGAATTAAAGGATATTAGAAGTATTTTTTCAAAAACTATTTTTGGGAGGTTTTTTAAATGAAAAAACAATTAACAAAAACCAAAACCCAAAAAGAACCAAAAATAGTTGGCCCATCACTTGTAATAATTTCTTCAAAAGGAGCAAAATTATCCACAATAAAATCACTAATTTCTGAAGCTCAAAAAAAATTCTCTAATGTGTTGGTTGTCCCAATAAACAAAATTCAAATTCAAACATCAGAACAAGGCGCGGGTCTTTTTTATAAAGGAAAAAACTTGTTGTGTTTTGATGTTATTTATCCAAGAGTTTCTTCAAAAGATTTTTTCTTAGCAGAATCAGTGCTTAAAATAATAGAGTCAAGCGATTCTTACTCTCCTGTTTCACTAAAATCATTTCATATGACAAATCACAAATTTTTTACTTCGCAAATATTATCAAATAAAGGGTTGCCCGGAGTGACAAGCACTTTTTTTATATCATCAAAAAGAGCACAAATGGCTGTATCAGAAACAGGTTTTCCTTTTGTAATGAAATTAATTTCTGGGTTTGCAGGAAAAGGAGTTGTTTTGATAAACAACAATGATCAAATGGAGAGTATTCTTGATGCGGTTAATTTGTTTGAAGAATTTATTTGCACACAAAAATTCATTAAAGGAAAAAACTTTGATATTAGGTGTTATGTAATTGGAAACCTTGTACTAACAGTTAAAAGAACTTCAAAGAAAGGGGATTGGAGAGCAAATATTTCAAGAGGGGGATCCGCTCAACTAATCAATCCCACTCCTGAAATGATTTCAATAGCACAAAATGCTGCAAAAGAATTAGGGATGGATATTTGTGCAGTGGATTTAATGCAACACAAAAACAAATGGGTTGTGATAGAAGTGAATTTTATGCCAGGGCCATTTATGAAGTATTTGGGAAACACGATAGTGCACGAGTGGGTTAGATATTTATCAGTGAAAGGAAAAAAAGTACAAAATGAAGAAACGAAAAAGTAAAAACGCACACTAATTTCTTTTTAGTTTAGTATAAATATTAGTTTTCATTCTAATATTATTGTGAATTAATATTGTTGTGAATTAATATTGTTGTGAATTGGTATTATTGTAAATAAATTTTTTTGGTGGTTTTTATTTATTTCACGGATTATATTTTGCTTGATCAAAAAGTTTGCCAACTATCCTCTTCACTTAGCTCGAACATCTTATCATATACTTTTCCACAAAATTTTTCTGAAGAAAAAAAAAGATTTTTTGCAGAACTAGAAAAAAAAGAAGAGTATAATCCAAAATTTATTTACGCACCAAGAAATCCGTTGTTTAATTATTTCTCTGTATCGCCAACATTTAATGTTTATAAAAATGAATTAAAAGAACTCTTATCAGAAGTTGGAAGAGATAGTTTGGGTTTAATTTATGAAAGAAAACTATTAGATTTGTTTGATAGATTAGAACTTGTGAGAAGTGTGGGAACAGCAAATTTTTCAACAAATTCAGAAAGTTATTATGGTTCAATAGATAAAAGTGCCTTGAAATTAGCTGAAGAGTTAGTTCAAAAAGAAACCAAATTCAAATCAAAAACAATTTCAATGAATAGAGCAAAACAAGTGATTAATAGTTTTTTAAAAAAGAAAAAACTAAAATACAAAATCACTATGCGACCACATTCAAGTTCTAGTTTTTCAGTTAATATTAGGACAAAAAATATTTTCATTAACCAAGATTATGTTTTTACAAAAGAATCTTTGAAAAGATTAATTGCGCACGAAATTGAATCCCATATTTATCGTTACGAAAATGGGGTGCGTCAACCATATTTGATTTTTGCAAAAGGATTATCAAAAGAAACACTAAAAACCGAAGAAGGGTTAGCTGTTTATGTGGAAGAGAAAAAGAAAATCAATACTGATCTTCAACTAAAAAATTATGCTGGAAGAGTAGTTGCAATTAATTTAGCTTTAAAAAAGAATTTTTATGATACTTTCATTAGTTTGACTCAGTATTTTTCAAAAGAAGATGCATATAATTTGACTTTTAGAGCAAAAAGAGGAATTCATTCTCAAGAAGAAAAAGGAGCATTCACAAAAGACAATGTGTACTTAAAGGGTTATTTGAGTGTGAAAGAGTATTTGAAAGATCGTTCAATTGAGGATTTGTTTTATGGAAGATATGCAATAGAAGATGCTCCACTAGTGTTTGATGTTGATGGATTAAAAAAACCAAAATATTTACCAGAGTTTAAATAAAGTTTAAATTTTTAATAGATTTTAAATTTTGAATAAAGTTTAAATTTTGAATAAAGTTTAAATAAATTTTAATTAAGTGGGGGATTGAGTAGTGATGATTCAAATTGATGAAATAAAAAAACTAGAGAAAGTAAAAATAATTTCATTACCTGCTTTGAAAAAAGTTTTCAGATTGTACGAAATAACTCCTTCTTCAAATATTTTAATTTGGACTGATTCTGGAAAAACAATTGCGCCAAGAATCGCGAAAACAATTTATTTAGAACTAAAAAAAATGGGGTGCGGGGTTTCTTTAATTGTTGATCCGCCACGAACAAATATTGCGCCAGCTCCAAAAAAAACAATTAACGCTATTCTTTCACTCTCAAAAAATGAAATATTTATTTCAGTTGGTTCAGGAAATAGAGGACACATTGTTGTTAATGGTAAACAAGTGCTTATGAGAAATTTAATGAAAAAAAACGGGTTTAGAATGGTTTCTCTTGGAGGACTAGGTTCATTAAACCCAAAAAAAGTGAATAATTTTTTAACCGCGTTTGATCATAATGAAAAAGAGGTTAAAGAGTTAAATGAAAAAATAAAAAATTTGATGAAAGTAACTAAGAAAATAAAAATCACTTGTCCAATAGGATCTAATTTGGAACTATCTTTTGATTCTTCTCGCGAAGTTATTTGTAATGATGCTAATTGGAGAGCGTATTCAACAAATTATCCAGTGGGAGAAGTTTATGTTGCCCCTATTGAAGATTCCGCTAATGGAGTAATTTTTGTATCAAGCGCAAAAATTAGTGGAAAAACAATTGTTCCAAAAAAACCAATAAAATTTATTTTCAAAAATGGATTACTCGTTAAAACAAATTCTAAAAAAATTAATGATAATTTGATTTATGTTGAAAAAGTAAATAAATTAAAAAAAATTAGTGATTATAAAAACAAGGTTAGAACAATTGCTGAATTTGCGATTGGAACAAATAGGAAAGCAAGTATTGTTGGAGCAATGATTTGTGATGAAAAAACACTCGGTACAATACATTTCGCAATAGGAAACAACAAACATTTGGGTGGAAATAATTACTGCAATGGCCATTTTGATAATGTTGTAACAAAACCAACTGTTTATTTTGATGATAAAAAAATAATGGAAAAAGGAAAATTGTTGTTGTGATTTGATTGATAATGTAATTAATTGGCGTGATCCATTTTATTTTTTTTAAATTAATTTTTTTAATTATTTGTTTTTTTATTTTTTTTTAATTTTTTTAATTATTTTTTCAAATTTTCTTTTTTTTAAATTTTCTTTTAATTCCGCTAATCATTTTTTCTTTTTTGTTGCCTTTTTTTATTTCAGCATAGGTTTCTGCAAATCCATGATCTAGTTTTTTTGCACTTGAGTCAATGAATTTTCCAAACAATTTTACTCTTTCTTCAAAACTAAGCTCTATTTTTTTTAATCCATTTTCAAAAGGCATAAATGTTTCATTAATTGCTTCAAACACTGGAGTGAAAGTAATTACAGAGAAAACAATTTTTTTGCTTGCGATTTTTTCCACTTGTTTAACTTCACTAACTTTGTTGATTAGGGTTTTGTAAAAAGTGTATCTTAGTATAAATGAAATTAAACACATCACAAAAAATGCGTTTGTTAAAATCCAAAAATTTATGTTAGTGCTTTGAATTATTCCACTTATGGTCGCTCCCAAAAATGTTCCGGTTCCAAAAAAAACTGATTGATAACTCACATATTTTATTATTTTTTCTTGAGTTGATACATTATATACAAAATTAGCTAGGGCTAAATTAAATCCCGCGAATATGAGTCCGTCAAGGAATTGAACAAAAATTAATCCTTCCGGAATTCTTACAAGAATATATAATAATGGGAATAGTGCAACAAGGAACGAACTCGCTTTTAGTACTTTTATCATTCCATATCTATCAATTAGTTTTCCCCAATAAGGCATTGAGATTAGTGTTGCTACTAGGGTTGAAGAAATAATTAGTGTATACATTATGTAATCATTTTTTAATCCAATGTTGTTTAGTAAGTGGTAGGATACGAATGGTCCTGTTAGAGCAATAGAGAAAGACATTAGTGATCCGTATAAAACAAATGTTCCAAAATTACTATTTTTTAGTTCTTTTGCGAACTCTAAAAAGTTTTGTTCTTTTTCAAAAAAAACATTGTTTTTCTTTTCAGTTATTTTGGTAAAAATTATTGCCGCAATAAATCTACTAAGTGATGCGGTTAAAAAAATTCCTAAAAAAATAAATGCTAATTCTATTTCAAAAAGTTTTAGAGAGAATCCAAAAATTAAAAAGAAAATTAATGACACTCCTCCAACAACAGAGTTTCTGAAACCAAAATAACTTCCAATAATTTTTGAAGGAATAATTTCTTTCATCCAACTGTTCCACAATGGGGTAGCGAGTGCTCCAATAAGCAAACTCAAAGTGTAAAATAGGATTAACCATAGTACTTGGTTTGTTTGAAAAATAAAAGGGATTAGTGCGATTGGAATAAATAAGGATGCTTGAATAATTACGAGTCCTATAATTAACCATTTTTTTGTTTTAAATTTTTTTAAAAGCCACATTGAAAATAATTGTGCCCACGCTGCTAGGAGTGCGGGGAACGCAGTAATAAACCCTACTTCAAGAGCACTAGCCCCCAAATATACTGCGAAGGGAACAATGAATGAAACTGCTGAAGATAAGAGCACTGTTGAGAATGCTCCTTCGTAAATAGAGTATTTTAAATTAGGCAATCCTAGGGTTTGTTTGTCAAACATCGTATCACTAAGTAAAGGCACTTATAGAATGAATTAATTGAATATAAACCTTACTTTGTTTTTCTTTTGTTTTTTCCAAAAAAACCATCACGTTTGTTTTCAAAAACTTTATCCTTTTAATACTAATCATAGAGAAATTAATTACCAATATTGTTGGTCAAATTGACACAACTCAACAAATAAATGAGTGAGTTGAGTGTTAATTATTAAGGATTTTAGTGTTTTATTAGTTGCAAAGCAACTAACAAACCATCAATCAAAATTTTTCTAAAAGTTGCGAGGGTGGCAGAGCGGTCTAATGCGGCGGATTGCTAATCCGTTTCCTGAAAGGGAACACGAGTTCAAATCTCGTCCCTCGCGCTTATTTTTGTTAAAAAAATAATTCAAAAATTTAATGAAAACTGTTTTGGTTGGATGAAAAGCAGGAAGGATTGTTGGGAACAAAAATAAAAAAACAAAAAAATGAATAAAACACGGTTTTTATTACTTTCTTTCCAATTTAGTATTATGAAATTATTTGATTTTGTTAATAAATTACGAGAAAAAGAAAAAAAAGAAAACGAAGCAGAACAAAAAAAAGAGAAAAGTGTTTGTATTCCAATACACGCATTATCTCCTGAAGAAAGAAAACAAAAACTAAAAGACACTGATTCTTTGGTTGACAAATTAAAAAACAACAAACCTCTTGATGATGACGAATTAGAGTTTATTGGAGAGGTGAGAAAAGAAAAACCAATTAGTGAAAAAAATTCTTTAGGGTTAGATATTATTGATGATCCAAAAAGAGAAGAAACAATAAAAGAAACAACAAAAGAAATAAAAAAGGAAACAAAAAAAGCTCCAATAGTTCCTGAAAAAAAATCTTTGGCTAAAAAAGAAAACAAACTTTACATAAAAACCGAGGGCAGTGAAAACACATTCAGAGTTAATGGTACTTATGATTTCGGAGCGAATATGATGATATCAGGAATGGTTGAGAGTGGAGTGATAAAATCAAGAATGGTTTCAAAACTTGAACAAAAAAAAGAATTAGTTATTTCAGAAATAAAAATAGGTTCAACAAAAGTAAATGGATTAATAAGAGGCGAAGAAGGATCAATTTTTGTAAAAACAAAAGGAAACCCAATAATAAAATACGATGATGTGTTAGTATTCAAATAAAAAACACTAATTTTTGGTGGATAAAATTTCTTTCAAAAAACTAATAAGAAAGGCTTTAATAACTTCTCAAACCAAATTCTTTTATTGAAAAAAGCACGGGTAGGGAAGTGGTCAAACCCGCCAGACTCAAGCTGCCTTTTCTTTTCTCACTAGAAAAGAAAATACAAGTCGCCAAAAAAAGAGGTGGCTTTACGGCAGTAGTTATCTGGTCGCTTAGTGCGTTCAGCAGTTCAAACCTGCTCCCGTGCACTAATACTTAACTATACTAATATGCTACAAAGAGGTGTTTTTGTTGGAGTGTAAAAAAGAAAAAAACTTGGTTAATTGTAATTGTTCTTACCCTTGTGAAAAGAAAGGGATTTGTTGTGATTGCGTAGCATACCATAGAAAAAGAGGAGAATTGCCTGGGTGTTATTTTGACAACAAAACAGAAAAAACTTATGATAGAAGTATTGAAAATTATTTAAAAAACAGAAAATAAAAACAGAAAATAAAAATAATAATTAAAAATAAATTTTGGGAATAAAATTAATATAAAATAAAAATAGGTTTTGAAAATAGTTTATAAAATGGAAACAAAAACCAAAATTGTTTTATGGAACAAATTTTAGTTTTATTGTTAATCCATCTTTTGCAATTCCTTTGTGTAGTGTTCCACTTATTGGTTTTCTCCCAGCAGTGAATATGTTTAAATTTCCCCACAAATCTTCTCCACCGAACTTGAAATTTCCTGACGCTCTTAATAATTCAATGTTTTCAACTTCTATTCTTTTGTATTTGTGACCTTCCATACAATTTATTGCGCCTTTTAGTAAAAATCCTTCAATATCCTCTACTTTTGCTTCGCGAATATTGTTTTGTTGCATTCCTAGTTTTATGCAAGTCATTACATCATCGCCCTCATCCAAAATAAGTGTCAAAATTTTTACAGGAATTTTTTCTTTAATCAACATTGAATCAATTTTTTTAGCAGGCATAATTACCACCCTCGTATTAAGTTAAAACCAATAAAATCATTAATATCATTTCTCTTTAAAATACTATTTAGTTAATTTTTGATTAATTTTTTGATTAATTTTTAATAATTTTGAATTATTTTTTTCTAATTAATTTTAGTTTGGTTCATTTTTTTCTTTTTTAATTTTCTACTTTAATTGTTTTTTCTTTTTTTTGTTTAGTTTTGTTTTTCATTAGTTTTTTTGTGAATTTTTCAATCATTCCTGTTTTTTTTGTTATTTCTTTTTCAGCTATTTTTTCATTACCTGCTTTTATTACTACTAATAGTATGTCATTTTCTTTGATTTTTTCGTTTTTGTTGAAAGAAAATTTTCCATCATATGTAGCGATTGTGGTATAGTGTTCTCCTTTTGCATCCCCCATTTTTTTTCCAATTAATTCGGTTCTGTTTGCTTCTATTTCAATTATATCAAATTCGCCTTCGTGAATATTCACTATTGCGCTCACTCTTGGTCTGCTTATCATTAGTTCAATTGATTGTGCTGCAAATTCTTCTGCTCTTAGTGGAATGAATCCTAGTTTTTTTAGAATTGATTCACTTTCTTCATTTTCTATGCTTACATAGATTTTTTTCGCACCCGCATTTTTTGCATAAATTGCTGTCAAAACATTTTCTTTTTCAAGATCAGTTGCGGCAATGAATACATCACATTTATCAATTTCAAGTTCATCTAAATGATCAGGGTTTGTTGGATCAGAATTTATTACACTAATATTTAATTCCGAAGTTAATTTCATAGCTTCTTCTTTCTTTTTAACAACAAGAGTAATTTTGTCCTCATTTTTTTTTAAAATTAGTTTAGTTAATTCAACAGCTAATATTGAATTTCCAACAATCACTATTCTCATTTCATCACCTAATTTTTGATCCAATTCCTGTGCTTTTTAATAATACTAAAAATGGGACTATTTCCATTCTTCCAACAATCATAATTAGTGTCAAAAGTATTTTAAGTGGTGGTTCCATTAGTAAAATTGATTTTTGACTTATTGTTAAAAGTCCATTATTTCCAATTGCTGACACTACTGTGAATATTGAGTCAATTAATCCAAACCCTGCGTACATAAATATAATGCTTCCTGCAAGAATGAACGCGAGGTATAGTGAAATGTATGATAGTGCTTTTAGTGCTTTTTCTTCAGAAACAATTTTTCCTCCAAGCATTATTGGAGTCACTGCTTTTTGTGGCAAAAATGCTCTGTGGATTTCTCTTTTTACTACTTGGTAAAGTATTAATATTCTCCAAAGTTTTAATCCTCCAGAAGTTGAGCCGTATGATGCGCCAATAGCCATTAGAATAATTATAATAAAAATTGTTAGTGCGGGGAGTGTTGAAAGATCAAGTCCAAATATTGTTCCAGTGCTTGTTAGTGAAGAAATTACATAAAAGAATGATTCAAAATAAGTATTTTCGTTTGAAAAATAAGTGTTAATGAAAATCAAAATTGTTGCAATTATTACAATTAAGAAAAAAAATTTTAGTTCAGGATTTTTAATGAATTTTTTAAACTTCCCTGTGAGTAATGAATAGTGGGATTCAAAACTAATTCCTCCGAGTACGGTGAGAATAATTGTTACTATTGCTGCTCCAAAACCAAAAAAACCAATACCATTATTTTTTGTAGAGAATCCACCAGTAGCAATTGATGTGAATGAGTGTATTGTTGCGTCAAACAAATTCATTCCTGAAATTAAATAAAGAATTATTCCAATGAAAGTGTAAAGAAAATAAATTGCTACAATCATTCTTGCTATTTTTTTTATGTTTGGAAAAAAATCTTCATTTCTTCCCTCTGCTGAAAACAAATTCATTGCAGTTTCTGGTTTTTCATAAATTAATAATGCCATTACTACAATTCCAAACCCGCCCAACCACTGAATTAGTCCTCTCCAAAATAAAATTGATGAAGGTAACACTTCAAGGTTTGGGATTATGGTTATTCCTGTTCCTGTTAATCCTGATATGCTTTCAAAAAATGCATCAATTGGGTTTAGTCCTAAAAAAAGAAAAGGAATTGCGGATATTGCTCCAAACAAGAACCACCCTAGTGCGATAGAAATTATTGCGTGTTTCATTAGTGCTTTTTTTGGTTTAATCAATTTTTTGGCCAAAATTCCAATTATTATTGTGATGAGTGCTGTTGTAACAAAGGTTTGGAAAAATATTGTTTCGTTTGAGTAATGTGCTATGAGTGATGGGAGTAATAGTGCTACTCCGAGCAGTATCATCATGTTTGCGAGTGTCTGTATTATAATTAATAAATCTGTTTTATCTAGTTCAAACAATTTCTCGCCACCAACAAATAACAACAAAAATATTGTTGATTTGTGTTTTTATTTCTTTGTAAAACCACAAAATAAGTTTTTTTTTGTGAATGGTTGGGATTTGTTTTATTTTTGATAAAAGTGTTTTTGTTTTAATAAAAATGGTTTTGTTTTTTTTGATTTATGCACAATTTTATAAACCTTTTTTGACCAAATTTGTTTATTATTAGTTGATTTTTGGTTGATGAGTATGCATAGAACAAACACTTGTGGGGAATTGGATACTAGTTTTGTTGGGAAAGAAATTACTTTAATTGGTTGGGCTGATACGGTTAGAGATCACGGGAATGTTACTTTTGTTGATTTAAGAGACAGGTATGGGATTACACAGGTTGTTATTGATCACAAAAAAAGTGAAGAGCTTGCTTCATTAGCAAAAAAAATTAGAAAAGAATTTATACTGAAAATAAAAGGAATAGTGAAAAATAGGCCAAGTGGGACAGAAAAAAAAGATCTTTTCACTGGAGCAATTGAAGTTGATTCAAGTGTTGTTGAGATTGTGTCAGAATCGCTTCCGCTTCCGATTGATTTGACAGGAAGAACAGAAACAAATGATGATATGATGTTAAAGTATAGGTATCTTGCTTTAAGAAAACCAGAGTTACAAAAAAATATTATTATGCGTCACAAGGTTGTAAAACTTGTTAGGGATTATTTGGATGGAAATGGGTTTGTCGAAATAGAGACTCCTATTTTGGCGAAAAGCACTCCTGAAGGGGCGAGAGATTATTTGGTTCCTAGTAGAGTTAATCCTGGAAAATTTTATGCATTACCACAAAGTCCACAATTGTTCAAACAATTGTTGATGATTGGTGGTTTTGACAAGTATTTCCAAATAACAAAGTGTTTTCGTGATGAAGATCTTCGTGCTGATAGACAACCAGAGTTTTCTCAAATTGATATCGAGATGAGTTTTTTAGAACAAAAAGATTTAATGGAACTAACTGAAGGGTTAGTGAAAAAAATTTGGAAAGAATTTTTAGGAATTGATTTAGTAACTCCTTTTCCTGTACTGGATTATACTGATGCGATAAAAATTTATGGTGTTGATAGGCCTGATACTAGGTTTGAAATGTTGTTAGTTGATTTAACAGAAGAAATGGGGAAAAGTGAATTCAATGCGTTCAATAATGTTGTGCTAAATAAAGGAATAATTAAAGCAATTAATGTGAAAGGAAAAGCGGATTTTAGTAGAAAAGAAATTTCAGAGTTTGAGGATTTTGTAAAAATCTATAAAGCGAACGGGTTAGCTAATCTAAAAATGGTTGGGGGAAAACTTGACGGAACAATTGCTAAATTTTTCACAGAAGAACAATTGCAAAAAGTTGTTGAAAAAACAAGTGCGGAAGAAGGGGACTTGATTTTGATTTGTGCAGGAAAAGAAAAAGTGGTTAACGATGGGCTTGGTTATTTGAGAGTTCATTTAGGAAAAAAACTAGGGTTGATTAAAAAAAATCAATTCAATTTTTTGTGGGTGAATGATTTTCCAATGTTTGAGTGGGATGAAACTGAAGGAAAAATATCTGCAGTGCATCACCCTTTCACTTCGCCAAAACCTGAACATCTTGAGTTATTTGAAACTGAACCACTAAAAATGAAAGCAAATGCTTACGATTTAGTTCTAAACGGGTATGAACTTGCTGGGGGAAGTATTAGAATACACGATCCAAAAATCCAATCAAAAGTATTCAAAACAATTGGATTAAGTGAAGAAGAAGCAAAACAAAAATTTGGTTTCTTCCTAGAAGCATTCAATTATGGAGCGCCAATACACGGAGGACTAGGATTCGGTCTTGACAGATTAATAATGCTAATCACTGGAGCAGAAAGTTTAAGAGAAGTGATAGCATTCCCTAAAAACAAAGCAGCGATCTCACTAATGGACAATTCGCCAAGCGAAGTAACTGACAAACAACTAGAAGAACTACACATAAAGTTGGACATTGTTGTGGAAGAAAAAAAATAACCAAATTACAAATAACCAAATTACAAAATTAGCAAAATTAATTATTGAACAAAATTAGTTATTGGACAAAACCAATTATTCCACAAAACTAATTATTGGACAAAACCAATTATTCCACAAAACTAATTATTGAACGAAACTACTTATTGCACAAAATTATTTATAATAACTTTTCTTTTTTAATTAAACTATGAAAACTACACAAACCACTAAACAAACCCCAAATCAAACTTCAAATCAAACCACTAATAATAATTCAAATCAACCAATTAACCAAAAGTTAAGCCAATTCACTCATCAAACTTTAACTCAACCATTACTCCAACCTCATCATCAATCAGCAAATGAATTAATCAAAGAACTGAACACTTTGAAAAATCCAAAAAAAGCAAAAGTTCTTCAAAGATTTTTCAAAACAGGGGTGGGAGAGTATGGCGAGGGAGATATTTTTTTAGGAATCACTGTTCCAATTCTAAAAAGTGTTTCAAAAAAATATTATTTAGAGCTTAGTGAATTACAAAAACTATTGGATAGTAAAATTCACGAGCACCGATTGATCGCACTTTTTATTTTAATAAAAAAATACGAAAATGCAAAAAAAGAAAAAAACAAAAAGGTCCAAAAAGAAATTTATGAATTTTATTTAAAAAATTTAAAAAAATCAAACATAAATAATTGGGATTTAATTGATTTAAGCACTCCAAATATTTTAGGGGATTATTTAATAGAGCACGATAAGAGTGCAAAAATACTTTACACTCTCTCAAAATCAAAACTCTTGTGGGAAAGAAGAGCAGCAATCCTTGGAACTTTTTCTTTTATCAAACAAAAAAGAACCACTCACACTCTAAAAATCTCAAAAATATTGCTCAATGATGAAGAGGATTTGATCCAAAAAGCAGTGGGGTGGATGCTTAGAGAAATGGGAAAAAGAGCAAGCGAAAAACAACTTTGTGAATTTTTGGACAAGAATTACAAAAAAATGCCAAGAACAATGCTTAGATATGCTATAGAAAAACTTAATGAAAAACAAAAAAAACACTATATGAAAAAATAAAAAAAATTGAACAAAAAAATAACTATAATAATCTATCTTATTTTTTTTTAATTGGTTGTAATGTTCAAAAAAAAAGATTTAACAAATGTTCCTGTGTATAAGGCACTAATTCAACTCTCAATCCCCTTAGTGTTGATTAATGTTATTGCAACTCTTTACCAAGTAGTGGATATGTTTTGGGTTGCAAAACTAGGAACAGAAAGCATTGCTGGTATTTCGGTAAGTTTTCCAATAATTTTTGTGGTTAATTCAATAATGTTCGGAATTAGTAGTTCAGGAGCAATTATTATAGCTCAATACTTTGGAAAAAAGAAACACAAAAAAGTTGAGTATTATGCAGGACAAACACTAATTTGGTTAACAATAATTGGGCTTTGCACAGGAATAATTGGGTATCTTATTTCGGATTTGTTAGTAACACTAATTGGAGCGGAAAGTAATGTATCAATTCTTGCTTCAAGTTATACAAAAATAATTTTTATAGGAATTGTTTTTGGATATGTTTACCAAGGATTCACTAGTATTCTAAGATCACTTGGAGAGGTAAAATTACCATTAATAATTGCTTTCATTGGACTTGTACTAAATTTTATTTTAGATCCATTATTTATTTTTGGAGGATATGGAGTGCCAGCAATGGGAGTGAAAGGAGCAGCAATAGCAACAGTACTCACTCAAGGAGCATCACTTTTAATTGCACTAATTTGGTTAACACTAAACAAAGAACTTGTGCATATTAGGAAAAAAAATCTTTACCCCAACAAAAAAGCATTATTTGAATTCATAAAAATTGGGGTGCCAACCACTCTTGAATTTTTGTCAAGATCAATAGGGTTCGTGCTACTCACTTTTATTATTGCTTGGTTTGGAACAAACGCGATCGCTGCATACGGAATAGGAATGAGAGTGACAAGTTTAGCAACAATACCTTCTTTTGGAATTTCTCTAGCCACACTAACCCTTGTTGGACAAACACTTGGTGCAAAAAAAACAAAAAAAGTGCACGAGATAATAAAAAAAGGAATGATTTTTTCATTCACCTTCCTAACAATTTTAGAAATACTTATTCTTATTTTTGTTAAAGAACTAACCTCTTTTTTTATAGAGAACAATTTAGCAGTAATGAATGAAGCAATCACTTCAATAGTAATGTTTGTATTATTGTTTGGATTATTTGGAGCAAATGTAGTAATATTAACAGCGTATCGCGGAGCGGGAAAAACCACTATCGCAATGATTCTTTCATTCGCAAATATTTTTACACAAATAATTGTATCACTAATACTAATTTTTATTTTCAATATGGGATTATTTGGGGTTTGGTTAAGTTATCCAATAACCACTATAATAATTTTTATCATAAGTTATGGATACTATAAAACACACCCAATAGAAAAAAGCATTGTATGATTTGTGATGATTATGAGTAATGTTTATTTTAAAAAAATTAATTCGTATAATGAAACAGAAAACATTTCTTCTTCAGCTAAAGAATTGCTAAAAAAAATTGTCAAGAATGAAAAAATAAAATTAGAAAAAAATATTCCCCTCAAAGTTCATTTTGGTGAAAAAGGAAACGAAACGTTTATTCACCCAAAAAATTTTGTCGGAATAATTGATTATTTAAAATCAAAAAAATCTAAACCTTTTTTCACTGATACAAATGTTTTGTACAAAGGAGAAAGAACTTTCAGCAATACTCACAAAAAAATTGCTAAAGAACACGGATTTAATCAACTCCCAATAAAAATCGCTGATGGGGATCACGGAGAAAAATATAAAGAAATTAACATTAGTGAAGTGAATCCTAAACATTTCAAAAAATGCAATATTGGAAAAACAATTGTTGATGCAAAACAAATGATTGTAATCGCTCACTTTAAAGGGCATATTTTGGCAGGGTATGGAGGAGCAATAAAACAATTATCAATGGGGTGTGCTGCGAGAAGTGGAAAACTCGCAATGCACAGCAACTCAAAACCAATTCTAAATTCTTTAAAATGCAAAAAATGTTACACTTGTACAAAACACTGTCCAAAAAATGCTCTAATAATTGATACTATTGTTCCACGCATCAATTATGATAAATGTATTGGGTGTGCAATGTGTATTGCTGTTTGTCCATTCAAAGCAATATCCCCAAATTGGGTTTCAACCATGCCCAATAATTTTTCAGAAAAACTAGTGGAATACGCTTACGCTGCACAAAAAGGGAAAAAAATTATTTATTTTAATTTTCTTTTCAATATAACAAAAAATTGTGATTGTGATGGAAAAAAAATGAAACCAATCGCAAAAGATGTTGGAATACTAGTAGGAACAGATCCTGTCGCAGTGGATAAAGCATCATTTGATTTACTCCGAAAACAAGAAAGAAAAAAAGTATTCAACGGAGATTACACACTTGACTATGCAGAAAAAATAGGGTTAGGAAAAAAAGAATACAAACTAATAAAGTTAATTTAATTTTCTAATTAATTTTACAACCCAACCCAATATTTGATTTTACAACTCAATTTTTTTAATTTCTATTTAATTATTTTTTTATTTTTCATTTTACTTTTTCATTTTATTTTTTTAGTCTATTTTTTTATTTTATTAGTTTATTTTTTTATTTTATTTTTTTTCTTTGTTTCTTTTAATTTGTTTATAAATCATTTATCATTTTGTTGTTTTTTTATTTTGTCGTAGTTTATTTTGTTGTTGTTTATCATAGTTTATTTTATTATAATTTATTTTGTTGTTATTTTATTATGATTACTTCTCCATCTTTTAGTGTTTTGTATTTGATTTCATTTTCTTCATAGTATTCAATTAGTTCGTTCATTCCACTAACCCCTGGGTTTTCTTTATCGTGATGGGGGACTATTTGATAATCAATTAATCCTATCCCTTCCCATATAGTGTATCTTAGAACAGGGTAGGGTTTTTGTTCAATATCCTCTATTAATTCAATCCCTTTAAGGGTCGGGCCTATTATTGTTATTCCTGCTCCGTATCCTCCGTACACAATGTTTGTTTTTTCTTTTTGGAATTTTTTTAAAATATTTTCAAGTCCTGATAATCTCATTGCTTGTCTTAAAACAAACTCGTTTCCTCCTCTTACCCAAATTAGTCCAAAGTTTTTTAGTTTTTCTTCTAATTCTTTTTCTTTGTAAAAAAATTGTCGTAGTTCTATTTTTTCAACTTCAAAACCAGTGTTTCTTAATTCTCCCATATCCTTGTTTTCCATAAATCTTCTCCTATCAAGATCAGTGGTGTAATCAAGCGCGTTAGAAATGTATGCGGCTTTTTTGTTTTTTCCAACCAATTTTAGCAAATCTTTTGGTTTGTCACCAATTTTTAGAGAGGATAAATAAAACTTCATAATTTACTATGATTCAAAGTTAATATAAAACACACTTTAAACGCATTTAAAATTTATTTCCAAAATTTATTTCCAAAATTTATTTCAAAATTATTCAAAATAATTCAAAATTGTTCAAGTTTTGATTAAATTTTATTTATTTTTGATTTATTTTTGGTTTGTTTTTGGATTATTATAAATTGTTTTGAATTGTTGTAAATTTGTTTGGGTTTGTTTGTATTAGTTTTTTCCCTAACTATTTGCCAAAGTTATTAAATTCCAAAGTTATTTATATAGATACTCATAAATTAAGTGTAGGTGATTTAATGAAATTAGTTAAATTGGGATAGCATTATTGCTAATGTTTGGTTTACTATTTAGTGGGTGTATTCAAACTCCACAAAATGGTGAAGATGCAAACAAACCTCTTGTAGTTGATCAAAATCAACCAGTTGTTAGTGTTGGTAATGATAAACCACTTTCAACAGGATCTGATGATCCAGAAGATACTAACGCGGTTGGTGGGGATAGAACTGAAGAAGGTTGTTTAGTTGGAGCAGGATTTTCTTATAACGAAGAAATCGGTGCTTGTGTGAGGAATTGGGAATTCACAGAAGAATCAGATATAAACGCTGCAAGAACCGCTGTTAATTTCGTTGGAAAAACATACGGATTAGCAGTTGACGGTGACTTTTTCGAACGACTAAGATGTATTGGTTGTTACGAATTAACACTAGTTGATGCAGAATACAATTTCTATCCAATAGTAATAGATAATTGGGTTCCATCATACAAACAAACAGTAGCAGAAGATGCGAATCACGAAATAACTGTGGAATTTAATTCAGATACAAATGAATTAACTTTCACAATGGTACTATTAGCACCAAGATCATGTGATTCATTCGAATTAGTGAACAAAAGGGTGTTAGAATCAAACCCAACACAAGTTGTTATTGAAATGGAATCAGTAGCACCAAAAATGGTTTGTGCAGAAGTAATAACTCCACGTAATTTTGAAGGAACAATAAAACTTGGAGAAAAACCAGGAGTTGTTTCTGTAAAAATTGATGGAAAAATAGTTGCTTCAACAACAGAAATAAATTAAGAGAAATGAAAAAACTTTTTTTTAGTAATGATCCCTTTTGTGGGGGCCATTATTTTTTTATTTTAAATTAGTTTTTTTTTATTTAAACTATTTTTTTTATTTAAATTATTTTTTTAAATTTTTTAACTGGTTTTTTTTTTAATTCATTTTGTTCAATTATTTTTTTTAATACTTTTTTTAAGATTTTTTGAACCATTTTTTAGAATTAATTTTTTTTAAATGGTGTTGGAATTAAAAATTTAATTAAAAAATTTTTCCGAAGTTTTTGTTTTTTATAATTTTTAAAAAAATTGTGATTTGCAAATAATTGTATTTTTTAGAAAAAAGATTTTTTAAACGCCTTGGGAAAGACTTGAACTTTCGACCTTCCGATTAACAGTCGGGCGCTCTACCTACTGAGCTACCAAGGCCTAGTTTTTTTTTATTTGTTTTTTTATTTGTTTTTTTATCTAAATAATGTTTTTAGAAATAAGTTTATAAAAGCTCCTAAGTGGTTTTTTTGGATTAAACAAAATAATTAAATGCTAAGAAATTTATACTAAATTATGAATAGGGTAAGGAATAGAGTGAGGAAAAATAAAACAACACAAAATAAAGTGTCCCAAAACACAATTGCGCAAAACATAAATGCCCGGAATAAAATTGCGCAAAGAAAGGGAGTGCAGGGTAAGGGAAAGTTTAGGGTGTTGTTCAAAAAACCATCTTCTTTTTTTCCACGAGCGCGTATTATTGGTAGGGCTTTTAGAAATTTTACTACTCAAGAATCACGCACTTTTATTGTTAGGTTTGGAGGCAAGAGAAGATTTTTTCGTGTGCCCAAAAATAATCCAACAAAAGAACACGCTTCTAGTAGGTATGCTTGGATGAAAATTTTCAATATTTTGTATCCAAAAGTATCAGTAAAACCTGTTGGAGTTAGTTTAATGAAAAGGAAAGTTAAAGGAGAGGTTTTTACAGAGTATGGGGTGGTATCAGAAATTGTTAGAGGGCTCACTCCTGCTTACAAACAACAACAAAGAGCGTTTTATGATTTTTATGATTTGCCTGACGCGGTTTTTTTAACACAAGGAGAATTATCCCATATTGATTTTGTTTATAATGTCAAAAATGGGTTGATTAAAAAGATTTATGCAGAGAGTGGAATACGCGTAGATGATCATGTAGTGAATGTTGGGAACAGAAAAGGAAGTCCAGTGTTTTTTGAAACAGCACTTGATCCTACCCAAATGGAAAGATTCAAACGCTTTGTTTCCTCTCAATCACCCCAAAAATCCAAAAAAATAATGGAACTACTTGAAATAATAAAAAAAGCTAATAATCAATAAATCCAATAAATCAAAAATTTAAAAAAATTAATAAATCAAAAAAACTAAAAAATCAAAAAACCAAAAATGTGGGTTATTAGTTCGTGTTTTTGTGCGTTTTTTTTTAATTTTTACCAGTTCCCTTTTTATTAGTTTTATTTCTTTTTTATGTAAAATTATTGAATTAATTAAAAAGAAAAGGTGAGGGGGAATTTTGTTATGGAAGAAACAGTAAAGAATTTGATAAAAGCGTTCATTGGTGAAAGTCAAGCAAGAAATAGATACACTATGTACGCAAAACAAGCAAGAAAGGATGGGTATTATGAGTTAGAAGCAGTGTTTTTAGAAACCGCTGAACAAGAAAGAGAACACGCAAAACAATTATCAAAAATGATAAACCAATTACAAGCAAAAATGGGAAAAACCCCCGAAGCTGTTATGGTTGAAGCTGAAGGAGCAGCAATGTTTGCTACTACAAAAGAAAACCTAAAATGGGCAATTGAAGGGGAAGCGTACGAAAATACTACAATGTACCCTGATTTTGCAAAACAAGCAGTGAAAGATGGGTTGCCTGATGTGGCAAAAAAACTATCTGCAATAGGGGTTGCTGAAAAGCATCACAAAGAAAGATACGAAAAATTACTAAAAGTAATAGAAGACGGGACACTATTGAAAAAAGAAAAACCAGTGATTTGGTATTGTAGAAAATGCGGATATGTTCATATTGGAACAAATCCCCCAGAAAAATGCCCTTCATGCGATCACGAAAAAGAATACTTTTATATGGGAAACGAAGAATACTAAATCAAGTAAAAACAAGGACTTCTTGTTGTGGGGGAATCCTCCCCCACTTTTTTTGACAAAAAATTTTGAAATATATAAAAATCCACAAAGAATTTGTGAAAAATGTGTGCGAATTTTGTTGAAAATTTATGAAAAATTTACAAGAAATTTGAAGAATTTTGTAAAAATTTTGTAAGAAATTTATGCGAATTTTGTAAAAATGTTGGACAGGGAGTTATAAGAAATTCATTTTTGTTATGTAATTTCTCTTTTTTTAATTTTTTAATATTTTTTATAACAAAATTTTTTAAAAAACAAAAATTGTGTTATGAATAACTATGGTTATTTTGAATTTAATCGCTGATTTAAATGGTTTTAGTTATTTTTAATACTTTTTATTAAAAACTTCATCTACATAACACTTTTTTTAGTGAAAAGCTCAATTAATTGATGATTTTTGATTTTATTGGTAATTATTTTGTTATTTTTGGAAATATGGTTTTTTAACACTTTTCGCAATTTTCATTAATCGTTTGTATGTTGGTTGATTGTGTGTTTTGTTGATTTGAGCCGTTTTAATGGCTTAAATCAAGAATTTGCTTTTTTTTTAATTGGTTGTTATCACTCACGGTGAGTAAAATAAGCTCATTTTGGGCTTAATTTTTAAATTTAAGTGTTATTTTCTTATACATAAGCATAGGGGTTTATAAAGGGGTTCGGCATCTATATATTCAATTATAAAATTACATGCTATTGCATGGGGTGATTATTGTGAAATCTTTAATTGATGAAGCTATGAGTAAGTCAAGCAAACCTGCTACTGACGACAGATTAGAAGAATTTGGTACACCAAAAATAATGGTTGTTGGTGCTGGTGGAGCTGGATGTAACGCAGTTAATAGATTAGCTGCTATGGGAATAAGTGGAGCACAACTTGTTGCAATCAACACTGATAAACAACACTTAGCTATTGTTAACGATGAAATAACTAAAGTGTTAATCGGAAAAAGTGTGACAAGAGGGCTTGGTGCGGGTGGATACCCTGAAGTTGGAGCAAAAGCTGCAGAAGTATCAAGAAACGCACTTGAAGAAATCCTAGCAGGAGTAGATATGCTTTTCTTATCTGCTGGAATGGGTGGTGGAACAGGAACTGGATCAGCACCAATTGTTGCAGGAATTGCAAGAGAACAAGGAGCAATTGTTATCGCTATGGTAACTTATCCTTTCGCTTTAGAAAAAGCAAGATTAGCAAAAGCTGAAGATGGTATAGAAACACTACAAAAAGTTTGTGACACTGTTGTTGTAATTGATAACAACAGATTGGTTGAACTTGTACCAAACCTACCAATCCAAGATGCTTTCAAAGTTGCTGATGAAGTAATTGCAAGAACAGTAAGAGGAATAACAGAAACAATTACACAACCTTCACTAATCAACTTGGATTACGCTGATGTAAGATCAATAATGTCAAACAAAGGATTGAGTGTTATTGCTGTTGGTGAATCAAAATCAGTTGATAAAGTTAACGAAGTTGTTGAAGACACTTTGAAGAACTCTTTACTGGATATAGATATTGGTGGAGCTACAGGATGCTTAATACACATCACTGGAGGACCTGATCTAACACTAGGAGAAGCTAACGCTGTTGGTGAAATGTTAACAGAAAGAATTGATCCAAAAGCTGTTGTAATATGGGGAGCAAGAGTTGACCCAACATTTGAAAACAAATTAGAAGTAATTTGTATTTTCACAGGAGTACACTCACCATACATAAAAGCATCTTCAAAATACACAGGAAAAAGTGATAGTAGAAGTTCAAGAGGATCTTCAAGAGACAGAGACCTTGACCTAGATTTCATAAGGTAAACCAATAAGTAAAACAAATATTTTAAGTGTGATGGTGCCAAAAGGTACCATCACCGCCTCCTTTTTTAAAAATCAAGAGTTAATTTTAATTATTATCTTGGCCGTTATCCAATAATTATTTTAATTCTAATTATTAGTTGTTATCCTAATTCAATAGTTGTTCAATTGTTATCCTAATTCAATTGTTATCTTAATTCAATAATTATCCTAATCCAATAGTTATCCTAATCCAATAGTTGTTCTAATTATAATTTAATTTGTTCTTTTTTCATTCATTTTTCTTAGTTCTCTTATTCTTGAAGCAGCTGATTCTATTATTGATAATAGTTCTAGGAAGGTTTGATCTGTTGATTCGCTTTCTTTTGAAATTTCTTTTATTTGGTTATGGTATGCTTTGGTTAATTTTTCTCTCAAAATCGCATCATTTATTTGCATTTTTGAAAAACATGCTTTGCTTATATTTGGATATTCTTTTGATAAGTATTCTAGATTTTTATCAAGCAATGAATAAATTTCTTTAAACTCAACAACATAACTTCTAGCCAGGTTAGCATTTTTTTCTATTGCTAATTGATTCAAATTACTAATATCGCTCGCCAAGTTTTGTATTCTCTTAATTTCGCTTAATGAACGAACATATATTCCTAGTTTTTGCGCACTATTGTCTCCTAGTTTTCTTTTAGATATGTCAAAAAGAAATATTTGTATTTTTTTGTTAATAAAATCTCCTAAAGAAACAAGTTTTGTTACTCGTGAAAATAAATAATTTTGTTTTTTCAAATCATCTTTAGTGTCAAGCGACTCAACCGCAGCCCTAAAAGTATCGTGAGTGATATCAATAGCGTTTCTCATTTCACTCTCAACGAGTTTAAATGCAAGAGTAGTATCTTCTGGGATTTTGTTTGGCAAGTATTTTGTTTTGAAAACAATTTCTTTCTCATCACCAGGAACAAGAAACTCAATTGCTTTTTTCCAATAATTAATGATTATTAAGAACACTATTGCGGTGAATACATTGAACAATACATGTGCATTTGCTATCATTTGTGCTTCATTTCCTCCAAAAGAAATAACTAAATCAGAGAAAGGAATCAAAAAAGGAAGTATTAGTAAAACCCCCACTACATTAAAAAAAGTGTGAGCAATTGCGGTTCTCCTAGCAAACAAATCCATTTTTCTTGAAGCAATTAAAGAAGTAGTGGTTGAACCAATGTTTGCTCCCAAAATGATTGGTAACCCTTGAGCAAAAGTAACTAACCCTGATTGGGCAAGAACAATAATTACCCCACTAGTAACCGAACTTGATTGCATCATTACTGTAAAAATAAATCCAACAACCACTCCTAAAAGAGGAGAAGAAAGATTAGAGAATAAATCCAAAATAAAAGGATCCCTAACAAATGGTTGAACTGTGACTGAAAGTAAATTCAAACTAAAAAAAACTAAACCAAAATAAAACAATGGTTTTCCAACAAATTTGTACTTCCTTCCAAAAATATCTATTACAAAACCAATTACGATAAAAATCGGGGCAACATAAGTTAGGTTTAGTGCTACGAGTTGGGAAGTAATAGTGGTTCCAATATTTGATCCAATAATTATTCCAAGAGTTTGCCCAAAAGAAAGCACTCCCGCATTAACCAAACTAACAGTAATAACAGTGGTTGCTGCACTTGATTGAACTATTGCAGTAACAATCGCCCCCAAAAACACTCCCACAACAGGGAATTGAGTTAATTTTGAGAGTAAATTTCTAAAATTCTCTCCCAACGCTTTTTGTACCTCTTTACTAAAATTATCAATCCCATACAAAAATAATGCAAGTGCGGCAAAAATTGAGAAAAACAATTCCCAACTAAAAAACTCAAACATACAACAAAAATAATCATTCAAGTATATAAACTAAGATATTTGAGTGCAAAACGAGATATTTGGTTGGTAAATTAAAATATTTGAGTCTAAATTAAAATATTGGAGTATAAATTAAGATAAATTAAAATATTTTGGTGTTTTGGAGTTGATTGAGTGATTGGAAGTTGATTGAGTG
>JAAZKV010000006.1 GCA_012799645.1 Candidatus Iainarchaeum sp. | reverse complement strand
TTTTCAAATTAAACGAATCTTACAAAAAAGGAGTGTATAGAGTTAAAGAAGAAGAAATTAGTGCTGAAAAAAAAACAAAAGAATCAGAAAATTTTTCTGCACCAGAAAAACAAATACAAGAATACACGCTAGAAAATGACGGGTTCGTGATAGCGAACAACACTTCCCTAGCGAAAGAACTATCATACAAGTATGGACAAAAAATAAAAGAAGGAATACTAAAAGGAATAAAAAGTTTTGACGGATACTATTATTTAATAGAACAAAAAATGTTAGAACAATACATGAAAAAAGCTACCAAATCACTAAATGAAAAAGAAGAACAAACACTAGAAGAACTAGCACAAAAAATAAACACTTCAAAAACTCTAACAAAAATAATTTGCGAATTCTTAAAAGACGAAGGCGAACTCTTAGAAAAAAAGAAAGGAAACTACAAATACATAAAATAAAAAACAAACCAAAAAACCAAACCAATAAATATAACTTAAAATATAATTATATTGGTGGTATAATTGAGTGAGATTGTTGTTACTACAAGAAAATGGGGTAATAGTATTGGTGTTACTTTGCCTATGAAAACTGTTCTTAAAGAGGGCATAAAACCTAACGAAAAAGTTGTTATTACAATTCAAAAAGCTGGTTCTATAAAAGATCTTTT
Organism: Candidatus Iainarchaeum sp.; assembly: GCA_012799645.1. Classification (GTDB taxonomy): domain Archaea; phylum Iainarchaeota; class Iainarchaeia; order Iainarchaeales; family JAAZKV01; genus JAAZKV01. Next base: position 4,465 of record JAAZKV010000006.1, on the reverse strand, counting down.
TGGTTCAATGAAAACAAAAAGAACAACTGAAGAAATAATGAAGGAAGTAAAAAAAGGTTGGGATTGAATGCAATACTTTGCTGATAGTTATGCAATTATAGAATTTTTGAAAGAGAACAAAAATTATAAAAAATACTTTGAACAACACGAAATAATAACAACCAAATTTAATTTAATGGAAGTTTATTATTCTTCTTTAATAGAAAAAAACAAGAATTATGCTGACAAAGTTTATTCAATATTTTTACCAAACTGTGTTGAAGTACCTGATGCAATAATTCACGAAGCAATGTTATTCAAATTAGCAAAAAGAAAAAACAATATCTCGTACATTGATGCAATAGGTTATACTATTGCAAAAGAAATGCGGGTAAAATTTTTAACCGGAGATAAAGAATTTAGAAATCTTGAAAATGTTGAATTTGTTAAATAAAATTTTGGAAATAAAAACAATTTTTTTCAAACAAAACCCTTTAAATTCCTCTCCGCGAAATAATTATTATACAACTAGTGCAAAAACAAAGTTTTTGGGGTTATAGTATACCGGCAGTACGAACGGCTCCAGCGCCAGTTTCGACAAATAAGTGCGAAACAATATTCGCATTGTGGCTCGATACGGCGGATTGATACCGTTAAGACAGGGTTCGATTCCCTGTAACCCCATCAACAGTTTCGGCAGTTGGATGCGAAGCAGTATCTTCGCCTTGTGGCTCGATACGGCGAATGATAGCACTAGGCCGGAGTTAGATTCCCACCTAACCCCATCAACAGTTTCGGCAGCCTAGCAAAACAAAATGCTAAATTCACACTTGGCATTAGAAAATAATTTTTTTTATTCAGTGTCTTTTGCTTTGCTAGATTTTTTTGTTTTTTCTAAGTACAAATACACTGCAATGATTAGAACAACTAACCCAATTATTACTAAATATGTTTTGTTGGTTTTTAAAAAAGATATTTTGTGTTCTTTTTCAAAATAATGCCCAACCCCGTTTTCGTCAAAGTATCCATAAACAATTAACACGCTGTGTTCTCCATCAACATTTATTGGAGCAATAGCATTGAATTGTGCAAAAATAGTGTTCGCATCAATTGTTTCAACAAAAAATGGTTCTGATTTTAAATCAAATCTTTGAGGAACAATCATTTCGGAAGCAAACATTGTAATAGGATTTCCTGTTTTGTTTGAAACAGAAACACTGCCCGTCACTTCTTTTCCTGCAAGAGAATTAACCTTATCAACCCTAGTAATAATATCAATTTTGTTTTCTTTTGTGCCAACCATTGTTCCTGAAACAAAAGGCAATCCTACTTTAGGGTATTCGTTTTCAGTCCCATAATAAACAAATAATTGAGAAGGATCTTTTTTTGTTGATGTTGCTTTGAATTTTGTTTTGATTTCTTTTGTAGCATTTGGTTTAAGTTCAAGAATTTCTTTAACAAAACTTTTTGTTTCCACTCCCTCATTAATAAAAACAATATTATCCTCTCCTTGGATTCTTAAATAAAGTTTGTCCGAAACATTTGGAGAATCATTCAGTATTTTTATTACTAAATTGTTCATTTCAAAAGGATAAATTTCTTTTTTTTCAACTTGTGTTGTTACTATTATTTCCCCACTAACAAAACCCAAAAACAAAACCAATAACAATAATAAAAAGAATTTTTGGAAAATACTTTTAGTGCAATCCATAGTTTTCCGGTTCATTTAAACCCTCTTCTTTTGATTTTTTTTTCTTTAAATAAAAATTTTCGTACGCAAAAATTATTATCAATGCTATAACTAATAATGTTATTATTTGTATTAATAAATCATTACTTTGATCTGTTGGTGGAGTTAATCCTTTATCAATTATTGTTAAAATATTTTTTTCTGATTTGTTTGCTGACTCGAGTGCTTTTATGTAATCCAAATTAGCGAATCTTGTTTTTGTTTGATTCCAATTAATTTTCAACGCTTCAACAGCATCTTGATCAATCCACTTATCAACATTATCTTCTCTTAAAATAAATTCTGCAGAATCATAAATTGAGTTAAAAGAAGAATTCACTTTATTTATTTTTTGGTTAGGACCATAAATTGTTTTCCAAGTATTGTTCCTAGTTATTCTTGTTCTAAAATTAAGAACCATTCCTTCAATGGTTGGAACATAATTAAACACTGTTCCAATCACTGTTTTTAATTGATCAGAATCCAAAAACAATCCATTCAATTTACCAATAGTGTTAGGGAATTTAATATTTTTACGCAATGCTTGTTGTTCTGCTAATGATAAATCAGTTGAAGGAAGAGCAGCTATTCCTCTATCAAGTTCATTAATTAACAATTCAAGAGATTTGTATTTTTCCCTATACAAATCCATTGTAGAAAAATAATCCTCAAAATATTTTTTGTAATCCTCTGTTTGATTCGTGTCAGGATCAAGCAAATATTCTTCTTCAAATATTCTTGCCCCATCAACCCCTTCAGCTATTTGCTTACTCAATAATGATAATTCTTCATAACCTTTTTTTACATCATTAGCTAGTGCTTCTAATTTTAGAGAATCTTTCGTAGCAATTTCTTTCATTCTTGTTGATACCACAATCAAAGAATTTGATTTATTAGAAAACTCAGTAAAAAAATCAGTGAAAATTGTTCTATTAGTGAAAGAAAATGGCCAAGATAATCCATACCCGCCACTTTTCAGTTGAGTAATTTTTGTTATAACAATATTTGTTTCGAATAATTTTCTTACAGAAACATCTCCTGTTTCTACTTCTGATAATTCGTTATTGATTGGAACATACAAGTTCACGACATTATCTTTTAGCACTGCAACAACCCAATAATTTGATCCACTGTTTTTTATCATTACTTGGGGTTGTTGAATTCCTGCATCTTCACCAGGTAGTAAATAATTATTTTTGTTTGAAACAAAAACAATTGCTTCCTCTGGAGATAGCGCAAAAGCGAAAGAGATCATTAAAAAAATTACTAATAAACAAAACCCTTGTTTTTGCAAAAAATTTTTAGAAAAATTATTTGAAAAATTATTCAAGAAACTATTCAATTACACCACTATTAAGAGTAGAAAAAAGTAGTATTAAAGTCTTTCTTTGAAGAAATTTTGTCGAAAAATTTTGGTTTTATTAAATATTTTGGTTTTGTTAGATTTTGTTAAATATTGTTGATTTATTGTTGATTTATTGTTGATTTATTGTTGATTTATTGTTGATTTATTGTTGATTTATTGTTGATTTATTGTTGATTTATTGTTGATTTGTTTTTAATTATATGTTGATTTCAATTATGTCTTTGTTTTTTAGTTCATATTCTGGACCTACTCTTTGTCCATCAAATTTTGTTGAACCCCACACTCTTGCAAATTTTAGTTTGCTTGCAAAATCTTTGTGTAAGTGTTTTGCAACATCAAACACTGTTGATCCTTTTGGAAGAGAAAGGGGTTCTGTTTGTTCAAGGGTTTGGTTTGGTTTTTTTGTGTAAACCAAAATCGCGTCAAGGAGCAAAAATATTTGACACTTCCAATCAACAGCTTTGTGTTCTGAATATTCCCAAGAGTTTATTGCAATTGCTTTTTTGTAAACAATTCTTTCATTCAATGCTTGCGCAACTTCTGATAAGGAATTAATTGTTCCAGTAATTATCACATTCGAGTTTGAATAACCAGTATTTTTTAAATACTGTTCAAGTTGCTCCACCCCAAATTTTAAGTATTCTTTTCCCGAAATTTGTATTCCTGGAAAAGAAGAAGATTTAACATCAATAGGGGGTTTTGTTTTGTTCAAATAAACATTACTTTTTGCGAGTTCATCAACAATCACTTTCCCCTCTTCTTTTGAAGAAGCTACAATTACTACCGCATCAGCATTACGAACCATTCCAATAATTTCTTTCCCTTGAGCTTTACCCTCACTTGATCCTTCAATAATTGCTGGAAGTTCTACTAATTGAACACTCGCTCCATCATAATCCATCATGGCAGGAACCGGTTCTGTTGTTGCAAAAGGATAAGGAGTAACTTGAGCAATATCCTTACCAACTAATTTGTTCAAAATAAAAGATTTACCAACATTCGGTCCTCCAATTAAAACAACTTGGCCCACCCCTTCTTTTTTTACATACATTGAAGCGGAAGAAGAACCCTTTTTTGCAACAGCGTTTTTTTGACGCTCAATAGTTGATTTGAGTTCAGCAATTTTTTTAGAAATTTCACGCCTCATTGCTTCACAACCCTTGTGTGAAGGAACAGTTGATCTCATTTCTAAAAGAGCAGTGAGCTTATCTTCAGGGGTTTTAGCATCATGATACTTTTTTTCAGCATTCGCATACTCAATTGAAACATTAGTAGCCATTCAATAAAATAAGATTCGAAAGATTAAAAAAAGAACATATTAACCAAATACGATTTTTTAACCAAACCATATTTTTAACCAAATCATATTTTTTAACCAAATCATATTTTTT
>JAAZKV010000005.1 GCA_012799645.1 Candidatus Iainarchaeum sp. | reverse complement strand
TTTTAACAAATTTTTCTTACTTTTTTTGTTTTCTTATAAACAAAAACCAAACAACTACTAATACTAAAATTATTCCCGGAACCAAAACCATCGCATTATCTCCTAAAAAACAAAATAAATCAGGAGTAGTACTAGCTACTGCATTATACACACAAACAGCATTACTATTAGGCCCATCACAATTACCATAAATGAAATAATTGTAAATTCCCATAAATGCAACATAGAATGACCAAATTAGTGAAATCACCATAATTATTGTTAAAATCCAAGACAACACATCAAAATTTTTGAAAACAAAAGAACCAAGAGGTTTGTTAAATTTTGAAACTCTTGCAGAAACCTTCATCTTCATTTTTTTATCAAAAGAAGTAGTGCATTTTCTTAAAGTTGCTTTTCTTAAAACACAGTCAAATGCTTCAAAAAAATAACTTCTATATTTTACTGAAAATAAACCCAAAATTGCAAAAACAAACAATGCGACAAAACAAATCATAAAAATCAACTAAAATAAATAACAAAATACACCAAAATTATTCAACAAAACTTTTACCAAAATTAAATACTTAAATCAATACCAAACTCAATAACCTTTAATCTCCTAATACCCCAACAAATTTTTTAATTCTTCTAATAAATCTTGAAAAAATCATTTAATAAAACTTAACTCTTGAATTTTTTTCAAAAATTTTTCACTTCCCAAACAACTTTTATTCCCCAAAAATTATTTTATTTTTTAAACATTTTTTAAAATATTTTATTTTCTTTCTCCTGAAAATTTTTGTTTAAATTCTTCAATACTTTTTTGTTCAAGTTTTTCAAACAATATTCCAACTTTTGTTAGTTTTGTTTCTTCCCTCACTCCACTAAAAGCACCATTAATTCCAACATTTACAATGTTTTCTTTTTCTCCCAACATTTGCCAAATTTTTTCACTACCTTTTGGAACAAACGGATAATAAATTACTGCCAAAAGTTTTGAAAAATCAATACACTCTGCAATTGTTGCAGCAGCAAGAGCTTCATCAGTTTTTATTGTAATCCACGGTTGTTTATCTTGTAAATATTTATTCCCTAACGCACTAATTTCGTTTGCTTTTATTAACGCGTCCCTAATTCTTGCTTCAGTGAAAAGATTTTTGTATTCTTCAATCAATGGTTTCACTGATTCTATTAATTCTTTTTTTGATCCTTTTGGTTTTTTTAATTCAAAAAATTTTTCGTCAAGTGAAACAACTCTGTTAATAAAATTCCCAAAATTTCCCACAAGTTCATTATTTACTTTACTTCCAAAATCATCCCAAACAAATTGAGTATCCCCTGTTTCTGGTCTTACTCTGAATAAATAATATCTCCACACATCCGCACAAATCCCTGTTTCTTTTGCATCATTTCCAAAAACCCCGATGTTTTTGCTTTTTGAAAATTTTTTGTCTTCGTAATTTAAGTAATCAGTTGATGCTAAGTAATTAACGAGTTTGTAATCTTTTTTTGTTCCAATCAAAAATGCTGGGAACATTATTGCGTGGAATGGAACATTATCTTTTCCCATAAATTGGTACAATGTAACATCTTGATTCATCCACCAATTTTTCCACTCATCACCAATACTTTCAATAGTAATCCCAATATACCCTATTGGTGCATCAAACCAACTATAAAACACTTTATTGTCCCATCCCTCGAGAGGAACTTTTATCCCCCACTCAAGATCCCGAGTAATACACCTTTCTTTTAATCCTTGTTTTAACCAATGCTCAGTAATTCCAACCGCAACATTACTCCACTTACTTTTTGTTGTATTATACCACTTCATTAAATCAGGTTCTATTTTTGGTAAATCAATATACAAATGTTTTGTTTCTTTTAGAATTGGTTTAGTCCCATCAATTTTTGAAACCGGATTAATTAATTCGTTTGGTTCTAAAAGTTTTCCACAACTATCACATTGATCCCCTCTTGCTCCAAGCGCGTGACAAAAAGGACACTCTCCTTCAACAAAACGATCACTCAAAAATTTTTTTGATTTCTCTGAATAAAGTTGAGTAATTGTGTTTTCTATAATAAACCCATTTTTGTACAAATCATTAAAAATATCAATAGTGATTTTTGCGTTAGCTTCACTTGATGTTCTACCCAAACAATCATAACTTGTTTCAAACCAATCATAAATATTTTTGTGAATCACAAAATATTTGTCAACGAGTTCTTTTGGGGTAAGACCCTCTTCCATTGCCCTAACTTCAGTAGTGGTTCCGTGCTCATCAGTACCCAACACAAACAAAACTTCTTTTCCATTAATTCGCATAAACCTTGCAAAAGCATCAGCACTCAAAACAGAACCAATTAAGTTCCCCAAATGAGGAACATTATTCACATAAGGCAAAGCACTTGTAACAAGAATTTTATTACCTAATTTAATATCTGACAAAACTATCACCAACCCAATAAATCAAACCCATAAATTCAATAATTCAATCCATAAATTCAATAATTCAATCCATAAATTTAATAATTCAATCTAATAATTCAACCCAACAAATCAATCCCAATAAATCAATTCAACAATCCAATATTATAATAAAATACTCGTAGAAAAGGCTTAAAAAAGGGCTTAAAAAAGAAGGTCTTGAAAAAAATAAACCAATACTAAATTTGCACTAAATTTTATTAAATTTTTAAATAATTTTCCAATATCTTTTTTTGCTTCAAAGCCAATTCAAAATCTTTCACTTCAATTGCTAAAATAACATTTTTTGGCAAATCGTTCAACAAAACAATTTTTTCTCCACCAAACAAAACATGCTCGTCTTTTTCTCCATCATTACCATGAATATGAACATGCTTAATGTAAGGCTTAACTTTTTTTAAAAATAATTTTGCTTTTCCTAAATCCCCTCTTAATGCAACATTTAGGTGGCCTAAATCCACGCACATTTTAAGCCCGGTTTTTTTGCACAAATTAAAATAATAATCAGGATCGCCCGAATCTTTTTTAGTTCCATTTTCTATACACAAATAAACTTTGTTTTTTTTAGCAAACAATGCTGCTTTTTTTAAAAAATCCAAATGTTTTTTTGATAATTTAGTTGAAGAATTTAAATGAAATACAACAATTTTTGAATTAATTTCTTTTGCGAATTGTATTTCAGCAAACAATCTATACTCGTCAGCTTTTCTAAAATAATAATTATCGGATAAAAGATTTTTAACATACGAATGAATTGTGAAAGAAATTCCTTTTTTTAAATAATCTTTCAAATGTTTAATGTGTTTTGGTTGAAAGTGTTCCCACCTATCATCAAGTTCAATTACATTAAAACCGTGTTGAATGTAATAATCAATTTTTTTAAAACGCACAAAGGGCGTATTGATACTTGTAGTTAATGCTATTTTCATAAAATAACCTTTTATGCAATAAAAGAAAAACCTTTTGATAACAAAAAAAATCAAATAAAAATTTGATTATTTATAAAAATCGTGTTTAATTTAATTTTTGTTTTTTGTTTTAGTTTTTTTCAACTCAAAAAATATTAACCCTAAAAATCAATTATTGTTATCTTAATTTTTTGGAAGGATTGTTTTGGTTTTAAGTGTTATTGAAAATGCGTATCTTAAAAAGGCGGAAGAAATTAGTTCATTTAATGAAATACACAAAAAATTGCTTCTTTTTTTGCTCCACGAAAAAAAACACTACACAAAAGAAGAGTTAATTTGTTTTGCTAATTATAATGAAACAAAACTTGAAAAAGTGCTAAAAGATTTAGAGAAAGCTTCTTTAATAAAAATAAATGGATGGCTTGTTAGTTTGGAAGAAGAAGTAATAATGACACAAGCAATAGTGAGTGAACTTAAATACAAAACAAAATAAAACAAAATAAAAATAAAATAACACAAAATTTAAAATAACAAAACAAACAAAAAAAATACAAAATAAAACAAATTTAAAATAATACAAAATAATACAAAATAAAATAAAACACTAATCCCCAATCCTAAAAATTAGCATTAATTATAATTCATTTTATTAACCCTAAAAATTGAGTGGTTTTTTTGGTTAAAAAAAGATTTATAAAAAGTCCCTTATTGAACTTTATAAAAGACACGAATTGTTCGCACGAGATGATTTAATGCAAATTAAAGAAAAATCTTTTACAAAAGAAATGGAGTTAGCTATTTTTGAAGAATGGAAAAAAGATGATACTTACAAGTTTAACGAAAATACGGAAAAAAAAGTTTACTCAATTGATACTCCTCCACCATACATTAATTCACCAATACACATAGGACACGCAAGCACTTACATTATAATGGATTTTATTGCAAGATACAGGAGAATGACAGGGCAAGAAGTGCTTTTCCCGCTTGGACTTGATCAAAATGGATTACCAATAGAAATTAGTGCGGAAAAAAAATACAAAGTTGATTTTACAAAACTGACAAGAGATGAAGCGGTAGGGTATTGTAGAAAACTTTTGGACGAAACAAGCGCGGAAAGTATTAATAGTTTTGCAAAGTGTGGAATAATGTTCAACTCTTGGAGTGAGGGAGAAAAAATTGGGGACATGTATCAAACTGATTCAAAAAGTTACAGAGCAGTTACTCAAGCAACATTCATTGATCTTTGGAACAAAAATTTAATTTACGAAGCAAACAAAGTAGTTAATTGGGATCCAAAATTACAAACCACTGTATCTGATGCTGAAATAATTTACGAAGACAGACCAGGGTTTTTTCACGATATCGTATTCAAAGTAAAAGACACTAATGAAGAAGTAATTATTGGAACCACTAGACCTGAACTAATTTGTTCATGCGCAATGGTAATATTCAATCCAAATGATGAAAGATATTTGCACTTAGAAGGAAAAACACTAATCACTCCTTATTTTAATAAAGAAGTTCCTTGTAAATCACACACCGCGGCAGAAATGGATAAAGGAACAGGAATAATGATGATGTGTTCTTATGGAGATCTAACTGATATTAGATTTTTTATGGAACAAAAACTAGAACCAATAATCGCAATAAACAAAGACGGAACAATGAATGAAAAAGCAGGGGACCTTAGTGGATTAAAAATTATTGAAGCGAGAAAAAAAATTGTTGAATCAATGCAAAACTCTGGATTGTTAAAAAAAATTACTCCCACCTCTGCACACAGAACCCCAGTAAGTGAAAGAAGTGGAGCAGCAATAGAGTTTATTGAAATGCAAGAATTTTATTTAAAACAATTAGATTACAAAGACAAGATGATGGAAATAGCGAATAATGTTACAATATATTCCCCAAAATCAAGACAAATACTAATTGATTGGATTAATTCAATTTCAATTGATTGGCCAATTTCAAGAAGAAGATACTATGCAACTGATATCCCAATGTGGAAATGCAAAAAATGTGGAAATTATGTGTTAGCAGAGAAAGGAAAATATGTACAACCTTGGAAAGAAAAATTTAGTGGAACTTGCGAATGCGGAAATAGTGATCCTAATGAATTTGTTGGAGAAACAAGAGTGTTTGATACTTGGTTTGATTCAAGTATTTCTCCACTTTACATTTTGGGTTATGAAAGAAAACCAGAGTTTTTCAACAAACACTCTCCTTGTTCACTAAGACCTCAAGGAAAAGAAATTGTTAGAACTTGGCTTTACTTTACTTTATTAAAAGATTATTTACTAACTGAAAAAATTATTTTTGATGATGTTTGGATCCACCACCACATAGTTGATGAAAAAGGATACAAAATGAGTAAAAGTAAAGGAAATACTATTGATCCTCAAAAAATCTTGAACCAATACGGTGCAAGTCCTTTTAGGATTTGGTGCGCAATAGAAGGAAACCTTGACAGAACTGATTTTAGGTGTTCAATGGAGAGAATACAAAGCGCTGGAAAATTAATTGATAAACTTTGGAATGTATCAAAATTTGTTTCAATGTTTGAACTCACACAAGAACAAGAAAAAAATGTTGAACCAATGGAAATAGACAAATGGGTGCAAAGCGAAATTGACAAATTAATTGAAGAAGCAACTATTGGATACAAAGAATACGATTTCCACAACCCAACTGTCAGAATAATTAATTTTATTAGAGACGAATTCGCATCACACTATGTTGAAATCGTGAAAAGAAGAGCATACAACAATGATCCTAACACAAAATTCACTGAAAGCGAAAGAAACGCAGCAGTAAAAACTCTTCGCGATTCGTTAAAAACAATTCTAGAATTACTAGCACCAGTAAATGCTGCAATGAACTACTATATTTACAAAGAAATGTTTAATGAAAATGTTCACGCACAAAAATGGCCAACAAAAACAAATACAACCAGCACAATTGTTACAAAAGATTTGGTTGAATTTAATTCAGCTATTTGGAAAGCAAAAAAAGATGCGACACTATCACTAAAAGACCCTGTGAAAAAAGCAACAGCTCCGGAAAGTTTGAAGAGTGTTGAAAAAGAAATTAAAGCAACCCACAACATTTTAAAACTAACATTTGGGAAAGAAATAATAGTAGAAGCGAAATAAAAAAATTACTCCCTTCACACTTTAGTTATGTAATTGTTCAATTTATTTAATTAGTTAATTTAATCAATTTATTTAATCAATTTATTTAATCAATTTATTTAATCAATTTATTTAATCAATTTATTTAATCAATTTATTTAATCAATTTATTTAAT
>JAAZKV010000004.1 GCA_012799645.1 Candidatus Iainarchaeum sp. | reverse complement strand
TCCCTCTCTCCGCGTTTATCTGTTAGATTTGAGTCGGAAAAAGAGCTCAATTCGCTTTAAAAAAAATAGAAAGAAGAAATTCTTTTCTTTATGAAAGCGTGATCGAGAATGAATTAAACAATATTGGAAAATGATGTGATTAATATGAATCCTGAAGACATTTCAACAATATTAACAAATTTGAAAAATAAAATATTCTTCCCTGGATCAATTCAGATAATGCTATTCAATTTGATTTTTTTATTCATTATTATTCCATCTATTATTATATCTATTTTATCAATTTCTATTATAACTATTGAAGCCACATTTTGGTTTTTACTAAAAATTACTGGAATTTCAAATACACTAATAATAATTAATCCAATAAAAGAGATTACCTTATTGGCATTATTATGGATTTTTAGACTGATTTTTATAATTTTAACAATTTCTATGTTTGGACTACCAATATATTACTTTTTTTATTTATTTTCAAAAAGATACAAAACTGAAAAAGAATCACTCGAAAAAAAAAGACAAGCAGACAAACAAGAAGAAATTTTAAATAATGAAAAATTAATAAAAGAAAAAATACAAAATATTTTCATTAATGAAAATATTAAAAATCTAATAAAAAACTTCGCCAAAAACTACTGTGTGACAGAATTAACCGAAATAACAGCAAAAAATATTCCAAACGAATTAAATATTTCAATTAATAAAGAAAATTTTGAAAAACTACAAGAGTTATTATCCAATAAATACAAACTTAATATTGACAATACTGAATTAAAAGAAATAATAACATTTATCAAAGTCACCACCCTTCTAGAAAAATTTGAAGAAACCATCTTAAAAAAAGAAACACTTGAACAAATAATTGAAATATATACTTTAAAATTTGGAGAAAAATCATTAAATTATGAAAAATTAATTCTTTTAAAAAAATATTTAAAAAAGAAAAAAATACCCTATGAAAATGATGCAAATTTAATAACAAAAATTGAAACCACAAAAAAAATAAACGAATTAAATATTTTTGAAAACAAAATAAATATAGAAAATAAAAAATTAATTGATGACATAGACCATATGAAAGGAAGTGAATTTGAAAACTATTTAGGGAAATTATTTGAATTAGAAGGATATACAATTGAAAAAATAACTCATTCAAATGATCAAGGTGGAGATTTAATAATTAAAAGATTTGACAAAAAAATTGTGATCCAAGCAAAAAGGTGGAATGGAAAAGTCCCAAACAAGGCAATTCAAGAAGTTGTGGCTGCAAAAGCACACTACTCTTGTGATGAAGCATGGATTGTAACTAACTCCAATTTAACAAGACAAGCACACGAATTAGCAAAAACCAATAAAGTTAGAATAATTGAAAGAAAAGACTTAATAAAACTTATAGATTAAAAAAAAGAAAAAAAATAATCAAGAAAATGTACTAAACCATAAAAACCTTGAAGAAAATAATAAAAACAACACACAAACTGATTTTATTCCAAACCAAATACTCTTCACAACAATCGCAATAATTATAGCAATTATTACCATAATCACTTTTACGATAATCAAAAGGCCTGAAAAGAAAAACCCATTCTGCTATAAATAAAAAACGAGAAAAGCAAATACAAAAAGGTGTTAAACAAAGGAAGAAAAAAAATCAAATAAAAGTTTCCACTAATACAAAACCACAAATCACACAATTCAAGTTATCACTGTTTTTAATATAAGTGAGTATTTGAGTGATAACTTTAAACATAGTTATCACCGAGTTAAATTTATATAGTTGTTTCAGTGATAACTATTTATGTGTAGAGTAATTAAAAGAAAAGTTAAGGGCAAATATTATTTTTACCTTGAAGAGTCTTTTAAATTTAAAGGAAAATGGATAAAAGAAAGTATTTACTTTGGACCAAAAAAACCAAGTAATGAAGAATTACTAAAAGCGTTTAGTGAATTGAACAAAAAGTGTATGAAAAAAGGGCATGAAGTTTTAGTTCAACCATTAACTGAGTTTATTACACAAGGACAAGCACTAAAATTGAAAATCGCTAAAGAAAACAAAAAAAATTTATTAAAATCAATGACTGCCAAACAAAAAGAAGAATTTATTAGAAGAGAAAGAATAACTTTCATTACTGAATCAAATGCAATAGAAGGAAGCACCTTAACTTATTTTACAACCGAAAAAATTGTTGCACAAGAAGAACACTTTAAACAAATCAAAAGAACCAAAATAATCACAAGAACTAATAAAGAGGAACAAGAAGCCATTAACCTAAATGAATGCATCAAAATATATGAAAATTATTTGAAAAAAAAAGCCCCCCTAACAAATGAAATGATATTACAACTACACTATGTTTTATTAAAAAATATTAGTGAATACGAAAAATATAGAGGAATATACCGACCAGTGCAAGTTTACATCACTGGTTCAATGCATGAATTCCCAACACCACAAGAAGTGCCAGGATTAATGAAAAAATTAATAGAATGGTACAATGAAAACGCAGAACTAATACACCCAGTAGAACTCGCAAGCAAATTCCACACAAAATTCACCACAATCCACCCCTTCGCGGATGGTAATGGTAGAATGGCTAGATTATTAATGAACTACATTCTCCAAACTAAAGATTACCCATTCACAAACATTCCACTAAAAAAAAGAAACTCTTACATGAAAACACAAGCAGAAGGAAACACAGAAAACCACAAACCATTCACAAACTTCCTAACAAAAGAAATAATCCAACAACACAAAAAATAAAATTTCAAACTAAACCTAAACAAAACCTGATTAAAAAGATTTAAATACTTGAATTTAGAAAAGTTACTTATGAATTACAAGTTAGTTGCAAAATTGATGTGTATTTTTGGAATACTGCTTGGAGCAGGCTTATTTTTGTTTGTACCAATGGTTGGTTTTAGTTCAATGGTGTTTCCAAATGAAACTTATGAAATATTACAAATTTTAAGTATTCTTCTACCAATCATGGTTATTGTTTTAATTAACAAAAATATATCAAAGCACATTTCAATCATTTGGTTTATAATAATTTCAATTCAAACAATCCAGCTTATTAATCCAATACTAGCACATACCCCACATTCATTAAGTTCTCCAACAATGTCACTATTTGTAATAAATATACTTCAATCAATTGTGTCCTTGATTGCAGTAATCACAATATTTATTTTTTCTAAAAAATCATTACAAGAAACAAACTCTTTACAAAAATAAATATTTTTTATTGTATTAAAGGGTAATTAAAGTGAAAAAAAGTTTTTTATTAACAATAATTTTAATAATTTTTTCTAATTTATTTATTGTTTGGAATTTTATTAATTCAAATACAGAATTTATTGATATTTTTTATTTACTTTTATTTCAAGGTTTTTTTGTGATGTTATTCTCAATCTTCAAAATTTTTCTACTCAAAAAAGAAGAACTTGATCAACCAACAAATGAATTCAAAAATACTCATCTTAGTTGGGCCTTACAAGTAATTTGTCCTTTGAACATAACTTTGATCGGAAATATTTTTGCATTTGCTTTTGGATTAATCTTAATTATTTCAATAGGACTTAATTTGATTCAACGTGGGCAATTAAACTCAAACATAATTAATTTAAATTTCATTTTACCAATGATTTTGGTTTTAATCACAATTGAAATTATATATTTAATAATTTTCTTGTTTTTAACAAATAGAAGTTCAAAAAAAATAGTTTCTGCTGCAAACAAATTTACCGCACCACTAGCACTTTTAATAATTCTTTCATTTTTTATGATTGATTTAAAAATGTCTAGTATTCTTACAATACCAATTCTTGCAAGTTTGCTTTTTATTTTTAAATTTATAGTCGACATTTACTATTCCTTTAATTTATTTAACTAATTATTTTCATTCAAAAACACAAAACTTTCGCAAAAAAAAGAAATTAACTCTAAAAAAAAGAAAAAAATAATAAAAAAATAGTTGAAACAAAAATGTTTCAACAAAATTTTTTCAACCAAAAAATTATTTACTAACAAATTTTATAACAAATAACCCATTCCAATTAATATGTCCCAATTAATTTACCCTAAATTAATATACCCAAATTAATTTATTTCAATTAATTGCCTCACTTAATTTATTTCAATTAATTTATTTCAATTAGTTTAGTGTTTGGGTTTCCTTTTACGCTTTCTGGTAAAGTTCCATCGAACTCTACTCCGTTCTCATTTACACTTATATTGTTAATTGTTAGTCCTGGGTTTTGTTCGAACACTTTTTTTAAAGCATCATTAACTGCTTCTCCTAATTGTGGCATTTGATCATCAGGGATTTTTACTCTACCAAACTCTGCTGATTCTAAACCAATTGTAATGCTTCTTGAAGTGAAAGAAACAATGTGTCCTTTAGCATAAATCGGTCCTTTAACTTCAGGAACTCCACTCATTCCAGTAGTATCAATCATTGCTGTTATTTCAACACTACCATCGGAATTGAATTTTATTTGAATATTAGTTACTGGTCCTATTGTCCCATCATTTCTTTTATTCAACATTGCTGAAAATTCTTCAGCAGTGAAAGTGTTTTTTGTAGGAATTGATCCGGTTGAAGAGTATTCACACCCAATGCACAAATACTCTGGATTAATTACTGTTGCTCCTGGAACTTTTGCTAATCCTGAAGAATAATCAACACCAGAAAAACTTACTCCCAAATCCCTTGGTTTATTTGTTCCCATTAAGTCAGAAACTATTGGAACAAAACCTGTTGAACCAAGAGCTAACACCACTCCAATTAATAGGACAAAAACTATTACTCCAAGAATAATTAAAACGCGTTTTAGATCTTTACCCATAACTTACACCCCGCAAATATTTTTTAAAAATTCTTAAAAATTATTTTAAAAACACCCACTCATTTCCCAATCATTTATTTTCTATTCATTTTCTATTCATTCACTTACCATTTATTTTCTATTCATTTTTCATTTATTCATTTCCTTTACATTAATTTCTCATTCACTCATCCCACATTCACTTATTTCTCATTCATTTTATTTCTTATTCATTTATTTCTTATTCATTTATTTCTCATTCATTTTATTTCTTATTCATTTATTTCTTATTTGTTCATTTTTTATTTTTTTCCTGACGAACCGAATCCTTTTTCCCCCCTACTTGTTTCTCCAAATGATTTGTGTCTTTGTTTTATTTTAACAGAAACGAATGATTGAATAATCATTTGAGCAATTCTATCATATTTGTTAATCACAAAATCTTTAGAAGAAGTATTGAAAAGAATCACTCCTATTTCTCCTCTGTATTCAGAATCAATCACTCCGCCAAGAACAGTTATTCCGTCTTTTAAAGCAATACCGCTTCTATCTCTTATACTCCCAAAACAATTTTTAGGAATCGCTATCTTAATCCCTGTTTTTACTAACACTCTTTGGTTTGGTTTTAAAGTAAAAGAAGTTTGAACAAATTTCTTCTCATCCACTCCACTACCAACCACAAACTCTCCGCTTGATTTTAAATCAAAAGCAGCATCAGAAGAATGATTATAAAAAGGCAAAAGATTTTTATCACTACAAAAAACTTCCAAAACTTTTTTAGCCAAAAAAATCTCCTCAAAACAACATCCAATAACTTAAACCTAATAATCTAAACCAAATAACTCAAATCCACTAATCTAAACCAAATAACTTAAACCTAATAATTTAAATTTCAATAATTTAGTAAAAAGAAAGAGACAAGCCAGGGAACCTTTTAGTTTTTGTTAATGGTTTACCAAAAAATAAATCAAATAACAAACTCTATCCTCAAAACCAAGGCAATAAGGTATGTCTTGTCTCCACTAACTCCCAACACGATGACATAATTCAGTAAAATCTATTTAAATACTTATTGCCTTCACGTAAAAATTTGGACACTTTTTTAATTTAAAAAAAAATTTTAAAAAATTTTGAAAAAGAAATAGATTTTTATAAAGAATTTCACAAAAATCACTAATATGAGCGAAATAATTGCTTTTACCAAAAATAATGCGGATTTTTTACTAAAAGAAGCACTAAAAGGAAGAGAAAAAATAGAGTTATCACTAAACTTAGGCAAAAATAAACAAGTAGTGGATATTGTTCAAGGGTTTGTAATACCAAAACAAGGAGAAAAACACAAATTCGCTTTAGAAAAACTACAAAAACTAAAAGAAAACACTATTTATACAATAGAAAACCAAAAAGTACTCGCAGTAGAGTTATTTTCAAAAGAAAGCAATTTATACTACAAACTAAGACCAACAAAAGATTGGCCAACCCTAATGCTATCAAGTGTTCCGATGCACAGATTTATTACAAGCACTCCAAAACTTGATACTGAAAGCAAAATTAATTCAATAAAACCAATCAAAGGAAAAGTGCTTGATACTTGTTGTGGACTTGGATACACTGCAATAATGCTCGCAAAAAACGGTGCAGAGAGCGTTACTTGTTTTGAAAAAGATCCATTCGTATTAGATATTTGCAAATACAATCCCTACTCTCTAGAATTATTCACTAACAAAAAAATCACTCTAATTAATGAAAATGTTTTCCAAGGAATAAAAAAACTAGAAAGCGAAACCTTCGACAGAATAATACACGATCCACCCACAATTAGTTTTGCAAAAGAACTATACAGCGTAGAGTTTTACAAAGAACTACACAGAGTGCTAAAAAAGGACGGAAAATTATACCACTACGCACCCAACCCAAAAAAAACAAAAGGGGCAGAGTTTTGGAAAACAATGATAAAAATACTAAAAAACGCAGGATTCAAAAACGTGGATTATTACAAAAAATCAAGCGGAATTGTTGCAAAAAAATAAAAAAAAACCAAATAAAAAAAATAAAACAAATAAAACAAAAATCAAAAAAATAAAACAAAAAAAAGGAAAAAGCAAAAAAAAAACCAATAAAAAACAAAGCAAAGCAAAGAAACAAAAAAAAACAAAATAGTGAAAAGAAACAAAAACAATAAATAAAAACAAAAAAAATAAAAGGAAAAAAACCAATAAAAAAAGGTTTTTATATCTAAAAAACCTTAATTAACTGCTTTGATTAACAAAAAATCAAATAAACAAAAAATCAAATAAACAAAAAAAATAAATTTTTTAGAAGTGAAAACAATGAGCGAAAAATCTATTTATGAAGAATCAAAAGAAAACATAACAGAAAATGATACTAACGAAAATATTGAAGAAAAAGAAGAAGACCTATTTGATGAAGTTTTTGGAGAAGATGAAGAAAAAAAAGCTGCAAAAGAAAAAATGAAAAAACACATTGAAGAACAAAAAAAACAAAAAGAAACAAAAAAAGAAGAACAAGAAGAAAGTGAAAAAGAAAACGAAAAAGAAAAACAAGAAGAAAATAGTGAAGAGTTAGAGAACGAAAAAGAGGAAGAAGAAAATGAGGATGAAAAAAATGAGGATGGAGATAATGAGGGTAAAAATGATGATGAAAATAATGAAGAGGATAATGATGATGAAAGTGATGATGGGGATGAATTAGAAGAGGATGAAGATAGTGATGTTGAAGTAGAGATTTTTGAAGAAATAAAAGAAGAGGAAGAAAGTATAAAAGAAAGAGATGTGAGAGAAGAGGATGTAAGAGAAAAATATTTTGAAGAAGAAAGTGAAGAAGAAAACGAATACGAAGAGGAAGAATTAAATAAAAATGAAAAAAACAAAAATGAAACAGAAAAGAAAAACAAAAGAAAATCAACTTCCGGAAAACTTGATCTTAAAGTAACAATGGAAGAAGAAGAGGAAGAAGAAACAAATACAGGAATAGAGAACCCTATTGAAAGAAATATAATAAAATCTGTAATAAAAAACAAAGCAAGGAAAGCAGTGAAAAATAATGAAACCGAAGAAACAATTGACTCTAATGAAATAAAAAAAATTAATGAAGAGTTAGAAGAACTACAAAAACAACAAAAACAAAATGAAGAAAATGATTCTGCTTCAATAAAACCAAAACTGGATTTTTTAACAAGCGAAAAAGGACACGCATACATTGGAAGAAAAAAAAGCGTGCTCGCAAAATACGGAGAAGAAGCAGGATTGTTTATTGGAAGAGTAAAAGAAAAAGACAAAGAAGGAACTGATGTTTATTTAGACGGACTTAATCCGCACGTAGTGTTTGTTTGTGGAGCAAGAGGATCAGGAAAATCATATGTGTTAGGAGTGATCGCAGAAGAAATGGCGATAAAAAACAAAAACGTAGGAATTATTGTTGTTGATCCAATTGGAGTATTTTGGTCAATGAAACACCCAAACAAAGAAGAAAAAGAACTAGAGCTTTTAGCAAAATGGGACTTAATGCCAAAGGGATTGGATAATGTAAAAGTATTCATTCCAGTAGGAATGAAAAACTCTGTACCAAAATCAACTTATGATGCAGTGTTCTCAATCCAACCCGCACTCTTAACAGCAGAGGATTGGTGCTTAACATTCGGGATTGATAGATTTTCTCCAACAGGATTGTTAATGGAGAAAGGAATTAGTAAAGTAAAAACAGGGTATGTTACAATTGAAGGAAAACCAATCAGAGGAAAACAAAACACTTTCAGTTTAGAAGATCTAATCCAATGCTTTGACACTGATTCGGAACTAAACGACAAAGACAGAGGATACAAATCTGATTCAATCAGAGCACTTGCTAGTAGATTTGATGCAGCAAAACACTGGGGAATATTTGACGAAAAAGGAACACCACTTAGTCAATTAAGTAAAGCAGGACAAATGACTATTCTTGACACGAGTTTTTTAGAAGATAATGTAAGTGCACTAGTAATAGGAATATTTGCTAGAAGAATACTAGCAGCAAGAAAATTAAGTACAAGAAGAGAAGCGGCAGGAAAATTCGCTGATACCACAATGGAAGATTTAATAGAACTAAATGTTCCACCAACTTGGTTATTCATTGATGAAGCACACACCCTTATACCGGGAGGAAACCAAAAAACACCCGCAAGTAATGCACTTGTTGAATATGTAAAACAAGGAAGAAGACCAGGGTGTTCACTAGTATTCGCAACCCAACAACCAAGTGCAATTGATACAAAAGTACTAAGCCAACTTGACATAATAATGGCACACAAATTAGTTTTTGATGATGATATAAAATCAATCCACAAAAGAACACCAGCGATTATTCCACACCAATACAAAAAACCAAACTTTATCAAAACAATGCCTGTGGGAATAGCACTAACAGGAGACAGACAAGAAACCACAACAAGAGCATTCATTATGAGTATAAGACCAAGAATGAGTCAACACGAAGGAAGAGATGCGGAAACCACAGAACAAGTACAAGAACTAGCAGAAGACCAAGTAGAAATACTCGCAGTGAACATTACTGCAAGACAACTAGAAAAAGATCCAAAAATTTCTATAGAAACACTAGCACAAACACTAGAAACACTAAACACAACATACAAGAAAAAAGTGAGTATAGAAAAAATAATAAAAATGCTTGAAAAAAAAGGAATCACAAGTGATGAAAATTACTTATACGCAAAAGGAGTGAAAGAAGAAGAGGAAGCTGAAAAGTTAAGAGAACAAGCACTAGAAGAAGGAGGAGGAGA
Organism: Candidatus Iainarchaeum sp.; assembly: GCA_012799645.1. Taxonomy (GTDB): domain Archaea; phylum Iainarchaeota; class Iainarchaeia; order Iainarchaeales; family JAAZKV01; genus JAAZKV01. The sequence goes on along the minus strand of JAAZKV010000004.1, from coordinate 18,747 downwards.
GGGGGTGGAAGAAAACCCAGAACTAATTAATACAACCAAAACAAAAAAACCAACCGAAGAAGAAATTGATTTTGAACAAAAAGTAGAACTCACCGCAATCCAATCAACAATAGGAGAAAAAGAAGCACGCACTCTACTCGCAAAACACAGATTGAAAAAAACACTAGGATTGTTTGGAGAAGAAGAAATACTTGACAGATTGAGTCAAAAATACGGATTAATATACAAAATAAAATACCACTACTTTAACCAAAAAGATGCTTACAGAACAGGAGAAGCATACATAAACTCAATAAGCGGAGAATTCATTCACGACTCGAACGGAAAAATTGTTGAAAGCACAGGACTAAACATAATTAACCAACTAAGCGAAAGCGAAGCCACTCTATTTGGACAACTAATGAAGAAAAAAACACTAAAAGAACTAGCAAACCAAATGAATATGGAAGAAGGAAACACAAAAAGAATAATTGATGAACTAATAAAGAAAAAAATTGTTACAGAAAGCACATTCAACAACGAAAAATATTACACACTAAAACAAAGCGTGGATCTACCAAAAACCCCACTACACGAAATCCTACCAAGCATTGGAAAAAGACCAATAATTGAAGTAGAAGGAATATCAGTAGTGCCACCAAAACTAAACGAAACAGAACTACCATCACTATTAGAAAAACTATGGGGAAATACCAAAATAAAAGAAGTAACCCACCTATTCCTACCACTCTGGGAAGGAATACTAAAAAAGAAAACAGGAGAAGAAAGAACAATAATAATTGATGCAATAAACGGAAAAAAAATGCTTTAAAAAAAAACAAAAACCACTAACAAATATTAAAAAATATTAAATAAAAAAATAATGAAATATTAAATAATAAAATATTAAATATTGTTTTCTGGAAGAATTGTTGAATTGGTTTGAGAAACAGGTTTGGTTAAATTAACATCCGAAGAAATGTTCGCGTTAAAATTAACAAAATTGTTCAAAGTTTTGTAAGAACCAAAACAAGTAACTTTTCCACTAATAAGAATTGCTTTCACTCCTGAAAAATAAAGAGTCGCATTAATTGAAGGAGTGGCTACTAAAAGTTGTAAAAGAAGAGAAATTGATTCCTTTTCAACAGTGATAATCTTTTGTTTCACCCAATGCGAAGGCACTTTTGTTAAAAAATTCTCATCATTAGTTTCAACTACCAACTTATCACTCCCACAAAACCCAACAACCTTTGAAACAAAAGCACTATCAAAAACAAATTCAAGAGAATCATTAAAATCAAGTTCTTTTAAATTCTCAATATTTTGTTTAACTAAAAGATTCATTTTTTTCAAAAACTTTCCACGCTCAACAATTTTTTTCCGATACAATTCAAGATCACGAATAGTGAAAGTAGCGGTTTGTCTCGCAGTATTAATAACATCAGAATCCTGAAGACTTCGCTGATGCAAAATAATCAAATACTGAATAACTTCCTCAGGATTAGGAAAACTCTTTTTCATCTCCTCATTCAACTTCAAAATAAGTTTATCCTTCATCTCAATAGTAATAGAAGCAGAGCCCTTATCAGTAACAAACAATTTCGTGCCCTCTTTTTTTATTAAACCAAAAGAAACCATATTCTTTATCGCTCTATTCAAAGCAGAGTTCGCACTAGAAGGATTTTTGTATTGCAAAGAAATACGAGAAAGAAGATCAGAATAATCAATTCCAGGATTCTTTTTAATTGTTAAAAGAACCGAATTCTTAAAAGTCATAAAACAAAAAGAATAAAAAAAATTAAAAATATAGTGAAAACAAAAAAACAAACAAAAACAAAAAAACACTGTTCAAATAACCAAAGAAAAAACAAAAATAATTAAAAAAAACAAAAATAATTAAAAAAAAACAAAATAAAAAAAAACAAAACTAACAAAAAAAACAAAAATAATTAAAAAAAACAAAACAAACAAAAAACCAAGTAACTAAAAACAAAAACAAAAAAACAAAAATAAAAATAAAACAAAAACAACAAAATACTAGAACGAAACAAAATAGAACGAAACAAAAAAACAAGTAACTAAAAATAAAAAAACAAAGTACACCAAAAATTAGTTTTGGGTTACTTTTTTCATTCTTTTACCTAATGAGTAAGGAACTTTTGCTTTACAAACACTACATTCAGCAATAAAAGTAGGTTTCTTGTTTTGTTTTTTAACAAAAACAACATACTTATATCTACCCATATACCCATGTCCAGTGTTTTTTTCGTGACGCATATTCCCCATAGCAAGAGTTCTACCCTTCCCTGATTTGAACTCTTTCAATTTATGACTAGTGTGTTTTTTACACTTTTTACAATACAATTTCTTTTCCTTAGGGAACTCCATTAAACTCACCAGAATAGAAAAATTAGCCATAGAAAGCTTTTAAAAGCTACTTTTTCACTAATAAAAAAACAAAAAACAAAAAAAAACAAAAAAAAGAACTAAGGAAAAATAAGAAGAACTATGGGAAAAATAGGGAACTAAAGAGAAAAAATAAAAAAAATAAAAAAAGAAATAAAAACAAATAAAAAGGGATAGAGAACTAAAAAAATAAGAAAAAATACAAAAAATAAAAAGAAGTAAAGAGAACTAAAAAAAATAAAAAGAATAAAAAGAACAAAAAAGAATTAAAAAAAGTAAAAAAAGTAAAAAAAACTTTTCTGCGTATATCTTTATAAATAAAGGTTACCTAATATTTGGAGTTCTAAAATATGGGTGAATTTTGTGATTTTAAAAGCATTAAAAGACACTACAAAAAAAATGATTACAAATCCACTAACATTACTCCCACTAACAGCACTCACAATTTTTGGAACATTCCTTTCTGACACTATTTTTGGAATTAATGACAGATTGATAAGTGATTTAATACTAAACTATGAAATATTTGAAGAATCAAACCTTTTATTTATTCTAATAACACAATACCCAATAGAAATAATTCTAAACATAATAATTGCAATAATTGGATTAACCATTGCATTAATCGCTGTTTTCTCAATTGTTAAAAGTGCTAAAAAATCAATAATTGATGCAATTGATGAGTCAATAAAAAATTGGAAAAAAGCAATAACACTAGCATTCTACGCAGGACTAGTGTTTTTTTTATGGATAGTGGGTATGTTTGCAATCATAAACATTCTACAATTCATTGAAACAATAATCCCACTAAATGGAATACTAATGTTAATTGTGTTCCCAATAATTTTATTCGGAGGACTAGCACTAATTCTAACAAAAACAATTTTTGTAATAGTAACAATTCTTGAAACAAACCTAAAAAGAGCAATCCAAGAAAGTTGGAGTTTTACTAACAAAAAATTTTGGAACGCTTTCTTTTTTATAATAATTTTAATGATAATCACTGCAATAATTGGAATCATTGGCGAAATTATTGGATTTATTATTACACAAAATATCGGAACAAGTTTTGAAATAATAATTAATTACGCTACAGAAATTATAGCATCAACATTCTTCATTCTTGCTATTACATATTACTATTACGCTTACTAATAAATTAAGGCGATGCAAAAATGACAAAACTAGTTAAATTAACATTAAAGAATTTTAAATCTTTTAAAAAAGCAGAAATACCAATAAGCACCGGATTCACTTCAATTGTTGGAAGTAACGGATCAGGAAAAAGTAATATCATTGATGCGCTATTATTTGTGTTAGGAATAACTTCACTAAAAACACTAAGAGCAACAAAACTAGTTGATCTTGTTAATACAGGGGCAAGAGAAGGATACGCAAAAGTTGATTTATTAGTAAAACACGAAGAAAAAGAATACGAAATAAGCAGAATGATTGATAAGCAAGGAAAAAGTATTTACAGATTGGATGGAAAAAGAACCACTCTAAACGAAATAAACTCACTACTATTAGAACTAGGAATTGATATAACCGGACACAACATAGTAACCCAAGGGGACATTACAAAAATAATAGAAATGTCACCAATAGAAAGAAGAATGATAGTGGATAACATTGCAGGGCTTAGTGAATTTGACCAAAAAAAAGAAGAAGCAATAAAAGAACTAGGAAAAGTTGATCAAAGAATAAAAGAAGCAACAATAATACTAAATGAAAGAAACGGATTCTTAATAGAACTAGAAGAAGAAATGAAAGCAGCGAAAGAATATGATGATTTGGAAAAAGAAAAAAAAAGAATAAAAGCAACAATAATTGGAAGAGAACTATACAGTATAGAAAAAAGAATGAACGAAATAACTAGTGAAATAAAAACACTAGAAAAACAAAAACAAGAATGTGAAGAAAATGCGGCAAAAGTAAGAGAAGAACTAAAAAACCAAAAAGACAAATCAAACGAAATGACTAGACAAATAATGAAAGAATCAGAAACACTTTACATCAACATTGGGAGAGCATTTGAAGAAAAAAAAGGAAAATTAAGTATTTTAAAAGAAAAAGTAAAACTACAAAAAGAAGAAGAAGAAAAAAATAACAAAAAACTTGAAAATAACAAAAAAATTATTGAAACATCATTACAAAAAAAACCAGAACTAGAAAACAAAATCAAAGAAGAAAAAGAAGAAATAAAACAAGCACAAAACAAAATCAAAGAACTCGCTGAAAGAAAAAATCGTATAGAAAAAATTGTTAAAGAAAAAACAAACGAAATAAAAAAACAAGAAAATGAAATTGATGAAATCAATAAAGAAATTGAAGAAAAAAGAAAAAACATATTTGAGTTAGAAGTATTTGTAAAACAACAAGAAAAACAAAAAATATTTAATGAAAAAAAACTAAAAGAACTAAACGAAGAACTACTTAACACAAACCAAAAAATAGAGACAATTAATACAAAAAAAGAAAAAATAAAAGAACTAACAACAAATGGAGAAATTGAAGAAATAGTAAAAAAACTAGAAGAAGAACTAAACAACACTATTGAAGAAAAAAATAGAAACGAGAGTTTGATTAGTCAATTAAAAAAATCTATTACCGAGCTTGAAAAAGCAAATTCAAATTGTCCAACCTGCGAAACAACACTTGAAAGTATTAAAAAAGAAAAAATACTTAACACAAGAAAAGAACACATTAAACAAATTGAAGAAACACAAAAAAATATATTGCAAAAAATTGATGAAACAAAAACCAAATTAAACACAGAGAAAGAAAATCAAAAAATTATTACAAAATTACTAATTGAAACCCAAAACGAAACAGAGGTTTTGGAAAAAATAAAACACATTAAAGAACAAATAGGAGAAATTAATTTAGAAAATAACAACAAAAATAGTGAAGAGAAAATAAAAGAAAGAGAAAGTATTTCTACACAAATAAATATTTTATTTAATGAAAGAGAATCACTAAAAGATAAACTAAATTTATCAAGATCACAAAACATATTTGAAGAATACTCAAACCTAACAAGCACAATTGAGGATGAATTAAACAAAAAATCCTTACTTGAATCAAAAATATCGAATATTGAAACCGAAATTAATTCTCTTGAAAATAAAATAAAAATGGTTGAAAGTGAAAATAAATCTATTGAAAAACAAAACAATGAAATTGTAAAAGAAATACAAGAAATGAGCGAAAAAATCCAATTACTTGAAGGAGAGGTTGCGCTTAAAGATAGTGAAATGAAAGAAGCTAAAAAGAAAAGCAACTTAATGCTTAGCGAAAAAGAAAAACTTGACAAAGAAATTGAAAAAAACGAAAAAGAAATAATTAGTGAAAGCGCCAAAGCTAGAAAATTTGAACTAAAAATCAATGATTTTACTATTGAAAAAAGCAAAATAGAGGTAAGAGAAACTGATCTTAAAGAAGAAGAAAAATACTATGTTGGAATTGAACCAATTAGTGAAAAAACTGTTCCTGATCTTAAAGAAAGGTTAGAAATTATTGAAAAAAGATTACAAAATATTGGAGCGGTTAATCTAAAAGCAGTGGATAATTTTTCTGAACTAAAAAAAGAAGTGGATGAAATACAACAAAAATCAGAAAAACTATCAGAAGAACGACTTGCTGTTCTTGATATGATTGATAAAATTGAAATAAAACGAACAAACGTGTTTATGGAATGTTTTAATGAAATTAACAAAAACTTTTCTGAAATGTTTTTCAAATTCTTTAACGGAGAAGGAAACCTAACCTTTGAAAACCCAGAAAAACCTCTCGAAAGTGGACTTTTAATTGAAGCTAATCCAAAAAAAGGAAAACTACAAAACATTGATTCAATGAGTGGCGGAGAAAAAACACTCACCGCGCTCGCATTCATGTTCGCAATCCAACTATATAGCCCTGCACCATTTTATGCATTTGATGAAGCGGATGCTGCTCTTGATAAAGAAAACTCTGCAAAAATGGGAAACTTGATTGAAATGATTGCGCAAAAAAGCCAATTCATATCAGTAACACACAATGACACTATTACAAAAAAAGCTGATCAAATCATCGGAGTTGCACTCGCAAAAGATGGAAGTTCAGTGATTGGATTAAAATTAAAAAACAACTAAAAAATAATTAAAAAAAACAACTAAATAAAAATAACCAAAATATTATCAAAATACCAAAAAACCAAATTAATACAAAACTAAACGAAACTAACAACTAAATAATCAATTTAACAATCATTAAGAAAAATAACAATCATTAACTTTTATTAAACAAAATAATACCCCCTACTAACCCATTAACAAGAATAACAATTAATTAATCAAAATAACAATTCATTAACAAAAAAAATCAACTAAAAAGTATTATAAAGCAGGTTTTCCATTTTATTATAACAAAAAATACAACAAATCATTCAAATCATTATAAGAAATTTTATTATAAAAAAGAAAAAAATTATAAGAAAAAAATTATAAAAAAATATAAAAAATAAATAAAAAAAATAAAAAGATTAGTTGATTTTATGATCAAAAAACAAATTAAAATTAAAAAACAAATCAATTTCGCGTTTATTCTAATTTTATCAATACTTATAATTAGTTATGGTTATGCAATTAGTTCTAGTGGAAACACAAAAATTTTTGCAATCACTAGTGATAATATTGGACTTGTAGCTGATCTATACTTATACACAATACCAGGAAATGGAGAAGTTGCATTTATTACCTCAAATTCTCTTGTAGGAAAAGATACACAAACAACAGGAAATTTTGCAATGGATATTGCTGAACAACAATCAAAAACAAAAAGAGGAAATTATAGTTATATTTTTGATATTAAAGCTGACGCATCAGAGGTTGATGGACCTTCAGCAGGGGCAGCAATGACACTACTCGCTTACTCTTTACTCACAGAAAAAAAACTAAATCCAGAAATTGGGATTACCGGAACAATAAGAACTGATGGAAGTATTGGAGCGGTTGGAGGAGTGGGGTACAAAGCACAAGCAGCAAAAGAAAAAGGAATAAAATTATTGATGATACCACAAGGAACAGCGAATGCGGAAGTTAATGAAAATTATGAAAAAAAACTAGTGAACTTATTATCATACGGACCGGAAACACTTGGAATAAAGATTGTTGAAGTAGTAACAATAGAGGATGTAATAAAATACGCGTATATGAATATTAACGAAATCGTGGTTGATACAAATAATGCTCAATACCAATTCATTCCTGAAGAAATCAAAAACAAAAAAATACTAGCCCCAATGAGAGAAATTTCTGCAAATTACATAACACAAGCAAAAAATGAATTAGAACAAGCAAAAAAAGAACTTGAAAATACTACACTTGACCAAACTTTTGTGGATGAATTTAGAGAATTAATTAATTTGGATATTTCAAAAAATATTCAAAATGCACAAACTTATCTTGATAAAAATTATTTATACTCATCAGCAAACGAAGCATTTAATGCAAGAGTGTATGCTGAAACAATAAAAGAAATAGCAAAAACACCAACACTGTTATCACTAGAATCAACAATACTTAATTCAAAAATTGATTCATTAACAATTGAAATAACAAATATGAAAAAAGAACTTGATTTTACTTCAACTGATAGATATGAATGGTTGATCGGAGCACAACAAAGAATCGCGTATGCAGAAGATGCGTTAAGCAAAATTAATTCTCCAACAAATGATAGTTTGAGTGGTGAAGAAAAAAGAATAGCTTTCAAAAAGGTATATGATTATGTATCCGCAATTGGTTGGATTGATGCGGCAAAAGATTTTATTAATGAAGCAAAAAAAAGCAAAAACCAAAAAAAACTAATATACTCTGAAGAATTTATTTCAAAAGTGAATACAAGAATAAGTGAAGTGGAAGATGTTATTCTTGATGCGAATGTTTCTAGTGGAATATTAAACGAAGCGAAAAGAAGGTATAATGCAGCACTAATATCAAAGGATAATAATTTTTTGTTTGCAACACTTTATGATTTAGCTTTCGCCGAAGCATACATTATTTCGGAAACAGAAAAACAAACACTTGAAACTGATGAACTTGAAATTAAAATAAACGAATTATTGGAAGAAAATTCAATCAACACCTCTCTTTGGGGAAACTTGTTTTTGGATCACGCAAAATTCTTTATTAAAACTGCTGAAAATGAAAGAATACTTAAAAAAGAAATTGATAGAAGAAATTCGCTTAACTCTAGTTATGATTTGATAAAAATTTCAGCAAATATTGAAAAAGCAAAAATAATTGTAGAAGATTATATTGTTTCAAACAATTTTGAAGAATATGAATCAATTAATGAAGTTGGAGTTACTTGGAATGTTACAAAAAAAGACACTATATCAATTTATCTTTACGCAATAGCATTTTTGCTTGCAATATTACTAGTTTTCCTTATCTATGTTGGTTTGAAATCAGGCAAACCAAGAAAAGACAGAGTTTCAAGAATAGAAAAAGTTAGTTCAGTACTTAATCGACTTGATAAAGCATTAACTAAAAAGAAAATATCTGATAAAGAATACTTTTTTATGAAAAAAACTTACGAAAAAGAATTCAATGAATTGACTGATAAAAAAACTACTCGTGAAAAAATTAAATTAGATATTGATGAGTCAAAAACAAAACTAAAAGCGCTTGAAAAAGGATTAAGTGATCTTGATAGACACTATAAAAGTGGATTAATTATTCCTGAAGATTACAAAAAACAATCAACTGATGTTAAAAATGAAATAATTGAAATGAGAGCGAATATTAAAGAGCATTTAAGAACATTAAGAGAAGAAAGAGCAAATAAAAATGTTCAAAAAAATAAAAAAAATGAAAATATTTTGAAAAAAATAAGAAAAATCTTGTTAGGAGAAAATAAACTAAAAGGAACACAAGAGTTGGGTAAAGATCAAGAAAAAGAAGAAAAAAAAGAAAGAAAACAAAGAAGAAAATTAATTAAAGAAAGAAAACTTGGAAAATGGAAAAGCAAATAAAAAATAATAAAAATAAAAAACCTAAAAAAACTAAACAAATTAATTAAACAAAAAAAAATCAGAAAAAAATAATTAAACAAATACAAAAAAAATCAAATAAATTAGACAAATACAAAATAAATAACAACCAACACAAAAAAAATAACAACAAATAAAAAACATTAATTGTTGGACAAGTATTTTTTCAATAAAATAATTGTTTAGAATAACTCTTATTCATATTTTGAATTAAATAAAATAAGTAATGGGTTTTTGGTTCTTTACTAAATACAAACAACATTACTATTGTTTACAATTAATTCAAAACCAAAAAAACCATTTTTTTAATTATTTATCCGAATAGCGCTCCAAGACCTGCAGCTGCTTCTTCTTCTGATTTTTTAGTATCTTCTTCTTTGTGTTCTTCTGCTGGTGCACTTGCGCCTGCTGCTGGTGCTGCTACTTGAGCTACAGCTGCTTTTGCGATTGCATCGTCTATGTTTATGTTTTTGATTGAAGCAACTAAAGCTTTTACTCTTGTTGAATCATATTCAACATTAGCTGACTTTAGGATTGATTCAAGTGATCCTTCGTTTATTTCTTTCTTTGCAGAATGAAGCAACATTGCTGCGTATACGTACTCCATAATTCCACCTCTAAATATAATTTATCTTACAGTTACATCCCCTATCTCACTACTCTTATTGTGCTGGTGCTTCAACACCACTATTCTCTTCTTTTGCTCCCTCTTCTTTACTCTCTTCTTTAATTTCTTCCTTAACTTCCCCACTACTTTCCCCAGCATTACTCTCTTCTTTTACTTCCTCTTTTACTTCCTCTTTTACTTCTTCCTTAACTTCATCTTTTGGAGTTTCTACACTTTCTGCACCCACATTTTCTTCTTTAATTTCTTCCTTAATCCCTTCCTTACTTTCTTCTTTATTCTCTTCTTTAGTTTCTTCCTTTGCACTTTCATTCGTGTTTGTTCCTAGTGCTTCTTTTAGTGCTTTTGCTTCTCTTGATGCTTTGATTATTATTATTTCAATTGTTGCATCAGTGTAGTACTCTGCATTAACTGCTAAATTGAATGCTTGTTGGTATGCTAGCACGAATTTGTCAAACAATTCTTCTTCATCAACATCAAGTGCTGTTCCTGAATAATAACAATTTTCATTCTTATCAAGCACTCCAATTATTTTCATACCAACTTTCATTGGTTTAATATTTAATTTTCCAAGCACTTCAGCAACTTCTTTTGATACACTTTCTCCTTTTTTTGTAACAACTTTGTCTGAAGTAACCGAAATTGTTGGACCTGCCATTTTTACTTGTAACCCGGCAGCTTTTAGTGTTGATAGTGCTGGTCCTGGAGGAAGACCTGTGTCTCCTGCTTGAACCAAAATATCATTATCAGCAATATCCCCAACTTTTGCAAATGCTTCCCCTTTGTTCTTTTTTACGAATGAATATAATTCAAAAGGATTCTTTTTTGAAAAAATAATTGCAACACTTTTATTCACTTCAGCATTTAATTTCTCATCCTTAATCCCCGCTTCTTCTAGAGCTTTTTGAATAACTCTTGTTTTTGCAACAACAATTGTTGCTTCTCCGTGTAATCTTTTTCTTAAAATAGCAATAATTCTTGAAGGTAACTTTTCAAGGGTTGCCACAGCAATAAACGGATACTCTTTAGCTAATTTTACTACTTCTTCTTTTTTTGAGTGTTTCCATTTTTTTGTATGTGATGTCATTATTGATCACCTACTTTTACTGTTGGACCCATTGATAATTTTACATAAGCATTTTTTACATTTTGTTTCTTTTGTGGTAATGAATTCATTACAACATCATAAACCGCTAAAATATTAGCTGCAATCTCTTCATCCTTCATTGTTTCTTTTCCAACAACTGCTTGAACAACCGGCATAAATTTTCCTTTCTTGTTTGTAACAGTGATTTGGGTTTTTGCTCTTGCTAAAACTTCATCAAATGATAATAAATTAATAATTGGTTTAGGCATTTTTCCTTTAGGAGCTAATTGTTGTCCTAAAAACCTTGCAACAGAAAGCATTACTGGGCCTTCAGCGAAAATCCCATCATAAGTCATTATTTCTGCGACTTTCATTTTATCTTTTGAAATTGCTTCTAAATCTTTTTCTTCAATAATTTTGTTAACCTTATCTTTTAACCCATTAACAAACTCGTCAGATTTTGCGAAAACAAGAATTTTTCCTGATCCTTTTCCTGTAGAAAAAGGCAAATCAACTTTTACAAAAACCTGGTTTTGTGGTTTCTTCATATCAAGACCAGTAAAATTAACCATTAATTCAACTGATTGAGTAAATTTTCTTTTAGGACTAATTTCTCTAACTTTCTTTACTGCATCAATTGCATCTTGTTTTTTCATTTACAACACCTACCACCAAAGTGGTACCGTTAGAAAATCACTTCTCTAACATCGGCCAAAAAATTGGCTTAATTATAATTTAAAAATAAAATGAAACCTTTAAAAAGGTTCCACTTCTTTTCAAAATTTTCTAAAATTTTTTTAAAAATTTTTATTTGAAGTTTTTATTTGAAGTGTTCATCAAATTTTCCTTCATTTAGTGCTTTTATAGCATCCTTTCCTCGCATTCCTTCAACAGTTACTCCTACTGAATTGCAAGAACCCATTACTTCTTTAGCCACTGCTTTTTTGTTGTAAGCATTAAGCACATCGTATTTTGTTTCCCCAATTTTTATTACTTGATCAATTGTAATATTTCCAACTATTCCTGTTTTTGGATTTCCTGCTCCTTTTGTTACTTTTGCTTCTTTTGTTATTAAAGCACTTATTGGAGGAAGTCCTACTTTTATTTCAAAAGTTTTGTCCTTGTTTATTGTTAGTGTTATTGGAACTTTCATTCCTGCTAATGACTCTGTTTTTGCGTTTATTTGTGCAACAACTTCTCCAATATTCACTCCTGTTGGTCCAAGAGCTGGTCCTAGTGGAGCGCCTGCTGTTGCTTTACCTGCATCAACCATCAATTTCAATTCTGTCATAAACTCACCCATTTTTCCCATCTATTTTTTTATTCTTTTTATTTTTTTAGAAGCATTTTTGTTTTTCAAATTTTTTTTTCATTAATTCTGCATCAATAATGAAAAAAATAAAACTAATTCCCCCTAACAAATTCATTTCATTTTTTTATTGAAGTATTTTTACATTCTCTGCTTTTATTGTTACAGGGATTTTTACTGCGGCTTCTTGTAACTCTACTGTTACTTCTTCTTTTGCTGCGTTAACTCTAGTGATTTTTGCTTTATCTCCTTTAAATGGACCTGAAATTATTTCAACTAATTGTCCTTCTTGTAAAGTTTTCATTAATGGTTTTGATTCTAAAAGTGAAGATAAATCATTAATATTTACTGCCCCTTTAACTATTCCACTCCCTCTAATGTGTGGAGTATCAGTTATTCCTCTTCTAACAGTAATCTCGTTATCTGCTTCAAGCAAAATATATCCTTTAATTCCTGGAACAACAGCGATTGAGTAAATATTCAAATCTTCTTTTGAAATTTTTGCTCCTAATATATCAACAACCATTTGTTCTTGGCCCACTGTGGTTCTTATTGGAAATATCATAAAATCAACCTCTACTATTTTTTAACTTTTATTACTTTTCAATCTTTATTATTTTTCAACCTCTACTTTATATTTTATTAAACTCTTCTAAAATTAAAATTATATTAAAAAAACTCTCTCTTGAAACATTTAAAAACCCACTTATTTGCCTAACATTTCTAACATTATACATTCGTTTGAATTAATTTTTATTCCCCAAATATTTTTTATTTTTTTAATATTTTTTTACCTTAAATGTTTTTTATTATTTAAATTTTTTTTATTACTTAAATATTATTTATTTTCCTAATCCTGTTACTGCGAATAAAAAGTAAATCAAAAACCCAAGTATTCCAATAGCAATTATTCCTAATCCAATTATTATTACCATTTGTTTGTATTCTTGCATTGTTGGTTTTTTTGATACAACAAATATTCTTTTACTATCTTCAATAAATTTTTTTATTGCTCCAATAATATCCATTCTTACAACTCCGCTTACAACTCTAACTTTTTATAACACTAATCTTTTCACATTCTCTTTTTTTTGTTTTTTTTTAAAAAATAAAAAAGAGGGATATTTTCCCCCCTCATTTTTTTAATTTTGTTTTTGCCCCAATTCTCACTGTTCTAATTTCATTTTTTTAATTTTGTTTTTTGTTTATAGTTTTTTGATTTTAGGTGAATTCTATTCCTAAATCAATTTCTTCGTTTCCTTTTTTTCCTCCTCTTTCAAGGTAGGGGAATTTTCCTCCAGCAATTACTACCATTGCTTGGATATTGTTTTTTGGCATATCTTCATCAACCATTGCTCCCCAAATTATGTGACTTGAGCTGTGGATTTTTGTTGATACTGTTTCTACAATCATTTCTGCCTCTCTCAAAGTCATATCGGTTCCGCCACAAACATTCACTAGTGCTCTGTTCGCGTTTGAAATATCCACATCAAGTAATGGTGAAGTTAAAGCGTTTTCTACTGCTTCAAGCGCTCTGCTTTCTGCACTTTCTGTTCTTGAAGATTCTCCAAGACCAATCATTGCTGCTCCTCCTCTTGATAGGATTGTTTTCAAATCAGAAAAATCAAGGTTGATCAAACCAGGTTTTGTTACCATTTCTGTAATTCCTTTCACAGCATTTGTTAACACTTCATCAGCAACTTTGAAAGCTGCATTAATTGGTAAATCCGGAGCGATTTCCAAAATCTTGTCGTTCGGTATTACAATTATTGTATCAGAGTTTTCGCTTAATCTTTCAAGCCCCATCATAGCGTTTTCTATTCTTTTTCTTCCCTCAACAGTGAAAGGCAAAGTAACTACTGCCACTGTTAGTGATTTTTGTCTCTTTGCTACTTCTGCTACAACTGGTGCTGAACCTGTTCCTGTTCCCCCACCCATTCCACAAGTAACAAAAACTAAATCCATTCCCCTCAATGCTTCTTGTAATTCTTCTATTGATTCTCTTGCAGCACTCTCCCCAATTTGTGGATCAGAACCTGCTCCAAGTCCTCTGGTTAGTTTTTTTCCAATCAATAATTTTTTGTCCGCTCTTGTTGATAATAAATCTTGAGCATCAGTATTCACTGCAAATGTCACAGCACCTTTAATTCCAACTTCGGCCATTCGTTCAATAGTGTTACATCCTCCACCACCACAACCAACAACCATTATTCTTGCTTGACTTTCTTCAAGCATTTGAATTAAATCATTATCAGAATGAAGTCCTTTTCCTTTTTTTGATTTATCACTTTTAGAAGATTTTGTTTCCTTTGCTCTCCCAGTAGATTTTGGTTTAGAAACAGGTTTTTGGAAAAAACCTTTATTTGAAACATCTTTTTTTCCACTACTATTTTGCGCTCTTGCTAATGCACTTCTAACTAAATGATTCATAAAAAAACCCACCTATAAATATAATTGATCAACGAGGATCAAACTAATATATTCACAATAGGGAATCCTTTTAAAAGCTTTTTTTGAAGAAAAAAATAATCCGAACGAGAAAAAATACTATACAAAACAAAACAATCAACAAAACCAAAACTCAATTACAAAAATTTTTAACAAAAAAAAACTAAAAATCATAAAAAAAAATATAAAAAAATTATGAAAAAAGTTACCGAAAAATATGAAAAAATACTAAAAACACGAGAAATGTAAAAAAATTTAAAAAAACAAAAAAATTACAAAATCACAAAAAAATTAAAAATTATTAAAAAATTATGAAAAAAAAATTATTTTAAATTACAAAAAACGCATTAATTTGGACTTTTTATAGGTTTAAAAAGCCCTTTTTAAACCTTTAGCTCAAATATTTTATTAGATAGTGCCTTTAAAAAGGTATGAAAGGCATAAATTATTGGAGGAGTATTTGATGAAATACACAGTTGTTAATATGGTTGCAGCAGCAAGTCTTGATCAACCCCTTGATCTTTATTCTTTAGCTGTTGGTATCCCTAATATTGAGTATGAACCTGAACAATTCCCAGGAGCAATTCTAAAAATCAAAGAACCTAAAGTTTCAATGCTTTTATTCAAAAACGGAAAAATTATTTGCTCTGGTGCTAGTAGTGAAGAACAAATAAAACAAGGAATTAGAAAAGCTAACAAAATGATTCACGAAATTCAAAAAGATGTTAAAATTAAAAGAAATGTTGAATTTGAAATAGTTAACTTTGTTGCTACTGCATCACTTGATCTGAACTTGGATTTGTTTGATGTTGCGGTTAACATTGATAACGTTGAGTATGAACCTGAACAATTTCCAGGAGCAATACTTAGACTTGATGAACCAAAATTAACTTTCTTATTATTCAAAAACGGGAAAATGATTTGTGCAGGTGCAAAAAAAGAAGCACACCTAAAACAAGGACTAAAAATCGTTGAAGAAATGGTAACTAAAAGAAACAAGAAAGCAAAGAAAGGAAAAAAAGAATAAAATAAAAAAAATAAATAAAGCTCTACCAAGCGACAGCGCAGGTAGTGCCCACGCGCCGGCTGAGTGAGCGGCCGAAGGAAAAAAAGAATAAAAAAATAAATAATAAATTGTAATTAATTTTTGCCAATCTTTTTGGTTGGCAAAAAAATATTTTTTGGAAGTGAAATAATGCCTACTCCTTTACAAAGGCCTAATCCTCAAAAAAGAAAATCAGGTTGGTTACTTAGAGATTCTTACAAAGAAGATATGAAAGTAGAGAGAACAAATGTAAGAGAAAGAATGAATAACCCAAAATTTAATCCACTAAAAAGTGCTAAATATAATGTTAAAAGATCTGTCTACAGAAGTGTAAACATCCCACAAATTTCAAAAGCACTTGAAGAATATGTTAAAGAAGGAATTTTATCAAAGAGTTTTGCTAAAACAATAGTCCAAGACTTAGTTAATAAACACAATATTGGTTTAGTACAAAGTTCTTCAAGAGAAGAACTTATTGGAATTTCCAAAAATCCAAAAAAAGGAATCGAAAATAATTACCATAAAATTTCAGCAATATCTGAACACGAATTTGATCCTGTTACAAAAAACAGAGTTACTATTCAAAGACTTGCAAACGGAAACATAACTGTAATTGTTAGACCACTAAAAAAATAAAAAACACTAAACTTCTTCAAAAAACCAACCTTTTTAAACTTTGCAGTAACCAAATATGTTTGAAGGCGACCATACTAGGAGAGAAACACCCGGACCCATTCCGAACCCGGAAGTTAAGTCTCTATGGGAATGGTTTGGCCCTGCCCTTTGCGGTGGAGCCTGCCAAATGTTGCCTTCACTTTTTGTAATTCTTTTATTTTTTTTAATTATAGTTAAACCAATACTTTTGCATCAAGCAAAAGTATGCACCACGCCGGCTGGGGTATCGGCCGATTGGCTTCACTTTTTGTAATTTTTTGTTTTTAAAAAAACCAATACTTTTTATTCAACCTAAATCACTAATATTTATATGAATCAAAGAAATTTTGGACAAAAAAAGGTAACTAAAAATACAAAACCTTTTGTATCTTCTTTTGTTAAAGTTGTTCCATTACTTAAACGAACCCACATTGAATCAAGAATTAATCAAGAACGAGCACTTGTTTTAAGACAATTATTAAGACAAGGAAGAAGTGTTATTTTATCAATTAGTAAAAATCTTGCCCCTGAAGAAAAAAAGTTAGTTAATGCACTAAAAAAAGTTAAGGGTGGAAAATTAAGAGTAGTTAATTTTTCTCCAAATAGCCCATATGGACAATTTTGGATGAGGGATGCTTATTCTAATGTTGGTAGACGGGTACTTAATAGAATTAAAGTTGAAGATTTAGATTATAAAACAAAAAAAGAGAAAAGATTTTTTGCAGATGGGGGAAGATTAATTAATTGTGGAATAATTAATGGAAAACCAACCATTTTAGTTTCTAATTCTTCTCCAACTGAAAGAATAACGGACCCAAGAAAATTAAGAGAGCTGGGAGAAGAAATTCAAATGCTTAGAAGAAGAGGGTATAATGTTCATGAGTTACCAGGAGATTTTTACCGACCAAAAGGATACAAAAATGGACACTCTTCCCCAGGAGAATTTTTTCACCACCTTGATGTGTTTGTAAATCATATTAAAGGAACAAATATTTTGTTAATGGATAATTCTTATTATGCAAGAAATCAATCAAAATTAGAAGACATACAAGGATTTAAAATAATTTTAATTCCTGAACAAGAAAAATACTTTTATCCAGCAAATTTTTTGAACTTAGGTAATAAAGAAATTATAATGGATAAGAATGCTAAAAAAACAATTGAATTATTAAAGAAAGAAGGAGTAAATGTATATAGCACACCAGTTTCTTTAAATGCTAATAGAGAAAATTTTGGTGGAATAAGATGTTTTGTTAATGAAGGGTAAAAAAAATTATAAAAAAATTATAACAATAAAAAAAATGAAATGAAAATTAAGATTTATTATAAAAAGAAATTAAAACAAAAAAATGTTTGAAGTGATATTATGAAGATTTTTGATTTTTTTAAACCAACTTGGAAAAAACTACAATGGTTTTTTTTAATATTTTTTATTGCACAAGTTTATCAGTACTTAATTATTGGAATTATTCCGTATCAATTATTTGCTAATTTTGTTAATTTTGTATTAAACCCTGCTACAATAATTATGCAAAGTAGTAGTAAAATAAGTGAACCTGAATTACTTACTCCACTTGCTGCAACAGTAAATGCATTGTGGCATTATTTTTTAGCAACAATCATGGCGAAAGAAATTAGTAAAGATAAAGAATAATTAAAAATAAAATAAAAATAAACAAAAAAATAAAATTTTCACTAAAACGAAACCTTTATTTAGTATAAGTAAGAATTATTTTTTACAAGGTGATAAAAAAATGGCTTTTAGAATAACACAAAAACAAGCGGATTGTATTGGTTGTGGAGCATGCGCTGCTATTGCACCAAGTGATTGGGTGCTTAAGGGAGACAAAGCTGAACTTGTTGGATCAAAACAAGAAGGGGAATTATTTGTAAAAGAAGTTGAAGTTGCAGGAAGTAATCAAGATGCTGCAAATGCTTGCCCTGTTGGTTGTATTAAAGTTGAAGAAAAAAAGTAAATTCAAATTAAACTAATTTTTATGTGTTGCTTTAATGCAACACAAAAAATATTTTAAAAAAATATAATAATTTAAAACAAAACATAATACTTATTTAAAAAAATAAAAGTTATTTAGATTTTTTCAAAAGTTTTTTTTAACAGTAGTGCATCATTTTCTATATTTGGGGATTCACAAACAAT
>JAAZKV010000003.1 GCA_012799645.1 Candidatus Iainarchaeum sp. | reverse complement strand
TCACGTTTTAAGAAGAAATCAATTACGACAATTGCCATTTGGTGTTTTTTTAGAGAAATAATTGTACCAAAAAAATGCACAATTTTTTTATAAAAAAAATTATTTATTTTTATAACCATATTTTTGATTATATTTTTTATGGTCAAATATGTTCAACACAAACGCGATTATTTCTATTTGATTACCATTATTTTTTAGAGTGTAATCCATTCTCCAAAAAGCTGCTAGTTCCACATGAAATAAATTATTTATCCCATATTTTTCAACATATTCTTTTGGGATTAAATTTTTTTGAACTGGATCACCATACATCGGGTTAGTTTTAATAAACTCTATTTTTGTTTTTATTGATCTTAAAATGCTCGCATCAATTTTAGAATCCACAGCTTTTTTGTTAAGTTCGTCAAAAGCTTCTTTAGCTTCACTAGAAAGAACTACCACTATTTTTTTCATACGACAAACCCTTCGTTGATTGCTTTACTAAGTTTAGGATTGTTATTAAATATCCAAATAATTCCTTTTATTGAAAAAACTATTTTATTGCTATCTTCTAAATATTCTAAAATTATTTTCAAAGTATCATGATTTACTTGTCTAGGCAAATTTTGTTTCAATTCAGCAATTGATTTAACAAATCCCTTCTCTGAAAGAACTTTTTCCACCATAAACACAGTATTAAGCGTAGGATAATGAAAAGATTTCCGCACCAAAGATTTTTGCACCAAAGATTTTTGAGTCAAACAAACCACCAAGAATGTATATACACATATAATAAATATACAAATTAATAAACTTTTTGTATGAATACATAAACTAATTTTTTGTGAAAAAAGAACAAATATTTCAATTAATTTATATTTATTATAAGAATTATTTGTTCAAAATCATTTGTTTAAAATTATTTGTTCAAAATTATTTGTTCAAAATTATTTGTTTAGAATTATTTTGTTCAAAAATTTTTTTTTATTTGTAGAGGTTTTTATAGAATTTTTCCATTTCTTTTTCAGTAATGTTTTTTTCTAAATAATTAGCGTATTTTTGGAAAATATCTGCTAATTGCATTATTCCTTCTTGGAATTCAAAGTTAGAGAACTCTATTTTTGTTGGTTTTATTACTTCAATACTTGTTGGACCGTAATAGAACAAGAATCTTATTAGAGTTGGAAAGTCTCTTAGTGATAGGTTCACTTCAATGAATGTTGAATACATTTCGTCTTCTTCCTCTTCAATGATTTCTGCCAAAGTAAGTGAATAAATAGTGAAATTTTTTTCTTTTTTTATTGCTTCCATTATTTTTTTTGCGTGTTTTTTTAACAAATTTTCTTCAATAGCTTTTAACTCAATTATTGCATTAATTCTTAATCTAAAAGCATCCTCTTCAGCTATTTTTTTTCTTTTATGCACTTCGTCAATTATTTCTTGTTTTAGTTTGTATTTTGTAGGATACCCTTCTTTTGAAATCAATCCAAGTTTTATCATTCCTTTTAGTTCCACTGTTAATTTATCGTGAGGAATGTTTAGTTGTTTGTTTAATTCTTCTTCGGTTTTTGGTTCTCTTAGTAAAAGTAAAGCGATTTTTTTTTGTTCATCACTAAACGCAGCCATTTTTTCACCAAAACCATTTCTCAAAACTCTTTTTATTAAATAAAAACTAGCAAGAATAATTTAAAAAGGATTAACAAAAAGAAAAAAAACAAAAATTCTAAAAAAACCTGTGAACATTAACAAAAAAAATATTTTTTAGAACAAAAAAATGTTAAACAAAATTATTTTAAACAAAAAAACACATTATTTGTTGGTGTGGTAATTAATGGTTTTGGGTTTTTTTGATTTTGGAAAAAATGCGAGTATTGTTTCGGAAACAACAAAAGCAATTCCTTTCAGTATTGAACTAGTTATTCTTGTATTAATTCTAATCGCGATCACAATAATTATTATGTTTTATTTAAAAAAAATAATTGTTAATAGTGTTCTTGGCGGAGTGATTTGGTTTGTAGCGGTTTTTGTTTTCAATGTTCAATTAGGACCAACATTGTTTATTCCGAGTTTTGTGATATCAGTAATTTTTGGACCAGCAGGGATTGGAACAATTTTGTTACTTCTCGCGTTAGGAATAATTTGAAAACAAAACTATCAAAACAATTATTAAATTAATTACACAAATCAATGAGGGTTAAGGATTATGGATTTGGATAATAGCACTAAACTTGAAAAAGTAAAACAGGATTTAATCAATAATGCAAAAAAGCACGAGCTTTACAAAAACGTTCTTGACACAAATGGACACATTGTTTTTGGAAGGGGAAGTGATAGTGCAAAAGTTCTTTTCATTGGAGAAGCACCAGGGTTTAGTGAAAATGCACAAGGAAAACCTTTTGTTGGAAGGAGTGGAAAATTGTTAGAAGAGTGGATTAAAGAACTTGAACTTAAAAAAGAAGATTACGCAATAATGAATGTTGTTCCAATCATTCCACTAAATCAAGAAAAAAAAATAAGACCACCCACAGAAGAAGAAATAAATTATTTCTTACCAGAAACAAAAAAAATGATTGAAAGTATTGCCCCACAAATAATTGTTCTATTAGGGAGAAGTTCTGCGAGTATTTTTGACAAAAACTTGATAGTGGGACAAGCAAAAAAACAAGTAATAGGAAAACTAACCACCACGCTTTATTTTATTTACCACCCCGCGTATTATTTGAGAAATGGTAAAAAAGGATTTGAAGGATTAACTCAATTAAAAAAAATACTTTCAGAAAATAAAGAAAAATAAATAACAAAAAAAAACCAACACTCAACAATTTTTAAAAAAATGAAAAAACAAATCACAAAAATAAATCAAAAAAAATCAAAAAAAAAACAAATTAAAAAAAAAACAAACGAACAAATTAAAAAACAAAAAATGAAAAACAAATTATTTCAAAACAAATTGACCTAAAAACAAAATTGCTCCAAAAATAAGTTATTTCAAAAAAAATTGTTAAATTATCTCACATAAGATAAATTATTATCAGGTTTTGTTTCTTCCACTGCTTCTAATTGTTGTGTTAGTGCTTTGAATGCTTTTTCTATTTGTTTTGCGTCTTTGTCAAGTGATTTCATTTTTACTTTGAATTTGTATTTTTTGCAAATCAATTCAACCAATGATTTTGCACTCCCTTGATCTCCATAAATTAGTTGAGCGTTTGTTTCACCCATTAAACAAGCTCCTTTAAGTCCGTGCAATCTTCCAAGACCAACAATAAGTCCCGCAGCTCCAGAAATTAATCCTTCTTTTTTATCTTCTTTTGCTCCAACAGCAACCCATTCTTTTACTACCTCATCACTAGTTCCCGCAACAACAACTTTTGGTTTTTCGTTCAATCTCTTATCCCCAACATTTACTCCAGCCATTGTAATAATTTCGGTAACTCCTATTGATTTGAAAAAATTAACCAAAGTTTCTGCAAACTCGTAGTGTTCTTGTGAGCTTCCAAACTTCATATCAAGTGCTGGTTGAACAGGTCCCGCAAGGAACAAAAAATCTTTTTCTTTGTGTTTGAAATAAAAAATATCGTTTTTTATTAAAAATATTTTAGAATCCTTTGTATGAACACTCGGAGGAAAAGAATCAGATAAAACTTCAGCAACTCTTTCAGGTTTTAATTCTTTTAATAAATAATCAACTGATATTTTTCCCACTAACCCAATTCCTGGCAACCCAACTAAAAGAGTAGCATTTTTTAAAGAAAGTTTTTTTAATACCAGAATCTTTGTAGGCATATTATTTTTGGACAAGAAAAGTAATTTAAACCAACCTAAAAACAAAAAAACTAATTTAATTAGAAAGTTAATTAAAAGAAATTAATAACACAAAATAAACACAAAAAAAATTTAAAAAAATTTAACAAAAAAGAAATCACAAAAAACAATTTTGTTTATTGAATTTAACAAAAAAAATTTAATAAAAAAAAATTACAAAAAAGTTAGTAAAAATAATTTGGTTAGTTGTTTTCTTCTCTTTTGAATTCAAAACTTGCTCCAAGTTCTTTTGCTTTTTTTTCTGCTAATTCAATTGATTTTGTTAATAATTTATCCGCTTGTTTGTATGTAAAAGAAGTTGAAGTAATTGTGTAAATTCCTGAACCTGCATAAATCACACTACATCCTTTCACTGATTCTATGGTTGATAGTATTTCTTTAACTATCTCCAACCCATTCGGAGAGAGTGAACTGATTTTCGCTTTTCCTTTTAGAATTTTTTCTGACACAACAATATTTTTTTCAACTAATTCTTTTAACGGAGCAACCCATTCTTTTGAAACAATTTCTGAAATATCTTCTCCCAAAGCAACTTTTTCCAAAGCATTCATTAACGAACCATACTCAGAATTAAGCGGTTCCGCTACAGCTTCCCAAACTTCGTCAAATTTTTTTCGTGTTTGTTTTGCGAAAAGAGAAATCAATTTTTCTTCTCTATTGTATTGTTTAAAATCATTAATTTTTTGTTTCTCTCTCGACGAACTCACTCCTGCAAAAGATAAATCAATTTGTCTTTTAGTAACATCAACATTAAGCACTTTTGCAACTCTTACTTGGTTTGGTTTTACAAAATTTCTAATATTTTTTACCCAAGAAGAAGAAACATTACTAATATGAACAAAACCACGAACATTATTGAATTCCAAAAGTTCTACAAATACACCATAGTCAAGTATTTGACTAACTCTAACAACAACCAAATCATCTCTTTCTGGATAATCCATAAACACTCAACAGAGATTTTAGAAATAAAAAGAATTAAAAAGTGCTAACAAAGAAAAAAACAATACAAAAAAACAAAATAAAAAGAAAAAAAACAAAACCAACTATTTTTTTGATAATTTTTTAAATTTTTTAAATTTTAAATTTTTTTAGATTTTTTGGATGGATTTTTTGGATGGATTTTTTGGATGGATTTTTTGGATTTTGAATTTTTTGGATTTTTGGGTTTTTTAGATTTCTTCCGCGATTTTTCTCATCACTAAAAGTTTTGATATTTTTTGAGGAACATCAACTTTTTGTCCTTCAGAAAACGGACCGTATTCTTGCATATCAGTTCCGACAAAAGTAGGAACATCTTTCAAAATTTTTATTGTAACAAACTCTGTTTTTTCTTTTTGCCTATCCCCAAATAAAGAAGAATAAATTTCATTGTGGTCAGTTAGTAATTTTAACATTTTTTTGTAAGTGTCCAATTCGTGCCTATCCATTTTATCAATAGTAATATCTTTTGTGTGAGCAGCAATCAGTGCTTTGTTTAATAATTTTTTTTCCCTCATCAAAAAAATTTCTTCAATTATTCTCTTCAAATTAGTAAACTCTCTAACATTTGAAGAAGAAAAATTTTTCAAAGAAGATAAATATTTTTTTTTCTCTTCATCAACAAATTTTTCTAGAGAATCTATAAAATCCTCATCAACTTCAACAAGTTTAGTAGTGTTTTTTTCAAGACGGTGAATTCTCCTCAACTCATCAAAATCAATTTTCATAAAAATTACCCACAACTATTTTACCCAACTTTTTCCTTATTCAAATTATTCTCTACTTGAATTATTTATCTTAATTCTGCTCCTTTGCCTATTAAATAAATCGCTACAAATAGTGGAACTTCCACTTCTTCGTTTTCAAAAGGGCCAAAATTCGTTCCTTTCAAAGTAAATTTTGGTGCTTTCTTTATAAAAACCCTTTGGGGGGTGTTATCAAAAACCACACTATCCACAAACGGATCAAATTCTTCCAAATTTTCAAGATTTATTGTTTTTGCCACAAACCCTGTGTCTCCGTGTAGAGTGTTAGGCACTCTAATTATTTTGTGCAAATCAATACTTGTTTGTCTATCTATTGGAGATAATTGTTTTTCAACAGCGGTTTGGAAAACTTTTTTCCAAAATTCGTTTGATTTTTTTCCTTCAAGTTTAAACAAAACCCCTCTGTTGATTCCTTCAATTACTTCTTCTTTTTTTTCAAGAAGAGTGCTTATTTTTTTTTGTTGAACTCCTGTAATTATTGATAATTCTTTTGGGGATAGTTTTAGCACTTCTTTTGCTGTTGAATTAATTCTCTCTATCCACCCTGATTTTGTTTTTGCAACCACTCCTTTTTCAAAATCGTATCCTAATTTTTCAAAATAAATTCCTGATCCGGTTAAATAATCCACGAGTTCAATTCTTGCTTGTTTGTTCAAGTTTTTTATTGAATCCGAACGAATGTGTAAATGATACCCTGCTTTTCCTGAAAAATTTATTGAAAATTCTTTTGAATCGAAACCAAAATCATTTTCTAAAAACTCTATTAATCTAAAAATTTGTTTTTTTGCTTCATCTAAATGTTTTTTTTCAAACCATTGTTTTCCTTCAATTTCTTCAACTTCTAACCCGAGTTCATCAGCATCAAATTCGTAAATTAAATCCGCGCCCAAAATCATTTTATTCTCCATTGGTCTTCTTTCAGGAAATTCGTAATACGCATTAGAGTAAGAAAAAAACAAGGGTTTGTGGTTTCTTAAAAAAGAATTCATTTCATTCGCATCCCTAAACGCAATATTTCTATTAGCAATTTTTCTTTTAAACACTCCAAAACCAAATTCTCTATTTTCTACATTTGGTAAATCAATAAAATTTTTTGAATAATATTCTGAAAATTTTTGTTTTAAAAAAATTGATTCTTTTGATTCTTCTTCAACAAACATTAATTCACCCCCTCTTTATTTTTTAACTCGTTTTGTTTTTTGAATTTATTTTTGTATCTTAATTTTGAAATATAATATCTTACAGGGTGAGTGCTTTTGCATTCATTCTCGCACTCTTTAACTTTCAATCCATAATCCGCCATTTTTTTACAACCAGGAGCAGAAAGTTTTTTTTGATAAATCCTATCAATGTGATATTCTGAAATATGTTTTTTGTAATCAGGACTTTTTGAAAAAAGGGATAAGAGTTCTTCTTTTCGCATCCCTAATTGGAATAAAAAACTTGCAAGAACTAATCGCCCCAAATAAGATAATTTTTTTCCTGAAGCTTGATCACTATAAAGCACTTTCATACAAGGAGGAAACAAATCAGGGTTTATTTTTCCAACGAGTTTTAAATCAAAACTCTTTTTTTCAATCACACTTAATTGAGAATCAATTGTTTTTGCATAATTCACAAATGTTTTTGGAATAAATTTTTTTTCAATGGGAAGTGAATCAAAAACTTTTTTGTAAGCTTTCTCTGACAAGAATCTTGCAAAATCATTTATGGATAAATACACTGTTCCATTAGAAACATTTTTGTTTATTAATTTTGATTCATCATCAACAAAATAAATATCAAGATAATCAATTAGTTTTATTTCTACAAAAAATTCTTTCTCATCACTTAGAGTGTATTTTATTCCAAAATCATCCGCAAGCGAGAGAGCTATTTTTTTTGGATTAGAGTGATGAATTATTGCCGTGAATGTTTTCTTTTTCATTAATAAAGAAAATTTTTCTTTAATGTTTGGAGTATTCATTGATGATAAAATTAATTTCGCAACCGGAAAAGCAATTATTTCATTTTGGATCATTTCTCTTGAAGAATTAGTTAAATCCAAAACATACTCTTGGTTTGAATTTGCTCTTGAAATAATTAGCGCTGCTCTTTTAATTATTGTTCCTGACACATCTTCCGGATTTAGTTTTGATTCTTTCAAAAAATTCCTTGATTTTTCTGTAAAAGGAAAATTTTGTAAAAAAATGAGTTGATCCATAAACTAGTTTGTTAAGAAAAGCATTAAATAAATAAGCTATTCAAAAAATAATCCCAAAAATCAACTCCAAAAAATAAAGCAAAATTAGTCCAAAATAATGAAAAATTAAAACAAAATTAAAACAAAATTAAGAACAAAATTAAGAACAAAATTAACACTAATGGTGCAAAAGAAATTTTACAAAATCATATGAGCTAAATAGAATGTGATTTTGCTTTCCCCAATATTGTACTCTATTTTCATTGGAGAATCATTTTTCAAATAAATCACTACTTTTTTTTCATTATCAGCTTCCTTTATTATGTTTTGAAAAAACCCTAAAGAGAACTTTGAGGTTACATTGGATTTTGAAGAAACACTCGCTGTTTTTAGTGCTTCTGAATCAAGCGCTCCTTGTGATCCCCTTGCCTCTATAAAAAATCTTCCCCCCTCTACTTTTAGCACCACGCTTGAACCAAACAATAATGCATCTTTTAATAATTCTTTTAAAAAAGAAGCCATTATTTCTATTTTGGTGTCATAATTAATTGCTGGCACTTTTGCTTCCTCAACCGAAACATCAATTAGGGGGAGGCGGAATGTTCTTTTCATCTCTGACTCAAATTTTAGTTTAAGTTCAGCATCAGAAATATCAATAAATAATTTATCAGTTATCATTGCTCTTTGTAACATTTTATTTAACTCTACTAAATCCACTCCAATAAAGTTTGGTTCAATCTCGTATTTATCAAACAATTTTTTGTCAATAAAATAATCCACTAGCACTACTTGGCTCGGATCTGTTGAACGAAAATAAACTCCTTTGTCAGAAAACCTAAAATTTCCTTCAGGGATAAAAGAAGATATAGCATCAACTGATCTTCTAAAAAAATCAATTCTTTTCAATTCAATCATTAAAACCAACTATAAAATTTACTACCTGCAAGTATTTAAATTATATTTAAAACCAAAATCGTGTTAAAAACCAAAACCGTATTTAAAATCAAATAAAATCAATTTTTGTAAAAAAAATAATTAAAACAAAATAATCAAAACAAAACAATTAAAAAAAAATAATTAAAAAAAAAATCATAGCACTAATCATAGTTTTGTTTTAAAAAAAACTACTCCAAACGATAACAAACTATAAAACAACAATAATCCTGCTTCAAACCATAATTGAG
The DNA here is from genome assembly GCA_012799645.1 of Candidatus Iainarchaeum sp. Classification (GTDB taxonomy): domain Archaea; phylum Iainarchaeota; class Iainarchaeia; order Iainarchaeales; family JAAZKV01; genus JAAZKV01. The sequence continues at coordinate 13,420 of JAAZKV010000003.1, read as the reverse complement.
AAATTGTTAATCCTTTAATTATTAACCCAATCAATAAATTGTTTGCTAGTGTCATTGGCAGTATTGAACTAACCAATTGCATTGTTGGTTCCATAAACTCTAATGGTAAAACAATTCCGCTCAAAAACAACATTGGAACTATTACTAACAATGATGTTAGAATTGCTGTTGATTGATTTTTTACTAGTGAAGCAATGAATAAACCTAAACAAATAAAGGTTAGCGAAACTAAAACCACTGCTAAAAATAATTCAAACAAATTTGCTGAAGTCACCAAACCAAACCCTAAATGAGTCACCCCCAATATTGAAAATGGTAAAGGAATTTTTGCAAACGCTACAACAAAAATTATTCCTGCTTCAATTAAAGCAATCACTAATTGTCCAATTATTTTTCCCAAAAATAAAATGAATTTTGAGGTGGGAGATAATTCTAATCTTAAAGTAACATTTTCTGTTTTTTCCATTATAAAAATTATTGAAGTTAATAACATACAAGTTAAAATCAAAACAACAACTAGTGCATTTGATACTAAAATTCCAAAAGGATCCACATTATAGATTTTTCCTTCATAAAAAATAACTGGTTGAGCCAAAACTTTAGGATCAATTTTACTAAACTCCACAAGTTCTTTTGAGAATTTTGATAAAAGTGCAGAAGAGGAATCTAGTTTTGATTCAATAGTGATTTTTGATTCTCGTGCACTCGCAATTAATTCTTTCACTTCTTCAATTGATCTTGCCCCAAGAGTAGCTTTTTCAAAAATTGCATCAACTTTTGAAAAACTTTTATTTATTTCAGAAGTCTCATCACTAATTTTTTCTGTTATTGTAATTAATTGTAAAGACATTGATTTCCATTTACTCATTTTTGAATTGATTGAATTTAAGTGTGATATTTGTTCGTTCAACAAATTTTTGTCAGAGTCCTGTAACAACACAGAATCAAAATACTCTAAATTTTTAACTATTGAAGAAATCAAAACACTCGCTTCATCAATTTGTCCGGGTAATTTTTTTAGTGTTTCTTTGTTTTGAGCTAATGGTCCTTTTAAGGATTCGTATTCTGATTTGAATTTATTAAAAGAAGCTCTTACTGAATTAACATCCCCTTCTTTGTACTCTACTGCATTGAGTTTTAATTCCAAATCATCCAACGCTAGTTCTGCGGAAGATAATTGTGATTTAAAATCTTCAACATTTCTGATCTCTTCATCAATGTTTGATCCGAACGCTTTTATGGTTGTCCAAATACGACCAAGATTTTTTTGTGCATAATCACTAGTTGTTTTTTGTATCAACGCTTTTGCTATTTCCATAAAAAATCTTGAAGAAAGTAAATTAGAATTATCATACAACAAATCAACTTTTAGTTGTTTATTTGGTGCATCCCCTCTAAGAATTACTCCTGAAATTACTTGTTTATTGTAAAGACCGGCACGCAATAAATCTTCATTATCATATTGGGTAATTGATAAATTAGAGTATGATGTAACTAAACTATCCACTATTTCTGATTCAAAATTTAGGTTATTCACGAACCCAATTTTTATTTGATTCATTCTTGAAATATCCACTCCGGTGAAAGCAGAACCCAGCAACCCCACAACAATAAAAGGGTAAAGGAAAATTAGCGCGATAGCGATTTTTTGTGCTTTGATTAGAGAAATTTCTTTCCAAATAATATCAAACAATTTCATAACTATCACATTTCAATCAATCATATTTCAATCAATCATATTTCAAATCTGTCATATTTCAAATCTGTCATATTTCAAATCAATTACATATCAAATCTATCACTTTTCAATCCACCACATTCCAAATCTATCCCATTTTAAATTATTCTTGTTGTTTCATTCCTTCCCCAGTAATATTCAGGAACACATCTTCCAAATTTGGTTCTTTTGTTATTGAAGAAGAAATATTGTACCCTTTTTTCATCAACCATTCTGTTACCGCAATTACTTTTTCAAAAGTGTGTTCTTGTTCAAATGGAATAAATAATAATTCATCTCTTGAAATAACAGTGAATTGGTTTAGCACTGTTCTTATTTTTTGTATGTCCTCTTTTTTCACTCCGCCAGTAATATTGAATATCATTACTTTTATCCCGCCATATTGTGAAATTAATTCTCTTGGTTTCCCAATAACAAGCATTTTTCCGTTTTTCATTAAAGCGAGTTTTGTGCAGAGTTTTTCTGCTTCGTCCATATAGTGAGTGGTAATAATTATTGTTTTCCCTGCTGCTTTCAAATCTTGTATTTTTAGCCAAAACATTTGCCGCATTTTTGGATCAAGCCCAACTGTGGGTTCGTCAAAAAAAATCAATTCAGGATCGTGAACTAAAGAACAAGCGATATTTAGTAATCTTTGATACCCCCCACTCAAGTGCCCTGCTTTCACATCTTTAAAAGGTTCTAAACTTAACCAACTCATCAAAAATTTTACTCTTGGTTTTATTTGTTTTGATTTTAATCCACAAACACTCGCAAAAAATCTTAAGTTTTTTTCAACTGAAAAATCTTTGTAAAACGCTGTACTTTGTGGAACTAGAGCAATTCTTTTTTTTAAATTCTTTTTTTGACCTTCAAACAAAACCACATTTCCTGAGGATTGTTTTTCTAGCCCCAAAATTATTGAAGTAATAGTTGATTTTCCCGCACCATTACTCCCAAGCAACCCAAAAATTTCTTTCTCTTCAATATCAAAAGAAACATTATCCAAAACTTGTTTTTGTCCATAAAACTTGGAAACATTTTTAACAGAAACTACCTTCATAAAACCACTGCTTTTTCAGAAAAATAAATGAAAAAAGTAGTATAAAAACAATACTTTATTGAAAACTTTATTAAAAAAAACCAATTATTAATAAAAAATCAATAATTTGAAAGAGGGCTAAAATTTGTTTAAAAAAAAACGAAAACAAAAAAAATAAATGTTTAAAAAAAGAAAAAAAAAGAATTTTTGAGGAACTTGCGTCCCCCAAAAAATTATAGCATTTATTTGAATATCACCATTGCTGTAGGAATTCCTTGGACGAAACGAACGTTAAGTGTTCCTTCTTTGTCTCCATAAAGCATATCAATAGTATAAATTAATTTAGAATATGCTTCTATTTGAGATTCTGAAGACATTACAACAGGAATCCTCCCTGGATTTGTTCCCCACGCATTTTTCCAAGTTGTATTTTCACTATATTCGTAGCACTTATTTTGATCCAAATAATTTGTACATACTTGTAACAGGATTACTTTTTCAGGGTCAGCTAAAACTCCTCTTTTACCTTCATAAGCGTACAAAATAATTAATGCACCTCTTATTCCTTTAATTTCTGCTGAACCTTCTGCTGAATCAATTGTCACTAATGCTGAATCAGTATCCAAACTCACAGGCATTTGGTTTTGATCGTAATATGATGCATACACTCTGTAATCCCCATAGTAATAATCTGATAAATTTATTGATAAATCAGAATCTATTACTTCTGAATTACACTTGCCCGCATAACTTACTGGACAAACACTTGCGGTCAATCCAACTAATTTGTTAAGATCAACTTTGCCTGTGTTAATTCCTGGAACTATTCGAATTTTTAAATTCCCTTTTTCTGTTGGTTTGTTTGAAACAAGATGTGCGTAGTATTCAGAGTATTTTTGGTATCTTGCTCCCCAAACATCCACTGTGTAAGGCTCATATCCTTCTATTTCTACAACAGCGCGGTAGTAAACATTTCTATTCACTAAATCTGTTGAATTGTATACAAAGAACAAAGCATTTATTTCATCAGATTCATTAAAGTATGCTGATGAGTAAAGCCATTCATTTGTTACATACTCTCCATATTCCCAATTTTCTTCAACATAGTAAAGATTTATTTTTCCTTCGCCTGAAAGAATATTCCCCCTATCATCCACTGCTTTAATTCTAACAGCAGGATTTGATGGAGTCATACTCAAACTCACGTAATAATCTCCACTTTCATTAACTATTATTTTTTCTGAAACAGCTCTGTATGAGTAATCTTCAGAAATTGCTTCAAAATAATACTCGCCAGGTTCTGTTATTTTTAATTGATATTCTCTTTTATCGCGTGTTATTGGTAATTCTCCGCTTTTTGAATCATTGAAAGAAAGATACAAATTTTTGTTTTGTTCACCAAACCAATGATCTCCAAGTCTTGAAATTACATTACTATTGATTGAAGCGGATACATCTTTGCTATAATACCACCTAATGTAAGTATTACCTGTAGCATCCCAAGCTCCATTCACATAAACATTTATTGTTGAATCTAATTTTGGAGCACAATCTGTTGGACAAGTGTTTTCTTCACCAACTTGACAAATATTGTCCCCACAAACATTGACTTGTGTGCACCCTAAAAGAAAAAATAATGCAAAAATAGTCAAAAATATTAAACTAAATTTCTTTAACAACTAAACACCCCCAATGTGTTTAAACAACTAAAAAACAATACGCTCGGAACTATTTAAACATTTTTGAAGAATTAGAAATTTGAAAAATAAAAATTCGAAAAATTAGGCAGTTTAAAGAATTAAGTATTTTTTATTCAAGCATTTTTTATTTGAGTATTTTGTATTTAAGCATTTTCTATTCTTGGAGCTAAAAAGTAAGTAACACTCGCATCCCCAATAGTGTAAGCTACTTTTACTGGAGCGTTTGATTTTAACAATAAAGTTACTTTTGTGTCACTTGTAGCAGCTTTTAACATATCTTGTAAATAATCAAGCGGAAACATTGATTTGCTCTCTTTTTTTACTTTCATTTCAAACAAAACAACACTATCTTGAGCAATTTCTTCGTTCAAATTCCCTTTAGAAGAAGTTGCTTTTACAAAAAACTTTTCATCAGTGGTTCCGAGAGTAATGTGAGTGCTTATTAGAGCAGCATCTTTGAAAGCGTTTTGTAAAAATCCTGCCGAAATTAATAATTCTGAATCAAAATCAATTCTTGGGTTTGGAACATCATTAGTTGAAATATCAATTAAAGGCAATTGGAAAGATCTTGTAGCGTTCCCTTTGAAAGAAATTGTTAAAAATGATTTTTTTTCATCAAGAGAAATAACTAGTTCATCACTTGAATTTGCTCTTGATAAAACTTGGTTCAAATAATCAAGATCAAGACCTAACCTAATATTTTCTGATTCAAATTTAGTGAAAGCTTTTTTTGGTAAAGAAAAATCAACCATTGATATTTGTGAAGGATCGGTTGCTTTTAACTCAATCCCATTATCAGAAATAACTAACTCTGCTTCATCAATTAACACAGCGATTGCTTCCATACTTTTTTTGAAAACATCCGCGTTTTTTAAAACAAGTTCCATTTTTTCACCAAATAATAAAAAAATATAACAAATATAAATTTATAAACCAATTCCGAAGAAAAAAATTAAAACAAAAAACAACAAAAACATTCAAACATTTACTTTGATTTTTTGTAATCAATTATTTTTCCTGAAGAATCAAGAACTAAAAGCAATTTTGTTCCATTCACATCAATTAATGCTAAAAAATTATTTCCCTTAGCATTAAAATCAGTTACTTCAACTTTTGTTTTTAGTTGCTTTTCAATACTTGGTTTGAATTTTTCTATTAAAAGTTTTTTTAAAGAAAGTTCATCTTTTTTTATTTCAAGAACAGGCACCTCTTTTTCTTCAAATTTATTTTCTCTCAAATTATCCAAATGCTTTACCACTTCAGTTGCTTTCTTTTCATCAGAACTTTTTAATAATAAAATAATTACTGAAACAATAATTATTAGAAAAGAAATTAGTAAAATAATTAGTGAAATTGTAACTAAATCAAAACTCATTAACACCACACAAAACATTTAATAAAAATAATGATTTAAAGAATAAAAACTTAGTGGAAAAAAATTTTAACAAACCCCTCTAAAATCTTTTGGCAATGGCCAATTATTGTTTTCTTTTCGTGGATCAAGAACTTCTCTCCCATACAACAATCCGGAAACAAAATAACCCAAATCATCAACTAACCATAATTTCACACACCCTAGTTTTGGAATATTGAAAAATGCAACCCCGTCAATTTCATTTACAGGAATTGCGTAAAATGTAATACAGTTTTTTTCAGATGCAGGAATCAACGGATTTACTTTTCCACAATCTTGATCAAAAGTAATATTTGTTAGAGTGTTATCTCCTTTTGTTAGAACAAAATCCCCATCATTAGCTTTGATTTTAACAATAGATCGGTGGATTATTGGAATTTTTGTTGGAAATGAAGTGTAAACAATTGTTCTTGAGTTTTGGTTATACAAAATTTCTTTTCCGTTTGAAAAAACAATTGAGTGAAAATTTCCATCAACAAATTTTGCAAAAACATACTCGCTGGCAGGAATATTTTTTATTGATTTGTCAAGAATAATTTCTTCACCAAAATCCATTGAATTAACTGATTTTGTTAATCCAATGATATCCCCTCTATACAAATTTGGTTCCATACTCGCAGAATAAACAATCACTAGCGGAGTAGCCACTCCAAAAAGTAATGCTAGTAATGAATAAAATGCATAAGCGAATATTGCTGCGAAAACCAAGTTAACCAATAATTCAACAAATTCGTTTTTAGTTATTTTTTTTACTTGTGGCATTATGAACAAATCAACATAATGGAACGGATCAATCCATTTTAGAAAAGATAATTTTTTTTTAATTGAAGAAAAAAAATCTTTTGTGATTTTTTTGATTTTTGAAAAAAAACTTTCCTTGTTTTCTTTTTTATTAAATTTTGCCATAATTATCTCCACAAAAAATATTTACACAAAACTATTCATACAAAATTATCCATACAAAATTATTTTCAAAAAAATTATTTATTAATAATTCAAAAATTACCCAAATAATATTTCTAAAATATTATTCCTAAAACACCATTTCAAAATATCATTTTAAAACATTATTTTCAAAACATTATTCCAAAATATTATTTTCAAAACATTTGTTTGACTGATTTTCCTTGTTTTTTTCCATAAAAGAAAACTGCTAAAATAATGAATAATACATAAATGAAACCTAACAAATAATATAATTCTGATAACCCCATTATTCCTACTGCTTCAACTAGTGCTCCGTAAAATACTGAAAAGAAAGCTAGGATTACGAGGAATAATATGTCTTTTGCAATATCTCTTGCTCCGTGTTTAAAGAAATCTCCTTTTGCTATACTTGCTGATAGTATTGCTCCTGCAAGTGCTCCAAATACATAAGCCAATAATTCTGGCGGACCGTGTCCTATTAACATTCCTTGCAAGAATCCAAAACTCTTAATGTGTTCTCCCACTAAAAACATTTCTCCAAAAAAGACACCCAGTATTGAAGCGTTCCAAGCAATAATAAAAATCGCTCCCACTCCATAAAATATTGATAAAATTAAAATGAAAATTAGCACCCCTGCATTGTTTTGTAGTATAAAAATAGTGCAATCTGTTACGTTGCTTGTTTTTGGGTCTTGACAAGCTGAAAATGCTCCTGCAATCGCTCTTCCACTTATTGAATTTGGTAACCCATCAGTGCAAGTATCTGCTCCTGAAATTCCACAAAATGCTTTATTTTGTTCTTCAAACCAAAGTGCGCGTTCTTTAACTGGTGAAAAAGAATAAGCTATTGCGAAAGCAAAAATTATTCCAATAAAAATCCAAACATAAAGTGATAATAATTTAAAATGTCTAGCAAAAAAAGTCACTGCGTGTTTTCTTTCAATAACTCCCTCTGAGTGTTCAGTGGATAAAATATTGTAAACAACAGGAACTAACCCAATTGTAATAAAAGCAATTGATAATACACTCCCGTGCTTTGGAAAAATCAAGTCAGCAATTATTATACTCGCAAGAGAAATTGCGAAAGTAACAAAAAAAATTATTGAAGGGTTTTTTCGTATTCTATTCTCCCCAATAATTGATTCAAGAACCATTAATTCACCAAAACCAAAAAAACTTATTTAAAAAAAAACCTGCATTTTATTTGCTTTCCCTTAGATTTATATATCTTTCATAAACTAAATTCTTTTGTACATTAAATACTTTTCTATAAATTGATGAAATTGAACTATTTTTGAAAAACAGTGGAAATTAGGTGAAAATATGAGTAAAAATAAAGAATTAATTGTAGTGCCTGGAGAGGAAATTTCTAGCGAAGAACAATACAGCGGAGGAGAAAACACTTTTACAAAATTCGGGAAAGTAAAATCACTAACCCTTGGAAAAGCGATTTTTGATGAAGGACAAAAAAAAGTGAGTGTTGAGGGAAAACTAATCCAAACAATCACTGTAAATGATATTGTTTATGGAAAAGTAGTGAGAGTAAAGGACTCAATGGTTTTATTGGAATTAACTAGTGCAGAAAATAACAAAAAAATCACTTCAAAAGAAGCGAATTTACCAGTGAGAAATGTTTCAACTGAATATATTTCAAAACTTGATAATTTTTTCAAAATCGGGGATATTGTTAAAGCAAAAGTTGTGGGAGTAAACCCACTAGGAATTGATCTTGCAACAAACGAAACAGGACTAGGAGTGATAAAAGCATATTGTAACGAATGCAGAACAGAACTAAGTCACTCAAACGAAAAATTGCTTTGTTTTAATTGTGGAAGTCAAGAAGAAAGAAAATGGTTTAGTGACATACAAAAACCTCGCGAATTCCAACCAAGAAGAGAATTTGGAGAAAACAATGGACACAGAGGAAGAAGGGATTTTAGAAGAGGAAACAACAAATTCAATAAACCAAGAGGAAATTTTAGTAGAAACAATTTTGGAGGACAAAATCGCGAATTTGGAGGAAACAACAAAAACTTTGGCAAAAAAAACTTTAACAAAAAATTTAATAAACGATTTTAATTAAAAATTAGTATAAAATCCGCAATATTAGGGAATTAAATCGTAATATTAAAGAGTTATTAGAAATTTATTAGAGATTAAAAAAAATTGTAATTTTGGGGGAATAAAAATGAAATTGGAAATAGTGCAAAATGAAAAAAATACTTTGGAGTTTTATTTATTGAACGAAAGACACACAATAGCTAATTTATTAAAAGAAAAACTAGTGAAAAATAATGATGTTGAATTTTGTGCATACAAATTAGATCATCCAATGGATAACAAGTCAAGATTCATTATAAAAACCAGTGGGAAAGCCCCTAAAAAAATACTTGAAGAAACAATTAAAGAAATCAAAGTGGAATTAGAAGAGTTCAAAAAAGCATTTGAAAAAATAAAATAAAAAAACTAAAACAAAAAAAATTGGTTTCTTTTTTTCTTTTTCAAAATCTAATTTGAAATTTTATTCTTCACAACTTTCTTTTTACCACTAGATTTTTTCTTACTCGCTTTCTTTTTAACTTTGGGTTTTGAAAATTTTGATTTTTTGGATTTTATTTTTGAGGATTTGGTTTTTACAAGTTTAGTTTTTGGCGATTTTGTTTTTGATTTGCTCGCAGCGCTATCAACATAATTTTTTAACAATTTTTTAAAATACTCATTCTTCTCCACTAACCCTTTTTTTTCTTTATCAGATAAATCGGTTGAAGCTGAAATTGATTTTGCTAAATTTGCGAACTCTGCTGGAAAAAAAACCTTACTCCCTTTTGTTTTTGACATATTCTCAATTGCTCTAATATAATAATAAGCCAATGCTTTTTCATCCAAACCCTTTGCTGCTTCCTTAACTGCTTCAATCTCTGCTTTATGAGCTAATGCTCTTTCCATTCTTGCAAGTTTGTGTTGAACCGCTGCTTTTTCTTCGTGCATTGCTGAAAGAACAGTTTCTGGAATTTGTATATCCTTAATCTCAATAGAATCAACAGTCACACCCCAATTTTTTGAAGTCCTCTCCAACGCTTCTTTTAATTGAGCATTAACAAGTTCAATACTTGAAATCAACTCACCCAACTTTATTGAACCAATCACATCACGAAGAGTTGATACTACAAGCAATTGTGACGCGCCCACATAATCCTCAACTTCAATAACAGAATTAACCACACTTTGATTATCTTTTTTAACTTTCAAATAAACAACCGCATCAATAGAAATCTCAATCCCATCCTTTGTCACCACATCTTGTTTTGGAACATCAATTGTTTTTGTTCTAAGATCCACTATATCCGCTTCTTCAATTATTGGCCAAATAAAAGTCCAACCAGGGCCACCCACTCTATTAACTTTTCCAAACCTATACACAACTGCTCTTTGATAATCAAGCAATTGTAAAATCATATCATATTTCCAAACAATATACGCAATAACACCGAGCAAAGCTAACCAAAACAAATTCGCAAGCAACACATCAGAGTATTGAATTGCTGTTGAAATCAAAAAAACAGCGAGAATAATTAAAATAAAAAAAATAATATACCTAAAACTCTTACTAGCCAAAATAAACACCCAATTTTAACAACTACAAAAAATTATCCAAACCTATGCACAACTATGCACAATTACGCATAATTATACACAATATAAGTAAGTAGGACCTTTATATACTTTACAATTAAACAAAAAAAAAGCAAAAAATATTAAGAAACACAAAAAAATTCCTTTTTGGAAAATATATTGCAAGATATATTAGATAATTGTAAGATAAGAAAACAATATTAATAAGATTAAAATAACTATATAATAAGTATAATGAGATTATAATATATAGTGGAAAGATAATAAAAGATACAGAATCGAGGCAGTATTTATGAAAAAAAAGATTTTTGTTGTATGCGTTGATAGGGACAATGATCTTGGAAGAAAAACAAAAATCACTGGCCCCGTTATTGGTAGAGAAAAAAATTTAGAAGCTGCACAAAAACTAATACTAAGTGATCCTGAAGAAAGTGATGCTAACACAATGTTTGCAGCACTAAAAAAACTTGAAGAAGCGAGAAAGGAATTTAGAAATGTTGAAATAGTTACACTAACAGGAGCAGAAAAAGTTGGTATAAGCTCGGATAAAGAAATATCAAGACAACTTGATATATTGTCAAAAGATTATTTAATTGATGGATGGATACTCGTAACTGATGGAGCAGAAGATAACCAAGTAATCCCATTACTCCAATCAAGAGGAAAAATAATTTCAACAGAAACCATCATAATCAAACAAGCAAAAGCAGTGGAATCAACATTTTACACAATAAAAGAAGCAATAAAAGACCCTAGCATTGCGAGATTGTTTTTAGGAGTGCCAGGAATAATGCTAATTACGTATTTTGTTTTAGGAGTTTATTCAATACAAGCAATGGCACTAATACTTGGAAGTTATTTAATGTTAAAAGGATTCGGAATTGAAGAAAAAATATTTGATTATTTTAGATTAATTATGACAAGTTTATCAAATCAAAGAATAAGTGTATTACTTTATGTTGCAGCAATACTAACCCCGTTCTTTGGATTTTGGTTAGCATATATACAACTAATTTCTTCAGAATTTATTGACATCACAATAGACATAGTGTCCGCTGCAAGAATAGTGTACCCCTTTTTGGCACTTGCAGTACTATTAGTAATATTTGGAAAAATACTTGATTCATTTTATTTAAAAAAAGTTTACAAAATCGGAAAATACATTGTGCAATCAGCTTCAATAATCGCTATATGGGCAATAATTGATTCCGGAACTTTAGTGTTTTTGAGACAAGCTGATATTAGTTGGTTCCCCCTAAACATTATGGCGAGTTTAATTTTACTCGTAATATCAATGAGGATAAGTAAAGTATTTGATGTGGAAAACAAAATCACAAAACTCCTAGTTGGTTTAATGGTAATAGATGAAGAAGGAACATACATTGGAAAAGTTAATGCTATTGATAAAAAGAAAAAAACAATTACAATAAAAACAGAAAAAGAAAAATTATTAGAAAAAAACTTGGAAGAATTCAATCTAAAACAAGGAAGAATAATTTTATCACAAAACATTTCATAAACTCTTTTACAAATTTTCTCACAAAACACTCAACAAAAAACAATTAAAAAAAATAAAACAAAAACAAGAAATAAACCTTAAAAAAAACAAAACAATTGAAAAAAAAATAAAACAAAAAACAACCAAGAAAATATTAAAAAAATAAAAAAACAAAAATAAAAAGCAAAAAAATAATTCAAAAAAACAACAATTCAAAAAACAAAATAATTGTAAAAATATTTAAAAAAAATTAAAAAACTAAAAAGTAGAGAACCAAAAAATTGAAGAAACAAAAAAATTAAGCAATTGTTTTTGAAACAAATTTGTCAAGAACTTTATTCAATTTATTGTACTTAACTATTTTTTTTAAATCATTTAACAAAGATTTTTTTTCTTTACAATCAACAAGAGCGATTAGTAATACTTCTGCTAAATTATTTACAGGAGTGATTTTTATTTTTGCTAACTCTTCTTTTGACAAAACTATGTCATTCATATTGCTTCTTGGAACTATTACTTCTTTAAACCCTGCTTTTATTGCAGCGCTAATTTTTGAAGAAACTCCCCCAACTGGTAGCACCTCTCCTCTTACTGAAAGAGAACCAGTCATTGCTAATTCTTGTCGAACAGGAATATTTTCTATTGAAGAAATAACTGCTGTCGCGATTGAAACACTCGCACTATCCCCTTCTACTCCTTCATAGGTTTGTAAAAATTGTATGTGAATATCTTTTGCAAATCTTCCCGAAATTTTTTTGAAAATCGCTGAAACATTTTCCACCGCTTCCTTTGCGATCTCTCCTAATTTTCCTGTCGCGATTACTTTTGAAGAATTTTTTGAACTTGGAGGAGCAACACTTGCTTCTATCGGAATAATACTTCCCGCACTTCCATCACCAAACACTGCAAGACCATTCACTCTTCCAACAGCAAATCCTTTATTCAAATAAACTTCATAATCTTTTTTTGTTTCAATTGCTTTATCCACCATTTGTGCTTCAAGAGTTCTTGCGGAAAGTTTTGCTTCAAACACATCTTGTCGCTCTACAAACGCGTGTCCTTTCTCTTTAGCAACATCCCCCGCAGCTCTAACAAGTCCACCAAGATCACGCAATTTTAGAGTTAACTTTCCTTTCCTCTCTGCTCTTCTTTTCGCTTCAAACACAATTTCTTCAACCGCTGATTTTGAAAAATGAGGAATTTTTCCATCCTTAACAACTTCTTGTGCTACAAATTGAGCAATTTTTTTTCTATTCTCAACACTATCATCCATTTCTGTGTTCATATAAACTTCATAACCATAACCCCTAATTCTACTCCTCAAAGCAGGGTGAACTTTTTCCAAATCTTGATAATTACCTGCCGCAATTAAAACAAAATCAGTAGGGATCGGATCAGTCCGAGTCATTGCTCCGCTTGAATTTTCACTCTGACCAGTAATCGAGTATTTTTTTTCTTGCATTGCTGTTAAAAGTTCTTGTTGAGATTT
>JAAZKV010000032.1 GCA_012799645.1 Candidatus Iainarchaeum sp. | reverse complement strand
TTTTTAACCAAATCATATTTTTTAACCAAATCATATTTTTTTAATCAAACCTATTTTTTAATAGAAAGCACAAAAAGTTCTTCAAAAAATAATTTTTCTTTAGAAACAACATCAACAAAAAAACCTTTTTTTTCAAAAATATTAATTAATTTTTTTGGGTTGTTTAAGGAAGAAATTAATAACAAAATTTCGCTAGAAGAAGACAAATGTCCAACAAATTGAGTGATGAATTTGTTTATTGTTTCACTCCCTTCTTTTCCCCCATCAAGATCAACCCATTTTATTTTTTCGCTCGGGACATAAGGTGGATTGAATACAATGAAATCAAATTTCACCCCTTTTAAATTTGAAAACAAATCAGTTTCAACAAACCGCACAACCACATCAAAATTTTTTGTTTCTTTTAAATATTTTAAAACATTTTTTTTACTTTCCACCAACGCATTTTTGTTAATATCAGCGCACACAACAAAACTAGCCCCACTCTTTAACATTGCGATTCCTTGAACTCCACTACCAGTACCCAAATCAAGACAAACTTTTCCAACCAAATTTCTTTTTCTTATTTCTCTTTCAAGCAAAAATGAATCATCAGAAGGAACATACACCTCTTTTGAAATCAAACTTTTTGAAATTGATTTCTTTTGAACTAATTTTTTTTTAAATGATTTTTTTTGAATTAATTTTTTTTGAATTATTTTTTTAACCATCAAATCACAAAAAGAAAGCGCCACCAAAATTGCAAATTACAAAAATTTTAAATTACAAAAATTCATCTTGTTGATTGTTCCCAAATTTCGTTAAACTCGTTCAAAAATTTTGCAGCAAGCTCTTCACTATAAATCACTAACAAATTTTCATCATTTTTTTCATCCGCATTCACTGAATAATTAAAAGATCCGCCCATAACAACATTTTCATCAATTATGCAAAACTTGTTGTGCATTAATCCACTCCCATCACTTCTCTTTATTTCAATCCCAGCATCGCTTAATTTTTCATCAACACTATAATCCATTTTGCTTTGACTATAATCAAAAATAACTTTCACCTCAACCCCCCTATTGTGAGCTAAAATTAAAGCATCAGCGATTTCATTCATTGAAAAAGAATATATTGCAACATAAATTGATTTATTAGCAGAGTTGATTTGTCCAATAACTTTTTTAGAACACTCATCTTCTGGACAAAAATAAGGTTCAATAGTGTTAGCAACAATTGTTTTATTGCCTGAAATACTTTCTTCAAATGCAACAGGTTGATCTCTTAAATATGAAAGAACAAAAATCGCTAAAATTAAAACCACTACAAAAAAAATTATTCCAGAAGAAGAAAAAACACTATTTTTTGAAAACCCCTTCCCTTTTTTCAAATCTTCAAAACCTTTCATACACTACTAAGAGAATAGGAGTTTAAATTATTTTCTTTTATGTGATAATATATGTTTTTGTAACAATAAATATTTGTAACAATATGTGTTTTTGTAATAATGCGTGATTGTGATAATGTATGTTTTATGATGTTCACTCCCACATTGATTTGGTTGAAGAAGAAAATGTTTCAAAAATAATAAATGAAGCGAAAGAAAAAAATGTTGGAGAAATTATTTCTTGTTCAACTTCTTTTATTTCTAATAAAAAAAATCTTTTACTTTCAAAAAAATACGAAGAAATAAAACCAGCACTCGGATTATACCCTCTTGATTTGGTGGAATTAAACGAAGAAGAATTAAACAAAGCGTTCAATTATTTTGAAGAAAACAAAAAAAATATTTTCGCAATAGGGGAAGTCGGACTTGATTATAAGTATTGTAAAACAACAGCAGAACAAGAAAAACAAACAAATTATTTTAAAAAATTCATTGAATTATCCAACTCAATAAAAAAACCCTTAATTATTCACTCAAGATATGCACAAAGCCAAGTGTTAAAAATTTTAGAAAAAAAAGACGCATCAAAAGTTCTATTACACTCTTTTGTTGATTCAAAAAAATTAATGAAACAAGCAATTGACCACAATTATTATATTTCTGTTGGATTAAGCGCGATTAATTTTAAAGAAGTGAGAGAAAATTTAGTTAATTTCCCAATAGAAAAATTGCTTTTTGAAACTGATTCCCCAATTAGATTTAATGGAGAAAAATCACACCCTTCTAAAATAATTGATATTGCAAAAAAAGTTAGCGAAATCAAAAACATTAACATAATTGATATTGAAAAACAACAAGAAAAAAACTATGATTTATTATTCCACTAATATTGTTTTTTCATAATTTTTTGTAAAACAAAAAAATGTGCAATAAATTTAGATTAATAAATCTTTCCAAACTCAATTTTTTAGTAAATTTCATTATACTGGTGAGTTGAAATGATAATAGTATTTTTGATTGTATTAATTGTTGCTTTAATAATAGCAAACATATTGATTTCAACCCTTGTTCCAAAAAAAAGAAGAGAAAAAGGATACGCAAACATAACAAACACAAAAACACAAATAGTTGAAGAACCCGAATTAGTAGATAACGGTTATTTGGAAGTTATTAGTGAAAGAACCACCAAAATGGATTCTAGAATTGCTTCAATTAACCAAAAAGTGGGAATGATTAATGAAAGAATAACCAATCTTGAAAAAGCAATTACTTGTTTGATTGATTCTCAAATAAATTTTGAAAACAACTCTGGAAAAAAAGCAAACAACACTCACACTGATTTTGATTTTGAAAAACTTGAATTCAAAATAAAAAATCTTGAACAACAAGTGGATGAATTAAAAAACCCAAGAACTCCTCAAAAAACATTTTATGGACGCGTTGATCCAAAAATGGAGCGAAAAATAAAATCACTAGCATTTAACAAAAAAACTAATTAAAAAAACTAATTAAAAAAAAACTAATTAAAAAAAAAGAAACGCAGAGGAAGGGATTTGAACCCCTGCTCTCTTTCGAGAAACGGATTAGTAGTCCGCCGCAATAGACCGCTCTGCCACCTCTGCTTAAACAAAAATGGGTTAGTTTTGTTTAAAAAACTGCTTAATTTGTCAAAAACTAAAAAAAATTCTTTAAAGCAAGGGTTTTTATACTAAAAAAATAATTATTGAATAGAAAAATAAAAAATGAAAACAAAAAATAGTGAGATTATGAATTTTAATGATGAATTTTCTTTTGGAAAAGTATTCCAAATAATAGCATCAACCCTTGCACTTGGATTAGTTATTTTTTTGATAGTAGCAGCACTTGATTATTTTGGACCAAATTTGCAAATACCCGTAATAATTAATATTAAAGAATTTTTGAAACTATACTGGTTCATTATTGTCGGATATGTTTTGTTGATTAGTTTTTGGGACTACTTTTACGAATTGTACAAAAAACAATTAGTGTACATCAAACCAATAATTGATGGAACATCACTAATGTTCGGGTTATGGTTAGTAGTAGTGTTTTTGAAAGGATTAATTGTTTTCTTGGACCCAACATCCCAAACCGCAACATTCCTCACCTTCCCGCACGACTTTTATATGGCTCAATTCGTAATAATATACTTATTGTTTATTTTTGTGGGATACTCTAAATTGTTTTTAAGAAAATAAATATTTAAAAAAAAATAAACATTTAAAGAAAATAAAAATAGTTGAAAAAAAACTATTTTTTGATTTTTGCTTTTTTTAGTAATTGGTTCATTCTAGAAATAGTTTTTTTGCTTGTTTCTTTTGTTTTGTATTTTTCTTTATACACTCCATACCTTCTCAGGATTTCTTTCTTCGCAGCACCCCTAACTATTTCGTCATTAATTATTCCTTCACTAGCCATATTCACTCCCATGTTTGTTGGGGATTTGTAAGAGTGCATATAGTTTTCTTTTGGAACAAATTGCTTTGTTATTTTTTTTAGTAAACGAAAATTCTCTACATCCCTATTGTAATTCACTGCTTTTTCTTTATACGCTTTTTCGTGTAATTTGTCATACTTTATTTTGTCCAAAATATCAGCTGTTGCTGCTTCGTAAGCAATATTTACTGGATGATCTATTGGTAAATTCCAAATTGGAAAAGTTTCCCACTTCGCATAACCTGAATTAATTCCTCTTTTGTAATCTTGATAAATTTGTGATAAACAAGTAAACATTTTTCCACTATTCGCTCCCGCTCCGGCCACAATAATTATTTTTTTTGTTGATGGAATATATTCTTGTGCATCAAAACCATTTTTTCCGAACACTTTTTTTAAATCATTCGGGTATCCTTTAATTGCTTTTGTGAAAAAAACTTTTCCTCCGTGTTTTTCTACTTCTCTTTTAAACTCCGTTGATTTTTTTTCTCCGTTTTGTTTGCAAACAACAATCCCAAGAACACTAACCCCTCTTTTTGTGAGCCCCATTGTTTCTTTTAACGCTAATTTGTCAAGAGTGAGGTTTGTCTCCCCCCACTTGTGTTGTAACTCAAGCTCTGTTGCATTAATACAATACAAAACCTCTGCACTTTCTTTCATTGATTCAATTAATTTTAGTTTATTATCCCCTTCATAACCGGGCAAAACCCTTGTAGCGTGCATATCAAAAAGAAGTTTTCCCCCAAACTCTAAATAAAGTTTTGAGAACTTATCCACACGTTCAAGAATAGCTTTTTTTTGTGCAGAAAAATACTTTTCATTATCAAAACCAACATTTTGGTTTTGTTCATTTATTTGATTATTTACTAGCATTACTACATTAGAATTAAGGGATTAATAATACTTTTCTTGGGAAAAAAATAGTGTATAAAATAACACACCATAATTTTGGTGATACATAAATACTTAGTGCTTTGAAAATATATTCGTGATAAAAATGAAAATAGAAACAGAGAGATTAGTTCTTAGACCAATTCGTGAAAGCGATGGAAAAAATATTTGTGAACAACTAAGCAATTTGAATGTTTCAAAATGGCTTTTAGTAATAAACTATCCATACACTTTAAATGACTATAAAGTGTTTTTGAAGCAAAGTCAAAAAAAATGGAGAGAGAAAGAAAAAACAGGTTACACTTTTGGAATAGAACTAAAATCCGAAAAAAAAGTCATAGGATCAATCGGATTACAAAGAATAGATAAAAGACAAGGAACAGCAACAACTAGTTACTGGTTAGGAGAAAAATATTGGAAAAAAGGATACGGAACAGAAGCATACAACGCAATCCTTGACCTTGCTTTTAATAAATTAAAACTAAGAAGAGTAGAAGCCGAAGTATACCTAAAAAACCCAGCATCAGAAAAACTACAAAAAAAATTCGGGGCAAAAATAGAAGGAATCAAAAGAAAAGCACGCTTATGCGCAGCAGACGGAAAAATAAAAAACACCAAAATATTCGGTACACTAAAAGAAGAATACAAACCACTAAAAAAATAAGAACAAAAATTTATTGAAACAAAATTTTCGTACACAAACAACCATATTTTCCCAGAACTCATTAAAGTGTTATTGCTTGAGTTTTACTCGCATCAATCAATGGTTGTCTTTTAGGGGATTTTGAAACCACTATAAACATTTTTGAAATATTTAGTGGAACATTTTCTTCAATTATTAATTTGTTTGAATTTTGTTTATTTTTTTTGTATTGATGTGCAAAAGATCTTGTAATTGATTCAACATTTTTGAAATCCAAAATTATTTGTTCACTTTTCATCAAATCCAATTTTTTGAAAAGAACATTTGCGTTATTACGCAAAGCCAAGTCTTTTGATAAAACTTCACTAATTTTTATGCGGTTCGAGATACTCATACAAATTAACCTCCTTTCGTTCATTACTAACTCTAATACTAATCAATGTCCCACTATAAGTATTTGGTTCTTGAAGTTTAAATAATTTGTGCCCTTCTTTATTAACCAAAAC
>JAAZKV010000031.1 GCA_012799645.1 Candidatus Iainarchaeum sp. | reverse complement strand
GTGAATCCTTTTTCTTTACAAATCTCAGTAGTCATTTCTATTGGGAACCCGTATGATTGGAATAAATCAAACGCTCCTTTCGCGTTCAGTTCTTTTATATTAGCGTTTGTTAAAAAGTGTAGTTTTTTTTCAAGAACTCTTGTCCCATTCTCTATTGTGCTTGAAAATTTTTCTTCCTCTTTACTAATCTCTTCATACATTCTTTTTTTGTTTTTCTCAATTTCTGGATAAATCGGCCCCATTATTTTTACCACTATTTCTGCAATGTTTTTTGTGAAAGAATTGTTTATTCCAATTAATCTCGCGTGTCTTATTGATCTTCTAATAAATTTTCTCAACACATACCCTTGGTCAACATTGCTTGGCACTATTCCTTTTTCGTCTCCTAATATCATTACGCTTGCTCGTAAATGATCAGTGATTATTCTCACACTTTTTAGTTCTTCTCTTGTTAGGGTTTCGTATTTTTTTTCACTCAACTTTATTACTCCGTCAAGAATTGGTTTTAGTGTATCCACTTCATACACATTATCATACCCATTTAGCACTGCTACTACTCTCTCTAACCCCATTCCTGTGTCAACATTTTTTTTCTCTAACTCTAAGTATTTTCCTTCTTGTGTTTTATTGTATTGCATAAACACATCATTCCATATTTCACAAAAAGTCCCTTCTTTGTTTAGTTTAACAAATTCTTCAGTGCTTTTTTCTTGTATTTCTTTTACGTGATAATACATTTCGGTATCAGGTCCACAAGGCCCGGTTTGTCCTGCGGGTCCCCACCAATTATCTTCTTTTGGCAAAAAATGTATTCTGTGTTTTTCTACTCCTAAACTTTCCCACACTTTGTTAGCAACATCTTCTCTTGGAATATCTTTGTCTCCTGCAAAACAAGTTACACTAAAATTTTCTTTTTTTATTCCTAGTTCTTTTGTTAAAAACTCAAAACTATACTCTATTGCTTCTTTTTTGAAATAATCTCCAAGTGACCAGTTTCCTAGCATTTCAAAAAAACTCAAATGCCAAGCATCTCCAACCTCGTCAATATCATTTGTTCTAATACACTTTTGGTAATTAGTTAATCTTGTTCCTAATGGGTGTTTTTCCCCCATCAAATAAGGTACAAGTGGATGCATTCCCGCAGTAGTGAATAAAACTGTTGGATCATTTTCAGGAATTAAAGAAGCAGAAGGAATCACTGCGTGCCCTTTTGATTTAAAAAAATCAATGTATTTTTTTCTCAACTCAATCGTAGAAATCATCCAACCACTATAAAAAAATACAAAAGGAAAATAATTTAAAAGAGAGTTATTGGTGGCATTGAACTTACGAAGAGTTTATAATTAAAAAAAATTTATTTTTTTTATGAGCAGGTTGGTAAATCCTTTAGAACAGCAATGGCAAGAATATTTGGATAAGGATTTTCAAGATTTAATTTTTTATAAATTTGTTTATTCTCAAGATTTAAAAAAAGTGGATGAGTTTATTCTAATTTATATTACTACAATTAATAACAAACCGGTTGAAATTTTGAAATATGATTTTTCAAAAAAAGAATCATTCTATGTGCATTTTTATTATAAAAAACCGCCAATTAAAAAATTTATTAATTTGAATCAAAATTTGTCTCCAGAAGAAACTTTTGAAGAAATGATAAAATTTGCAACATACATTAAAAAAAATTGGAAAAAATTAAAACTAAAATATTTTGATAATTATTGTTGATTTAAAAAAATAGTAATATAACCCATAAGGTTATATACTTTTTTGTGTATATTTTGTGTGTGTAGGTATGAAAAAATTGATAATTAAAATTAGTAATAATATTCATCAGGATTTAAAAGATGTTTATCTTAATCCAAAAATTAAAGCAAACCCTAACACTCACACATTGTATTTAAAGGATGTTAATGAATTTTACACTTTATTTTCTCCTCAAAGAATGGAATTGTTAAGGATTTTAATAAACACTCCAAACACTGAATTCACTATTAATTCTTTGTCAAAAAAACTAAAAAGAAAACAGGAAGCAATTAGTAGGGATACTTCTCTTCTTGAAAAATATCAATTAATAAAAAAAACTAAAGTGAAACAATTAGTAAAAGTAAAACCACTTTACCAAACACTTAGTATTGATTTATCAACAAAACTTTCTATTTAATTGAATAAAAATAAAATCATTTTTTTATTGGTTTTTTTATATAAAAGGTATTAGTGACAAATCCTTTTCTAACTAACCCTAGATTTTCTAGCATTTGTGTTTTTTCTTTTAATTTGTCCATCATTTTGAAAACATTTTCTGTTCTTGCTTTGCTTGGATTGTATAATTCTTTTTCCATCATTACTTTGGTCTCTGTTTTAATAAAATCTATTAATCTTTTATCTAGTGCCCACAAGTTTTTTTGTAAAGCAAATTGTTGTGGAACAGTGAGTTTTTTTCTTTTATTAACACAACCTTCGATTAACAAAATCGTTCTGTCAAATTTTTTTCTTAAAGGAATACTTGCTTTGTGTTGTCTATTTGCAGTTGTTCTTAATCTAGCAGCTGCTCTTTCTCTTCTTTTTAACTCAGCACTTCTCAATTTTTTTGGTGTCATAAACGGATTCTTTTGTCTTTCTTTAACCACTTTTCTAAGCTTGGAAAAAACATTACCCAAAAAAATCACTTTTTTATTTTTTTAATAATTCAAACTACTAATTTTTGTTCATTACTTGTTTTTGTTCATTATTTGTAGCAGTGGTGTGTAAGCCGCTTTCTGTTCTCTTGTATTGATGAATAAGTTCATCACAAGTTGGCATTCACCTAAGCCTCCACTAATGGAGTTGCACCTAAAAGCCCCCGTTTCATCCTTTCATTTCTGAAAGGTCTCGTTTCTGTTGAGCTCCCCCTACCTTTCGGTATTGTCCTTAACAGACAGGGAACTGTTCTCGCGAACAGAGGTGAGCGGACTTTCCTCGTTTCATTCGAAACGTAAGCCAACCAACCACTACTAAAATAAATGCGTAGAAAGAAGAATATAAAACTAACTATTAATGAAAAAGTGATTGGTTAATTTTGTTAAATTAACTTTCCCATAAACAATTATCAACCATAATATTCAAAAAGGTCTTTGCCTGTTACATTTTCTGTGTGTGTTGAAGCGCAAATTCCGTTAATATGTTCATATTCACCAATAGTATACCATTTTTTTCTAAAGTGGTATTCATAATTTTGGTTTTTATAAGTTATGTTAAAAATTAATGAATATGGGGCATAAAATGTTCCTGCTGGTTTGTATTCTAAGCTACTAGTTACATTACCATGATCAATCAATAAACCATTTTTTTCTCCTGATTCAAACAAAATTGGATTATTAAGTGGTTGATGATCTTCGATATATCCTCCATTTGGATATCTTCCATTAGTAACTTTAACCAATCTGTAAGGATAATACCATGCTTCTGGATAGTCTTCATAATAATCATTTAGGGTTGTGTCTGTTAAAACTAAAGTGGTTGGGAAAAATTGGAATTCGGGTTTGTTATCAGTGTCTTGTATTTTTATTGAATTAATTGTAACTTCATCATCTAAAACATTTGTAAAAATAAAACCAATTCCCCGATCGCTTTTACCCGCAGATGCGTGTAATTCAGAGATATCAAAAGGATCAGTATAATACGAAACTAACTCCGCACCTTTTATATTTTCAATAGTACTAGTTATTGTTTGAGTTTGAGTCTCATATTCAATTTCATTATATTCATATTTAATAGAAATATTGATAGAATAAGTCTCCCCAATTTTTTTGCTTTCAATTTCAGAGTAATCACAATCCCGTGACGGATCCCCACCCTCTGGTAAATTTTTACAACCAATTAAAGTACTTAATTGGACTGTGACCACCCTAGTTTCATTAGATCTAAGTGTTGAATCATCAATTAATTCTGGATAATCTGAACTTAACATATGTCCCGGCGCTTTTTTATTAATTCTATTTGTCATAGTAAATCCATACTCAAACGTAGTTTCATATTCAAGATTATAATCATCTAATTTTATTTCAGTAATTAGAACTTCTGACGGAAAATTATTTTTTAGTGAAAATGCAATTCCTCTATATTGCAACATATTATCTTCAACCATTCCACTTAATTTAAAATCACGTATTTCTAAACCTGGTGATTGAGTTAAACCATCGTTTTGTTGTTTTTCTGTTGTGGGTGTGGTGGTTGGGGTTGGGTTGGTTGTGGGTGTGCATTGTAGGGTGGTGTTTTCTATTGTTTGTGTTTTTTCTAGGTTGTTTTTTGTTGTGTATTTTATTGTTATTGTTTTAATGATTTTGTCTTGTCCGTATGGGCAAGGGATTTCTAATGTGTTTAG
>JAAZKV010000030.1 GCA_012799645.1 Candidatus Iainarchaeum sp. | reverse complement strand
CTGCAAGTATTTTTTTGATTGAGTAGTTTTTTTTAAAATTTTTTTTGTATTTATTTGTAATAAGAGATTAAGTTTGAGGGATTGGGTTTGGATTTAAAGAGTATGTTTATTTGGTTGAATGCACTTTATAGGGTTAGTGTTGGTATGATTTCTCCCGAGCTTTGTATGTCCTGTTTCGCCATGACTAAACGAGGTACTACTTGCGCTTTGCTTGGTAGTACATTTTTTGTTTTTTTTGATGGGGGAGGTTGGTTTTTGTGATTTCTCCCGAGCTTTGTATTAAGTGTAAAGGAAAATTACTTTGCGGTCTTGATAAGTGTCCTATTTTGGAAAAACAATTCAAACAATCAACCATTGTTTCTTCAATGAAGGATAATAATTTTGTCGGCGCAACCCCTCCTGGTTTTTTTGTTTCTTGGCAATCTTACCCCAAAGTTGCAGTAGCTCCGCTTTCAGCATTACCTAATGAGGTTAGTGAGTTGAGTGATTTGCCAGAAAAATGGTATGGTTTGAGTCAAGAAAAAATTATTTCTTTCAGAGAATCACTTTTAAGATCTTACAAAAAAATGCCTGTTTCTTTAGCATCAAATCCAACTTATGAGTTGGTTGATTTTCAAGAATTAGCAATGGCTTCTTCAACAGTGGAGTTGGAAGTTAATTTAGCAAGAAAACCACAAGCTGATTTTTCTTTTGATTCTTTCACCGCCCCAATGGGTCCTTCCGCTGAATTAAACAAATTATCAATTATTGAGAACCCAAAAATTCCTCAAAAAGTTGATTATTTGCACAATGATGTTTCAGCAAAATCAAATATTGCTTTAATTGAATTATACAAAGATGGGGTTCCTGTTTCAGCTTTATCAAAAATTCTTTCAGCAGGAGCGCTTGGAGTGAAAAAGAACAGAAAACTTGTTCCAACTCGTTGGAGTATTACGGCGGTTGATTCAAATTTATCAAAATATTTAATTAATGAAAAGGTTTCTCAGGGAAAAATAATTGATTCTTTTAAATTATTTAATTCAAATTATTTGGATAATAATTTTTGGGTGTTATTAATGCCTTATCCTTGGAGTTTTGAACAAGTAGAAACTTGGCTTCCTGGCGGGATATGGAATAAAGAATCAACAGAGTTTAATGTGTTAGCAGATCATGAACTAAACACTGGGCTTAAAGGATATCCTGAAGAAACAGAAGGGGCTTATTTTGCTGCACGGCTCGCAGTTGCAGAGTATTTATCAGAAAACAAATCGAATGCTGCTTCAATTGTTTTTAGAGAAATAGGAACAAATTATGCTGTTCCATTGGGGGTTTGGCAAATACGAGAAAATGTTCGTGCTGCATTGAAACAAAAACCTTTAGAGTTTTCAACTCTTGATTTGAGTTTGGATTTTTTATCAAAAAAACTAATTGTTCCAATTCAACATTATAAAAATAAATCAATTTTATTAAAACATTTTAAACAACAAACAAGATTGAACCAATGGTTTTAGTTTTTAAAAAATTAGTGGGTTGTTTTTTTTTTGTTTAGTGTTCAAGCATTTCATTTTTTAGTTTTCTTAATTTTTCAGAATTTGTTGTTGCAGCATTAATAACACTGCCTGTGGCTCTAGTGGCTTTTGTTTGATTTCCCATTAGTGCAATATAAAATGCATCATGCAATTTTTTGGTTTCTCCCCCGACATTTTTTCCACTTAATTGTGCAGTGATTAATTTTTGTGCTCGTTGGTGAATTATTTTTTTAAAATAAGGACTAGTTATTCCATATTGGCGTATTACATTTCCTGTTGTTTTTTGAGTAGCGATTCTTATATCCCTATTTTCATCTCTTTGTGCTTTTCGTAAAATTTTTTTTGATTCAGCTCTTGCTTTTTGGAGTTTTTCTCTAGATATTCTTCCTATTCCTTCAAGAGATTCTCCTACTTTTTCCATTTGGTTTATTGCACTATATTCTCTTTGAGCAAGTTTTATTGCTGGTCCTTTGAGTTTGCTTCCTTTCAGCACATATTTGTTTGCATCAATAATGCTTGTGCCAGTTTTTGTTGTATTAATTTTTGTCGTATTAACTTTTCCTGCTTTGGCTCTTCTTGCTCTGGAAATATTTGACATAGTTTTCCCCTATTTTTTGTATTTCATAAATTGTGCGAGTAGTGCTTCAAGTTGTATTCTTTCATTCGCTCCTTCAGTTAATCTAAAATCGTATTCTCCAATAGTATGCACTAATTCAATTTTACTTTTTTGATCAAGTTTATCATCACTCAAGTTCATTGTTTCTCTATAAATTTGCACCATTACATCCTCTCCACTCATTCCTTGTTCATACATTAGTTCATCAAGTTTTTTTCTCGCGTCAATAAATTTTCCATTCAATGCGAGTATTATCATTTCTTGTACTTGTTCAGGTCTTGCTTTTGAGGAAACAGTGTAAATAATTTCTTCATTCAATTTTTTATCAAGTGTTGCAGCAGCTTGCAAAATATTAATAGCTTTTCTCAAATCCCCTTGACAAATATAATTAATAGCGTTTTTTCCTTTTTCATCAATAGTTATTTTTTCGTTTTCAGAAATTTTTTGTATTTGTTCATTAATTTCTTTTGCGCCAAGTGGTTTAAATCTATAAATAACACATCTTGATTGAATTGGCTCTATTATTTTTGATGAATAATTGCACGATAAAATAAATCTACAAGTTTTTGTATATTTTTCCATTGTTCTTCTTAGCGCTTGTTGTGCATCTTGTGTTAATGCATCACATTCATCAAGAAATATTATTTTAAAATTCGAATCAAATGCAAGAGTTCTTGCAAAATCCTTAATAGTGTTTCTAACAATATCAATTCCTCTATCATCACTCGCGTTTAGTTCTAAAAAATTTTGTTCAAAATTAGTAGAAAAGAATTCTTTAGCAAGCGCTATGCTTGAAGAGGTTTTTCCTGTTCCTGCCGGCCCAGAGAACATCATATTGGGCATATTTTTTTTATCAACATATCCTTTGAGTCTTTTAGTTATTTCCTCGTGTCCAATTATTTCGCTTAAGTTTTTCGGTCTGTATTTCTCAACCCAAGGTAACTCAATATCAGTCATAAAAAAATCCTTCTAAGTAAAGATTAAAAGCCTATTATTTTAATATTTCCTTACTAATAATTGATGAGTTTTATTGTGATGAGTATTATTGATAGGTATTGAAAAATTAAGTGGTGTTTTTTATGAGTTCAAAAAGCGTAAATCAAAATACAGTTTTTTTAATTGCTTATTTTTTAGTTGCGTATTTGGTTTTGTGGTTTTTGGGAGGAGCTTGCCTTGATCCTTTTTCAGGTGGAACTTGTTTATCAAAGGAAGCAATAAGTGGAGTTAGTAATATTCCCGTGCTTCAATTATTTTTGCCACTTAACCCTTGGCATTCTTTGATGTACTGGTTTGCTCCAATTGCGGGGATGATTATTTCTTATTTTGTTTTAAAATGGTATAATCAATATTTTGAAACAAAATTCGCTTCAAGTATTTTTATGTTCGCGATACTTGTTTTTGCACTAATTTTTGGTTATTTTATTAATTTGAATTGGTATTATGGTGAAGCTGCTGCACTAAATTCTAGGGATGGTTTAAAAGTAGGGTTGTATTTTTGTGTTACTGAAGTAAATCCTGCTGATTGTAGTGCAATGGTTGGAAAAATAAATCAAGAACTAATAAATCAAGCCCAATCAAATAATTTAACAACAATTCAACAAAACATTCCAGTAAATTTTTGGGCAGAATTAAAAGAAAGTATTTACTTGACTTTTATGTTGGGTGCAATGATTGGTTGGTTACCTCTTTTTGTTAAAAACTTTTTAGAATCAAAAAAATAATTATTTTCTTTGATTTTTTAATTCATTAAATTAATAATTCATTAAATTAATAATTTATTATTTTTTATTTTTTACAATTTCTAAAATTATGGGTGTTTTTTTTTGAAAAAGTTTTTTTTGGAAGGGTATGGTTGTTCGCTTAATATTTCCGAAACCCAAAAAATTGATGAGTTTTTGGAATCAAATAATTTTGAACGAACTGATAAATTAAATAGTGCTGATTTTGTAATAATTAATACTTGTTCAGTAAAACAAGTTACTGAACAAAGAATGTTTTCACGAATAGAGTTTTTTTTAAATAATAAAAAGTCCTCTTCAAAAATTATTGTTTTTGGTTGTCTTGCAGCTCATAAAAAAAAAGATTTGTTAAAAAAATTTCCGACGATTTTAGTTTGTGATACTTCTCTTGAATCACTTTGTTTAGTTTTGAATATTAAAAAAAGATCCTTTTCCCCAAAATTATTAGGAAAAAAATCCAATCCTTTAGTTTCAATTATTCCTGTGAGTGTTGGGTGTTTGGGTAATTGCACTTACTGTGCTACAAAAATAGCGCGGCCTAATTTTTTTTCGTATTCAATAAAAGAAATCGATTTTGCTTTCAAAAGTGCACTAAAATCCGGTTCGAAAGAAATTTGGTTAACTTCTCAAGATCTTGGTTGTTATGGTTTTGATATTAAAACAGATATTGTTGAGTTACTTAAAGTTTTACTAAAAAATAAAGGGGAGTATAGAATAAGGTTGGGGATGATGAACCCTAATTTTTTAAAAAAAATTAGTGGGAAATTAATTCCTCTTTTTTCGGATGATCGTTTGTACAAATTTTTGCACGTTCCTGTTCAATCAGGTTCGAATAGGGTTTTGAAATTAATGAACAGGGGATATAAGAATAAAGATTTTGTTGATTTGGTTAATTTGTTTAGAAAAAAAGTTAAAGGAATTACTTTTTCAACGGATATTATTGTTGGTTTTCCTACAGAAACTGAAAAAGATTTTGAAAAAACTTTGTTGTTACTAAAAAAAACCACTCCTGAGGTGGTTAATATTTCAAGATTTGCAAAGAGGGATGGAACAAAAGCCGCTGTCTTTTCCGGACAACTTTCAGAAGCAACAAAAAAAGATTATTCAAGAAAATTAACCAAATTTTGTGATGAATATATGCTTGTTAATAACAAAAAAAGGGTTGGAGAAAAAGTGCGTGTTTTGGTTTCAGAAAAAAAATCAAAAAATCTTTTTGTTGCCAGAACAAACAATTATCGTCCAGTGAATGTTGGGTTTGGTTATTCAAGTTTTGTTGATGTTGAAATTGTTGAAGCATTCCCTCATTTTTTTAAAGGGGAAACGAAATAATTTTTCAATATTTTAGTTTTCACAAAAATAAGGGTTTTTAATACTTTTTTCACTATTTTACTTTATGTTTAATATTGTTTTAAAGCGTACTTTTGAAGAATTTTCGGATAATTTTAAAGTGGCTTTAAGTTTTGGAGTTCTATTTATTTTTGTAGCAATTTTTGTATTTTTTGAACAATTTTTTATTTCATCAGGAACAGTTTTTTTGTTCTTTGACATTAATTTGTTCACATTAGTTGGATTAATTTGTGCATTGGTTTTTTTGTACGCATTTTCATTTTTTATTTCCTTATCAGTTTATTCAATTCAAAGAGATATTCACAGATTAACCCTTGATGAGTATTGGAGTGTATTACTAAAAAAAGGTTCATTAAATATTTTTATTTTTTATTTCTTTTTAGTTTTATTATTTTTTGTATTATCAATTTTGGGTTTAACTTTTTCACAAGTGGTTTTTTCAAGCGTAGTAATGTTTGTTATTTCAACACTTTTAATGTATGTTCCACAAAGTATTATTTTTGATGAAGTTGGAGTGGGTTATGCAATAAGAGAGAGTGTTTCTTTTTGGAGAAAAAGTTTCGGAGTTAGTTTCGGAATATTGTTTTTATCAACAATTGCGTTATTTTTAATAATACTTATTGAATTTGTTTTTGATTATTTTGGTTTCCCAGGATCAATTATTTCTTTTGTTTTAGTTTTAATATTTTTGATTCCATTCGTTGAACAAATGAAATCTTACGCTTATATTTTGAAAAATAATTTAATTAGAGCCTCTGAAGTAAGTAGCGCGAGACGTAAAAAGAAATTTGTTGAACCTTTTGAAAGAACAACTAGGTTGCGTGAAAAGAACCCAAGAGGAAAATTGTGATCAAAAATTTGTGATATGCTTTGTAATAAAAAACAAGATGTGTGGGAAATAATTATTCCCCAAATTGAATTATTTTGATTTTTTCTTTTATCATTTCTTCCACTTCTTTAATTGTTTTGGCTGTTTTTAAAAAATCGTGTTCTGTTTTACTTTCACTCATTATTGAGTTTTCTTCATTTTCCACATTTTGTAAATTTATTTCTTTAAATTTATTTTGGGCAATTTTTGTAAGATCCAAAATAATTTCATCACTAAAAATAGTGTTTATTTCTTTATTAATTTTTTTAACACATTCGCTTGGTTTCATTTCTTGGAAATATTTTGTCAAAGTGTGTAAGTTGGTTATCCCTATGCCTGTTTTATTTTTTTCAATTGAAAATTTATTCAAAAATTGTTTTTTTGAAAGAATTTCGTTTCTTTGATTTTCTATTTTTTTTACTTCTTCGCTAATTTCTTTAATTTCTTTAATAAATTCTTCAAAATTGTTTTCTTGTGCGATTTTTTCCAAATTTAGATTAATGAATGAATTTATTGTTGGGGTGGTTGAATAAATATTTTCTGATTGAGGGTAGTACTCTTTTTCCGAACAATTAAGTATTGTTAGTTGTTTATTTAATTTTTTTAATAATTTTAATTCGTATGTTGAATCAATGCTAATTATGCTTTCTTTTTTTTCAATTAATTGTTCTCCAATTAGTAGTGCGTTTGTTTTGTTACTTTTTGTTTTAAGTATTTCCGGAGTAAATAGTTCTATTGATATTTTTGTTTCTTTTGGCAATATTTCTAAATATTTTATTAATTTTTTTCCAATTTTTTTTGATTGGTTTGGGTTGTCACAAAATTCAGAAAGGGTGTGGGTTGCTCCATAAATGCTTATTGGAGTAAATACTAGTTTTTGTTTTTCAATAATTTTTTTTATGTTTTGTGAAATTGTTTCATCTTCATCCTCAAATTTTTCAAAAATGTGTGTGTGTGAAAAAACTCTTGAAGAATATCCCATAGTATCCTCGATATGTATTGTTCCTTCGCAGTGTAATTTTCTTGCTTTTTTTGGAAGCACTAAAGCAGTATTATATTCTCTCACTCCTTCCCCAAAATATGGTTTTTCTTCCAATTTTTTTCTAATATCGTGTGCTGCTTCTCCGAGTCGTGCATAATTATTTCTAACTTCTTCATAATTATAAGAAATTAATTTAGAGTTAACAAGTTCTCTAATTAAGGTGGTGTTGAGTGTTTCAATTTTTGCATCTTTTATTTGATTTTCTACTTCAAGAGTTATTTTTTCAGCAATATTTCTTGGTAAATTTGTTTCTTTTAAAAGTGATTTGATTATGTGTCCTCTATTGAATGGCAATATTTTTTCGTTTGATGTGTATACTTTCATTTGGTTAAATTTATTATAAATTATTGCTGCTTGTGGATCGAGTTCTTCTAAAAGTTTTTGAGATTTTTCTCTAAGTTTTTTTTCACTAGTGGTATTCATTTCTGACAATTCTTTTACAATTTTTGTAATTGTCCAAGGGGAAGCATTTGCTTCCATTATTTCTTTGGCAATTATTTGAATTTTTTCTTCAATAATTTTCATATTCATCAACATAATTAGTTTTTTACTAAAATATTTTTGATTGAAAATGTTATTAAATAATTTTCATAAAAAACAATGTCCAAAAAAGTGTGATTATTTAACTTTTTTCTCTTCTTTTGTTAGGAAACTAAATTTTTAAGGCTTTGCAAGGTTGTTTTATTTAACTTTAATTGTTTTTATTAGTTTTTATTATTTAAAATGGGGAGGGGTTGGGAGTGGTTGTGCCTTTGGATAAAATTGATCATGTTATTTTGCAAGCACTTCTTTTGGATGGTAGAGCTTCTTTTTCAGCAATTGCTCGTGAAACAAAATTAACTGATGTTGCAATAAAAAAAAGATTTGAATCACTAAAAAAAAGAGGGGTTATTGATTCTGTTTCAGTTGGTCTTAATTACAAAGTTTTGGGTTATGAGAATCCGATTTTTTTACAACTCCGGACTGATGTTTCAAAAAACAAAGACATTATAAAAAAACTTCAAGGAATGGATTTTGTTATTGAATTGTATCAAGTGTTGGGAGAGTATAATTTGATCGCAAAATTAATCGTGCCAAATCTTGATAGTGCTGAAAAATTTATTTCACAACTTGGTTTGATTGATGGGGTAATTGATCTAAAAACAATGGTTGTTCTTTCTGATGTAAAAAAATCAAAAACCCTTCCTGCAACAACTTTTCAAAACAAAATTTAATTTCGTCAATTTTTTATTTCGCCTTTTGGTTTTTTATTCTTTTTCTTTTCTTTTTTTATTATTGGTTTTTGTTTATTGATTAGTAGTAATTAATTTTTGGGTTAATTTTGATTTGTGGTTTTAATGGATTTGATAATTTCAGAAAAAGCTATTGCTGGTGAAAGAATCGCAGAACTTTTAGCTGATGGAAAAGTTTCAAACAAAACAATTAATGGTGCAAGAGTGTTTGAGTTTATGTGGAATGGTAACCCAATTAGATTAATTCCTTTAAGGGGACACATTAGTAATGTTGAGTTTCCAAAAAAATATTCTAATTGGATTGGAATTGATGTGAGAGATTTGATTACTGCTCCAATAGTTTATTCCGAAACAGAAAAATTGATTATTGATTGTATTCGTTTTTCTGCACCTGAAGCAAATAATATAATTATTGCAACTGATGCTGATAGGGAAGGGGAAGCGATTGGTCTTGAAGCAATTAATTATGCAAAGGAGACAAACAAGAATATAAAGATTCAAAGAGCATACTTTTCAGCAATTACAAAAGAGGATTTGGATAAATCTTTTAACAATTTGGAAAAATTTGATTATAATTTTGCTTACTCCGCAAATGCTAGGAGAGAAATTGATTTAATTTGGGGTGCTGTGCTTACAAGATTTCTTTCACTTGTTTCGGGCCAAATTGGAAAAGATTTTTTGAGTGTTGGTCGTGTTCAAACACCAACTCTTGCACTTGTTGTTGATAGAGAGAAGGAGAGATTGGCTTTTGATAAAAAAAAATATTGGGAAGTGGTTGCTAAGTGTGAGAAAGATAATGAAAAATTTGATGCATTGCATATTGAAGAAAAACTTTGGGAAAAAGCAAAAGCATTAAGTATTTTTGACAAGAATTTAAAAAAAGCAATAGTTAAAAAAATTGATAAAAAAGTTAGAGTGTTAAAAAAACCTGTTCCGTTCAATACTACTGAATATATTAGGGCTGCTACCGCAATTGGTTTTTCTGCTGGTAGGGCAATGTCTATTGCTGAATCACTTTATCAAAGGGGATTTACTTCTTATCCGCGAACTGATAATTCTACTTATCCCAAATCTCTTAATCTAAAAGAGGTGTTGAATAAATTAGCTTCAGTTAATGAACTTAGGGATGATGTGGCTAAGGTTTTGGCTCAAAAAGAAATTGTTCCTTCTGCGGGGAAGGAAACAAAAGATCATCCTCCAATTTATCCTGTTGGGGTTGTTCAAAAAGATGCCCTCACTCTTGATGATTGGAAAATTTATGAATTGATTTGTAGAAGATTTTTAGCAACTCTTTCAGAGGATGCAAAGACAGAAAATGTTTCAGTTCTTCTTGATGCTAGTGGGGAGAATTTTGTTTCAAGGGGACAAATAATTCTTTACTTTGGTTGGAAAGAAATTTATCCTTATAGTAAAGTTTCGGAAGTGATTTTGCCAAAACTCGCTGTTGATGATGTTGTTAATATTGAAAAAGTAGAGTTGGTTGAAAAAGAAACCCAACCCCCTGGAAGATATTCTCAGGGTTCTTTAATTAAATTAATGGAAGAAAAAAACTTGGGGACAAAATCAACTCGTCCAGCAATTATCCAAAAATTGTATTCTAGGAATTATATTTCTGGTAATAAAAGTATTGAACCGAGCAAGGTTGCTTTTGCGGTAATTGATTCTCTTGAAAAACACTGTGATATTGTGACCAAACCTGAGATGACTAGTATTTTGGAAAAAGAAATGGATGAAATTGCTGCTGGAAAAAAAGAACAATTGGAAGTTGTGAATGATTCTGGTGTTAAGTTAAAAAAAATAATGGATATTTTGGTGAAAAACAAAAATGAGGTGGGTTCTGATATTAGGAATGCTTTGAGGTTTTCTTTAGTTCTTGGGGCGTGTGAAAAGTGCAGTAAAGGAAATCTTGTTGCAAGAAAAGGAAGATCAGGAAAAAGATTTGTTGGGTGTTCATCTTATCCTGATTGTAATAATTCTTTTCCACTTCCACAAAAAGGAACAATCACTCCTACCGAAGAAAAATGTGTTGAGTGTGGTGCGCCAATAATTAAAGTAAGGAATGGTCGGTTGAGTTACAAAATGTGTTTAACAATGAATTGTGTGACAAAAAAAGATTGGGGTAAAAAGAAAGAAGAAAAAGAGAGAAAAGAAAAAGAGAAAGAAGAAAAAGAGAAAGAAGAAAAAGAAAAAAATGAAAAAGAAGAAAAGAAAACAACTGAGACAAAAACTGGCAAAAAAGAAATAAAAACAAAAAAAGATGTTAAGAAAAAATCCACAAAATGATTTTCAAAATGATTTTCACAAAAGATATATTTTTTAACAATTATTTTTTTTTGATAAAATTATTTATTTAACAAAATCAAATTTTTAAAATGGGTTTTTAATAAAATTAGTTTTTCAAAATAGATTTCTAAAAATTAGTTTTTTAAAATTAGTTTTTAAAATTAGATTTTTTTCATAATAAGGATTGTAAAATATTTCTACAATAAGAATGAGCCTGGTGAGCCTACTTCACAATCCTTATTACTTCCTTCTTTAAAAATTTCTCCACCTCATTTCTTTCTATCGCCTCCTTAATAAAACTCATTTCAATAACCATATACCTCATTTAGTATTATTAAGTATTAATCGCATTATGGTGTAACAAAAAATACATTTAAATACCTCTTAGTGTTATATTTTGTTAGTTTTGGCAGTATGTGTTGTTTTTTGCATGTATTATTCGCCATTTGTGGTTTGGTTGGGGTTGGTTGTTATGGCTCAAAAAATGCAAATTAATGATGAAATTAGGTTGAATATTTTGAGTGCTCTTCTTGATAAGGGTTCTACTCAACCAAATTTGCGTAGAATAAAAAACAAAACCAAATATCACCTTGCGACAATTAAGGGTTCAATTGATTTTTTGACAAAAGAGGGAATTATTACTGGTTATGGTCCCAAACTTGCTTTTTGGAAACTTGGGTATAAATTAGAAGCTGTGGAATTATTGCAAGTGGATTTTTCAAAAAATGAGTTGGTTGAAAAATTTTTAGAAGTGATAAAAAATGATCCACATGTTTATGCACTTAGTTCAATAATGGGTTCAGGGAATTATAATTTGATGAGTTTTCAATTTTACAAAGATGTAGAATCGTATCACAAAAATTTGCAAGAGAATTATGTAAAAAAAATTCCTCATTATTATGAAATAGTTAAAGATAGACAAGTGTTTTATTTAACTGAACCAATTTTTAAAAGAGGATCAAGAACTGATTCTGTTATAAAAATTTTGAGAAACGAAGCAGCACTAGATTAAGTATGGGTTAGTGGTGGAGTGAGTGCTGTTTTTTTTTGTTTTTAAAAGTGTTGTGTTTTTTTCGTTTTTTTTTAGTTATTTTCTTCAAGTAATTTTATTGCGCGTATTACTTTTGGCGCGAGGGAAAGTTTTTTCGCTTCTTTGAGTGTTAGTATTTTGTATTCTTGGTGTTCAGTGTTTATTTTTATTTTTCCTTTTGCTTTTCCAACATAAATTAATTTCAGAACATTAATTTTTTCTGCTCCTTTTTTCACGGTAACTTTTACCATTCCTAAAAGTTCAGGGTTTTTTACTGTTTGTCCTGTTTCTTCTTCTACCTCTCTTTTTAGTGTTTCTTTTGGGGTTTCTCCTTGGCTCATTTTTCCTCCAGGCAAATCCCATTTGTTTGCGCCCCAACTAGATTGAGCACTTCTTTTCAAAAACAAGTAATGGTTTGGTTTTTCTTCTAAAAAACAACAACTAGATAATCCGATTTTTTCTTTTTTTTTCTTTTGTTTTATTTTTTGTGTTTTTTGTAATTTTTTTGGTTTTTTTATTTTTTTATTATTTTTTGATTTCATTTAGATAATTTTGTTCTTCTAACTCCTTAAAAAAGGTTTGCAAGAATTCATTATTTGTATAACATATTTGGTTTTTTTTATGGAAATAGAAATTGATTTGTCAAAAACAATTGAAGAAAATGCTACAATGTATTATAATAAATCAAAAGATGCGAGAAAAACAATTGTGGGGTTACATAAAGCTCTTGAAGTGGCAGTTAAGAAAAGTATTTCAAAAGAAGAAAAAAAATTGGTTAAAATTGAGCGTTCTCAAAAATGGTTTGAACAATTCAGGTGGTTTTTTTCAAGTGATGGATTTTTGGTTGTGGGCGGAAAGGATGCTAAGAGTAATGAAAATGTAGTGAAAAAAAGAATGAAAGAAAATGATGTTTATTTTCACGCAGAAGTTTATGGTGCTCCGCATTGTTTTATCCAATCACAAGGAAAATCAATTCCGATTACTACAATGAATGAGGCCGCTCAATTTGCGGTTACTTTTTCTAAAGCGTGGGAACAAAATATACTAATTGCTGATGCTTATTCAGTAAAACCTGAACAGGTTTCAAAAACAGCTAGGCCTGGAGAATATTTGCCTACTGGGGCATTTATGATTTATGGGGAAAGAAATTGGTTCAAAAAAACCCCTCTTTCTTGTGCAATAGGTTTTTTTGAAAAAGAAGGGACTCTTATGAGTGGTCCAGTTTCGGCAATTAAAAAAAATTGTAAATTTTTTGTTGAACTAAAACAAGGGAGAGTAGAAAAAAACAAAGCTGCGGTGAAATTAAAAAAGATTTTTGAAAAAAAAGGTTATGTTTTTCCACAAGAAAAATACTTATCATTAATTCCAAACGGTGGATTTGAATTATAATAATTTTTACAAAATGATTTTTCACAAAAATTTTTGTGGTTTCATTTTTCCAAAAATCATTTTTTCAATATTTTTGTAAAATAATTTTCGCAAAATAATTTTTGTGATTTGATTGTTTTTTTTTGTTCTTTTTTGGTTTGTTTTTTTAGCATTTACTTACCTTTTTAATTCTTTTTAAGTTTCGTTATTTTATGGTTTCTAATAATCCTTCTAAGGGTGCTGATGTTTTTTTATTTGTTCAAGATCCTGATCCTACTCATGTTGGTAGAAATATTGTTACTCTTGATAAGGAAACAAAAGATTTGCTCAATATAACTTCTGGAGATATTGTTGTTATTGAGGGTGAAAAAAAAACCGCTGCAATTGTTTGGCCTGCAAGAACTGATGATGAAGGAAAAAAAATTATTAGAGCTGATTCTTTTATTAGACATAATGCAGGAGTTGCTTTGGGGGATAAGGTTAAAGTAAGTAAGGGGGTTCCTCAGGAAGCAAAAAGAATTACTCTTGCTCCAATTGAAGAAGTGAGAATTATTGCTTCGGGTTATGAAAGAATTTTAAAAAAAAGTTTTTTAGGAAGACCATTAACTATTGGAGATAATGTTTGGGTTAGTGTTTTTGGTTCTGGTTTTATTTACAGGGTAGTAGAAACTCAACCTCGCACTATTGTAAAAGTAACTGATGCCACTCAATTCGTGTTAAAAGAAAAACCAGTGAAGGATTCTCTTGAAAGTGTGCCAAAAGTTGCGTATGAAGATATTGGTGGTCTTGATGAGCAAGTAAAAAAAGTTAGAGAAATGGTTGAATTACCAATGAAACATCCAGAGTTGTTTCAAAAATTGGGGATAGTTCCACCAAAAGGAGTGTTGTTGCATGGTCCTCCAGGAACAGGAAAAACTCTTTTAGCAAAAGCAGTGGCGAATGAAGCACAAGTTCATTTCATTTCAATTTCTGCTCCCGAAATTATGGGGAAGTTTGTTGGTGAAGCAGAAGAAAGAATAAGGAATTTATTCAAAGAAGCAAAAGAGAATGGGCACTCAATTATTTTCATTGATGAAATTGACGCAATAGCTCCAAAGCGTGACGAGGTTGTTGGAGAGGTTGAAAGAAGAGTGGTTGCGCAATTACTTTCTCTCCTTGATGGTCTTGAAGCAAGAGGGGAAGTAATAGTAATGGCTGCAACGAATAGAGTAAATTCTATTGATGAAGCATTAAGAAGGCCTGGGAGATTTGATAGAGAAATAGAAATAGGTATTCCTGATAAGAGATCAAGAAAACAAATCTTATCAATTCATACAAGAGGAATGCCACTTAGCGAAGATGTGGACTTAGCATATTTTGCGGATCTTACTCACGGATTTGTTGGAGCTGATTTGAACGCTCTTGCAAAAGAAGCTGCCATGAAATCACTAAGAAGATATTTGCCCGAAATTAATTTACAAGATGAAACACTTTCACCAGAAGTTTTAGAAAAATTAGAAATAAAAAAAGAAGATTTTGTAGAAGCACTTAAAGATGTTCAACCTAGTGCATTAAGAGAGGTTGCTATTGAAATACCAAATGTTAAATGGAGTGATATTGGTTCGCTTGATTTGGTAAAACAAGAACTAAAACAAACAATAGAGTGGCCACTAAAAAAACCACACGCGTTTAAAGAAATGGGAATAAATCCACCAAAAGGAGTTCTTCTTTATGGTCCTCCAGGAACAGGAAAAACAATGTTAGCAAAAGCTATTGCTACTGAAACCGAATCAAATTTTATTTCAATAAAAGGACCAGAGTTATTGAGTATGTGGGTTGGGGAAAGCGAAAAAGGTGTGAGAAAAATTTTTAGAAAAGCAAGACAAGTTGCTCCGTGCATTATTTTCTTTGACGAGTTTGATGCACTTGCACCAAAAAGAGGAGGACAGGTTGGAAGTAATTATTCAGAAAAAATTGTTAATCAATTATTAACAGAAATTGATGGAGTGGAAGCACTTAAAGATGTAGTAATAATTGCTGCAACGAATAGACCTGATTTGATTGATCCGGCATTACTACGATCAGGAAGAATTGATAAATTAATAATGGTTCCTGCTCCTGATGAAAAATCAAGAGAACAAATACTAAAAGTTATTACAAAAAAAGTAAAAATATCAAACGATGTTGATATTAAAGAGCTTGCAAAAAAAACAAAAGGATTTAGTGGTGCTGATCTTGATGGATTAATTAGAGAAGCTGCTCTTTTAGTTTTAAGCGAAAATAAATTAAAACCTGCACCAATAACAAAAAAACACATAGATCAAATTCTTGAAAAACTAGTTCCAACAATTGATGAAGAAACAGAAAAAGCGTATGATAAATTCAAAGAAACAGCATTAGATTATCGCCCAACTTATGTTAGATAAATCTAAGCAAGTGTTGGTAAGTTTAGTAAGTTTGGGTGAGTGTGGAAGTGTGTTGATAAGTTTGGGTAAGTGTAGTAAGTTTAGGCAAGTGTAGTAAGTTTAGATAAATGTGGATTTGTGTTGGCAAGTTTGGATAAATGTGGGTAAGTGTTGTTAGTAATAATTTGATTTATATTCCAAGTAACCCAAAAACTATTTCTGGAAAGAAAACAAACACTGCTGCGATTGCGGTAACAATTAACCAATAATCTCCTCTCCAAGCAATTACTTTTGATCCATCAAGAGGCCAAATTGGTATCATATTGAATAATGCGAAAAAGAAATTAATTACTCCTGATTGAATAAACACAAATTGCAAAAAATTATCTTGAACTAGTGCTCCAATTATTACAAGGATTGTTCCTACAACAATATTCACTACGGGCCCTGCAATGGAAATTATTCCATTTTGTTTTTTTGTAGGGTTTGTTGCTACGTAATATGTTGCTCCGGGTGCAGCGAAAAAAAATCTTCCTCCACTAATCAAAACAAGTCCTATTGCAATTGCAAGTCCGGGGTACCACGCACGAAACTCTGAATGAAATCCATAATGCTTTGCTGCTTCTCTGTGAGCAAGTTCATGAAAAACAAACCCTGTTCCAACAGCTAAAAAAGCAACAGGAAGAGCAACTATAATACTACTAATTTGTAACAAAGCAGGACTTATCATTAAAGCAAAAGCAATACTCAAACTAATCCACGAAATTAAAAGATCAATTCCTTCTTGTTGAGAAAAATAAAATATTGATTTCTTATCCTGCACCATACCAAACTATTATTCCAACAGATTTATATTACTACCAAATACTGCGAACAAATTACCAATGAAGCACTAATAAAACAAAAAAACTTTAACTCGGCAATTAACGAATTTTTCTAAATGTTTTTATACTAAAAAATTGGCTTTTCTTTTTAGGTGATTTAATGAAAGAACTTTTCTATCAAGAAAGGGCCCAAATTTCAATTGAGTTAATAATTGTGCTTGCGGCAGTAGTAGCAGTGGTTTTAGTGCTTGTTAGCCAACTTCAATCAACAAGTGAAGCGGGTGCAAAAAAACTAGAAAAAGAAGCAGGGGATGTATTCAAAAAAATTGATGAAATTTAGTTAAATCTAAATTTCTAATAAATTATTTTTTTTCAAAAAAAAAGAATTTTTTGAAAAAACACATGTGACTTGGTGAGAAAATTGGGGCAAAAAAAGAACAAAGGTCAATCCTCAATAGAGTACTTATTGGTTTTGACTGCTTTTTTTGCCTCACTTGGAATAATTTTACCAATAATTGAAAACTCTACTGATTCTTTTTTTCTAATTAGTGACACAATTTTATCAAAAAATATTGCAGAAGAACTAGAAGAACAATGCAATTTGTTTAATTATTCAGGAAATGGTTCAAGTAAAGAATTAATTCAATCACCATCAAAATTAATAAAAATAAAAAGTGATGGAAAAACAATAACTATTTCTCCTACTAATGATTTTGGTGAAGATTACACCTTTGTTTGTAAAAATAATAGTGTTTTTGAAAAAAGTTTTGAAACAAAATTTAAAATTATTATTTTAAAAGAAAATGATTCAATCACAATTATTGCACACGAAACATAATTTACATTTATAAATAAATTATTCTCGAACAATATTTTACGAATAAATCATTTTCAAATAAATTATTCTCGAACAATATTTTACGAATAAATTATTTGCACAAAATTATTTTCAAACAAATTATTCACAAACAATTATTTTAATATTTTTTTCAATAAGAGTTATTTTTTCTATGATTGTTCCTTCGCTCGAAACACAATTTTCTTTTTTTTGTAAATTGATTTGGTTTCCATAAATTTTTTTCCCATCAAGATAAAGGGTGAAATTTTCTCCGAATATTTTTTTTGAATCATTAATTAAATCATTTTGGTTAATTAGTGGTTGTTCAGATGCCCAAACGCGGAGTAAATCATTTTCTTGTTGAGTTATTAATAATTCTTTAAGCGAAGTATTATTTTCTTGTGGTAAGGATAGTAAAACCAAAATTAGTACTAGTAATGAAATCATCGCTTCTATGGAAATAACAAAACCTTTTTTATTTTTCAACCAAACACCCTTTTAATTCAATTATTGATTTTTCTCCATCAATTTTTACAAACCTTTTTGAAGAAAAACATTTTTTTGATTCTCTTTGGTTTAAAACAATTTTTTTATTTTCCAAATCATTTTTCCAACTAATTTCTTTAACAAAAAAATCATTGAGTTCAAATTTTTTTGAATTGAGCAAATTTTCTTTTGTGAGTTCATTGCTTTTTACTCTTTTTTTTAAAATATCAATTGTTGCTGAACCCAGCAAGTAATTTTCTTCATTATGATTTTTTACTAAAGAGTCAATTGTGAGTAGTGTTTTTTCTGTTAAATAAAAGTTTTCTAAATTTTCTTTTTGTTTTTCATAATTTGTTGAAATGAAATAAATTGATCCAAAAATCACGAATAACATAATAATGAATGATATCATTGTATCAAAAGAAAATATCATTCCTTTTGTTGAAATATTTAGTATTTTTTTATTTGTTTTTTTATTTGTTTTTTTATTCAAGATAGTGGGCATTTGTTTTCACCTCTATTTTTGTGTTTTTTTGAGCAGTGGTTATTGAGTAACTTTCTTTTTGGGTGTTATTTATTTTTGAAATTAATTTGTTTTCTTGCGGAATACAATCAACACTTTTTGTGTAACTTTTCGCACTATTTGAATAAATTGAATCAATTGTTGTTGCACAAATTAAGGATGTTGTTTTTGCTTTAATTAATTGATCACTATTAGTGTTTGTTTCGCTTTGAATTGCGAGCGAATTAACTAAAACCCCTATGCTTGCGAAAAGTATTGTTAGGGATATTATTGCATCAAGCGTATTCACTCCAAATCTCTCCTTTTAGTTTTTTCTTAATTTTTTTCTATTTTTTTATTTTTTCATCTTTGATTTCTGTTTTTTATTTTCCATTTTTTATTTTGTTTTTTATTTTTGGATTTAATTAATTACTTTGACATTATATCCAATTGGTATTTTGAATTCAATTTTTGTTTTATTTCCAAGAGGGGTACAAATTATTTGGTTTTTTGTTAAGTTTGAGGTGAAGGTGTATTCTCCAATGGAAACATTTTCTGTTTGAATGATGTATGTATTTGTTGTGTTGTTCAAATAATTAGTTGTTAAAGTTTTTTTGCTTTCAGTTATTGTATCACAAGCATATGTTTTATCTTTTAAATAATTGTAGAGTTTTGTGTTGATTTCAGTTTGGATTTTGTGAGAATTAAAATTTTTTAACAAAATTTGTTCTCTAAGTTTGGTTTCAATTATTTTATCAACATTGTTTTCTAGTAGTGTTTGTTCTTTTTGATTGATTTCAGTAATAATTAATTCATTTTTTGTTTCTTCTAGTTCTTTTCGTATTTTGTTAGAATTTATTGTGACACTAAAAATTATTCCAATAATTATTATTACTATTATAAAATTAAATAATCCTTTTTGGTTTAATTTTTTCATAAAAAAAGCATTTTTCTTTTCACTTTTAAGCATTACTTGTTTTTCGTTGATTGTTGAATTCAAGTAAAGTGGGGGGTTGTTTGTGATTTTTATGGGAAGATTGTTTTGTTTTTTATAATAATATTAGTAGTAGTAATATTCCTAAAAATATGATTGTGGCAAATGTTCTATTGTAGTATGAAATTATTCCTGCTAGTGCTGGGGTAAGTACTACCCAAAAAGCGTGTTGTGGGAATTGAGTTATAATGTATATTGTTACTAGTGATCCTAGTGTGATTACAAAGAAAAAGAATGCAACAAATTCTGCAATTGACCCTGTTACTTTTTTTTGGATTTTTGAATAAATTCCATCAATTTTTTTATCAAGTTCGCTCATATTAACCTATTTATTTCTTGTAGGGTAATTTTTAATATCTTTACTTTCCCCCTATTTTCATATCCAAAGCTTTAAAATAACAAATTTGTTTATTTTTGGTATGCTTAATAGAGTTAAAGAATTGAGTGAAATTGAAAGAAAAGTTCTTTTAGTTCTTTCTGATGAATTAATTTCTTTTGAGAATTGTTCCAAACTTTCACTTTTACCAATTGATTCTGTTAGGAGAGCGAGTGCTTGGCTTAGTGAAAAAGATTTTGCGATAATGAAAGAAAGCACTGAAGAAAAATTTGTGCTAACTGATTTGGGGAATAAAGCATTGTTAGAAGGATTGCCTGAAAGTATTTTTCTATCCGCGTTATCAAAATTGGGTGGCAGAGCTTCTTTTTCTGATTTACAAAAAGCATCAAAATTATCTTCTCAAGAATTCACTGCAGCGCTTGGAATAAACAAAAGAAAAGCTTTCATTGTAATAGTTAACGGAGTGATTGAAGAAACAGGGGTTGCGAATGATCAACCAAATTCTTGTGAAAATATTTTGCAAAATGTTGTTGATGGAAAAGAAATTGAAGATGGTTTATTACTTGATTTACAAAAAAGAGGTCTTGTTGAAAAAAAATTGGTTACCTCTCGTTTAATAAAAATTTCAAAAAATGGTGGTGTTGCACAAAAAATATTATCTACAAGTGATATTGAAAGAACTTTTGATGTTAGTGCTCCTGTTCCAGAAATTTTTGCAGGAAAAAAAACTCCTTATGTTCAATTTTTGCAACAAATTAGACACAAATTAGTTGCGTTGGGTTTTGAAGAAGTTAGTGCTCCTCTTGTTGTTACTGAGTTTTACAATTTTGATGTTTTGTTCCAACCACAAAATCACCCTGCGCGTACTTGGACCGATTCGTATCAATTACTAAAACCAAGAGTGGGTTCTCTTCCTAACAAGAAAATTGTTTCTGCAATAAA
This sequence comes from Candidatus Iainarchaeum sp., assembly GCA_012799645.1. Taxonomy (GTDB): domain Archaea; phylum Iainarchaeota; class Iainarchaeia; order Iainarchaeales; family JAAZKV01; genus JAAZKV01. Next base: position 14,798 of record JAAZKV010000030.1, on the reverse strand, counting down.
ATCAGCTCACGAGAATGGGGGTGTGTCTAAGAGTAAGGGGTGGGGTTATGAGTGGAGTGAAAGTATTGCTTCTCGTGCAGTTCCTGCAATGCACGGTACAGCGCATTCAGCAAGACAACTCGTAAAAGGAGTGAAAAGTCCTCACAAGTATTTTGCGATCGCTCGGTGTTTTAGACCTGATGTTCTTGACGCAACGCACTTGATTGAATTTAACCAAATGGAAGGATTTGTTGTTGGTGATGATTTAAATTTCAAACACTTGCTTGGAATGCTTAAGGATTTCGCAATAGAGTTTGCTGGAGCAGAGAAAGTAAAATTTTTTCCGGATTATTATCCCTTCACAGAACCTAGTGTTCAATTAAGTGCAAAGCATCCTGAAATGGGTTGGATAGAGTTTGCGGGGGCAGGAATGTTTAGGCCTGAAATGTTAGAAAATTTAGGAATAAAAGGACAAGCAATAGCGTGGGGAGTGGGAATTGACAGACTTGCTATGTTCAAACTTGGAATAAAAGATATTAGGTATTTATTTTCGGAAGATATTGGTTATTTAAGAAAAGCAAGCGGGGTTTTTTTAAAATAGTTTTGAAAAATGATTTTTTGAAATATTTTTGAAAGTGGGGTTTAAAGTTTGTGTGATGGTTATGCCAAAAATTGATGTATCAATAAAAGATTTAGAATCCTTGTCAGGAATAAAATTATCTTCAAGAGAAAAAATAGAAGAATTGTTAGAGTTTGTTAAAGGAGAAGTTGATGTGATTGATGGGGATAATCTAAAAATTGATTGCAAAGATCCTAATCGTCCAGATTTTTGGAGTGTTGAAGGAGTTGCGAGAGAATTAAAAGCAAAAACAGGAAAACAAAAAGGAATTGTGAAATATAAAGTGCAAAAATCAAACATTGTTCTTAATGTTGATAAAAATTTAGAAAAAATAAGACCACTAATTGTTTGTGCAGTGATAAAAGATATAAAAATCACTGAAAATTTATTAAACCAAATGATTCAATTGCAAGAAAAATTAGGGGAGAGTTTTGGAAGAAAAAGAAAAGAACTTGCAATAGGAATATACGATCTTGATATAATGAAACCCCCAATTTTTTACAAAGGATTTAAGGATAATGAAATTGAATTTATTCCACTTGAATGGAAAGTTCCAATGAGACCGAGCGAGATCTTAATTCAACACGATAAAGGTAAAGCATACAAACACTTGTTAGAAGGAACAAAACTTTACCCAATAGTGTTGGATTCAAATAATGTAGTTGCTTCAATGCCTCCAATAATTAATTCACAAATAACAGGAAAAGTTACTTCTCAAACAAAAAATTTGTTTATTGAAGTTACTGGACAAAATTTTAGCACAATAGAAACAGCGCTTGAAGTGATGTGTATGGCACTTGCTGATAGGGGAGGAAAAATTTATTCCTGCACAGTGAATTATCCATCAAACAAAAAACCCTATCCTGCAAAAAAAATAATTACTCCGCTTTTTTCAACAGAGAAAATAGTTTTTTCAAAAAAAGAGTTGCTCGCAAAAACAGGACTTGAATTAAAAGATAAAGAAATTATTGAATTGCTTGCAAAAGCAAGATTTGTCCCAAAAATTTCAAAAGATAAAATAATTGCAGAGTATTCTTCATATAGGATTGATATTCTTCACGCGGTTGATGTGATTGAGGATTTATTAATTTCTTACGGGTTCAACAATATTGTTCCCCAAAAAATAGAAATGAATTTGGTAGGATCACAAAGTGAAGAAGCTAGGTATATTGATTTTGTGAGGGAAGGAGCAATTGGGTTGGGGTTGCAAGAGGTTCAAACATATAATTTAACTTCAAAAGAAATTCAACAAAAACAAATGCTTCTTGATGAAAAAGAAGAGTTTGTAGAAATAGCGAATTATGTTTCACTAAATTATCAAATATTTAGAAAAAAAATGACTCCTCAACTTTTATCATTTTTATCAAAAAACAAATCCCAAGAATATCCTCAAAGAATTTTTGAGATAGGAACAGTTCTTGAACTTGATAAAAGCAAAGATAGTGGGGTAAATCAAAGAAATGTTTTGTGTGTTGCAATCACTCACTCAAACACTAATTTTACTGAAATAAAATCAGTTCTTGTTCAAATCGCTAAGTATTTAGGAAAAGAAGTTAGTGTAACTAAACAAAAATTCGTGTTCCTTGGAGAAAACTCTGGAGAAATTAATCTTGGTGGAAAAAAAGGGTTTATTGGGGAAGTAAAAGAAGATGTATTAAAAGAGTTCGGACTAAAAAAACCAGTAACTATTTTTGAAATTGAATTATAAAAATAAATTTTCATAAAAATGAATTTTGTTTTTATAATTGGGTTTTATTTTTATAAATAGATTTTGTTTTTGTAAACGATTTTTGTTTTATTTTTGTTTTTTTTATCAAATGTTTTATTAAATATTTTTTTCTTATTTGTCAAGTTTTTTATTCCTTTACTACCTTATTTGATTATGGCTAATATATTTAGTAATAGTGTTGAAAATCACATTCTTAAAGATGAAAGATTTCTTTATCCTGATTATGTTCCTGAAAAGTTACCTTTTAGAGATGAAGAAATAGAAGAACTGGTTTTTGCACTAAAACCTTTATCAGTTGGAAAAAAACCTACGCATGTGTTCATTTATGGTTCTCCAGGAACAGGAAAAACTGTTTCTCTAAAATTTGTTTTAAAAGAACTTGAAGAATTTTCTGATAGAGTGAAAGGAGTTTATATTAATTGTTTTGAGTTTTCTTCAAGACACTCAATTCTAGCTAAACTAACAAACGCTTTTGGTTATCCGGTTTCTGAAAGAGGAGTGAGCACTGAAGAAATTTTTGATAGATTTGTAGCAGTGTTAAAATCAAAAAAAATTACTCCTTTCGTTATTTTTGATGAAGCGGAGCAATTACTTAATGATGATTCAAAAAAACTTTTGTATGATTTGTCAAGACTTCCTGAACAATTTAAAATAAATATTGGGTTAGCATTTATTTCTAATGATAATTTCTTTTTATCAAAACTTGATGATAGAGTTAGAAGTTCTCTTCAAGCGAGTTCTATTTGTTTTGAAAAATACACTCATGTTGAGTTAAAAGAAATACTTAATGAAAGAGCAAAATTTGCTTTTTACCCTAACGTGTTGAGTGATGGTGTGATTGGGTTGTGTGCTGCTCACGCTTCAAAAAATAATGGGGATGCAAGAGTAGCGATTGATGTGTTATTAAAATCCGCAAGGATTGCGGAGAGGGCGAACTCAAAAAAAATAGAGGCTGTTCATGTTCGTAAATCTTTTATGCAAGAAAAAGTAGTGAAAGTTGAACTAACATCCACTCTTTCAGAAAAAGAAAAATTGATTTTGGATTATTTAACAAAAAATAATGGAGTGGATTCAGGAGAGATCTATTCTGCGCTAAAAAACAAGTTCGCAGAAAGAACCCTTCGTCAAGCAATAACCGATCTTGAAGAAAAAAAACTAATTAGATTAGAGAAAATACAAAAAGGCAAAGGTGGGTTTTCAAGAGTAATTTTCAAAAATTGAATTATTGAATTTTGCCTTATTTTTGTTCTTTTTTTCAAAATTTATTAATTTTCCAAAAAACCATTGTTTATTCACTTTTTCGAGTTATAGAAAGGTTTTTTATATTGTTTTTACCACAATTACTTATAGTTTGGTTAAAAGTTGATTAACATATTATACATATTAGTAAGTTAGTTAATTTAGGAATTTAATTTAGGAGAGTAGTGATTGTTATGGCTAAAAATAAAGTTACTCATTCAAAAGTAAAAAAGGTTGTTAAGAAAGAAGTTTTGGCAACAAAAAAAATGGCTAAATTAGCTAACAAAAAAGCATCTAGTAATAAAAAAGAAGTTGCGAAAGCGAAAAGAATTGTTAAGAAAGAAAAAGCAAAGAACTTAAAACAAGATAAAGATATTGAAATGCTTAAAGCAGAAATCGCTAAACTAAAATCTAAAAAAGTTTCAAGAGGAAGAGTTTCTGAATATAACCTTTTTATTAGAAAACAAATAAAATCAGGAATGTCTTTTACTAAAGCCGCAAAACAATGGAGTAAATATAAAGCTCTTCAAGAAAAAAATAAAAGAAAACCAAGTGCATATAATCAATTTATTGGATCACAAATGAGATTAGGTAAAACTTGGGCTGAATCAGTTGCTTTATGGAGATTAGCAAAAGCAGGGAAACTTGGAAAAAAAGGAAAAACAAGAACTGTTACAAAAACAGTGGTTAAAACAAGAGTAATAAAACCAAAACCAAAAATAAAATACAGAACAAGAACTTTAACAAAAACAATTGTGAAAAAAGTTCCACAAAAACCAAAAACAAGAACTGTTACAAAAATTGTTAAGAGTGGGAGTGATGTTGATTCGAAAATGTTGAGAGAAATGATTTCTTCATCAATGAGTAGATCAATTTCAAGGGATGATATTTCTTCAATGATTAATCCTGATGATGAAGAAATTGCTTTCAAAATAATCCAAACATACTTCAAAGAAATTGCGAGGTATGGTTTCAAAAAACAATTAACTCTTGATGAAATAATTAATGCGTATTTTTACGCACTAGCAAGAGTTAAAAGAAAAAATGCTCCAGAAGCAGAAAAAGCAGTTAGAGAAGCAGGAATAACAAAATAGGTGTGTTTGTGCAAGCAAGAAATGGATCAGTGGGGAGAAGTAGGATCAAGCCATATGCTCCGTCAAATCCTGAAGGGGTTAGAAAAGTAAACGAAGCATTAGCAAGAAAGAAAAAGAAAAGTTTATTTTCAAGATTCTTGTTAGGGTTTAAAAGAAAAAAATAATTGTGGAAATAATTTTTATTGAGGTGTAAATTATGAATGATGAAGAAGTAGCTTTTAGAATAGTGAGATTGTATTTTGAAGATGTGGCAAGACTCGGTTTTAAGAGACAACTTGATTTGGATCAAATGATTAATGCATATTTTTACACTTTAAAAAAATTAAAGAATAAAGACGAATCAATGAAAAAAATTGTTGCAGAAATAAAAAAAGCAGAGGAAGACAAAAAAACAGAAACTAGCACTGTGACAAAAACAGTTGAAACAAAAACAACAATATCAACCCAAAAATCACCTCCTCAAGATTCAGAAGAAACCACACAAAAAGTTCCACTAAAAAGAGAAAAAACAATTACTGAAATAATTGAAGAAAAATAAAAAAATAGAAAATTTGGGCTTGTTTATTTTTTTTTATTTTTCACTATTTTATTCATTTTTCTAAATCTTCTGTTCTTCTTTTTTTAATTTTATTTTTTTTATTCTTTTTATTTTTTTAATAATTTTTTAATTTTAAATATTTTATTTTTTTAAAAAAGAAGTGGTGGTGCTTTTTTGCACCAACCAAATTTAGTTTTATTTTTTTTTAACTATTTTTTAATTATTTTTTAGTTACTTTTTGTTCTTTTAAAATAAATTTTGCTATTAAGAAAACTACTAGTGCTAATATCATAAAGTTTAGTAATTCTCCAGCAAATGCACCTATTCCCCATACAATAGGGCCAAGTGCGATTGTAGCGGTTTTCCATCCTCCGCCGGGAATAAATGGAGTCACTGTTGGCATTATGATATTATCTACTAATGATTTAACTAAAGAGGTTGCTGCAACTCCCATAATGAATGCTATTGCAAGTCCTGCAATTTTGTATTCATTCAAGAAGTCCATAAATTCTTTATAAAATCCTTTAACTTCTGTGTCGATTTTAGCCATTATTAAATCCTCCTAACTGATTTATTATTAAAAAAATGGTTTAAAATTGTTTCTTTATTGGAAAATTTTCTTTTTTTTTGATTTTTTTATTGAATAGTTTTTTTGTGCTTTTTTTCTTTTCACATTTTTTTTCTTTTCTTGTTTTTTTTTATTTTTTATTGAATATTATTTCAATTACATCCCCTTTTTTTAGTGGGTGTTCTTTTCCTATTATTTGTTTTGTTTTAACATCAATTGCTCGAATAAATCCATCTCCCATATCAGTGTGTAGGGTGTATGCAAAATCAAGTGCGGTTGATTTTGGCGGGAGTAAAAAACAATCGGGGAGAATGTTTCCATCTTTATCAGCAAGTCCTTTTGTTCCGCCAGGAAACACTGGGAAGTATTCCAACACATTGAATATTGTGTGATCTAAACAATTTTGCACTCCTGTTCCTCCAAATTTTTCAAGAACATTTTTTTTAATTGTTTCAAGCCCTGTTTTTTGTTTATCATTTATTTCTCCAATTATTTCAAAATCATTTTCGCCCGCATAGTATTTTAGAATATTTTGTTTTGTTGCTTTTTTTAGTGCAAGTTCGCTTGCAGCAGAACAAGGAATTATGGTGAGGGTAGGAAATGTTTCCTTCATTTTTTTAACATTCTTTTCCCCGCTTGGTAAATCACATTTGTTTGCAGCAATAATTATTGGTTTACTTATTGTTCTACAATAGTGCGCAAATTCTTTTTTTTCCTCACTAGTCCATTCTTGTAAAGATTTTTCCTCAATTTTTAATTGTCTTATCGCTTTTTCTATGTGGTGTGCTAATATTTTTATTCCTGATAAACTTTGAGCCATTAGTTGTACTTTTTTTGAAAAATCTTTTTCAGGAACTCTTGAAAATTTTGTCCAATTGTTTTCAATTATTTTCAAAAACCAAAGTTCTATTTCGTTTTCCAAAAATTTTATGTCTTCTATTGGGTCGTGACTTCCTTCAGGGACAATTTTTCCTTCAGCATCAGTAGATCCGCTTGCATCAACTACGTGGATTAGTGCGTCCGCTTGACTTAAATCATTCAAGAATTTGTTTCCGAGTCCTTTTCCTTCGCTAGCTCCTGGCACAAGTCCTGCAACGTCAATTAATTCAATTGGAACATAACGTATTGGGTCATTGTTTTTGTTTTTTATTAAAAATCCGTGTTTTGGGTTGCTTGTTACTCCAAAAAATTTTCCTGCATCTTCTACTCTAACAAATCCTATTCCTTTATTTGGTTCTATTGTGGTGAAAGGGTATGCTGCTATTCCCACATCAATTAGTGTTGCGCTTGAAAAAAAAGTGCTTTTCCCACTAGATGGTTTTCCAACGATCCCAACTTGCATCAAAATCACACAGTTATTTTTTTACTATTTTTTTTTATTTATTTTTTTTTATTATTTTTTTGTTCTTTTTCCGCAAGAAATTTAAATATCATAACTATTATAATTGATATGTTTAAACGAAGAAATCGTGGTGGTTTAATAAAACCAAAACCCAAAAAATCCGAGAGGGATATTCGCAAAAGTTTTCGTAAAAAATTAGCTTCAATATTTGCTGCTTCTGCATTATCCGCTTCGCTCGCTTTTGGTTCAGGTGCTATCCAATCAACAAATCCTAATAAAGTTAGTGCAGAACTTGCTGCAGTTTCAAAAAATGTTGCTACTGTGAGTGCTCAACAAAATAAGAATAATATGGTTACTAATGCGGTTGTTCCTTTTTCTTCTTTTACTCGTGGTTCTTCTTTGGCAAGATTGCCTCAAAGTCATATTTCTGCTATATTAAGAGGAGTCAGAATAAAATCTTCTCCGCTTTCAAAAAAACAAATCAATCACAATAAAAGTATTTATTTACCAATGGTGAAGGAAGCAGCAAAAAAGCACGGTGTTTCTGAAACAATAATGGTTAAATTAATTCAACACGAATCAATGTGGGATCCGTATGTTGTTGGAAAGAGTAAAGATATTGGTCTTGGACAACTAACCCCTGTTATTTGGAATAGTTCTATTAAACCAGAGTATAAGTGTAATCCTTTTAATCCAAAACAAAATATTGATGTTGCTGCAAAATATTATTCTTATTTGTATAAAAAATTTAAAAATCACAAATTGGCTTTGACAGCGTATAATCAAGGAGAAACAATTGTTCGGAAAAAATTAAGAGAAGGTAAATCTCTGGAAGTTATTGCTAATGAAAATCCCAACAAATATGCTTCCAAAGTTCTTAATCAAAAATTATGATTCTGAAATCATAGTTCCAAAATTATGGTTCCAAAATTATGGTATTGGAATTTAGGTTGTTTATTTATAGTTGTGCATAAAATTTAGTGTTTTAATTCTTTCGTAATTCTAATTAATTATGGAAGCACAAATAGTTACTCCTCAAAAACCTGTTCTTTTTACTGATAAATATTTTCCAAAAAGTTTTGAAGAATTTATTGGAAATGTAGAAATAGTTGATTTTACTATTGATTGGGCAAAAAAGTGGGGTGAGGGGAAAAAACAAAAACCGTTACTTTTTTTTGGTTCTCCCGGTGTTGGAAAAACCGCGCTTGCATTATTAATCGCAAAAGAAATGGGTTGGCAATTGTTTGAATCAAATGCTTCTGATTTGAGGAATAAAGAAGAAATAGAAAAAGTTGCTGGTGCTGCAACAGGAAATGCATCTTTGTTTGGTGGATTAAGGTTAGTTTTAATTGATGAAATTGATTGTTTACAAGTGCAAGATCGTGGCGGAGCAAGTGCAATTGCTTCAATAGTTAAAGAATCAAATAATCCTGTAATATTAACAGCAAATGATTTGTATGGTGATAAGAAATTAATTCCGTTTAGAACAATTTGTGAATTAAAAGAATTTAAAAAAATAAATTATTTGAGTATCGCAAAAAAATTAAGGGAAATTTGTGATAAAGAAAATATTGCTTATGAAGAGGAAGCAATTAAAGAATTAGCGAAAAACTCCAGTGGGGATTATAGAAGCACTCTTCTTGATTTGCATTCACTTTCTCCAAACATTACTTTGCTTGATGTAAAAAATCTTGACACAAGACAAAGAAAAGAAAAAGTGTTTTCTGTTTTAACAAAAATATTTAAAGGAGATAATTTAAGAGAAATAAATCAATTTGTTTACAATTCAGAAGTGCCGAATGATTTGCTCATTAGATGGGTGGAAGAAAATATTCCAAGGCAATTTGATTCAAAAGATTCCGCTGTGGCATTTGATTATTTAAGTAAAGGGGATATTTTTAATGGAAGGATAATGCGGAGACAACATTATTCCTTTTTAAAATACTCTGGTTTTTTATCAACCACGGCAGTTGGATTGTCTCGTTCTAAAAATTATAATTCTTTTATTCCTTTCCAATTTCCAAGTTTATTAAGCTCTCTTTCTGCAAGCTCTTCTTCAAGAACACTAAGAAAAAGTATTGCAAAAAAAGTTGCTAAAAAAATTCATTGTTCTTCTTCCCAAGCAGTTCAAGATATGTGGCTTTTATCATTATTAATGCAATCAGATAAAGCGGAACATTTGGTTTTGGGTTTTGATTTTGATGAAAAAGAAATAATGTTTTTGCTTGGTGGAAAAAAAGAAAAAAAAGCAAAAGAACTTTTAACAAAAGCAAAAGAATTAGAGAAAAAAATAATTTATGAAAAATCTTTCAACAAACAATCAAAACTATTTTAAAAATTTTTTTAAATTTTTTTGAAAATCATTTTTGTATTTTTTTTACAAAAATATTAAAATTTAGTAAAACTTGGGTGTTTTTTTTTAAAAAAATTTTTAACAAAAAAATACTAAAAAATTAGTTAGTTATTCTTCTTCAAGTTTTGAATTTTTTTCCACAAATTCTTCAATATTTTTTGTAATGTATTTTCTTTTCCAAATTATTGTCAAAATTATTAGTGCGATAATTGTAACAAATATTAATCCAGTGCTGGTTTTGAATAAGAAATTAATTATTTGGTTTAGATCCACTACAGGAGTTACTTTTTTCCACAAAACATATTTCAAAGTTAATTTGTTACCGGTTTTGTATCCTTCCCATAAAATTACTTTTTTTGACCCAATTGCAGTTACTATTGCTGCTGGTTCAATATCTTCTCTAATTTCAGCTCCTGCGGGTAATTCAATTTGAACCTTGGTGTTATCAGGAATTATCCAAACTCCTGATTGGTAAAATTTGTTCCAATAATTTGCTTTTAGTTGGTATTCACTCATCATACTTGTTTCTTTTCCTAATACCATTAATTTTTCTGTTAATCTATAACTTATTTCAAGAATCCCTGGATTTCCTTCAGTGTAAGATATTTTTCCATTCATTATATTATTTACTCCAATGTTTGGTCCAAATATTGGGTTGAATGTTTTCCATTTATCAAAATCAGATCCCATTGTAGTGCTTTGGTTTCTAAAAATAACTTTATCAACATCATTTTCAAAATTAATAGTGAATTTTTCAACAATTTCTGCAGATCCCCCACTATCAACTACAATGTTTATTTTGTGTTCACTAATAGTATATTCTGCGTAAGAAAAAGTTAATCCTATGATTAGTAGTATTATGAATAAAATATTCCATTTTTTCATGAACTAATTAACTCTTTTTAGCTTATTAATTATTTCTTTTACCATTTTTTCACCTTTTTATATTTAGGAATAGCTTTTTATCCCTTAGTGAATATTAATATTTTATGGTTGAGCTTCAATATTTTGGTCATTCTTTTTTTCAATTAAAACACGGGTCTTCAGTTTTGTTAATTGACCCTGTTTTTGATAGTTCAAAAACTGTTTTAAAAAAGAATCAAAAAATTCCAGCATCATCTTCCAAGTTGAAAAATGTTTCAATTATTTTATTAACGAATGAAACTCCTGAACATTTTGATCCTGTTGCTGTTCAAGAGATTGCGCTAAAAAATAATTCCACGGTTATTGGACACGATGTTGTTTTACAAAAATTGAATTTACCAAGAACACAAAAAGTTCCAATTTACTCAAATACGGAGATCACTGTGAAAGGAGTTAAAATACAATCAAAAACAGCTCATTTTCCTAAAAGTTTTTATCCGTTGGGTTATTTGCTTGATTTTGATGGAGTAAAAGTTTATCATGCAGGAGTAACTTCTCTTCACAATTCTTTTGAAAAAATTCAAGCGGATATTTCTTTGTTGCCTATTAGTTCTAGAACAATGGATGTTGTTGATGCGGTTAGAGCAGCAAAAATTCTAAAATCAAAAATGATTGTTCCTATGCAATATGATATTTTCGAACCAAAAAAATTTGATCCTGTTGATTTGAAGAAAAGAATTGAGGATAGTGTTCTAAAAACTGATACAATAATTTTGAATCCTGGACAAAAATTCAAAATTTAAAATTAAAAATTTAGAATTTAAAAAATTGTTATGTGTTGTTGTTATAATGTTGTTATAATGTTGTTATAATATGTTGTTGTTATATTTTGATTTGGAAATTGATGAGTTAAAAATTTGGATTGAAAAAATGGATTGGTGGTTTTTGTGATTTGGGTTTTGTTATTGGTTTTAATTGCAATAATTTTAATTTTTCTTTTGCTAAATTTTGGTTTTAAGTTGAAAGAAAAAGATGCTGAACAATTAGAAAAACACTTTAATCCAAAATACTGATAAGTGTTTTGAAGATTATTATTGGTTGTTTTTTGTTAGTTGTTTATTATTAATTGTTTTTTGTTAATTTTTATTGTTAACTATTGTTGTTAATTGTTGTCGTTAATTGTTCAATTTTTGTATCTTTTTTCTATTCTTTCCCAGTGTAAGTTGTTTAAAAAATTATCAATGTATGTTGCTTTTTTTGGTCCATCTTTGTGATAGTAGGTGTGTTCAAACATATCACACGCAATTAATGGTTTTGCACCCCATATTGCTCCCACTCCGTGTTCATCAACAAGCAAGTTTCGTAGTTTTCCATCACTATGAGTGTCAATTGCGAGTACTGCCCATCCAGAGTTTTTTGCGCTTAGTGCCACTGCTTTGAATTCTTTTTTCCACTCTTCAACACTACCAAAATCTGTTTCAATTTTTTTCTTCAATTCTGTTGCTTTATTTATCTCTCCATCTCCTCCTAAGTTTTCCCAAAAAATATCGTGCAAAATAGCTCCGTTAGCATTAAATGATTCTCTTCTTTTTAGTTCTCCAAATTCAGAATAGTTTGCATTAGCTTTTTCGAGTAACACTGTTTTTTCTTCTAAAAGTTTTTTTTCGATTTCATTTCTTTTTTCAACATACCCTTTGTGGTGTGTGTAATAGTGCCATTCAGTTGTTTCTTTACTCATTACATTTGCAAGAATATTTTTTGCTTCCTCATCAGAATATGGTCTTTTTTTTAAAACATGTCCACTCATAATAATTCCTCCAAATTTGAATAATTCTCTCTTATTTTTTGTGCTTCTTTTACACAGATATTAATGTTTAAGTTTTTTAATTGTTTAGAAAGGTTTTTTTGTTTTAAACTTCTCATAGAAAAGAATATATTCTCGATAAACAATTATTGATTATAAATTATTGAGTAGTTATGAATTGTTGGTTATGTTTTTGAGTGGTGTTTAATTTTGAGTGATTTTAATGATTGAAGTTATTTTTTTGGTTTTGGTTTTATTCGCACTAATAGCTATTTTTTGGTTCATTACTTATAAAGAAGATAAAACTAGTTTGATTTCTTTGTTTGAAGAAAAAATTGTTGATGATAAACAAAAATTAATGATTGCTGAAAGAAAGTTTATGCAGGGTAAAATACGAAGAGAAGTTTTTGAACCACTCTCGGGTGATATGGAGCGAGAAATGATTGAAAAGGAACTTGAAATTTTTAGAATAAAACAAGAAAAAACTATTTCTGTTGAAGATAAATTAAACCAACTTGTTGAAAAAATGTCTCGCCCAACAAATTACAAAAAATTGAAACTTGCAAAATTATTAAAAGAATTAGAAATGATCAGAAGAGAAATGTCTTTTTTGGAATCAAAATTATTGAAAAGAGAAATTAAACAAAATGTTTTCGAATTTTTGACTAGAAAAAGAGAAATGGAATTAATTGATAAAGAAAATCAAATAGTAAAAATAGTAAAATCATAGAACTAATAGTGTGTTTATAGAAACCAATAGTAAAGTATAAGATCAATAATGTATAAGATCAATAATGTATAAGATCAATAATGTATAAGATCAATAATGTATAAGATCAATAATGTATAAGATCAATAATGTATAAGATCAATAATAAAATAATAAATGGTCAATAATAAAATCACAAAAATCAATAATAAAATTACACGGATATAAAATCACAATTGTTATCGTTCTTGTTTTTTTTAATTAGTTTATTTAACTCGGATTATTTTATTTTGGTTGGATTATTTTGGTTGGGTTGGATTTATTTAAATTATATTTATTTAAATTATTTTAGTTGGATTTGGTTATTTTATTTATATTAGATTGTTATTGTTTCTAGTTCTTTCGCTATTTTTGTTTCACTAAATTCTTTTTTTGCTTCTTTTAGTATTTCTTCTGGATCAGAGTTTCTTGCACTGAAGTGGAATAAAATTAGTTTTTTTGCTTTTGCTTTTTTTGCAGTGGTTGCGGCTTCAAGAGCAGTGGTGTGTAGTGTTTCTATTGCTTTGTCTTTTTGTTTTTCCAAAAAAGTTGCTTCGTGAATTAATATGTCAGCGTTTTTTGAGTGTTGAATTATTTCTTTTATTGGGCGTGTATCAGAAACGAAAACAATTTTTCTCCCTTCTTTTGATTTAGAATAATCCATAACATCTTTTTGTGTGAATGTTTTTCCATTTATTTTTATTGTTTTTCCACTTACGAGTTTTGAGTAAAGTGGTCCAACAGGTATTCCGAGTTTTTCAGCTTTTTTTCTATTAAATTCTCCAATTTTGTTTTTTTCTTTAAACACATACGCAAAGCAAGTAACTTCGTGTTTTAGTGGAAATGCACTGATTTCAAAATCTTTATTTTTTAGTATTGTTCCTTTTTTTGTTTCTTTGTATTCTATTTCAAAACTTGGTTTAACCACTTCGGCCAAGATTTTTTTGATTTTTTCTTTTCCTTTTTTTGGAGAATATATTACTAATTTTTCTTTTCTTTGGTTCATTGTCATTGTTGCTATCCAACCAAATAACCCTAAAAAGTGATCCGCGTGCATGTGTGAAATGAACACGTGGTTTATTTTCATTAAGGAGTGGGGTGAGCTCATTATTTGTCTTTGTGTTCCTTCAGGGCAATCAAACAAAAGATTTTCTCCTTTGTAAGAAATTATTAGTGATGCAAAATTTTTGTCTTTTTGTGGAACACTTCCGCTTGTTCCAAGGAATGTAACTTTTATTGGTTCCATAATTAATTCACTTTTTGTTTTTTTACTCGATTTTTATTTTGATTTTTTGTTTTTGTTTTAATTTTTGTTTGTTCAAATTTTTGTTTTAATTTTTGTTTTTACCCAATTTTTGTTGTTTTGTTATGTTTTGATTTGTGTTTGAATACCTTTTTTAACCTTTTATTGGAGGTATTATTTGTTAGTTATGGTTAAGAGATCACAAAATAAGAAAAAAACACTTGCGAAAAAGATCGTTTCAAAAAAAGTTTTGAAAAGTGATCAGATCAAGAAAAGTGATCAAATCAATTTTGAAAAGAAAAATACTATTTTTGAAAAGAGCGGTAATGTTTCTGATAGTGTTTTTGGAATTAATTTTTCTAGCACTAAGGATATTTTTGTTCCTAAGGGTTTGGTTGATCAAGTAATTGGTCAGGAGAAGAGTGTTGAGATTATAAAAAAAGCCGCTGCTCAAAAAAGAAATGTTCTTTTGGTTGGAGTTCCTGGTACTGGAAAATCTTTGATTGCTCAAGCGATGAGTGAAATTTTGCCAGTGTCACAATTACAAGATGTTTTGGTGTATCCTAATTATGATGATCCTAATAATCCAAAAGTTAGGTTAGTTAAATCAAGCGAGGGTAAAAAAATTCTTGATGCTGAAAGGATTGAGGTTAGGAAAGCAGAGGATTCTTCAAGATT
>JAAZKV010000029.1 GCA_012799645.1 Candidatus Iainarchaeum sp. | reverse complement strand
TGTTATTTGCAATAAAAAATTTCAAGAGTAGAGTTTTTGAAAGATAAATCACATTCATTAAAGAACTTGTTTGCTTCGTTTTTGTCATGAAATTTGTAATAAGAAAAATAATCTTTAACAAAATAATATTCTCTATTGGGTGGTTCTTTAACATATGTTACTCCTGTGTAATCATCAATTTCTTTAACAATAATATTTCTTCCACTCATTGAGTAAGGGACAACAAAATCAGGTTTTTTCACATACCACTCAAAATAAGCTGGGTAAAAAGTTCCAACATTATTATTAATCATTTTTTCTTTAAGTTCTGTTGGAATATTTTTTATATCAATTATTGGAGCAGAGTAATCATTGAATGATTCTTTTATAGGAAGGATTATTGTTGCGTAATTGTAAGGAAAAATAATGTTTGAAACAAAAATCAACCCAATTATTCCAAGTATGAGAAATTTTGGAGAAAATTTTTCTGAAAGTAAACAAAAAAACACAGAAAAAAATAATAACAAGAAAAAGAATAGTGGGTAAAAATACCTAAAAGCGAATTGTTCAACAAATAAAACAAGAACAAAAAATATTGCACTAGGTAAAACCAAGTAGAACAAAAATCTTTTGTCTTTAGAAATAAACCAAAATACTCCAATTAATCCTAAAATCAAAACAAAACCGGAGTTATAAAAAAAATTAAGATAATTTACTGCATAACTAGAAGCTAGTTCAACAGAACCAGTGCTCACATTAAATATTCCTAAAACCCTTGATCCAGCATATACTAACACAATGAGTATTCCTAAAATATTCAATTTGTTAGTAATTTTTTTATAATCAATTTTGAGTTCGTTAAAAATCAAAGAATATAAAACAAACGGAGTCAAAATGATTCCAGCTATTTGTGTATCAAGTGCAATTATAAAACAAAAAACAGCATAATACACACTGTTAGGATTCCATCTTGATTTGTACAAGAAATAAAGACAAGAAAAGAAAGCTAATTGGAATAATTGATAAAACCTTGCTTGTCTAGAAAAAAACACTTCTAAAAAGAAAATACTTAAAACAAGCGCACAAAACAAAGCATAAGATGATTTATTTTCAGAGTCATTAAACATTTCTTTAATAAACAAATAACCAAGTATCACAGTGAGTAATCCAAACAATACAGAAATTATTCTTGCTCCAAAATCATTTGTTCCAAAAATAAGCATTGATAATGCTTGAGAGTAATGAAAAACTAGTGCACGAGAATAAAATTCTCCTGAATCAAAAACCGGAACACCCTTTTCTAAAATATTCAAAGAAGCAAGAGAACTAATATTTTCATCAATCCAAAAAGGTGCAACATCAATATAACTAACACGAATAAAAAAAGCGAATAATAAAATAAACAAAAGAATAATATGTTCTACTTTGAAAGAAAAAGAACCAAATTGAAACTTCTTATCTAACAATTCATTTACCATAACTATAAAATAAAAGAACTAAAAAATTATAAATAAGATTTTGTTAATTTTTTAAAATAATTGGGGCTTTGTTTAGTTTTTGTTTTTTTTTTAGAAGTATCTTGGTTTTTCTGTGGTTGTTTTTTCTTCTTTTTTTTCTTTTCTTGCAATAAAGAACCACCACAAGAATAGTCCGATTATTAGTATGATTATTAGGATCATGAATATCCAGAATAGTGAGATGAACCAGTCGCATTGTGCTGTTTCTTCGTTTAGTAAGTTTCCATCAGTAGCTTCATTTTTGTCTGTTGTGGTTGTTACTATGCAGTGTTCTCCTTCACAATAACAAACATGGTCTTTTGGATAGTATCCTTTATTACAAACAATATCTCTACAATACCCGTCTAGGCATTCTTGTGTTCCTGGACAATTAATGTTTGTGCTGCATGATTTTGTATCATATGATATTTGTTTTTCAACACATTTTCCACTAGTGCATATTTGACTATTACTGCACTCCATTATTTCTACTTCTTTTACTATTGTTGAACAATTTGAATCAGTTCTACCAGGGTTTGTACAAGTTGGGTTGTTTGTTTTTTGGTAAACAATAGAACCTACACAGTATCTGTCTCCAACATTACTTACTTGTCCACAATCAGTATCTGCTCTGCAAGTTATTGGTCTAGTTGGCCAACTTGATCCTCCACTAGAGCTTCCCCCGCCACTTCCTCCGCTTGGTTTTTGGCAATCACTTGGGCAGTTCACATAATTTTCTCCACTTTCACATACTTTGTTTCCGCATATGTTTGCACAATCTTCTGGGCAATTTGCTATGTTTTCGTCTTGTCCGCATATTTTGTTTCCGCAGTACTCGTTACAATCACTTGGGCAACTTATTGAGTTTTCATCAATATCGCACCATCCGTCTCCGCATTCCCATTCTTCTACTACTCCTGAGTATTTTAAACCAAAGATAGTGAATTTGTTTTCGTCAAGCAAACATGATACGTTGCTGTCTCCAATTATTTTGTTTCCTGGGCAATTTAGTTTTGTGCATTCTTTTAGTAATTGGTTAACATCTTGTACTTCTTCGTTTAGTACACACACTGCTTTTGATACTGGTCTTAGTTTTTCTAAAAACATTGTTTTTGTGTCTTGTACTTTTAGGTTTTCTACAAACAAAATGTTTTTGTTTTTATAATTTTTCATTGCTGTTACAGTAACTGGTATTAGGTTTAAGTCCTCGTAAGAAAAATCATGCATAAACTCTACTAATACTTCATCAGTGTCAGCATCGTGGATTGTTATTAGTTCTTTAGTGTTAAACTCTGATGTTCTTACAACGTTTCCACCAAGTCTTAGTTTTAGTATAGCATCAGCACCATTAAAGGTAAATGCATCATAAGTTATTATATGGTATAATTCACATCCAACATTCCTTCCAAAGTATTTTGTTGTTTCTCTTGGTAAAATAACTGCTTGAACTTTTGGACTAACAAGTTTTCCTTTTTCACAATAACCAATAATTGATCCGGTATCAACTTCATTAATGTCTTTTCCTGTTACTGTTCCATTAAATACAACATGTCTTATTGTTCCTCCATAAGTTCCTTTATTTTCTCCAACAATTCCTCCGATTTGTTTTGATCCTTTAACTGTTCCATTAACTTTTACTCTTTCAATTGATCCTTCATTTACTCCAGCAATTCCACCAACTTTTACTGCTCCTGTAACATTAACATCTTGTAGAGTTAAATCGTGTACTCTTCCTGCTCCTCCAATGTGTTTGAATAATCCTACACTAATATTTTTCCACCATAATTCAACACCTGCTGGAACTCCACCAATGCTTCCTGAATATTGCCTGTAAAAATTTAGTCCTTTAATGGTGTGTCCATTTCCGTCAAACTCTCCTTTGAATTCTCTTGTAGTAGTATAATAAAATGGATCGTCTCCAATCATTTGAACATCTATTCCTGTGCAATCAAGATCATTTCCTAGAACATATCTTCCTCCAATCGCATTAGTGTCAGTTCGATGTCTGAAATTATTTATTT
>JAAZKV010000033.1 GCA_012799645.1 Candidatus Iainarchaeum sp. | reverse complement strand
GTTCGAGATACTCATACAAATTAACCTCCTTTCGTTCATTACTAACTCTAATACTAATCAATGTCCCACTATAAGTATTTGGTTCTTGAAGTTTAAATAATTTGTGCCCTTCTTTATTAACCAAAACTCCTCCGTTCCCTGAAATAATTAAAAACTCTCCCCCTAACCCATTCATAACTAGGTTTAGGTTTGACCAAAGCCCATATCCTCGTTCTTTATTGTTTTTAGCGGATAACCCATTAATTGCTTCAACAATTGCTTTATCATGTTCTTCTTCTTCAAAAATCATTCCTGCTTTTTTTAATGAACCTGGGATTGTTATTCCATCATCGCAAAAACAAATCTCAATAAATCCTTTTGATGAATAGCTTTGTGCCATTACAAAAGCGTTTTTGAATTCTGAGTGCTGGTAAACATTATCTACAAGTTCTCCAATCGTGTACTTAAACGCGCTTTCTCCCCCATACTCTTTATTCAAGTTAGTTAAGTTGTACAATTTTTTTAGAGTTTCATCAACAAGGGTTTCTTCTCTAGGCAATTCTACAAGAGGTAAATATGATTTTTGTTTAATCCCACCTTTATCCTTAATTGTAGCTAAATAATTTGATACCCCAATGTTTTCTGGTGAAATAATTTCTATGTGTGGATTTTGTTTAATGAAAACTATTAATGGTAATAATTGTGTTGGATAAAACCAACCACAACCACTCAAGTCAATACTGTTTGATTTCTTTGAATCAACAATCAAAGAACAAAACTTAGTAAACTCAAAAACCTGTTCAGGTAAATCAACAACCATAAAAAACAATACAAAAAGACCTCAATAAAAACAAACCCCCAGTAACATGCCGGTGGTTTGGTGTTTTCATCAATCGCCGAAATCTTAATTATGTTTATAACCCATCAAAAAAATTAGTAATCTATGAAAATCTTTGATATTTCTCCAGAAAATCGTCCAATAGAGCGTTTAGATAAACTTGGTGCTGGTGCGTTAAGTGATGCTGAACTCCTCGCAATAATTCTACGTACTGGTTCTAGAAAAGAAAATGTTATTGATTTGAGTAATAAGATTCTTTCAACAATTGGGTTAAGTAAGTTAGCGGATTGTTCTTTAACTGAGTTAAAAGAAATTAATGGAATTGGAGTAATGAAATCTTCTCAAATACTAGCTTTAGTTGAGTTAACTAAACGAATTTCTTTAGCAAAAACAAATATTACTAAAATCACTTGTGCTAAAGATGTTTTTGACTACATGCAACAAAACTTAATCGGCTACGCACTCACGAAATGTTTTTAAGTAACTAAAAAGTTAATCTGACTATGGTTTCACCGTATTTTAAAAATAAAGATTTTACACTTTATCAAAATGATTGTATTCAAACGCTTAATGAATTACCTGAAAGCTCTGTTGATTTGATTTTTGCAGATCCTCCTTATTTTTTATCTAATGGGGGAATTAGTTGTAGCGCTGGAAAAATGGTTTCAGTGAATAAAGCTAACTGGGATAAATCAAAAGGATTAGAAAAAGATTTTGAATTTACAAAAAGTTGGCTTGAAGCAAGTAAAAGGGTTTTGAAAGAAAATGGTACTATTTGGATTTCAGGAACAATGCATAATATTTACCAAGTTGGTTTTGCTTTACAGAACTTGGATTATAAAATATTAAATGAAATTTCTTGGTTCAAACCAAATGCTCCCCCAAATTTAAGTTGTAGATATTTTACTCACTCTCACGAAACGCTTATTTGGGCGAGAAAAAGCAAAGAAGCAAAACATCTTTTCAATTATGATTATATGAAAAACTGGGATTATGATGTTGGGGGCGAAGGAAAACAAATGCGAAGCGTTTGGTCAATACCACTAACTCCACAATCAGAAAAAGTTCACGGAAAACATCCCACACAAAAACCTTTGGAGTTGCTAAGACGAATAATAGTGTCATCATCAAACAAAGGAGACACCGTTTTAGACCCATTTAATGGTTCAGGCACAACTGGAGTTGTTGCCAAGGAACTAGGCCGAAAATATATTGGAATTGACTTAGAAAAAGACTTCTTAGACCTAACTTTACGACGCGCAGCGTTCAAGAAAGAAGATTTATTAATTGACAAAACCCTTAGTATAACAATCAACAGCACAACTAAAAGAGGAGATTAGATTGGAATATCTCAAAAATTATAAAAAAAATAAACTCGAAAAAAATGAAGTTTTTAAATATTTTATAAATAACCTAAAATCATCAACAAAAATTTGGACTTATTTTGTAAACTGGAAAAAAGTAAATATAAATGTTAAAAACATTAACATTGAATTAAATTTGTTAAATTCATTAATAGGTTCAACAGATTTAGATAATGAGTTTATGACTTTAATTAAGAAATACCCTTCAGTAGTAAAAACAATACCGATTTTATTAGCAATACGAGAAAACAATATTGAAATTATAAAAGATCATAAAAACAACGATTTAAGTTACATCAAATTTGATTTTAATCAAACTGATTTAACCGATGCAGAAACTAAAAAGTATTTATTATTTTTAAAAAACACTGGGCTTGTTGATCTTTTTTATGATAAAAAAATAAAAAACTTTGTAGATTATGTTTTTGGAGTTGAAGTAGGATTAGATTCAAATGGCAGAAAAAATAGAACTGGCACTACAATGGAAGAAATTGTTGAAGCATTCATTAAAAAATTAATTTTAAAAAACAATGATTTAGATTACTTTCCAAAAGCTACTGCAACAAAAATTAAAGAAAAATGGAATTTAAAAGTTGAATTTCAAAAATCTGAGAGAATTTTTGATTTTGCAATTTTTAATAAAAAAACAAAGAGATTATTTTTAATTGAAACAAATTTTTTTAATGGTGGCGGTTCTAAACTTAAATCAGTTTGTGGAGAATTCAAATCATTATTCAATGAATTAAAAAATCAAAAGATTGAATTTATTTGGATAACTGATGGAAAAGGTTGGGCAAGTACAAGCAGACCATTAGAAGAAACATTCAATAATAATAAATTTGTTTTTAATTTAAATTTATTAGAAAAAGGATGCCTTGAAGAAGTACTACTTAATAATTAGTTATTATTACTTCTTTTATTTTTCCTCTTTTTTCTGCTTTACAATTTATTAATCTTGTTGCCATGACTGTGTGAATTTTATAACCCTTATATAAATCCAAAATAAACTTTGTGTAAGAATTGCTTAACATAATATAACATCCTTTTTTGTCAAGTTTTCTAAAACAATCTCTCAATCTTTCTTGGTCTTTTTCAGTAAAATCATTTATAGTATATTTTGTAAATGATGCTGTTTTTTCTAATCGTTGGTAAGGAGGATCAAAATATACAAAATCACCTTTTTTTGCTTTCTCAATTGCTTTTTCAAAATCAACACTTGTTAATTCATCTTTTTGTAAAGCTTCACTAACTGCTAAAATATTTTCTTTATCTAAAATTTTTGGATTTTTGTATTTTCCAAATGGAACATTAAATTGCCCCTTTGAATTAACCCTATATAATCCGTTAAACGCAGTTCTATTCAAATAAATAAATCTTGCAGTTTGTTCAATTGAATTAACTGGTTGGTTTTCTCTAATTTTATAAAAAGTCTTTTCATCAGCCTTATACTTTTCGCTTGACAACTCTTTAATCAATTCTTTAGGTTGTTCTTTAATTACTTTATATGCAGTGATTAACTCTTTATTAAAATCATTCAAAAAAGCATGATTAATTTTATTTTTTGAATATAATTCAAAAAATAAAGCACCCCCACCAAAAAAAGGTTCAAAATAATTATTGAACTCCTGTGGGGAATATTTCAACAATTCATGAACAAGCTGACGCTTACCACCAGCCCACTTAACAAAAGGTTTAGGTTGCATAATTAATTAGGACTACATTAAATTAAAAATGTGTTTAAACTCTTAAAAAAAGAGTGTTTTTAAAAAATAATTAATTTTTTAATAATTAAAACCATTTTTTCATTTTTGCATGCAACTTTGAATGTTCACTTCTACCCATTACTTGCAAATTGCTTTTCCTAAAATTTCCTTTATTTCCATCTTTATGATGAACTACTTCTCCAGGAC
This sequence comes from Candidatus Iainarchaeum sp., assembly GCA_012799645.1. Classification (GTDB taxonomy): domain Archaea; phylum Iainarchaeota; class Iainarchaeia; order Iainarchaeales; family JAAZKV01; genus JAAZKV01. The sequence goes on along the minus strand of JAAZKV010000033.1, from coordinate 869 downwards.
CAGCATGTTTTACAGTTTTATGAACTAGTTTGTCACTATCATTCCATCTTGGATAACCTTTTTTATCATAATGAAAAAATCCCATAAATAACTCCTCCAAAAATAATGCTTCTTCCAAAGTTTTTAATTGTTTTGAGAGTATCATGCCGATGACATAAAAAAATAGTAAAATGAAAGAGGTTTTACCCTCTTTCACTTCTTTAAACTAATTTATTTTCTTTTCTTTTTTGTTGTTGTGTTTTTCAAAGATTGTTTTTCTTTTATCGCAGCGTGTGCAGCTGAGCCGCCCAGCCGGCTCGCGTCTGGTTCGCTAAAGCTCACATTTTACAAATAGCTCTTGCCAAATAAAAAAGATAAATATAATAACACAAATTGAATACCATATATCATGAAAAAGATTGCAATTGGAATAGTTTTAGTTATTATAATAAGCATAGGAATATTTTTATTAATTCAAAATATGTCTCAAACAGAAAAACTAAAAGTTTGCCCTGATAAATTAATCCAAAACGATATGCCCTCAATAATGCCAATCACAAATTCTAATTATTATCTAATTAATGGAGAAAGAAAAGAAATAATTGATTTTGATGCAAATTGGGTAAAAAACAATTGCACAATTAAAATAGAAAAAGAAATATAAATAAAAAATAGTAAAAATGAAAGAGGTTTTATCCTCTTTCACTTTTTTTAAATTTATTTTCTTTTCTTTTTTGTTGCGTTTGTTTTTGCAGACATTTTTTCTTTTAGTGCTGCGTGTGCAGCAGCTAATCGAGCAATTGGTACTCTATAAGGAGAGCATGATACATTACTCATTCCAATCCGATGGCAGAACTCTACTGTTGCTGGGTCTCCTCCGTGTTCTCCAC
>JAAZKV010000028.1 GCA_012799645.1 Candidatus Iainarchaeum sp. | reverse complement strand
TTGAAGCTCGCTTGATAAAGCTTACATCCAGTTTCCTAGTCCTGTTTGTTTTCCTCCGGATAAAAGATCTTCTTTAGTGTATCCTAGTTCTTGCATTATTTTTATTACTGCTGGGAGTAATTGGTTTTCAATATAATAATTAGGATCATAATCTCCTTCGTTAACATATTCTTCAAGCTCTGCTTTTTCAGAAATGGTTGCTTTGTCTTTTTTTGGTTTTGTAATAATATAACTAAGCATACTCCCAACTCCAAGATCTTTTCCTCTCTCAATTGCTTTCATTGCAGCAGCCACGTGTGGTCCAATAGCGACATAATCTTTTGGTTTTCGTTGAAGCATAGTCATAATAGTTAATTCGCTTTTCTTCACTTTGCCCTCTCGAAGATCCTTAATTACATTCCTAACATAATCCACGGGTTCTTTTGTTTTCCCTTCATTTAGTATAAGTTCAATAACTTTTCTTTGAGTTTCCTTAGCAACATTACACCAATCCCTTCGTACATACTCAAATCCAACAATTTTTAGATTATTTTTTTTATCAATTAGTGCATATCTTTTCTTGGCCGCTCCGCCCTCTTTTTTTGTAACAAAAATTCCTCTTTTATAAAATCCATCAAATTCGAGTTCCATTCCTTCAGGAAGTTTAGAATTTATTTTATCGAGGAAAATAAAAACATCCACCTCACTTTGTCCAACAAATTGTAAGAAAATGGAATCGGTGTCAGAGTATAGTGTTTTGTATTTTGCTTTTTCTGCTTCTTGTAGTGTTCGTTTTATGTATTCTCTTCCTAGCGCAGTGGTTGCACTTGCACATTCTCTTGAATACCATCTTGCTCGTGGATAACCCAAGTATCCATACACAGAGTTTAGTATGATTTTTAGTGCCCATTGTTTTGCGTAAAGTGCTTTATCATCTTTTCCTTTTTGTTTTTTTTCTTTGTATTCTTTTTTTAGTGCAAGTCTTTTTTTCATCATTGTTTCAAGAATTTCTGGGAATAATCCTTTTTCTTTTAAACAAAACCAAGTTCCGTCAGGATTAGTGTTTTGTTTTTTGCATTCCGCGTGTTCACAATTCAATGTGTCGGGAGAAATATTGTGACTAATTATAATGCTTGGGTATAGTGAAGCAAAATCAAGCACTGCTATGTTTTCGTGTAGTCCTGCGGTTGGTTCTTTTACAAATGCTCCTTTGATTGGATTCATTGTTCTTTGTTTTACTACACTCTCTCTTGGTTTGTTTGGCGCAATTATTTTTCGCAAGTGTGCTTCTTTTATTAAAAGATCTTCCACCATTTGCGAGGTAGTGTTTCTTGTCGTATCATAAAGTGTTTGTGAGGTTAGTTTTGATATTTCAGAAAAAAGTGGTAAAAATTCTTGAGCAATCCTAAGAGCAGTTTCCGAATCCTTTAAATTATAATCAACCACTCTTTCAAGTTTCTCTTCATCTTTACTAGAATACGCATCATTTATTTCTAGGGGTTGCACTTTTTCTTTTTTAACTCCAAAAACTTTTTCTGATACTGTTTCAAGATCAAGTTTTACAGTATTAATTGCCCCTGTTCTTTCCATAAATTGTATTATTTGAAAAGAATCAATGTGTTGCACTCCACTAATTTTTGCCGCATTATCAAGTCCGTTTCTTCGAATCCGAACCTCTTCATCATTAATTAAGAATGGAGTGTAATTTTTTTTGGCCCTGATTTTTGTGTAAGAAAAATCAAAATTATCCCCATTGTATGTAACAATTATGTCAGTGTCGTTTAGTTCGGTTGTTAGTTCTTTAATTATTTCTTTCTCATCTTCAAACAATTCAAGCCCTTTTACTTCTCCGGTGTTGTAAGAAAGAACTCTTTTTTGTTTTTCTTTTTTGTTTGTTGTTTTGTTTTTTACAATACTAATAAAAGTGATTGGTTCAAGTCCGATTTCGAATTTTTCTCCAACCCAAGTTTCAAGATCAAAAGAAACAATTTTTGGTTCAATGATTGGTTTGATTTGTTCAATTTTTTGGTTGAGTGGTTCAATTTTTTGTTCAATTTTTTCAACAGTTTTTTGTTCATTTTTTTGTTCTATTTTTGATTTAATTTTTGTTTCAGTGAGTTCAATATCATTTATTGTTTGTATTTCGTTTTTTTCATTCACTTCAAACTCAATGTATCCACTGGGTTTTAGTCGTTTATCAATTAGGTATCTTTTTGGGTAAGGAATATCGTATTCAAATTTTTCAATTCTTAGTTCGTTTAAGTATTTTCTTGATTGAACTAAGTGACTAACCAAATTAAAACTAATTTTTAGTATTGAGTTGTTTTGTTTTTCTTTTTCAGCGAATTTTAGTTTATTTTCTTCACTAATTTTTTTTATTTTGAATTTTTCTTCTTCTCCAAAAATAAATGATTCAAAAAATGCTTTTTTTTCACTAACCTCGTTTTCATTCACTCCAACATAATAGTATGGCGAGAAGTTAGGATCATATACCCAGTATCTTTTTTCCCCATCATTAATAAACAATCTAATAATAGAGTTTCCATCAATATCTTCATAACTAGCATCAAGGAGGAGCGCGATTTTCTTGTTTTGTTTTTTTATTAGTTTTTTGGTTCCCATACAATAATTTTATAAGCACCAAATGCCTTTTAATAGTATAAAGTTTTATTATTTTTGGAATACTTTGTTTGTAATAGTTTTTTTGGTGAAATTTAATGGCTAGACCGGATAGATCAAATCCTAGATTGAGAAATATGGCGTCTTCTTCTCAAATGGGTTCTCCTCAAAGAGCAGGCCCTCCTCAAAGACCAATTCCTGGTGGAGTTCCACTCACTGGAGGAATTGCTGCAGATATTCGTGCACTTAACTCTAGTATTTTGTTAATCACCCAAAAAATGAAGTATATTGTGAGGAATGAAAAAATTTTGGGTAGAAATTTGATTGTATTGAACAAAAAAATAAAATCAATTGAAGATAAAGCCGCTCTTAACGCGGTTTCTCCTGATTCTAGTGGGGCTTCAAGTGCCGAAGTGCAATTGTTGCAACAAAAAGTAGCTCTTCTTGAAGCACAAATTGATGATTTGAGAACAAGAGCCGCATTCAAAGAAGAACTAAAAGAACTAAAATACATAATTGATTCAATAAACCCATTAGAGTTTGCAACCCTATCACAAGTTAGAGAACTAGTCGATAAAAGAATTGAAGAAAAACTAAAAAAAGAAGAAAAAAAGAAAAACTAAACAAGAAAACAAAAAAAAATAAATTCTTAAAATAAATTTTTAAAATAAATTCTTTTATCCCCTTTTTATTTTCCCTATTTTTTGTTGTCCTTACTTTTTTTGTTTCTATTTTTTGTTGTTCTTTTTTTTTTATTTCCATTGTTTTCTTTTTCCCTATTTTTTATTATTTTTAGTAGGTTGGGTTTCCGCTCAAACTTGGTCTTAATTGCACTCTATAACTTGGTTTTCCTCTAATAGTGATTGCAACATCATCATCTTTTATTATATTTATTTTTGTGGTTAAAGTGTCTTCAATTATTTCAGGAATTGAACTTGTTCCTGTGAAAATAATTCCAAACCCGTCTTTTTCAAGTTCATTAATCAATCTCACCGTATCCTTTCCTTTGAACAATCTGTTCCCATTAATTAAGATGAGTGCGATTTCGCTTACTTTCTCTTCAGTAATTGATTCTTCTAAATAATTCATTACACTTTGAATAAAAATTAGTTCTTCATTTTTGTTCAATTTGCTTGTATCAATTATTGTTGCTCTTCCAAGAGTTCCTGGCCATTTTTTTATTAATTCTTGTAAAGAAATATTTTCTCCAAAAATATTGTTGAAATTATCGTTAATTATGTTTAGTACTCTTTCCGCTTTGAGTTTTTGAAAATCATTCAAGTTAGTTGCGCTAATCAAATTTGAGCTTAATTGAAGAGGGGTGTTAAATTCAGTTACTTTGCTAAGCTCTACTAATCCTTTTTCTAATTCCTCATCCCCACACCCAATAATGTCCAACAATAAATGCATTTCTGTGTTTTTCATTGATGCTTTCATATTTTCTTTTGCCACAATTTTTTTTACTGGAAACCCTGCGGGTTCGTATTCTACTAATTGTGCTTTTAGTTTTGTTTCATTTTTTGAAGCAGTTCCTAACCCATCAAAATAGTATGATGAGTCAAACAATATTATTTGTTTTCCTTCTATGAGTAAATTTTCAGCAAGTATGTATGCACAATATTTGGTTGTTGATTCTTTTTCTCCTGTTATACTTGTTCTGTATAGATATCTTGATTTTTCTAACGCAATTTCTCTATTTTTTGTTAATCCAAGTTGTATTTTTGGTTGTTTTTCGTTTTCAAAACTTTCTCTTATATTTACTTTGGTTAACTTGCTTGTTCTTTTCGGAGACAACAATACTTGCATTACGAATGGATCCCCAATAATTTGGAAATAATCCTTTACTGACACATCATCAAGTTCTTTTAATTCAATTGATGATGTTCTCGCAAGATCAGTAATGGTTCTCATTCGATCAATATTTTGTTCTAAATTATAATCCAGTTTTTTTAAATAATCCTCTTGTGTAAAATCTAAATAAATTGTGTCAAAAGTTAAAAAAAATACTTTTTGTGTTTTTTCCGTATTATTTTTTATTATCCCCATACTTGCTTTTGGTAAAGTGTTAATGAATGCTTCTATTTGTCCTCTCGCGTAAAAAGCTTTATACCCTTCAACAATTGCCCCTGTTTTTTGTTCTCCAATCACTTCATAAATAAAAACAAGATACATTCTTTCTTTATTCGTCACTATTTCAACTTCATGCCCGTACGCTTTTCCTTGAAAAATAGTTTCCCAAGGCCCGTAATTAATTTTGAAATCAACCAAGCTTAACACCAATAAAACATATTTATTAAGAATTTTCTACTATTAAAACAATTTGTTTTTTATTTATCAACAATTTTTTTCAAAAAGCGATAATTTAAATATTATTAATTCGTATTAAATACAATCAGATTGAGTGTTTGGGGTTATGTATTTTTGGTTAAGTGTTTGAGGTTAAGTGTTTGGAGTTTATTATTTGTTGATGGTTTGTTGATGGTTTAAAGTTGTGTGTTTGTTGAGGGTTTGAAGTTAAGTGTTTGTTGATTTAGGGGTTTAGTATTTGTTGGTGGGTATTTGTTAAGTTATTATTTTTTTTGAGTGAAATGTATGGTTAATGAACAAATAATTCTTGATACAGTAAAAAGAATGGTTGATTCCGGAATAGATAATTCTACAATAATCGCTACTCTTAAAGATATTGGGTTAAGTGAAGAGGAAGCAAATAACATTATTCAAAAAGTAAAATCTCCTCCACAAACCCCTAGTGCTCCGCAAACTCAACAAAGCACTCCCACTGAAAAGAGTTCTCAACAAGAGTATGTTGATACTCGTGAAGAAATTGCTCAAAATGAAATGGAAGCCGAAGCACAAAAAGCAGAACTCAACGACACCACCACTTATAATATGTTGAATATGCACGAACACAAAATTGATGAAGTTGCTTCAAAAATTGACGAAGTTAAACAAGCTGTTAGTTCTTCAAAACCAGTGGTTGATGCAACAATTTCTACAAAACTAACCGAGCTTGAAACAAAAGTTGATGATATTTCTGCCCAAACAAAAGCAATTCTTGATGTAGTAAAAAAAGTTTTAGACACAGATAGAAAAATACTAACCGAACTAGAAGCAAAAAAATAATTCTTTTGAATAATTTTTAAATCTTGTTTTAAATATTTTTAGTTTTTATTATTTGCATTTTTATTTTTTTTTTACTTTTATTTTTTTTATTCGTATTTTTTATTAATTTGTTTTATTTTTTATTAATTTCTTTTATTTTTTATTAATTTGTTTTATTTTTGTTGATTTTGTTGTTTGCAAATAATTTTTTGTTTTTTTGAATAGTTTTTTTGTTTTTTTATTTGAATATTTTTTCTATTTCACTTATAATATTTTTTGCTACACTTGGTGTTTTGTGTAATAAGTTTTTGTTATTAATTTTTGTTTCTGAATCCAATAATTCACCAGTTTTTTTTGAAGCAAATTTTGTGTATTCTTTTAATTTATCTTCCGGATAATACGCATCAATTTTTTTTGCTTCCTCTTTTCCTTTTTTTAACCAATCCCATAGTGGATCAAGGAGTAAAATTATTGTGAAAATCAAAAAAAGGGGCCCTAATATTCCTGCTTCTATTGTGTAAAAAAAGATACTTAATAAAAATAAAACTATTATTGCATACTCGTTCATAAATTCACTTTTTTAATTCATTTATTTTTAATTAATACTTTTTTTGTATTTCCTTTTTTAATTCATTTATTTTTAATTCATTTATTTTGTGTGTGGTTTTTTTTGTGTAGTGGATTACATCATTCCTTCCATTCCGCCCCCACCAAGTAATCCTGCGTATGGATCAGCAGGTGCTTCTTCTTTTCCGAAACCAAACAAGTATCCGAGAAGAATTAATCCAAGCACTCCAAAAAACCAATAATCTTTCATCCCGATCCCGTTTATTACATAAAAAACCACGTATGAAATAACCATTAACAAACTTGCTTTGACTTCTTTTGAAGCAACAATAAGTATTAGTGTTGCTCCTAACGCCATCCACCCTTCTCCAAAACTAATAGCAAGAGCAATTATGGTTACTGAAATTAAATAATTCATCAAATCCACGACAATCAACTCTAAAATTCTTTAATCATTTTGATTTTGGTACTTTTTCTAAAATATCTTTACCAAAAGTCGCTAACAAAAACAATACTAGTGGCACCCAAACAAGATCTTGGTAGAGGAAAAATATTAAATAAAAAACAATTCCTGCTAATACAAGTCCGTATTTTGCCCCCATTTGTTTTTTTCCCCAATTATATAACCATAAAAAATAAATTATGAAAAGAACTAGTGCTATTGAACTAAAAATATCTTCTCCGCTTAACGCTGCCCAAACATCTATAGCCATAATTTCACTCTTATTTTTTTTTCAAAAACCTTATTGTTGTTTTTTTTACTTGTTATTTCTGTAATAAACCTGTTTTTTGTTTAATAAAAACCTTTTGGCTTTTAGTTTTTTTTTACTTTTGAATTTTTTTTGTTTATTTTTGGTAATCGTTTTTGTTTGTTTTTTATTTTTGTTTATTTAATTAATTTTTTTGAATTTTTGTTTAATTAATGGTTTGTTTAGTATCTTTGAGGAATTATTTTACTTGATCCCCAAACAATTACTCCGAATATTCCCATTCCTAGTAAGGTGATTCCCCACCAACCCATTGCTCCAACCCACCACCATTTAATTACAAGATAATAGATTAGTATTCCTGAAATTATAATGCTAATAACTCCTGGCCCTAAATAGTTTCTAACAGTAGTGAATATTACAAAAACCAGTATGATTCTTACAAGTATATTTAGTGGTTCAAATAAACTCATTCCCACCGGTAAAATAATTATTAGTGTTAGCATAATTAGTATTACTGTTGGAATTAGTGGTAATCCGTTCAAAAATCCTCTTTTCATAAAAATCCCTTATCCAAACCATTGTCCAAATTTTTTATTTATTTTTTTTATTTATTTTTTTTTATTTGTTTTTTATTTCATTATTTTAATTTTTTTTATTTCTTCTTTATATTATCTAAGTAATGGTGGTCCTCCTAGTCGTGTAGTGAAATCTTTTCCGCTCCCAACAGGTTCTCCCATTCCCGGTGCTTTTGGAGCAGGTCCTGGTGTAATGAACATGAAGTCAATAATCACTGAAATCAATCCCATTGTTAGTAAAATGTGTAAAATGTAAATTGATCCAAAAATCGCAAAGTAATCAAAAATAACTAGCCAAGATATTAGTGCAAAAATAAATATTCCTAGTGCTCCTTTTCCCACGTGATTCATTACATAAGAAAAAATAGCCATTAGTACGAATATTTTTAGGATAAAAGTTAGATCCCCGAATAGTTCGCCAAAAAATAAAATAATTGGGAATAAATTTGTTAATACAAAAAAATCCATACTTTAAATAGGGAACTCTAGTATAAAAATATTTGTGACAAACCATTGTTCGTTCTTTTTTTTGTTTGTTGAATAATTTTTGTATCAATTTTGTTTTTTTTTAAGTAATTTTTTGTGTTTTTTTGTGCTAGAGTTTTTTTTGTTTTTTGTAAAAGTGATTTTTTTTGTAGGGTTTGTTTTAATTAGTGAATTTTGGGGGGTTTGTTTCATTATTGGATTTGTTTTTTTTTTTGTATTTGTTCAATTATTGGTTTGTTTTTTTAGTATTTGTTTTGTTGGTTTTTTTTTATTTTGTTTTTGTTATTTTCCAATTAGTGTTGTTTCGTAACTCTCTAAACTGCTTTGTGTTCCTTCGGTGGTTGTTAGTGTTTTTGTGTTCCACCAAAACAACATGTTTGCTCCGTCATTGCTTACACATACTTTTTGTTCTTTTACTAGATCAAACAAATCTTGTAGTGTTGTGAAACTTGAGTTGTTTAGTTTGTCGTTTTTTTCCATTCCTTTTATTCCTATTATTTGTTGTGAGTGACTGAATTGATCATTTGGTGACCATAGTGTGGTAGTGTTGTCTTCTGTTTGTAGTATATAATCTTTGTCAGTTGGTACATAAATTATTGTTTTTAGGTATAAGTTTCCGCTTTGTGTTGCATCACTCCAACTAAACCCATAAGCATCTAAGTTGTCTAGTTTTGTATCAGCAGTGTTGTTGTACACATCAACCGCGTTTGTTCCGTAAAAGTCCTTGCTTTTTGCTGCTCCTGTCCAGTAAGTGAAGTTCCCTCCAGTGTCTTTTTTTTGTTGATTTTCTAGTATGTTAACTCCTAGTGCTCCGCTTGTTCCACCCAGTGTTTTTTTAACTATTATTGGAGTAGCGTAATTTGGAGTAAAATTAATCATTGCTTCGTTTCCACTATAACTCACTGTTGCTAGTTCTCCTCTTGTTCCTACACTTGAATTAACCGCTACTAGATTTGTTCCTTGTTTTGTACTCACATTAATAATTCCTGTCCCAGTAATGTTTTCAAATGTTTTAACAACATTTAGTGCTCTGGAATCGTTTAATTGTATTTCTTTTCCTTTTCCTTCGGTTAGGTTTTTGTAAACCGCTCCATACCCATTTCTTGAAAACTTTTCTCCCACTGGTCCATCAAAAGGAATGTAGTAGAATGGGAATTTTTCTACCGGATTTCTTATTGATAATAGTGACACTTCTATGTCCGCATCAGAATCAATTATGCTGAAATTGTCTCCGAAATCAATATAGAACCAAGTATCGTAAAGCCCTGCTTCAAATTCTGTGTCTCCTGAATATCTTTTACTGAATTTTAGTTTTCCTTTTTTAATTAATTCTAGCATTTCTTTTTCTGTTGCACTAATTCGTTCCCCGAAATTAGTTAGGTAATAATTTGCGAAATCAGTTAAAAACGCTCTATTGTAATTATCTCTAATCAAATATGAACCAAAATTTAGGTGATCAAACAAATCACTACTATTAGTGATATCGTGTGTCCAAACAATAACATCACTATCAGCGTAGAAATACGCAAGAGAAGACACTCCTCCTGTTTTTCTTGTAGTTCTATTTATCCAACACTCATCATTTGGTTTTGATTCTCTGTTCGCGAATGTTCTAGTAATAGCGGTTCTTGTTCCTTTCTCTCCATTAAACACCGCAGTGAAAAAATACACTCCTTCATAAACCGGCACTGCACCAATCTCGATTGTTTCGTAACTCACTCCTTCTGGGAAATCCTTTTCTGTTGGTTGATCAGGAGCACTCGCTTCTCCACTTCCTTTAACTGCATAAGAGTAGTAACTTTTTATTGTTCCCCCTGTTTTGTTATTCACTTTCGCTATTGCTCTAACACTCAAATCATCAGGATCCATTTCGATTTGTATATCCTCAAACCCAATTAACCCATCAGGAACAGTAGTAGTGTATGAGTCAAGTTCGTCAGTAACTTGTACTAATTGTGAACTAATCGCATCAATCGGACAACCAGCAGGAGCATTCAATTTCAAAAACTCTTCTAACCGTGCTAACCTTTTAACCATCCCAATCATTGTTTGAGTAGCATCACAATAAACATAATCTTCATTCTCGTAAGTACAAGTATCATACTCTATATCACTCCAATCCCAACCAAGTTTTATTCTTGGTAACGCATCACTCCCAGTACTCCCTGTTAATGTTCCATTATTGCACGAATTTTCTTTAACTAAATAAGCCGACTCATCAACAACATCACCACTAATTACTCTAATGTGGTACTTTTGTGAATACTCTGATGTCCATATATTATTGCACTCTCCATCCTCTTCAGTGCCCCCAATCCAATACTCTCCAAAAGTGTTAGCACGACACTCCACATCATAATCATTAACCCCACTAGTTGAAGAATTATCTTTAACAGTAGCAATTCTCCCATGAGTGTGTTTAGTTGCATTAATAGTTAAAGTCCCATACTTTGGACTAGCTTCATTAATCCCACTATTAGTGAACCTTAACCCTACATTTTCTGTTTCTCCATAATCCGCATCACTAAAATCCCAATTAACACTCACCCCCCCAAGAGTAAAACCAAGAGGGCCAGCATCAGAAGGAACAACCCTTTCTTCTATAACCTCTCCATCAGGAGAAACCACGCTTAAATTTTCTCCTTGTAACAAAATAACAAAATCATTATACTCTCCAACTTGGAAATTATCTCTACACTTATACAATCCTTCCTCCGCAGCAATATAACCAACAACAGCACCAATAACAGCACCAACAACACTCCCAATACCCGAACCCCACTTAATACCGCCAGCAGGTGCTTCAGCGAAACTAGCAATGTTGTTGTTTTTCAAAACATTTTTGGTAGAATAATAACCAAAATCATAACCATCTTTCAACTCATTCACATTATACAAAGATGGCAATAACAATCCTGTTGAAAAATCAGTGAATAAATTTGAAGAAGATGTAACCAAAGATTGTGGTGATGAAGTAGCAGTTTGTGCTGGAGTAGGAGTAGTTGTAGGTATTTGGGTTGTTTTCCAGTTTCCTGAATATTTTTTACTTGTTAATCCTCTAATCCAATTTGGTGTTACTTTATCAATTTTTCTAACCCAACTGTTGGAGTAATCCATCGCATCACGAACAAAAGTACCGCTTAATTTTCCACTATCTGTATTTGTGTAAATAAAATCTCGCCCAGTGCTATTGTTGTGGAAAGTAAATGTAGTTGATTGAGTTTGTGACTTAATGTCGTATCCATTAATTGTTTGATGTCTAATTATTGTGTAAGTATCATTTCCTACAGTTACTGTTCTTCCAATTTCTTGTTGAGTAATTGTGTTAGATGAAGGATTGTATGTGCTTATTGTTCTAATTCCATTTTCTGTAGTTCCAGCAACATAAGTATTTGTTTTTTGATCAAGCAACCAATTTGTGGGCAAGCTGGTTGGATTATTTTTAATTAAATCAATTTGACTTAAAATACTTTTATCTTTTAATACATCGGGGTTGCCACTTCCATATGTTTGATCGTATACTTGGCCGGCGATATTTTGTTCTTCAGCAGTTAGTTCTCTTGCTTCTCCTTTTTCGTTTGGTATTGTTGTTTTTCTGTCTGGGTTGAAGTTTTCTCCTATCATGTTTCCGAGTGCGGCTCCGCTTGCGGTGGTGGTTAGTAGCATTAGCCATTCGCTTGATCCCCAGTCAGCGTCTTTTTTTCCCCAGATGCAGTCGTTTGCTTTTACTCTTACTTTTTGTTGTAGCATTTCGTTTTCTAGTAGGATTGTGTCTTCGGTTCCTTTTCCAACAATCATTATGTCGTATTTGCTTAGTTTGAAGTGTTTGTCTTCTTGTTCTCTGAATGATACTGGTACTTCCCCTATGTAGCTGAATGATGATTTTCCTTTCACTCTTGCGTGTACTGTTACTCCGTATGTTCCGGGGATTGTTGGAGAGTATGCTGTTATTGTTTCTGCAGAGTTTTGAAGCGAGAATGTTCTTTTAGATAAACTAATTTTTCCTTCTGCTCCTCCTGAACACCCTGCATCGTTTCTACAAAGATACACTTCTATTTTTTGTCCTAAACAATTAGAAGCATCTATTGTTAGTTCAGTGGTTTCATCAAATCCTACAGGAGTAGTGTTTGAACTAATACTCAAGCACTCTGCTAGGTTCAAAACGTTTGTAGTAAAGGTTAGTGCGTTAGGAGTTGTTTTTATAGTGGTGTCTTGGAATTTTCCTTCAAGCACTATGTTGATTGGTTGAGTGGTTCCAACAGCATTGGTTGAAGGAGTGTAGGTTACTGTTCCTAGTAGTGTTTCTCCTGCTCTTATTTTTTCAAATGTTTTTCTCTTACCTCCATCAAGTGCGCTTCTTCCCGAGTTTCCTGTTGAAGCACTTACAAGAGAAATATCAGCTTCTCCCATAATTTCTCCGCTTGATGTAGCATAAATTCCTGTTAAATCCACTCCGCAATCGTTTAGTATTTCAAACCCAAAACTAACTTGTCCTAGTTGGGTGGTTTTTGTTTGAGTAGAGTTTTTTAGAACTAAACAATTTGTTTTAACATCAGCATCTGATGAAACAATTATTTTTATTGGGAGTGTTTTGTCATAAATCGCTCCTGTGTTTGGGATTTGGAAGGTGACAATAAGTTCTCCTTCAAGATTAATTGGTTCCATGAAATTATCTTGAGTGATTGAATTGATTAGTTTCACTTTAACAAGTTCAAGATCTTTTAGTTCTTCGCTTGGAATTATTGTTCCCACTAATAGTTCTGTGTATGCTTTCATTGCTTCTTCATTTATTACATCATCAAATAAAGTATCATATCTTATTGAAACAATTTTGAGGTCTTTTGTTGTTTGGTTACCCACAGCAATGCTTTTTTTGTCCTCTCTTTTACTAATAGTGTTTAGTAATAGTGTTACTGTGTCAGGATTGAATGCTACTACATCATCAGTGATTGTTGTTGATAATCTTGTTCTAGCAAATCCTTCTTTTGTTATTTCTATAATTATTTTTGTGCTCTTGTAGTGTGCTCCTGACTCTACTTGTGCTTTTCCTACTCTGTTTGTTTCTTGTTCATCAATTAAGTATTCACTGAACCCTGGTTCTTTTGCATAAACCCTCACTATTGCTTTGTTTATTGGTTCTCCTTTATCATCCATAACGGTTACTATCATTGGAGTGTTTGCTAGTGAAGGAATATAACTTGGGCTAATTTGTGCATATAGTTCTTTTTCGCTCGGAACACTGAATGTTGATTCTTTAGTGTATAACACTACTCCGTCAGCTTTTAGTTCAAGTTTTATTACTCCGCTCCCCACTTCGTTTCCTTCTAGTTTGAAAGAAAAATCAATAGCAGTGTTTTTGTTAAACGAACCCACTTCGTAATTACTGATTTTGGTAAAACTATCTCCTCCCACTTCTTTTGAATTGTCCTTGATTTTGTACTCCATTACTTTTATTGGCACTTTATCATCGTTTAGTACTTGTATGTTTAGGTACATTTGTTTTACACTAGTTCCGTAATTAGTTTCTGAATTATTCACTAATTGGTATTTGTAAGTGTATGTTTCTGCTTGACTCACTTCGTATGGAGAATTAATGTACAAATCTTCTTTGTTCCAGTATAGTGTTTCGTTGGTTATGCAAAAATTTTCTTCACAAGTTGCTTCTTCTCCAACATAATAAACATTTGATGGTTTGGCATCATCATACAATTCGTTCCCTGTGTTTGTGGTTTGTGGGTCTTTTGTTCCATCAAAGTTTGCGCGATAAAAGAATTTTAGTTCTTTGTTTCCCGGAGCGATTCTTTTAATATTGAACCAAACTTTTAGCACTCTTGTTCCTTGTTCAAAATCACTAATCTCTACATTCACCCATTTCGCGTAACCATCAGTTGTGTTTTGTGAATCATAAGAGTATCCTTTTTCTGGATCATAACTCGTTCCTCTTGTTTCTTTTACTACTCCTGCCACTTCTACTTTGTCTATTTCCATGTAATCATTTTCTAGTAATTTTTCTGTTCCTACTCTGAAGTGTGTTATTACTGTTTTGTAATCAGTGTTGGCTTCGAGGATTAGTTTTGCGTAGTATTTTTTTCCTGCTTGGAGTGTTCTTGTAACAGTATCGTTTTCGTTGTAAATATTTTCTAACTCAATTATTGGTTTGTTTATTTGTTTCTTCATCACTATTTTGTAAGTGTAGGTTTTGTTAGGGAATAACATTCTTGGCTCTGCTATGTAGTTTTCAAAACCCTCTGATTGTATTGCTACATACACTTGTTGTCCTGCTTTTATTTTTCTTTGAATTGTTCCGTTCTCTATTAGCATTAATCCACTCAAATCACTATTATCTTCTGTTAGTAGAATTCTTGCTGTTCCGTTTATTTTTTCTCCACTCTCATCAACTAAATTAATTAGAATAGTTGCTTCTCCTACATTCATACTTATAGTGAATTCGTTTTGTCTATCCACGCTAATTGTTTTTGTTTCACTAACCCCAGAGAAAGGGTATTTTGTTGCATAAGCATAAATTGTTCCTTCTACTTTTCCTGCTAACAAATTCACATACCCATTAGTGTCAGTCATTCCCCAATTATTGTTTTGGTTTAGTTCCACGATCGCATCAGTTTCTTTGTATTTCAAAAACACTTTTGCATTACTAACAGGTTTTTCTTGTTGATCAACCACTCTAACACTTGTTTTTCCGGCATTACTAGTAGTTACTTTTTCTAGTTCAATGGTGGTGTTTATGTCAGAACTAACTTGGGTTAGGTTTATTGTTTTTGAATAATACCCTCCGTTCAAATCCCCTACTTTTTTTGCACTAACTAAATAATCTCCAACATCAATTATCGCGAACTCTACCACTCCTGCACTATTAGTTCTTTTTTCATCAACAATTGCTCCTGTAGAGTTTTTTAGTGTAACAATCGCATCAACTATTAGTGATTTTGTTGAAACATCAATTGTTTTTACTTTAATCCTTGCTCTTATTTCTTTTGTCACTTCGATTGTTATTTCTTTTTTTGTTTGAACAGTAACATTTTCTATTTTTGTCGCGTATTTGTTTGTGGGGTCACTCACTGATACAGTGTAGGTTCCTGGAACAACAGAAATCGTTGCTTGTGAAGAAGCGAGTGTTTTTTCGTTATAGTGTTCTTTTCCATTAACATTCACATTAAAACTAGTGTCACTAATTGGCGAATTGTTATGTCTTACTTTTACTGTGAGTTCGGTTTTTGGAACTTCTTGTTTTACTAGTGTCATATAGTAATTTGTTGAACTAACATGATAGGTTCTTTTTTCGTAAGTGCTTGAGTTTGGTGTAGCGTTTAGTTTTACACAATTCACGGGTTCAATAATTTCTACTACCCCTCTGTTAGTAGTTGCTTTTTGTGGTATTGTTTTCACTGCTCCGTTTTCGCACCAAAACTCTATCTCCATTGGTTCTTGAATAGTCATTCCTGAATTATCAATAGTGGTGATAAAGATTTTTTTTGGTTCAAGAATAATTTTTGGGAGCAACACTATTTTTTCTTTCAATTCTGGTGTTTCTATTATAAAAGATTTGTTGTAAGTTCCTTTTTTTAGATCAACAATTATTTTTATTTCATTCCCGTATTTTAGTTCTTTTAGTTTTACTATTCCATCAGAGTTTGTTCGATAATTTTTGTCCGAAACAGTAGCACCAGCTTCTATTATTTGGATATTCACTATCGAGTCAGCGAGGATTGTTTTTTTGTCACTTTGAACAAAACTGAACTCTGCTGTATAACCAGCACTACTTTGTGCGAATAAAATAAATAATCCTGACAAGATTATGAATAATAATAAAATTAGGAATAGTAAAAAACTAGGAGCAATCGCATCAATTTTGTCAATTATTTTATACACGGGCAAGTGTTCGTTTATTTTATCCCAAAAAGCGTACCATTTTTCTTCTCCTTTATAATATAATTCTTTCAAAAACATTAATAACACTCTTTGATTTTTTTTCAATTTTTTTGTTTTTCTTTTTGTTTTATTTTTTTTGAGTAAATTTTTACTCTAATAATTTTGTTTAAAAAAATTTTTTCTTTCAAGTTTTTTTTCGATTTTAAAAATTATTTTTGTTGTTCTTTTCTTTTTCCCACAATTTTTTTTCTAAATTATTTTTTTAGTTCGCTATGCAAGTGTTTTCTTTTGCCAAAATACTGTTTTGGATTTGTCCAATTACTTGTTCTGAATTCCAATAGTATTCTCCTCCGCTTACACATATTTCTCCGTTTTTTACTCCTTCTATTACTGATTCTATACTATTCATTCCGTTTGTGGTGTCTATTAGTATTTCTGTTCCTGTTCCGTGTGGTGTTTCTAGTAGTGCTGTTTCGCTTTGTCCTGTTATTCTTATTTTTGATGCACTTTCTGCAGGCACATACATTGTCCCGTATAAATTCACTGTCCCTGCTCTTGTTGCACTTCCCCACCTTAACCCGTAACCTAAATTGCTTGGCTCTGCTTTTCCATCAATTGTATTCACCCAGTTCCCCATTCCTGTTCCTAAGAAATCATAACACCCTTGTCCTATTCCTGTCCATTGCATAAATGTTGGCCCTAACTCGTTTTCTTCGTGTCCATCAACACTAGCCATATAGTATGCGTATGCATCCATTGCTTGTGTTCTGTTAATGCTTAGTATCATTGGCACTGCTACGCTTGGGCTTAGCACTATTTTTACATCATCTCCGCTTCTACTAATAGTCATTAAGTTTCCTCTTGTAGCAATGTTGTTTAATTTGTAGAACGAATTAGTTACTTCCACTGTTGCATTTGATACTCCGTCATTTGCTGAGTTTGGTAATGCTCTAATGTTTGTTGCAATGTTTAGTGGTTTTTCGCTTAGTTGAGTGTAATTAACTCCATACCCACTTCTTCCTCCTTCAATTCCCACTAGTCCATTAAAACCCACATTGTATATTGTGTGGTATGGTTTTGGATCTCCTTGTGGTTCAAGTTTCACAGTGATTTTCTTTATATTATTGTTGTCATTGTCCCAAGTCCAAGTATCATTATTGAACTCTATAATAATTCTCGCATCATACTTTCCTGCACTCCACGCTCCACTAGGTCCATTAGGCCAATCAAACTCGAATCTTTCAGTATCAAGGAACAAATCCCTTATCTTATCAGTAGTGTATGCTACTGGTGCTCCTCCTATTACTTGTGAGTATGCATCAAAGTCCTTTCTGAAATCATTACTAAACGCATCTCTCACTAGGTTTGTTTTGAAGTTAGTGTAGTGTAATATTTTTTGTCCATCAGGAGTGCTTAATTGATTGTTTGCTGCTAACACAGTAGTAAAGTAAGGAGTGTTTTTTGTTGAATACTCTGAACAATCTTGTACATTTTCGCTTCCAATAATAAGCATTGATGCTAGTTTGTCGTTTTTGGTGTTAGTGTTTTTGCATCCTTCGCACAGAATTGGTTCTGCCACTACAAGAACATTAAATCTTCCCCCAGTTCCGCTTCCAAGCTCGCTAGTAATCACATCACACGAATAAACTTGTTCACTAACTAGTTTTTTTGTTATTTCGCATTGTGGCACAAACACTTCCTCTCCATTACTTCTAGTTATTTTGAAAGACACTTTCACATCCATTTCTAGTTGATTGTTTGATTTTACTATAGCTTCAAGAGTAGCTCCGTTAGTTGTTGGTTTGAATTGGGTTTGTGTAACAGCAACATCAAGAGCATTAGATTCAATTGCTTGTGTTTTTGTTCCAGCCACAGTAATTGCTTGAGGACAAGCAGGCAAACTCGTTGTCTTGAAATACTCTTTCATCTCCATTATTTTCTTTAAAGTAGCAATAGTGAATTGGGTAACATCACAATACACATACTCTTTGTTCTCTATACCACAATTTATTCCACTACACTTAAACTCATCACAAGTATCAGTATTGATTACATTCTCTCCTCTTCCTGTCCAATTCCAATTAAATTTTAGTTTAGGAGCATTCTCTCTCCCAGTAACCCCTGTTTTTGCTCCAACAACACAACTACCAAATGTTTGTGAAGAACAAGGATAAGTATTAGGCCCACACTCTACATACTCGTAAGAGTCAAACAACACGTGGAACTCTTTTGAGTAATCCCTAACCTCTTTAACTTCTAACTCCTTTTCTGTAATATCCGCGTAAACAAAATCATCTTTGGCACTATTTCCTTTGAATAAATCCTCTATCAACCACCAACCATCAAACACTCCCTTGTCTTTCTTGTACTCTCCTCTCTCCTTGGCAGCTTTTTTTACTTGATCATAATTGTAATCAGTATTATACACACTCTCAGTAGCAGTAACCCTCACAATACCAGAAAATGGTTCATAAGGAGAATCATTATTGTTGTTCTCTGAATTAGTGAAAGTCAATTCTCTCACCTCAACAGTAGAACTCGTAGCACTCAAATTACTTGTATTGTAAATAATTCCCCCAGTATAACTATGCGAATCCCTTCCAGAAACCCTTTTTCCTTTTTCATCCGCATACGACTCACCCACATTACTTGTATAATCCTCGCTAGAATCAAAATCGTACGAAACCTCACCCACACTCATACTAACCCCATTAGCTGACTCAAGCGAAACACTATCAATCACAACCTTATCAACAACAAAACTATCAGTATACTCTACCAAAGTATCAGAAGCACTAGCCATCTCAATCAAAGCACTAATCAACGCACCCCCAAGAGCACTATTAGAAAAAATCCCCCCAGCAATCCCAGTCATATTCTCTGAAAACAAATCACTCAACCCACCAAACAAACTACCAAACCCACCAAACCCAACATTCTGAGCCAAAAGGAAATTTGTTGTGATTTGTTGTGCGGGTATTTCTTTTATATTTTCTCCCCTTACTCCATTTTCAATTTCTTCGGGGGTTAATTCACTTTTTTCCCATTCTGCACGTGAGTTATTGCGTAAATCTTTTGTGTATACTAACCCATTTTCAATTTTGTAATAATACTTTTCTGCTCTAGAAAAAAATCTTCCATCTCCCCAGTATATATATTGATAATATTTTGGAGTTGATTCTGTTTCATCAGTTTCTTCTTCAATTGTTCTATCTTTTTTTGCTGTTGTTTTTTGAACAGGTGGTGCTGTCGGACTTGGTACAACTATTGCGTACTTGATTGTTTCGTCTATTTCATCTTTTGCACTAACTTTTTGTGGTGTCAGTTTCTTATCTTTTTCGTTTTCGAGTTCAGTTGTATCTTCTTTTGTTTCACTAATTGGTGAATTGGTTATTTTTTCTATTTCTTTTTTTGTTGTTTGTATTATTGATTTAATCGTGTTTATTTCGTCTTGTGTTAGTTTGTATTTTTCTTCTTCAACCCAAGTATTAAATTGTTCATATGCTGCAATTCTTTCTTCATCTGAATCAAGTAAAGTTTTTGCAAATTGTTTTTCTGCATCCAGGGCACTTTCATTGATTTTTGGTTCTAATGCGTTTATTGTAATAGATCCTTGATTAATAAGTGCTTGTAATTGTTCTTTATCATTGTCAATATTTTTTTCAATAGTTCCAAGTGCTTGTTTTACTAAATTCTCTGTTTCTTGTGTAGTTGTTGAAAGTTGATTAAATACTTTTTCTTTTTGAGTATTTTTTTCTTTTATGTAAGTTTCAAGTTTATTGGTTGCATTACTTCTTCCGTTTTCAACAATTCTTATACAGTTTTGTTTCTTTGCGTCATCATTTAATTCTTTACAATGATTTTCCATATTATTGTATTGGCTCTTAATATATTTTTCTCCAGATTGTTTGTGTTGGTTTGTTATTGTTTCTCCTTTTTTTATTTCGTTATTTATTCTTTCTTTAGTTTCATTTATTTGTGTAGAAATATTTGTCGCTGTTACTTTTGTCGCGGTTTTTAGTTTGTTTATTGCTTTTTGTAGTGCTTTTGAAGGGTTTTTTTCTCCGCTGTCAATCCAGTTGTTGTTGTCGCATTTGATTCCTGTTAGTTTTCCCATTAGGCTTTTGCAATCTGATTTGAAGAATCCGATTACTGCTCCGATTAGGGCTTGTTGGAATACTCTTGATTTGTCGTATGGTTCTTCTCCGCTAACTTTTACTGTTACTACTTTTTCTGTGCATTTGTTTTTCAAGTATCCGTGGTCTTCTCCGTCGTAATCTTCGTATTGTGAGTTATAAACATCGTATTCGTATCTTGATAGTTCTATGCAACTGTCTGTTGCTGGGAAGAATACTTTCACGTTGCCTAGTATTTTTTCTCTGTTTGTTCCTTCTCTTCCGTTGATTAGGATGTTGTACATTCCTGGTATTTCTCCTGTGTTTCTTGTTATTGTAACATCTTTTGTTCCGTTTGAAGGGATAGAGAATATTTTGTCTGATAGTGATAGTTCTGCGCTTTTTACAGTGATGTCCACTTGTTTTGAACAATTGTTTGTGATGGTGAAGCTTCCTGTGCTTTCCTCTTCTATTTCTACAAGGTCTGATCCTAGGGTTATGCATTCACTCAAATTAATTGCTTCTATTGTGTAATCAAGTGTTGTTGTTATTACTTGGTCTTTTGAATCGGTTTTGTTTTTTGCTTCGAACACTATTTTTCCTGTTGCTGTCGCGTTTGTTCCAGAGAATGGAGTGAATGTTAGAGTGATTGGGATTGTTTCTCCTGCTTCAAGAGTGGTTCTGAATGTTTTAGTATAGTTTCTTGAAAGTTCAGCGTATGCGTTTGTTGATTGAACACTCATTGTTCCTACGCTTGAAGTGGTGTCATTTTTTGCACCCAAGTTTTTTAGCACTACTAGTTTTGATTCCGCAGTGCAGTTGTTTGTTAAATTAAACCCTGCTTGTATTTCTTCTCCTTCTGTGGTAGCGTTCCAAGTGGTTTGGCTTAGTTCGAGACAATTAGGGTCATCAACATCGTTTCCTAACCCTATTCTTATTTTTGTGTTAATTTCTTTTACCCACTCATTATATCCGTTTCCCACTGTTATCTCTATTTTTCCTTCAAGATCATCAGAGATTGTTACATTGTTTGCAATGAATATTTTCAAATCAAGTTCTTCAAAATTGTTTGCTTTGATTATTTTTCCATTATATGCTCTTAGTGCGCTTTCTGTTTTTGATTCAGCGATTTTTCCTTTCATTTTTCCAACTAATTTAATGTTTTTGATTTCAAGATCAAGTCCTGTTTTGTTCTCTACTTTGATTGTTTTTGTTTCGTTTTCTTTTGTTTGAGGGTTTAGAGTGTATGTTAGTTCGGTTGGGGAAACAATTATCACGTCCTCGCTTATTGTTACTTCTTTAACATAAGTTTCGTATTCAGGTTTTTCTATTTTGATTGTTAATTTTTCGCTTGGAAGAGCTGATGGGAGAGTGATTGTTGCTATTCCTACTTTGTTTGTGCTACTCTCTGCTAGTTTTGTTCCAAACCTATCGTATAGTTTCACTAAAGCGTTCTCTATTTCTATATTGTTAGCAGTGTTATAAACTTTCACAGTGATTGGTTGCATTTTTCCTGAAACGAGTTTTGGAACTTCGCTTTGGAACTCGTTTAAGTACATGTACTCTACTTTCATTTTCTTATCAGACATTACGAATATGTTGAATGTTTTTTCAAAAGCGATTTTGCTATCATTTCGTATTCTTAGTTTTAGTTCTCCTGATCCAACTTCTCTTGGAGTTAATTGTAGAGGATTAATTATTATTGATGTTCCAGGAGCATAGTTGTTGGTTTCTATCCATTCACTAGTGTATCCATTAATTGTTCCGCTCACAATTCCTTCTCTTGGTTTTATGATTGAGTAATTTCCAAGGTATAGGTTTTCTTGAGGGTTCTCTATTTTTGTTGCTGCGCTATCAAATGTTTTTCCTGAATTGTTCATTGTTTTTATGTTCAGGGTGTATGGTGAATTGTTTTTTGCGTCAAAGCTTGTATCAAACTCTGTGGTGAATCCATCAACATCAGTGTATGATGATGAGATACAGAATTGTTCTCCGTTCAGTTCTTCGCATAGTGTTTCTGTTCCTATAGAGATTGGGTGTTCTATTGTTGCTGCGTATAGTTCTTGTCTTTGTGAATTGCTTTGGCTTGTTCCTAGCACATCATCAGTTAGGTGTCTATCGTAACTTCCTTCTTTTACTCCCCACGCTCTGTAACCAATAGTGTCGCTTCCTTCTTTAGCGTTTTCTTTTATTTTGATTAGTGCTCCTACAATTATTTTTCCAGGAGCATAATCGTGTGTTTCCCAAGTTACTTGTCCCCACTTGCTTTGCTCTAAATTCAAGTACAAATTATCAATGTTGTTTCCTTTTGGTTTGTTGTAAGTTGCTCCTGTTAAGATATTGTTTACTCCTGGTCCAACCATTTCTTTTATGAACATATTATCCAGTTCTGTTTTTGTGTAAGTGTCTTTTCCTACTCTTACAAAGAATCCTAGTTCTTCGTATTCTATTGGAGCGATTAGTTCAAATAGTGCTAAGTATTCTTGTCCTGGTTGCACTGTTAGTGCTTTTGTTTCGTTCTTGTACAATCCAAGCAATCTTATTTGTATTTGTTCTATTGGTGGTTTTGATAAAGTAACATTGAATGTTATTTGTCCATCACCAATCATTAATTTTGGAATAGTGGTGTATGTTTCGTATCCTTCTTTTTTTATTACTGCATACACTTTTCTACCTGCTTTTGTTTCAATAGTTATTTTTCCTTCACTTCCTTCAATGATTCTTTGTCCGGTTACTTTTGAGTTATCATAATCTCCAAATAGTTGCACGTATACTGGTTCTCCGTCTTCGCTAGTTATTGGTTCTCCGTAATTATCTTTAACAATTATATTCACTTTTCCCATTGGAATGTTGAGTGTTACTAAAAATTCTTCTGTTTCGTTAGTGCTTTTGAATTCTCTTGGCGCGCTCCACCCAGAGTATGCTCCTTTGAAAGCGAACACTTTGTATTTCTCTCCGCTCGCACTATAATTAACCGGTTCCCAAGAAACAATTCCATTATGATCAGTTAGTTTTTCTATGTATGTTGTTTTGTATTCGTCTTCTTCTTTTTCTCCGAAAATAATTACTTTAGCAAACACCACTGGTTTTCCTGTGTCATCAACTATTTTTGCTGTTAGTTTTCCTCCGCAAGTTCCTGTGTTTGGTTTTAAATTAATGTTAATATCGTTAGGTGCTTTTGTTGTTGTTATTGATTCACAATAACCATCTTTTGTTACATATACATTGAATGGTCCAACATCTGATGCATCAAAATCAGTGTATCCACTAGCGTTTGTTGTTTTTGACTCGATTTGACTTGTTCCTTGCATTAGCACTACATTCGCTGAATTAATTAATTTGCTTCCTGCTTTCACTATTACTTTTATTTTACCAACAGTGCTTTTTTCTAATCTTATTTCAACAGTGGTTGGATTGTTTTTGTTAATATTGTGTATTGTGCTTTCTCCAAGTTTGTATCCCTCTCCACTGGTTTTGAATTTGTATTCCCCTTCAGGTAAATCAAAAATCGCTTCTCCGTTCATTGAGGTTTTTGTTTCAGCAGCAGAGTAAAGGTTTGTTGCTCTGAATGCTTGAACAATCACTGGCTCTGTTATTGTGCTCCCATTTTTGTCTTTTAGTTTTATGATTGCTTTTCCTGTTTCTGTTGGAACAAGCAAAGTTAGTGGGATTGTGGTTGATGGGTTAATTAGTGTAACGCTTTTTCTCTCATATTTTTCTGATAACACTGTTACGAGTAAATTTCCACAACTCGCTTTAACATCAACATTAGCTATTCCGCTATAAACATCTTTTGTTCGCTCAACAGGTGCTTCTCCACTACTGCACTCAAAATTCAGTGTTAATTTGTCATTAGTTATTTTTGCTCCTTGTTCATTAGTGAATGTCATTGTTTTTGCTTCCATTAATTCAATTCCGTATCCTTTCAAAACAATCTCTGCTTCTTCTTTAGTGCTCCCTATATAAATTTTTGAAGTAGAAATAGCAGTGTCTTTTTTTGCTTTAATATTTATTTCTTTTCCGAGTTGAACAGTGATTGGTTTCACTAAACCGAATTGGTTCGAATAATATTTTTCTGTTCCATCATTAAGAGTTATTTCTGCCCCATTAATTGTTTCTCCGGTTTCGGTCACTATTGTTAATGTTAAAGTTGCTTGTCCATTACCAACAAAACCAAAAAACCCTAAGGTTAGTAACAAAATTAGTATAAAAAACAGGATCAAAAATAATGCAAAACTTGGAAAAACTTGATCAATAGGGTCAATCACTTTGTAAATTGGGACACGTGCATCAATCTTGTCGAGAAGATCATACCACTTTTCTTCCCAATTATAGTAAATATCTTTCAGTGATTCGCCCACACCCATCAGAAACCACGTTAAATTAAAGCGCTATAATAAAAATAATGATTAGAGTAGTATTTAAATGCTTTGTTTCTTTACTATTTCTTCACTAAATCTTTTTTTATTTAAAATAATTTTGAACAATTTTTCAAAAATTCTTAATTTTTTTGAATTTTTTTTTTAAATTAATGGATTAATTTTCTAAAATAATTTATTAATTAATTTTCTTGAATTGGTGGATTATTTTCTAAATAATTTTGGGTAATTTTTTAATTAATATTTTTTTGAACAAAAATTTTGTCCAAGAAAAGATGTGTTTTGTGGGGGGGGTTAGTTTTGTGTGTTTTATTTGGGTGAGTGTTTTAGAGTGGGGGGTTAATTGTTTTATTTGGTTGTTTTTTTCGCCAATAATTTTGTTAGTGGTTTTGTTTTAGTGTTCAACCACGCTGTTCTACAAAATCTTGTTGTTTTATTCGGATAGTAGTTTTGTTTCGTTCCAGTGTATTGTTTGTCCATCTGTGCTTATGCATACTTTTCCGTTTTCTTCTTTTATTAGTTCAAGCACTTCTTTTAGTGTTAGTGGGGTGTAGGTTGTTTGTAGTGTTACTGGTGCTCCAATTCTTGCTTTTGGTAACTCTCCTGTCTCGGTTTTTGTTTCATTTGTCCCTACTCCAATTACTGTGGCTGTGTATGTTCCGTTTCCATTTCCTGGAATGAATGTTAGTGTTCCTCCTTCTGGGTAATAGTATATTCCGGTAATTGTTTTTTGTTCGTTGCTTTTATTGAATTGGTACACGAAATTGTTTGTTGTTTTTGTATCGTTCTTTTTGTTGCCTTGTTCTGTCCAACTGATCAAAGAATTTTGTGCAGTTGCTCTTATTGTTTGGTCGCTTGGATAATAGTTTAGTGTTGTTTCTTCTGGTGTAACACTAATTGTTAGTTTTATTGGTATTCTTGACAATAATTTTGTATTACCATCGTATTTCTTTATTAGCACTCCTGTTGTTGTATCAATCAAAGTGCTTTTTATTACTTCAATATCAAATCCACTGGTTAGAATAATGTTTTTCTTTGCATTAATCATTGTTTTGTCTTCAATTTCTTTTATTTTCAAATCCACATTGATTGGGGATTTGTTTTCTTTATCATTAATTTTGCAAATATTCATATCCATTTCTAGTTCGTATTTTCCAACATTTATTGTGTTTTCGTAATTTATTTTGTAGTTATTGTTTCCGTATCCGTTTGGTACTTTTCCAAATAATCCTTCTCCAATTCCTTTACTATCTTTATTTATTTGTGTTAGATACAAATCACCCATTAGGTCTTTATTTGTTTTTCTTTTTTCTGTACTAAACACTGCGAGTTTGTGTGCATCATTTAATTTAGGGTTTCCAGCGTATATTTGTTCAATTTCTTTTTCAGTTGGGTTTTTTGTATTCACAAGTTTTACTAATCCAACAAAGTTCTCACACATTGCTTTAATTGTCTCTGCTTTAACTTCAACATTAGGTGTTCCGCACATTGTTATATTGCATTGTTGTTGTTTATTGCAATTCTCAAAGTTAGTATTTATTCCTGTGTTTAGTTCTTGTAGGTGTGTTGTTGAAATATAGTAATATTCTCCTATTTTTGTTGCTCCAAGTTTTGTAATTTCTGTTTCTGTTATTTTATCGTTAGTTTTTATTTTTACATAAATTTCATTTTCTTTATTATTGTTATTAATTTCTCCTAGTATTTCTGCCACATCACTTAAACTTGAGTCAGGTGCTTCTGCTCCTTTTTTTATTTCATTTATTTTTTCTTGGTTTTTAGTTATTATTTCTTGTGGGATGTTGTATGTTTCTTCTATTAGATTTCCATCTTCTTTTAGATAGTAATTATCAGTTGTGTTGCAGATTTGTAGTTGTGTTGTTTTTGCTGCTTCGTATAATTTGCTCAACATTATTGTTTTTTTGGTGTCGCATTTTTCTGTTAAATTATTTGTTTTTATTTGGTCGTTTATTTTTTGTATTTTGTTTCTCAAAAATATTTCTAGCATTTCGTGGTTACAAAAGTGGTTTGTACAATATGTTTCTATTTCAGTCATTTGTTCTGCGTTTGTTTCTTTGATTTTGTCAAATCCGTATTCGTTCGGTTTTGTGTTGCAACTTGGTGTTGTTTTTTGTGGATCAATTATTATTGGTTTGTTTGTTTCGTCAATTATTTCACATTCTTGTTTTAGTTCTTCTATGTTTCCTTCTGCGCTTTTTATTTTGTAATCAGGTTTTGTTACTAGTGCTGTTAGGTTCCATTTTACTTCTCCGCTTTGGAAGTTTATTGCTCTTGTTAGTTTTGCTATTACTGTGGTTTTTATTAGTACACAATTTTGTGTTAGTCCGTTTCTGTTTATTTCTACTAGTAGGTTTGGTCCTTTTGTGTTGTTTAGTATGCTTCCTCCTTGTGTTGTTCCTTCTACTGTTAGCACTGCTCCTGAGAATACTTTTTGGTAGGTGATGTTGCTTAGTTTGTCAAGTAGTCCACAATTTTTTGCTGTTCCTGTTTGTTCTTTTTCTGTGTCGTTTGTTTTTTGGTTGAAGTTAAAGTATTGAATGTTTGGATAGTATGCTAGTGGTAGTTGTCCGTGTGGTGCTGGTCCTATTTGTACTGCTGGTTTTTTTGGATAGTAGATGTAGTTTCCTTTGTTTGTGTATTCTGTATCAGGGATTGCTCCTTTGTTGTCTCCTCTTTCTAACCAGTAAGTGTAAATGTCAAGCGAGCTTTCTGTTTGATCTGTTCCTACGCATTCTTCTGGTGATGCTGTTGGGTCTCCCCAATTTATTGCTGAATCAATACTTTCTAGCATTCTCCAATCATCTTCAATATCCACAGGGAATGTCATGCATTGTTTTTGTCCGTATTGGTTGTTGTATTGTACGTTCACATTTCCTGTTATGTTTGTTCGTGCATCGGTTTGTGTCATCCAGTTTCTAAAATCTCCTAAACTTTGGAACAAACCGTATTGTCCTGAACTCGCATTGAATAATTTTGTTTGCGCAATGTATGATGCGTTTGGTAGTACTTCGAACTCTATTTCTTCTGTTGTTAGTGCAGTGCTTTCTGTTACACTTCTGTTACTTGTTCTTATTCCTGTAACCACTGAACAATTAGTTGGGGAACAACTTTGTCCTTGGGTGTATTGGTTGTTTGTTGAGTACATTTGGTTCAAATAATTGTTTCCGTATATATTGTTTCCATAAATATTTCCGTACGCATTGTTTCCGTAAATATTGTTGTTGTAGTTTTGGATTGTTGCGATTTGTGCTTGTTGCATTTGTCCAAGTTGGTTCACTATTGCGTTTGGTGAGTTGCACTCTATTGTTACTGCGTTGTTTGTTCTTTCAAGATTCACTCCCATGTTGTAACAATAATTGTATACTTTGTATTTTTTTGGAGTGTAAATGAATGAGTTCAAATTAATTATTTTTGTGCTTAGTTTTATGCAATCATCATCAATGTCTCCTAGTTTTCTAACGAGTACGTTCACTTCTCCGATTTTGGTTTTTGTTTCATTAGTGTTGTCTAGTTTTGCATTTACTTTTATTTTGTATCTTCCAAGTGTGTATCCTGGACTCACTGTGATTATTTGTTCTGATCCTGCCCCAATACTGAACTCGTTTTCTGATACACTTATTTTTGAGTCAGCATCAATGTCTATTAGTACATCGCTTGCACAATTATTTTTTATACTAAAATTGCTTTGTTCGTAAGTGCTTGTAGTGTTTCCGCTTCCCATGAATGGGATTGCTGAATTAAATCCGTAAGGGTATGATGTTCCTCCTCTGTTTGCGAACCCTTCATAATTTCTCGCGTATGCACTAATGTTGCTTGTAATTAATCTGTTGTATCCTAAATTCCACCCTGCTACTTCTAGGGTTATTCCTTCTTCAGGTTTCACTATTTCTATGCATTTGTTTAAGTTGTTCATTGTTAGGTTTAGTGTGGTGGTTGCTTCTACGTATTCTTTTTCTTCTTCTTCAGGAATGTTTGTTCCTTTGAAAGTTATTTTTATTTCTTGTGTTCCGCTTGTCACTGCTCCGCTTGGAACAAATCTAATATTTAGAGTTACTTTTTCTCCATTGGTTAGGGTGTTCCCGATTTTTGTGTACTTTGTTGATAGTCCTCCACTGAATCCTTCTCCACTCACTAGTATGCTTCCTAGCGCGTTTTCTTCGTTTATTTTTGCTTCAATGTTTTGTAAATTAATTGGCACTCCTTCTGCGGTGCAAGTGTTTTCTATTTCAATTGTTTTTGTTGTTTCATTTCCAGATGAGGTAATAAATTCTAGTGATGTTGGAGTTACTTTTAAGCATTTAGCGTTATCAATATACCCTGGCATACTTAATCTTACATTAATTGGAATTGTGTTTTCAAACACTTGGGTTGTTCCTTCAATTTCTGTACTCACTACTAGTTCTCCACTAATGGTTTTTGGTTCTGTTAGTTTTCTTGCAAGAGTGTTTGGTTTTATGGTTAGAGTAAAGTTTTTGTCCTTGTCTTTTTCTATTAATGCATCAGCTAGGTTTGTAGTGAATTTGATATCCAAGTAAGTTTTTAGTTCATTACTGAATTCCGCTGATCTTATTTTTATATCCTTAACAGTAGAGTTTTGCATTAGCACTGTTTGACTAATTTTTGCTGTTTCTCCTATTTTTATTGTTTCACTAATTTCTGGTGGAGTGATTAATAGAATTGTTTTGTTCACTTTTTTTGTAACACTAATAGTGTCATATCCTTCTTTTGTTGCAGTGATTGTGATTTCTTCTCCTATGCTTGGTGAAGCAAGGGCGTAAGTTGCTAGTCCTTCTCCGCTAGTTTCTACAGTGCCAAGAATATTGTTTCCTTTTTTTATTTCAATTAGCACTCCGCTTAGTGGAGTGTTTTTATCCACCACTTCAAAGAACATATTGTTTTCAATGTATGGAATTATTTCTTTTGGAATAATATCAAGAGAGAATTTTTTGTTCGCTTTAACTGGGATAGTGATTGTTTGTTCAAACTCTGTTTTTGTTAAGGAATCAATTCTCATTTTTATTGAATTGTTTCCAACAAGTTTTGGAGTAAAGATCACTAGTATTTCTTTGTAAGCATCAATTTGTAGAGTGCCAAGCTCAATTGTTTTTGTATCATATTCTTTTCCATCAATCACTACTAGATTAATATCCGCTCCAACTGTTTCTAGGTTTAGTGTTGCTCCGTTCACGCTTTTTCCACTATTGTTTGTTAGTTCGGTTTTTAGTAAATAAGTAGTGTCTTTTTTTCCGTTGAAAGTATTGTTTATGTAATATTTTTTTCCAGTGTCTTTTCCTGTTAGTACTTCAATTGTGTTTGCTTTGCAATAACCGTTCGCGCATAATCCTGTTGCTCCGCTCATTAGTATGTAATTGTTTGTTGTTGAGTATAATTCATTCACTCCTGTTAAATTACTTGCAGGGTATTTTAGAGTAGTTCCTCCTTTTGCCCATCCTCTATACCATACACTTAATCCTTGTAATTGGTTTATTTCTGTTATTAGTATTGTTGAGTCAAGTTCGTACACTCCTTCTTTTGCGTTTCTAAAAACAACATTAACCCATTTCGCGTCTCCTGTGGTTAGATTTTTTGAATCAATATCATATCCATTGTTTGGAGTGTATGTTGTTCCTTTTATTGTTCTTGACCCTGCACTTTTTGTATCAATAATTCTAATAGTGTCCTCTTCCAGTAAATTGCTTGTTCCAACAACTGCTTTTCCTGTTCGTAAATGTATTCCTGCTTCGCTATAATTTCCTTTCGGAACTAAAAGAACAGCACTAACATTGTATGTTCCTGCACTCACAGTTGCACTAGCATCATCTCCTCGCACCACACTACTTCCTTGATTCATTGATAATAGTACTTCTAGTTTTCCACTACTTCTATACATAGTGATTTCTTTTTCTATTACTGAATCAGCATCAGGTTTAATTGTTGCGGTAGTGTAGTTTAGGTAGTCGCTAGATTCTATTACAAAGTAAACTAACTTATCAGCTCTAACTTCAAACTCCGCTATCCCTTCACTATTAGTGTTTGTTTGTTCTTCTATATTTTGTGTGTAATAATTGTACATTTTTATGTTAGCGTTTTTTAGAATATTTTTTTCAGAATCCAGAGTGAATAATTTTATTTTTCCTTTTCCAATATTTAGTTTAACTTCAACCACTGTTTGTCTTCTTGGCGCAACAGTGATTGTTGATGAATTTATTGAATAATCTTCTTTCGCTACATACACATAATAGCTTTGGTTTATTTCTAAATTGTAGAACTCTGCACTCCCATTCGCTCCGGTTGTTTTTTCAGCAATGATGGTGTTGTCAAGTTTTTTTAGAGTAACTTTTGCGTTGTCAATAATTTTTCCTTCACTATCCACTACATTCACTTTTATTGATTGTGAATTTTCTGGACTTGCTTTCACTAAACTAATCGCAATATCAGTGTTTGTTGAACTAACATTTTTTGTTGTTCCTAATACATACTCTGGGTGATCAACACTAATATTGTATATTTCGTTTTCTTGTACTTCAAACACTACTTGTCCTGTTGCTCCGGTTGTTTTTGTCTCCACTCTGTTTCCATTACTAACCAAATTTAGTCCAACTTCCGCTCCTTTAATAGCAAGTCCGGTATCAACATCAGTTACGGTTATTGCTATTTTTTTTGCACTAATTGTTTCTAAATTAATTGTGAATTCAATTGTTTCTCCTTGTTTTAGTTCTTTCACTTCTCCTAATTTTTTTCCATCATAATCAGCGAATTTTGGAGCAACATCCATTCTTGGATCATACACAGTAACATAGTATTTTTTTGTTGGAACATTACTAAACACTACAACACTAGTTTCTGTTACTTTTACTTGTTGTGGCAACCCATCTTCTGCAGTTAGTATTACTCTTATTCCTGAAGGGATTGTTACACTTGATGTTAAATTTACTTTCACATTTCCTGTTATTGTTTCTTCTTCTTCCACGGTTATGTTTGTTGATCCACTGAATGATGCTTTTCCTGACACTACTTTGTATCCTGAAATTGACTCTATTGTAATTTCTTTACAATCATCATTGAACTCTACTTGGAATGTTCCATCTTTGTAAAACGCTGATCTTTCTATATCGCTTCCGTCACAATAATACTTTACTGTTCCGCTCCCTGTAATTAATTTTCCATCACTGGTTTTCATATAAATTGTTTTTACATTTGATTGGGTGTTGGTTAATTTCATTATTTTGTTTTGCCCAGCTTCTACATCCGCGTTATCAATAGTGAATCCTTTTTTTTCTGCTCTAACACCATACTTTCCACTCGCTAATTTGAATAGTGCTTTTCCTTCACTATTTGTTTCTACTTGTGTCACTGGAGAACCATTCAAATAAACAGTTACTGTTGCTCCGCTTATAGCTATTTCTTTTTCATCCACTACAACAATAGTCATTGGAAGAGTGTTGTTCATTGTTAGTAAAAAGAAAATTAATAAAATAATTAAAATAACTAATATAATTGCTAGTGGAAAAGTAGGGATATTTTTGTCCTCTATCCAATCAATTGTTTTACCAAAAACAGGGACTTTTTCTGATATTTTATCAACAAGTGCGTACCATTTATCTTCTAAAGAATAATATGCGTCCTTAATTGAATCAGTAAAACTCATTAACACCACGCAGTTAATAACATATTATTGCTTTGATTCCTTTATTAACTTTACTATTTAGAGTATTTTTAGAGAATTTTTTTTGTAATTTGAATATTTTTTTTATTTTATTAAACAATTTTTGAAATTTTTTGTGGGTTTTTTTGAAATATTTTTTATTAAACAATTTTTGAAATTTTTTGCGAATATTTTTTGAAATATTATTTGTTTTCTTTTTTAATTTTATTATTTTTAATTTTTGTTTTTTTTAATAAAATGTTTTTGTTTAATTTTTTTTTATTTTTAAATTTTTTTTGTTTTTGTTTTATTGTGGTTTGCAATAGTTTCCACCCCCACCACTATTACATTTGGGTGGGTTTTGTATATCTCCAGGTATGTCGTATGGTCCTGTAACTATTCTTATTTTGTGGAACAACTCTTCTCCTTTCATTATATAGTTTTTGTTTGTTTCTCGGTAAGTTAAATCAATTTGAACATTTTGTATTTTTGAACAATACATTTTTTCTGCACTTCCTGCTATTTCTTTTGTACTATAAATACCAACTATGGCGTTAATTTTTTGGTAAGGGCAATTTTCTACTCTTCCATTAATAGTTAATAATCCATTATTTGGTTCTGTTTGGTAATTATAAAAATCAGAAAATACTTCTTGATTATCAGTTTCTGGTAGAGAGATGCTACAAATTTTTGAGATTGAAAAATAATTTAGTGGGAGTTGTCCGAACTGGGATCCACCCACTATGTAATTATTAGCATAATTTCCTAATTGCATTGGTAAGTGTAGTTCTTGTGTGATGTTGTCAGTTGTGTCAGTTGGACAATTTTTTGTCCAACTTCCTTCAAGTTCTTCAACAGGGTTTTTTCTTGGAACACATCCATCATCACAAAACCCTAGTTGTGCTTCACTAAGATCACTATCCGCATTAGTGAATATTTCGTCAGCTCTTTTCATTGATAAGTGTAGTGCTTTAAAAATTCTTAAAGGGACATAAATTCTTAATCTACTTTTTGGCAAAATTGGTGTTCTTATTTCTTCATTAGTTACAGTGTCTTTTACAATAATTCTTGGTAATTTTTCGTAACTCTCATCACTAATTTTGTCTAGTGGGATGTTGAAGTAAAAAGAACCTCCTTCACATTCTTCAAGATCGCATTCAATTACTTCAAAAAAAGATTCATTATCATTTGTACTTTCTTGTAATGCTTCTTTTATTACAAATTTTATATTTTCTATTGCTGTCCTTTCTTCATCTTTTAGTGTTATGTGGTATCTTCCGTAGTAACTCTCTCTAAATTTTTCAACAGTGTTTTTTGCAACTGCATTAATTGCGGCATCGAATCCTATTGCTGTGTTTCCGCCTGTGTCTTTTAGTAGAATAACTTTTTCAAAATTTCTAACCATTAAATCCCAATTATTGTAATTGTTTTTGTTTATTAGTGGGTGTCCACCGTAATCGTTTAATCGTGTTTTATCTATCGCTAACCAATTTTCCATTGAGTCTCTAAAATAGTAATTAAAGTTTTGTAATGAATCCGCTCTTGCGAGTGAGGCAGCATCATTGAGTCTGAAACTATTCACCATTAAATAAATTTGGTTGCTTGTTTTTTCTTCAGTGGAGATGAGTATATTTACAAGCACTACTCCTGACATTATGAGCACTGCTGCTACCACACTTGAAAATAGGTTAAATCCTTTCGTGTTTGGTTTTTTTTTGTAAATAAATTTTTTCATCAATCAATTAATTGCCTTTCTTGCTTAAAAGGTTTTTCTTAAGAAAAGAAAATCCTTGTTCTTAAAATATTTTTTAATAAATCTTGTTTTAGTAAATTATTTTTTTGTTAGGGGTTGTTTTTTAATAATTTATTTTTTTGGTGTTAATATTTTTTTGTTAGGGGTTGTTTTTTAATAATTTATTTTTTTTGGTGTTAATATTTTTTTGTTGGAAATTGTTTTTTCACTAATTTATTTTTTTGTGTTTTGTTGAGTGATTTTTGTAATGATTTTTTTGTGCTTGGTTTTTTTAGTGGTTTTTGTTTAGTTGTTTTTTTGTAATGGTTTTTTTTTGAAGTAATTTTTTTTTAGTTGGTTTTTTTGTTTTTCGTTTTTTTTGTTTAATTATTTTTTTTAGAAATTGTTTTTTGTTTAAGGTTTTTGTTCAGAGTTTTTTTAGTTTTTTTTTATTTGAACACGGTTAGGTTCCAAGCGTTTGATAGTACATATAGTATTGTTGCTCTTTTTTCGTCTTTAAATATTTCTTTTGCTACTTGTGAATCTATTTTTACTTTTGCTTTGTTATCTTTGTTGAATTGTATTTCCTCTAATTGTTTTCCAAGGTTTTGTAATAATTTTTGGGTTGCTGTTTTTATTTTTCCTTCTCCTTTTAGTGCTTCTTCTTCTAGTTCTTTTGGTGTTGTGTCGCTTGCTGCGATTATTGCTGCTACCATTTCTTGTCCTGCAAATATTTCGTTTTCGCTTAATCTTGTTTCAGGATCCATTGAGTATCTTTTAATTATTTTTTGTGAATCTTTGCTTGCTATTTTTTCTCTTATTTTTTCGCGTGATCCATCATCAGGTATTCCACTGTTTTTTAGCATTGTGTATAGCATTCTTGTATCTAGATTAATTTCGTAGTTTGATAATTTTCTTTGGTATGGTGGGAGTGGGTTTTCTTTTGTTGGTTCCCAGTATAGTATTGTTCCTTTTGATTTGTTTGTGGTTGGATCAATTTTTAGTTCTTCATTCATTTGGTCAATTATTAGTTGATTTTCTTTGTTCACTTCTTCGAATTTTGTTGTTTTGTCCAAAATTACTATTCTGTATGTTGTGTCTTTTTTGATTGGAGTGTTCATTAGTGAGGTTGCTTGTTTTTTTAGATCTTCTGTTGCAGTGCTCATTGTTTTGTTGTAAGCCTTTATTCCCATAATGTTTGATACTGCTGAACAAATTAGTCCTCCTCCTAATCTTAGTCCTCCTTTTAGCACTTCTTTTGCTCTGCTAATTCCACCAACTTTGCTTAGTTCTTTTGATGCTTTGGTAGCAGCTTCTGTTGCTTCATCCAAGTTTTCAAGTGCGTGTCTTGTGTTTTGTAGTGATTTTGATTTTGTTACTACTTTTTCTTGAACTCTGTTTGTTCCCCTTGCTAATGCATCCAGTTCATTATTCCTTACTAGTATTTCTTCTCCTCTTCTTAAATTTGTGGTTCTTGTACCCCCTGCTATTGCCGCATCATCAAATGTTCCTGCAGCGAGTTTTGTGTTTTCTGCTGCTTGGTCAAATAATCTTTGTGTCTTGTTAAGTAATACTTTTTGTTCGGCTAGATCTTCTATTGATTTTGCTACTCCTAAATTTTCTTGCACTGCTGTTAGGTTGGTTATTGCATCATCAAGGTGTTTAATTCCTCCATCTAATTGAGTTATTCTTGATAAGTCAGGATTTTGTCTAACAAGTTCGGTTGCCATATTTTTTTGAGTTATTAATGCGCTTAGTGCGTCTTCTACTCCATCATCAGCTATTCCATTTATAGCACCGCCATCTACTATGGTTCCTAGTAGTTCTTCTAGTTCTGCTTTTGCAGCTGTTTTTTTTGCTAGTGCGGTTGCTTCTGCGGTTGCCATTTCTGTTTTTATTGCTCCGGTTTTTTTGTATTCTAGTATTGCTGGTCTTAGTCTTGTTGTTAATTTTGTGGTTGCTGCTGTTGTTGCTGCAGGCACCCAATTTTTTTCTTCAAATGGTTCTATTTGTACTTTTTTCTTTGCCCATTCTCCTATTACTGGGGCATTTGACAAGAATTCAAAGAATGTTTCGTATGTTGTGTCCACTATTCCCCATGCTGCTCTTAGATCTGATGAGAATATTGTTACTGCTGGTACTATGCAATCAAATATTGGGCTGAATCCACCGTTTTTTATTGCTGATGCCCATCCTACTGGTCCTGCGAGTAAGTAAATTAATCCATCTACTGCTAGGTTGCATCCTGCTGAACTTATCATACACACTCCTAGGTAGGTTAGTACTGCGTTTTTTCTCGCATTGTCTGTTTCAATAAAAGATTTGTCTGTAGCGTTTAGTGATCCGTCAGAGTTTGCTTGTACGGTGTCGGATAGTTCTCCTTGTAGGATTAGTTTGTTTCTGTATTCTTCAATGCTTGGTATTTCTTCAATGTCATTGTCCCAAGTGATTGTTGCGTAGTGTGGGTTTTCTTCTCCTGTTTTTAGTTCTTTTTTGCTTATTAGTTTTATTAAATCATCTGGGTGGATGGTGTTTGTTCTAATAGTGATGTGTCCGTCTTCTTTTTTTGTTCCTTCGCTTTTTCCAGCAATTTTGTTTATTGCGGTTAGGTAAAAGTTGCTTCCTTCCATTCTACTGATTAGTGCTGGTTTTGCGTGGTTTCCTGTTTCGTTTGCTGTTAGCATTACTTCTGCACATACTTTAATTTCTTTTTTGAAAGGGAATTCTTTTTTAGTATCAGTATTAGTGTTTGTGATTAGTTGGATTGCTTTATCAGTAATTATTTGTCCTTCTGGGTTGTTTTCAAAATTTATTTCAAATATTTTTTCTCCACTAACCTTGTTTGTATTTGTAGTTGCAGTTGTAGTGGTTGTTGAAGTGTTTGTTGTGGTTTGGTTGTTTGTGGTGTTTTGGGAATTTGTTGTTGGTTGGTTTGTGGTTTGTTCATTTGTATTATTGTTTGTTGTGGTTGTTGTTTGGTTTGTTGTTTTTTCTTTTGTGTTGTACACTGTAATGTTTTTTATTCCACTGAATTTCTCTCCTTTTTCTAGTTCAAAGTTTAGTGCTTCTGGTGCTCGTGAGTAGAGGGTGGTGTTTGTGCAAACTTCTTTTTGGTTCATTGCGAGTAGGAGTGTTTTGTTTTCTATTTTCATTTTTGGTTCGGTGGTTCCTCCGCTTTCAGTTAATCGTAAACAACTGTATCCTTCTATTGATTTTACTAAACAGTTTTCTCCAAAGTTAGCGTTGAGTCCTTCTGTTACTAGTTTCACTATTTGGTCAGCGAATTTGTCGTTTGTGGTGTCTTTGTTTAGTTGGAATGAAGAGTTTATTGTTACAGTGATTGTTCTTTTTCCTGTTCCTGTTCCTACACACATTTCTGCTAGCGCATTGTTTAGTGCTCCTTGTTTTAGTATTATTTTGTTTCCTGGTCCGCTTCCTGCTCTTTCTTTTGCTCCGAATTGTTTTTCAGCTATTCTTTCCGCTATTGTTTTTAGTGTTGAGTCACTTTCTACGCTTGTTAGCCAGGTTCCTTTTGTTGTTGATAGAGTGAATCCTGTGTCTATTGGAGTTAGGTTTGTTATATTCACTATGTTGTTTGAGCATTCTTTTGGTATTGTTTTTGATCCTTCAATTAATCTAACCATTATTGTTGGGTAATCAAATTGTATTGCTCCTCCTGTCGCGTTAAATGCACCAGTTATTTGTAATCTGTAGTGTCCGCATCCTTCTATTCTATTATCAACAAATATTACTCTTCCGTACCCTAGTCCTGATATCATTTCTATAGTGCCTTCATCTATTGGTCTCATTTCTACTCTAAAATTTCCTGTTGCTCCGCCACTAAACCCTGTGCTGTATCCTGTGGTTTTGTTCATTACTTCTTCTATTACTTCTCCACTAACCACATCACTTTGTAGGTATAAATCAAATGTATCTGTTTGGATTCCTAGTTCTCCGAATGTGCAATACCCTCTATTTAAACAACTGTGTGTTTCTTGTTTGTTTTGGTTTCCGATTGCTTTTGATTGTGATGATTGGATTATTTTTTCTACTCTTTGTCCAATATACTCTGATGCTTCTTTTGCATCACAATAACCATTAGCACAATCTTTTCCTCTTGCTGGTTTTGGCACATCAATACTTATTTTTCCTTTGCTTTCTTCTCCGCAAACATTTACTTGGATTCCTTTTATTGTTTTTGTGAACTCGGAGTGTTCTCCGCTCAAAATATTTACTTTTAGTGGTTCTGTTCCTATTAGTGTTTGACTCATTTCTGTTATTCCTTGAACAGTTACTTGGTATCCTTGTAGGTTCAAATTATTTCTTGTGGTTGCTAGTGATAAGTATGCTACTGTTTCTGAATTATCGTTTGGAATAGTGATTCTTGGTATCATGAACGCAATATCTCTTGATGATGCACTCACTCCAAGGATTGTTACTGGTTCTGCGCAAGAGTTTTGTAGTTTTATTCTTTTAGAGATTTGTGCTCCTTGTACTGATAGGTTGTAGGTTAGGTCATCCATTGGATAAACTTTCAAACAATTGTGTCCTGAATAGTACACCATTACATCAATTACTCCGAGAGTGCTTGAAGTGTTTGAGTATCCTGTGCTAACATTTTTTGGAGCATAGTATGATACTGATTTTGGATTACTATACCCATCCTTTCCGTAGTAATTGTTTGAGTAATCATACTTGTCAGTTCCTTCGTAGTTCATTAGGTTTGCCATTCTTCCATTTATCATTATTTGTGCTTTCACTGGTTCTGATACGCTTGATGATGCTTCTGCGAAAACAACTTTTGTTGGAACCATTGTTTGTTTTGGTTGTAGATTGGTTTCAGTTCCTGGCTCCACAGTGATTTTTATATTACTTCCAGTAGCATAATCAGTGTTCACACTAAAACTAATTCCTTCTATTGGGAATTGTGACATGTTAGTGATGTATAGTGGTTGTGCTGCGCTTGCTTTTGCTGATATGTTTGGTTGAGCAAGCCAAAGAGTGATTTGTCCTGGATAGGATAATGCTAGTAGTGGGTTAATTAACCCTACTGTTAGGTTTAGTTTTTTTGTTAAGTAATTTGAATCCCAACTAATTTCATATCCGTAATTTGTGTTCCTACTATATTGTCTATCAACTAAATTGTTTGCAGTGATAGTGATTGTTTGTGTTTGTCCCTCTCCTATTGAAATATCTTCAGCGGTAACAATCACTCCTGATCTTTTTGTAACTTCTTTAACTCTGTGAGTTAGGTATATGTCTTGTCCGCAATTATTTGTAACTTCAATAGTGTCAGTTTCTGTTGTTCCTGCGTTTCCTATTAAATTAATTTTTAGTGATGCTGGTTCTATTTTTAAACAACTTTGTTCAAGTTTTTCGTTATAACTAATTTCGAGTGTTGAACTTATTTGGGTTAGGAATTTTCCTTCAACCATTCCGTTAATTTTTAGGGTAACATTTTCTGTTACTGTTGCTTCTTTATCCTCTCCAATATAAGTCACTTCTATTTGCACTCCTTGTTTTTGTAGTGCTCCAAGCATTCCTGGTGCGATCGCGTTTATTTTGAAGTTTGTTGATTCGCTTGTTTCTATACTAATGTTGTTTACAGTGAAATCAGAGTTGTTTGTTAGTTCTTCACTAGCGATCCCAATTTTTTGGTTTTGTAAAATTTTTACACTAATATTATCAGCGAAACTCAATACTTTTTGTGTAGTAATTAGTAGTGATACTGCTTTTGTTCCGTATGTTGGGGCACTAGCTTCAATAGTGTATAATCCAACAGGTAAATCATTTTGTATTTTGTAGTTTCCGTTCGCTCCGTTTCCTTCACTATTATCCCCCGCCAAACTTTTCACTACTTTTCCATCTTTGTCAAGTATTTTTATTAGCGCATTAGGGATTCCTGTTAATTTAGTATCATAAACTTTTACACTAAAATTTTTTCCAAGTAAAACATTTTGTTCTGTTAACTCTACTATTAGTTCTTTTTCTGAAACAATTTTGAATGATAAATTTTTTTCAATATTAGTGTTTCCTGTTGCGGTTAGTTTTATTTCTCCTGCTCCTTCATTTGTTCCGGTAAAATAAAATCTTACTTTTTGTTTACTTTCTTTTGTTAAAGAAACAGTGGTTCTTGCTTCGCTCGCAGTACTTGTGTTGTTTGTTGTATCACTTGTGGTTGTTTCATTATTGTTGTGTTGTGCTTTAGTGAACCCTTCGTAATTTGTGTAAGGATCACTCGTGCTTTGTTCTCCGCCTTCGCTTTTTATGAAAGAGAATGTTCCTACTTGTGTTCCAATGAATTTTAAATTTTCTGGAGAAGATACAACTACTTGTAAGTAATCACTTTCCACAGAGCTGAACTCTACTTCTAGTGCGTAATTTTTTTTCATTTGTGCTTCAAAATTTTCTTCAATGTAAGTTTTTCCTTCTTCATCAACAAAGTTTGTTGTCATGCAAATATTTTCTGTGCATTCTGGTAGTGAATCGTACATTGTTAGTTCTTTTGTCAGAGTGGTTGCGTAGAGGGTTGTTTTTTGTTCGCTTGTAGCATTAGTTGTTAGTTCAGTGTCTTCTGGTGTTCTGTAAAATTCATCCCCAACAGATGACCACGCTCTGTAGTGGAGTTTTGCTTTTCCTAATATGAATTCACTCGCTCTTACTTTTACTTTAACTGTGTATGTTCCTTTTGGTTTTTGTATTACTCCTTCAATCCACTTGTTTGGTTCTCCCATCTCTCCTACATTACTTCTGTCAAGTATTTCGTTTCCTGGTGCTGGATCTTTTGTGTAACTTTTTCCGTAATAGTTTTGTGCTCCTGATAAGTTTAGTTCAAAGAGTGCAAAATTATCACTCTCAACGTGTTCTATTGAATCATTTCCTGCTCTGAAATGAACTCCTCCACTGGTTGCAACGAGTGGGAAAGCTACACTGAATTTTGCGTAATAAAATTCGTTAGGAGTGATTCCTTGCACAGCGTTTCCTGTTTCGTTTTCAAGTCCAACAAACTCTATTACTGGTACAAGTTCGCTCGCGGTTTTGTTGTACACCACTACTTCAACGTAATTTTTTCCTCTCACATAAACATTTTCAACAAACTTGTTTCCATCATTCATTATTACTGTTACTTCTACGGTTTCATTATCAGTTGAGTTAATAAAAACTCTTGAATTAATTATTTCTCCATCGTGGATTTTTGTTCCGCTAAGAGTATCTATTCTCACATTCCCACTAATGTTTGCTCCTCTTGGATCAACGAATTTTATTTCAACAATGTTTGGTTTTTTTTCTAGTTTCACATACACTTTGTTTTCAATAGTGTTTTCTGTTACTTCAACTATTGTTGATCCTATTAGGTGTTCTGTTTCTGAAATTATTTCATAAGTTTTTCCTCTCTCTACTACAACATCAACATACCCTGCAATGCTTGATTCTAGATCATCAACTCCGTAAGGGATTTTGTTTCCGTCACTAATTAGATTAACTTTGATTTTTGCTCCACCTACACTATCCCCAAAAGAATCAATTGAGTAAATATCAAGTCTGAACGAGTTAGTGCTATCAGCTTTTGTTAGTAGGAAAGTTTCGTTCTCGGTTGCTCCTACAAGCACCTCTCTTCTTTGTGGTAAGTAAAATTCTTTGTGTGCAGTGATTAGTATTGTTTTTTCTGGATCAAGCCCGTTAAACTCTGCTCCGCTTGTAGTGGTTGTTTTTTTGTCAATTCTTTCTCCGCTCAAAGTGAATAATTGAACTACACTTCCTGATAGAGCTAATTGCACTGCTCCACTATCAAGCACATCAACTACGAGTTTTGTTCCTCCTTGTCTCATTAGGATATCAATTTTGTCTTCGCTTTTTCTAATAGTGTAAGTTGTTCCTAAAACATCACTATCATTGGTTAAGTACCCTGTTTTTTGTGTAACAATTCTTAGAGGAATTCCTGCTTGGATTGATCCAGCAATAGAACCATTTTTTGTGTAATCATCAAGTAAAATTACTCCTGATTCTTTATTGTAAATAGTAACTCTCGCATCATCAATTGCTAATCCTTCAATATCACTAACACTAATTAGCACTGATGCTTTTCCTACAAAACTAGCGTTTGAAGGGGTGAGAGTAAAAGTTCTGTGTGTTCCTTTAACAAAATTGGTTTCTTGTGTCAAATCATTATATCCACTTGCTTTGATTTTTAGCACAACTTTTGTTTCATTAGGGAAATTAGGTGCTCGGTAAAATCCGTTGGAATCCATAGCGAAAGAATAATCCTTTCCTTCCCACGACACCAAAACTATTGCATCTTTTATTTTACTTTTAGTTTCAGCATCAATTAGTAATAATTTTGCTTCAATTCCTTCAAAATCCCTTTGAAGACTAATAGTTCTTGTTACTTTTTCTTTTCCAAGTTGGAGTTCCTCACCGTAAGATTGATACCCATCCTTAGTTATTGATAACCTGATTTTTGTTCCTTGTGGATATTGAGGAATAGTAATAGTGTCCCCACTACTAACAACTTTATCTTTAATTAAATAAGTTCCTTGACTATCAGAAAGAACAATATTCACTTTAGTGTTGAGTAAACTATTTCCTGCTCCATCTTTAATTGTTAAAACCATTTCAGTGGTTGCCGCATTTTGTGAAGCAAAAAGCATCATTAGTAGAATAAGTATTAGTAAAATAATTGAAACAGTAACAACAAAACTAGGGATACCCTTTTCTTCAAAAAAATCAGAGTACTTATAAACAGGAACTCCTTTCTTATCCAAAAAATCAAGTAAATCAAAATACTTATCCTCGGCTTTTGTGTACCACGCAGATAATTTTTCTGAAATCAAAAACCTTCACCCAACACACTAAAATTCTTATACCAAAAATTTCTATATTATATTCTTATTATATATAAATTTCTTATATATAAAATATTATAAATACAAATACCCAATTCAATCACAAATTACAACCAAATACAAATCACAATACAATCACAAATCACAATTCAATTAAATACAAATTATTTTACATATTTTACGAATTATTTCCCAAATTATTTTTATTTTCCTTTATTCTCCCAAATTATTTTTGTACAAGTTACTTTTTGTGCTTGCTTTTTGCACTTTCACATTTTGTGATCAATAAATCATTTTCAATCATTTATTTATATATTAACTAATTGCCGTTATTAATAAACTTACCTTTTTAATTGAATTTTGTGGATTTTTCAATTTTTTATTTTTCAATTTTTCATTTTT
Organism: Candidatus Iainarchaeum sp.; assembly: GCA_012799645.1. Taxonomy (GTDB): domain Archaea; phylum Iainarchaeota; class Iainarchaeia; order Iainarchaeales; family JAAZKV01; genus JAAZKV01. Next base: position 7,493 of record JAAZKV010000028.1, on the reverse strand, counting down.
TTATTTTTTCAATTTTTTCTTCGCTCGTTTTTTTTATTCCCCAACCAAACCACAAAGTGTAAACAATTACAATGTACAAAAACAAAGTTGCTCTAAAAAGTAAATCGTGAGCGAGTTCAAAAGTTTGAGCATTTTGAGTGATGATGATTTGAATAGTTATCATAATTCGTAATAAATTAAAAAAGTGTCCAAGAATTAACGCTGAAATTATTCCGATTATTTTTTCTCTCGCGCGTACCCCAAAGGTCACTATCATTGTTGATATTAGAATTATTATTTCCAACACTCCGCTGCATAGCCAAGAAATTATTATTGTTTTTTCGCTTTCGGGCAAAAACATTTCAAACACTTGCCCATTAGTAACAATAGTTTTTATTCCACTTAGGTTTAGTAAAAAATTTACTTGCTCTCCCACAAAATTTTCAAAAAATCCTTTCGGAAACGCATAAACAATTTCTGTTAATATTAAATAAACCAAAACAAACCCTAACACAAAATAAATAAATTGTTTTTTTGGATTCTTTTTAACACTCTCTTCTATTTTGTAATAATAATTTTTTATTTTTTCAAAAAAACTTTTTGAATTATTGTTCGTTGTTTTTTTGTTTTTAGAAAAAGCACTTTTTTTGTTTTTTTTCATAACAAAAAACTACATTAAACTGTTTAATAATCTTTTCAGAATCAAAAAAAATCTCTAAAAACTTTGTTTGTTCAAAAAACCCAAAAAATCATTCAATAGTTTTCTTTTTATATTAGTAAAGTATTTTTATTATGAGCAATTATTCGTGTTGTGATGTTGGATGAAGATTGGTGGATTCAAAGGCTCAGTTTCGGCAGAGCGATGCGAGGCTTGTGTGTAATTTATGTGTAAGTTGTGTGTTGTGTGATTTGTATAATTTTTGTGTTGTGATGTTGGATGAAGATTGGTGGATTTAAGGTTGGGGAATTTATTGTTAAAGATGTTGGTGGAAAACGAGCACTGATTTTTGATTGTAAACATTGTGTATTTGGAGCTAGTTTGGCCGAAGATCATCGGTGTAGGTTTCACGCAATAAAAATTTTGCAAGAAGTTGAAGCTGATAAAATAGTTCTTTCCGAGGTTTATGAAAGAGTGTATGAGGAATCACAAACAAAAATGCTTGAAGAGATTGCTAACCTTGGTCAAAAATTTGTTTTAGAAAATGTTTGGAGTTATAATCATTTAGGAAAACCTCTTCAAGAGTGTGAAGCGTTTTTTCCAGAACGCCATCAAGTAATAGTAAAAATCACTAATGATATGATAACTTACGATCCTCTATTAGCTTACCTTACTCTAATCAATGAACTTAGAAGAGAAGAAGGAAAAATGAAACAAGGGGATGCGAGATACACTAATTGTTCAGAACCTTATTTAGCCACTCTTGTGAATTTAAGAAACAGGTTTGATTCCACTCTTTTAGTTATTAGGGCAAAAAAAATTTTAACAGAACTAAGAGAGGTTCCTGACACTGTTCAAATTTACAAATCACTTTTAGAAGCTGATATTAAACCAAGTTTTATTGGATCAAAATTATCCTTCAAAGGAATGGAAGAACTTGATTTGCTTGACGAGTACGCGGTTAGAGAATCAAGTGTGCAAATTTTTTCTGATTCCACAAAAGTAGAAAAACTTTATTACGTAAATCCCCCAGAATACTCTTTAGCCCCTGACCAGTACTTTGTTTTATCAAAAACAAGAGAAATAGTTGCTTCTTACAAACCTGGAAGAATTTCTCTAAGCACTGTTGCTACTTCTAGAAAATATTTTGAAAGACTTTACGAAGCAACAATAAGAGAGGTTGCAGAGTTTCACAAAATAACACTAACTCCTGCTGATATGAATTCATTAAGTAAAGTGGTTGCTCGTTACACTGTGGGTTATGGGATTTTGGAAGTTTTATTGAACGATAGAAAAATAACTGATATTTATTTGGATTCGCCAATTGGAGGAAAACCAATTTATATTGTTCACTCTGATTATGGACAATGCCAAACAAACGTAACTTTCACAGAAAGTGAAGCAAATTCTTTAATCTCAAAACTTCGTGCAATGAGTTCAAGACCATTTGATGAAGCTCACCCAGTGCTTGATTTTGATTTGCCTGATCTAGAAACAAGAGTAGCAGTGATCGGTCCTCCGCTTTCTCCAAGCGGAACAGCTTTTGCTTTTCGTTTACACAAAACCACTCCATGGACTCTTGAACAATTCATTGACGTGAATTTCTTAAACCCTCTAGCAGCAGGACTCTTGTCTTTCTTTATTGATATGCAATCAACCACTCTTGTTGCGGGTTCAAGAGGATCAGGAAAAACCTCGCTCTTACAAGCACTAATGTTAGAGATCCCACAAAACTCAAGAATAATTACAACCGAAGATACTTTAGAAATACCTGTTGGGTACATGAAAGACATTGGATTCAATATTCAAAGTTTGAAAACAAAATCAGCGATAAGTGTATCAAAAACAGAAACAGAAGTATCTCCAGAAGAAGCGTTAAGAACAGCACTGCGTTTAGGTGACTCCGCAATAATAGTAGGAGAGGTTCGATCAAAAGAAGCAAAAGTGCTTTACGAAGCAATGAGAGTAGGAGCAGCAGGAAATGTGGTAATGGGAACAATCCACGCTGACAGTGCATACGCGGTGTGGGACAGAGTAGTAAATGATTTAGAAGTACCAACCACTTCATTCAAAGCAACCGATCTAGTAATAGTAGCACGTCCAATAAGATTCAAAGGAAGTTTAAAAAGACACAGAAGAATAACAGAGATCACAGAGATAAAAAAATATTGGAACGAAGAACCACAAAGAGAAGGAGGACTCCTTGATTTAATGAAATACGATGCAGGAAAAGATTCACTAGAACTAATGGAAGACAATTTGAAAGAAAGTGAATTGTTGAAAAAAATCCAAAAAACATCAGGACTATCAATAAACGATATTTGGGCGGATATAAAAATGAGAGGAAGCGCGAAATTATTTTTAGTAGAACTAAAAAACCAACACAAAATCCCACACCTACTAGAATCAGAAAACACTAGTTTGTGCAACAACAAACTACTACTACTAAAAGAAGAAATGCTAGAAGAAACAGGAAAAATAGACTACGACCAATTACTAGGCAAATGGAAAAACTGGGTAACCACCACCCTCCTCCCAAAAATCCAAAAACAAAAACCTGAAAAAAAAGTTGAAGAATAAAAAACACAAAAAAACAAAAACAGAAAATAAAAAAAATAAAAAAATAAAAAAAATAAAATAAAAAAAAAGAAAAAAATTGAAAGTAAAAAAAAATAAAAAAATGATTGAAAATTGAAAGAAGAATAAAAAATTAGAAAGAAAATTAAAATTTTGGAAATAAAAAATTTAAAATTAGGGATTGGAAACAAAAAAATGATTTGAAAAAATGAAAATTAAATTTTGAAATTAAAATTTGAAATTAAAATTAAAAATTTTGAAATTAAAATTTGAAATTAAAATTAAAATAGTTGAATTAAAAATCAAAATTTAAAATTAAAAAAATGATTTGAAAATGATTTGAAAATGATTTGAAAATGGATTTGGTTTTGTTATGGCTAGAAAAATAAGTCAAAAAGATTTCGGAATGAATCAAGGCCCTACTCTTTCTCCTGGACAAATATACAGAGGAATCACTACTGTTAGTGAGGATTTTGATGGTGAAACAAAATCAGTAATTGAACCGGATCCAGAGTTTGTTAAATATTGTAAAGGGATGAGGGCACGATTTCCAGAGTTCGCTAAAGATGCAGTGTTTCCAGAAAAACACGCCGAAGCAGTTCGTTTTTTGGGGTGGAGATTAAGTGCAGGGGATTTTTTTGCAGCAATAAAAGGATCTTTTGTGTTAGCATTAATTCCTGCAGTAATTTTTTTGATTCTTGTTTTTGTTTTTGGGGTAGGAATAGAGTTTGGGGATTTTAGTACTGAAGAACTATTTGGAATGACTCCATTTTTAACAAATTTGTTTGGTGCTGACACAGCAGCAATAATTTTTTTCGGATTAGTTTTTTTTGTAGCAACAATAATTGGATTATTTATTTACTCAATATACAACATTCCAATTATTGCAGCAGAGGATGAAAAAAACAAAGCCCTCACTTATGTTCCGGAAATGATTGGGTATATGATAATGTCAATGAAGCTTGTTCCTAATTTAGAAAAAGCAATAGAGTTTTCAGCAAAACACGGAAGAGGAAAAGTTGCGACAGATTTTAAGAGATTGATTTGGGATTTCCAAATAGGAGTGTATAGTTCAGTATCAGAAGGACTTGATGCACTAGCATATAGGTGGGGCGCGTATTCAACCGAACTAAAAGAATCACTAATGAAAATACGTGCAAGTGTAATGGAACCAATAGAATCAAACAGATACCAACTCTTAGACAAAACAATGCTTGAAGTGTTAAATAGTGTGAAATCAAAAATGGAGGATTATGCAAGATCACTTAACCAACCATCAATAATGTTGTTCTATTTAGGAATATTGCTCCCACTAATTTTGATTATTATTCTCCCAGTAGGATCAGCATTTTCAGGAGCGCCCTTTGCCCAACCAATAATACTAATAATGATTTATTGTGTAGCAATCCCATTCGTTGCTTTTTCTTTTGCAAAAAAAGTTATCAAACAACGCCCACCAACATACGAACCACCAATGATAAACGATGATTACCCAGAGTTACCAAAAAAATGGCAAATGAGTATAATGGGAATAAAATTAGACGCAAGAGTGGGAGCAATTGGAATACTAATAATTGGTTTCATTGTTTCACTAATAATTTCAACACAAGGAATTCCACCACTAATATTGCTTAACACTTCTGACGAATACAACCCCCCAATGCAATTATTGGGTCCGGATAAATCAATAGAAGAATTACTAGTCCAAGAGTTTAAAGAAAAAGATTATTTTGGAAAATCAACAAACTTGATTTTCTTTGACTATATTGTGGTAGAAGAAGGATCATATTACAAAGAACTAATTAGTCAAGGAGTTGACCCAATTTCAGCAAAAGCAAAAGTAAGTTCTGATTATTTAAAATTCACAAGTGATCCAAAAACCGATCCATCAAGATTAATTTTATTATCAGGAATGATGCTCACCATCACCCTCGCAGCGTGTTTCTTGCTTTATTACAGAAATATTTACAAAAGAAAATCCCAACTAGCAATAATAGCGATGGAGGACGAGTTCAAAGAATCAATGTATGTGATTGCTTCAAGAATGGGTGAAAACAAACCGGTGGAAAACGCTTTAAAAAGTGCAAAAAACTTTTTACCCAATTTAGTGATAAGTCAAAGAATATTTGGAAAAACAGTTGAAAACATTGAACTAATGGGACTCTCACTTGAAAACGCAATATTTGATCCAATTTATGGTTCAATGAAAAACATTCCTTCAAAAACACTAGACACCGCGATGAGATTATTAGTTGATTCAGTAAATTTAGGAGTAGAAGTTGCTTCAAGAACACTAATGTCACTCTCACTCCAAATGGAAAACATGGACAAAGTAAACAAATCACTAAAAAACATGGTGAGTGATGTGACAGCAACCATGACAACAATGGCAATATTTATTGGACCAATGGTTTTAGGAATCACTGTAGCTTTACAAAAAGTAGTGATGACCACACTAGCAAGCGTAGTAGCAGATCCTTCATTTGAAAACATGTCAGGATTTGATAGTTCTTCAATAGCAGATTTTACAGGAACATCAGCAATAAATGTTGATTCATTATTCAAAATTGATGCAACAACATTCCAAACATTCGCTACCCCCACAATATTCTTTATAATCATAGCAATATACGTAATAGAAATAGTAATAATTTTGTTATACTTCACCACAAAAATAAAAGAAGATAACGATTTGTTGTTTAGAATAAACTTAGCAACAAGCTTACCAATAGCAGTAGCAGTATTCGTAATAACAGTAATAATAGCAAACACAGCAATCTCACTAGTAATGGGCGGAGGATAAAAACAGAAAACAAAAACATGAAAAACAAAATTGTGGAGAACAAAAATACGGGGAACAAAATTGTGGAGAACAAAAATATGAGGAACAAAATTTTGGGGAACAGAAATGTAGGAAACAAAAATTTTGGGAAAAAAATTTTGGGGGAGAGGAATTTGAGAAATTTTTTTTTAGAAAACAAAGCCCAAGCAGGAGCAGTGTTTAGATTATTGATTGACGCAATAATTGGACTCGTAATACTTTTAGCAATACTCTCCGCGCTTTCATACTTTGAACAACAACAACTTTCATTATCAACTAAAGAATTTGAATCATTTTTGGTTTCAATCGTTAATTCTCCTGACGGAAAAATAATTGAATCCCCAGCATTAACTTTTAATAAAGGAACAATGTATAATACCACAAGTTTTGAAGCACTAACCCAACACCCAAGAGATTGTTTTTTTATCCAAAGCGGACTCGGTTCAATAAAAGTAACTGGTGAAAGAATAGTGGAGTTTTCGCAAAGAATACAAGTAACAGTGTATGGACAATGCGAGCCAAGTTTTAGTGATGAGTGTCCGTATTTTTGTATAGTTTCTTTTGGAAAAAAAATAATTGATTAGTTTTTTTAAACCACTAAAATTCTTTTCCCTATCCAAACACTTAGATTTAAATACTTCTTTATCGTTTCTAGTTTAGGTGATTTTTTTGATTAATAGTAAGGGACAAGCATTTAGTGTATTTGAATTACTAATTGCAGCAATCGTTGCAGTAACAATACTATTTGTATTATTGCCAATAATAGGTGGGATAATAATGCCTTCAGGTAAAGCATTGGATGAAATATCAAAAACAATTACTTCAAATAGTAATGGGCTTCAAACTACTCAAGCTTTTACTTTTGAACCAAGGGAAACAATACGTGCTTCAATGTTAGCAAGTAAGGGTGGAATAGATGAATGTGCAATATTCTTTGACACTTCTAAATTTGAAGGTGGTTCTGGAAACAAATTGGTTGCACAAGTGAATATGGATACTCCTGATGGGGGTATGTCTTGTACATCAAAAGTAATTAATCAGATAAATTCGCCTGTGAGAGCAAAAGCCACAATTATTTGTGCAGTATCTCCAGCAGAATTAGGCGCTATGATAAAAGATGCGCAATTTAATGAAATTGAAGTTCCATGGGGTGAGGATTCATTCGCTAATGATTACTCAAAAGTTTGTGTAGTAATACTAAGAAATGCATAAATAGTAATTTAGTTTGAATTTGTTCGGGGACAACCTCTAACAAATTCTTTTTTTTATCATTAGTTATTTTTTAATTGTTTTTGTTTTATTTTTTTAATTATTTTTTTATTTTATTTTTTGTTTTCAATTTTTTCATTTTCTGCATTTGTTTTCAGTATTTGTTTTTTTCTTTTTTTGTAAAGCAAGTTTTTTATACTATAAAGAACAATAATTGGTTAGTTTGAGTATTGGTTAGTTTGAGTATTG
>JAAZKV010000027.1 GCA_012799645.1 Candidatus Iainarchaeum sp. | reverse complement strand
GCTCGTTGTGTTCGTTTTGAAAATTAGTTGGTGATTTGATTATTCGTCGTTAAAAGGAGTTATGCAAAAGTGAAAAAAGAATAAGTGCTCCCTTTGAGGGAGCACGAAAAAAATTTTTTTTTGAATGAGGTTGAAGAGTTATGGCTCAGTATGATTACTTGCCGATTTATAAGAAGGCTTTTGATTTGTGTGTTTATTTTGAAAAGTTAGTAATGGGTTTTTCAAGATATGATAAGTATGTTCTTGGAACCGATTTAAGAAACAAGAGCAGACAAATTGCTTGTCAAATAATGCGTGCGAATTCTTTGCCTGAAAAAAGGAATGCTTTGCAAGAGTTGGTTGCGCTAGTAGAGGAATTGAAGCTAGTTGTTCGTTTGTGTAAGGAAGTTGGTGTTTTTAAAAAGTTTTCTTCTTATGAGTATTCTTCTGGTTTAGTAGTTGATTTAGCTAAACAGTCTCAAGCGTGGTTAAATAGCCAAAAATATTAAAGGGTGGATTAAATATTTTTTCAAAATTTTTATGCTCATTAACAAAGTTAGTGAGGCAAATAGTAACAGAACGGCTCAGAATTCTTTGCCTTGGCGAGGAAGCGTTAATAGCAGGTTTCTTTTTGATGCGAACAACCCAAGTGGTGGAAAAAACTGCTAGGGCTGTATGGTTTTAGCTATGGATGGTTCGCACACAACGAGTATGCCGGCGTACCCGAACAACGCGTACAACTTGAATACCGACAATGGTAACATCAACAACGACAATAAGGACAACGACAACAACAACTCAGCTCGTTGTGTTCGTTTTGAAAAAGAAACGCCCTCGGCTCTATTTAGCTTTCAAAATATTTACAATAATTATATTAGTTGTAGGAAAAGAAAGCGTAATACAGTTAATGCTTTGAAGTTTGAGGAAAATCTTGAACAAAATCTGCAAGAATTGTATTATTCTTTAAATAATAAGACTTATGAGCCGAGGCGTTCTGTTTGTTTTACTGTTCTAAAACCAAAGCCGAGGGAAATTTTTGCAGCGGATTTTAGGGATAGGATAGTTCATCATATAATTGTTGGTGCGCTTGAAACTATTTTTGAGCCAAGTTTTTCTAATGATAGTTTTGCTTGTAGAAAAAATAAGGGGACTCATAAAGCAGTCAAACACTTACAAAGAAACACTAGAAAAATAACTGGGGGCAATTTTGGAAGAAAGAGGGCTTATTTTTTGCAATTAGATATTAGTAATTTTTTTATGAGTATTGATAAGCGGATTTTGTTTTCCATTATTGAAAAGAAAGTGAATAATTTTAGTCCTTGGGGCGTGGACTTTAAAGTGGATTTGCTTTGGATTACAAAAAAACTAATTTTTCATGATCCTGCAAGTAATTTTATTCAAAAATCAACAAAAGAAATTAGTGAATTAGTTCCAACTCATAAATCTTTAATTAATGTTGAAAAAGGTAAGGGTTTGCCAATTGGTAATCACACTAGTCAGTTCTTTGCGAACGTTTATTTGCACGAGCTAGACTTTTTTGTGAAAAATACTTTGAGAGTAAAGCATTATGTTCGTTACGTTGATGATTTTATTTTGCTCTCAGAATCTAAAGAGGAATTATTAAATTGGTTTTGGGAGATTAAAGATTTTGTTGAAACTCACTTAGCTCTAAATCTTAAAAATAAAGTTAATCTTTTGCCAATATCTAACGGTATTGATTTTTTGGGGTACATTATCAAACCTTGGAGTGTTTTTGTTAGAAAGAGAGTTTTACACAATTTTAAAAAGAAACTTTTAACAGCAAATAAAGAACTTTTAGAAAATAAACTCTTTTTCTTTGAGAAGAATTCAATGGAAGAAAAATCTTTTCGTTCTTCTTTTAGCTCATATTTAGGTCACTTTAAGCACGCAAACAACTTCAAGTTAAAACAACAAGTAATCAAAGAGTTTCCTTTCACAAAAATGTGCTTTTGAAAGGGCCAAAAGTTTTGCCTCAAATAGGTATTTAATTGTTTTCCAAAACGTATTGGTTATGGTTCTAAAGAAAACTAAATCAGTGTCTCATAAGGGGTCTAAGAAAACCAATTCAAAAACTTCTTCACACAAAACTTCTTCAAAACCTTCGCTTAAACTTAACAAATTAGTTTCTTCAAAATCCGTTTCCACTTTTTTTCCCAAAATCTCCAAGCGCCAGCACAAGGGTTACGTTTATAATGTTACTACCGAAACAGGAAATTTATTCGTTGAAGACATCCTTGTACATAATTCCGGCGGTCTTGGTACTCCTCCTCATTTAAGAGTAGAACCTGGAATGATTCATAGAGCTTCTGGGGGAGTATTATTTATTGATGAAATTGCAACATTATCTCACAAATCTCAACAAGAACTTTTAACAGCAATGCAAGAAAAAAAATACTCGATTACTGGTCAGAGTGAAAATTCAAGCGGAGCAATGACTCGGACTGATCCGATCCCTACTGATTTTGTTTTAATTGCGG
>JAAZKV010000026.1 GCA_012799645.1 Candidatus Iainarchaeum sp. | reverse complement strand
TAATTTTACTCACTTTTGCCCCAGTATTTGAACTTAGATGGAGTATTCCAATAGGATTATTTTCAGGAAACATAGAAGTGCCAATAATTGGAGTAATGCAAGGATTTGCATTGCCTGTGGAAATAGTTTTCATAACTTGTGTATTCGCTAACGCTATGTTAGGACTAATCGCTTATTTCTTTTTTGAAAAAATAATTCAATTCTTTTTAACAATAAAAATTGTTGAAAAACTCTACAACCACATAATCATAAGAGGACAAAAACAATCAAAAGAACTAATAGAAAAATACGGGTTTTGGGGACTAGCAATATTCATCGCAATTCCCTTACCAGGATCAGGAACTTGGACAGGAGCAGCGATAGGAAACTTTTTAGGAATAGGTTATAAAAGATTTTTTTTAGCAAACCTAGTAGGAGTAACAATTGCCGGAGCAATAGTAACCGCAATAACACTAGGACTTTTCACATTCATCTAAAAAAACAAAAACAAAAAATAAAAAAATTTAAAACAAAAATAAAAAAATCAGAAAATTAGAAAAAAATTCAAAACAAAAAAAATTAGAAAAAAACTTATTTCCCAAATCTTCTATCCCTTTCATTAAATTCGGTTATTACTTTATCAACATCGGTTTCAGTTATTTCTGGCCAATATTTGTTCAAGAAAGCAAATTCCGAATAAGAGCTTTGGTAGGTTAAAAATCCTGATAAGCGTTGTTCATTTGATGTTCTAACAATCAAATCAGGGGCTTTAAAATCAGCGTACAAGTATTTTGAAAAGTTCCCAACAGAAAGATCTTCAGGTTTTGCTTTACCCAGAGAAACCTCTTCAGCGAATTTTTGAGCAGCATCAACAATCTCTGTTTGACCATCATACCCAAGAGCCAAATTTATTTGACGTTCATTAAATTTTGAAGTATACTCTTCCACCCCCTCCATTTTTTTTTGGAGTTTAATTGGAAACATATCCCTCCTACCAATAAATTTTAACGAAACTTTATGTTCAGAAAACAATTTGTTAGAATAAACTTTATCCAATTGTTCATCAAATATTTTAAACAAAATATCCAATTCCATTTTTGATCTTGCAAAATTTTTCATAGAAAAAGTATAAAATGTCCCAACCCTAATTGAAGAGTATTTTGAAAGCCACTTCACAATATCAAACGCTTTTGCTGTTCCTAATGCATAACTTTCAGCAAGAGAAATATTCATTTGTTTAGCGTATCTCCTATTTCCATCAGGTATAAATGCAATTGATTCAATCATAAAAATTACCTAAAAAAACTATTATTTAATACAAAAAAATGAGTGTGTTTGTTTAAAAAGCAATTAGTTCAATAATTTTAGAAGAACGCACAAAAAAAATTAATAAAAAAAACTAATTTATTGAATTACGAGTTTGATTTTATGAAAAATATTTATTCAAGTAATCCTTTAATTAAAACAAAAATACAAAAAGCACTCGCGAATTTTAAAAAAAATTGGCAAAGTGAAGAACTAATTTTTGAAGAAATGTGTTATTGCATCCTAACCCCACAAAGTTCAGCAAAACAATCAATGAAAGCAATAAACAAATTAAAAGAACACAATTTATTGGACAAAGGTTTTGCGGAACAAAAAGAACCATTTATAAAAAATGTTAGATTTTTTAGAACAAAAGCAAAAAGACTTGTTTTGGTTCAAAAACAATTTCCAAAAAATAAAATAAAAAAAATTTTAATCAAAGAAGGATTGCCAAACAACCCCCACAAAGCAAGAGAATTTTTAGTAAAAGAAGTTAATGGTTATGGGTGGAAAGAAGCGAGTCACTTTCTTAGAAATGTTGGGTTTGGAGAAGATATTGCAATACTTGACAGACATATTTTAAAAAATCTAAAAAAACACAAAATCATAAAAGAAATCCCAAAAACAATTAATAAAAAAAATTATTTAGAAATTGAAGAAAAAATGAGAGGATTTTGTAAAAAAAACAAAGTGGGTTTGGATGAACTTGATCTAATTTTTTGGAGCAACGAAACAGGAGAGGTCCTAAAATAAAAAAAAACAAATGCAAACAAAACCCAAACAAAATAACTCAACCTTAAACACTTTTTTGAAATCACCCCTTTTTTAAAATCACCCTAACACTCTATTTTGGTTTTAATACAAATGTTTTAATATTCCAAATTCATTAATATGGTATGACAAATGAAATTGAACTTAAAGAATTGGCTAAGAAAGATAAGGGCGAGAATTCAATTAAACCAAAAACCAATGATGAGATTAAAAGGGACATGAACAAAATTATTTCAGAACTTAAACAAAAAATGCAAGAAATTGATTCTATAACAAAAGAACTTGAAGAAAAAAGCAAAAACGCAGGAAGTGGAGCTCCACAAAAAACAAAAAAACTACTTGAAGAAATCAAAGTACCTTCGCTTGAAATACTAAAATAAATCAATATTTTATTAGGATTTAATTAAAATTTAATAGAATTTAATTAGGATTTAATTAAAATTTAATTAAAATTTAATTAGGATTTAATTAAAATTTAATTAAGATTTAATCAATATTTAATCAATATTTTTTAGTGAATATTTATGTTGAAAGTGAATGGAAAACCATTAATAAAAAAAGTAAAATTAGCGAATTCTCCCCTTGAAAGAATGAGAGGGTTAATGTTTGAGGATGAAAAAAAATTCGATTATGCTCTTGTTTTTACTTCACCAAAGGAAGGAAAAATCGAATCATCCCTTCACATGATGTTTGTTTTCTTCCCAATAGCAGCAATATTTTTAGATTCAAACAAAAATGTAGTGGATAAAACCACCCTAACCCCTTTCACTGTTAATTACACTCCAAAAAAACCAGCAAAATATGTTATTGAAATGCCCCCAAAAGAAGCTAAAAAAATAAAAATTAAAGACAAAATTAGTTGGTAAAAAACAATTCAATAATACAATTCAATAATACAATTCAATAATAGAATTTGATAATAAAAAAAAACTGTTTTTAAAAGAGTATTTTTAAAGAAGAAAAGAAAGCCACTAATAAGAATGCTTTCTTTCCCTCCTTTGCCTTCTTGCCTTTACCTATAAGAAATCGGGGTGATAACCCATATGTATACCTGTCTTTCTAATATAAAAACTGCACGGTTCCACTAATTAGACAAAATGACAAAATTAATAAGAAAACAAAAAACTATTTACGGCAATTGTCTATTTATTATAAATTCTTTTAAAGGGAAGAAAAAACACTTTCTAAATGAAAAAAGATATTGAAGTGAGCATTAACCCAATTGAGTTTTCAAAAAAACTAAGCATTTGTTCTAGCGGAGAAATTGTTGCATCTAAAGACAAAAAATATTTGTTAGTTAATTTGCCCGAACTTTGCGAAAAGGAACAAAATATTTTCCAAGAATCATTCAAAGAACTTAAACAATCAACAAAAAAAATTGAAAACAAATCAGACATTTATTTTTTTCTAAAAAGTTATTGTTTGGATAATTTAATTTTGTTGAATAAAGAACAGCGAGAAAAAATTCTTTACTGGTTAGAAATTGAATCACTAAATGAAAGCATCCTAACCCCGCTTTTAGTGGACCCTGATTTTGAAGAAATAGTGATCAATGGACCAAACAAACCAATAATGGTGTACCACAGAACTTTTGGGTGGTTGATTACGAACACCCAATTTAATTCTGATAATAAAATAAAAAACATTATCAACAAAATGGCTGCCCCACTAGGAAGACAATTAACCTTCCACACCCCTCTTCTTAATGCAGTGCTAAAAAATGGTTCAAGACTTAATGCATCAGCAAACCCCATTGCTTTTAGTGGAATTAATTGCACTATAAGAAAATTTAAAGAAAACCCACTAACCCCAATAGACATTGTTTATTCAAACACTATTAGTAAAGAAGTGATGAGTTTTCTTTGGCTCGCAATGCAAACAAATTCATCAATACTTGTGTGCGGAAATACAGGGAGTGGAAAAACAACCACACTCAATTCTTTGTTTTGTTTTTTACCAAAAGAAGAAAGAATAATTGTAGTAGAAGAAACACCCGAACTAGTGCTACCACAAAACCACAAAATAAAACTCAACACTTGTGACCAATTAGAAATTTCTCTTGAAAAACTAATAGAAAACACTTTCAGGATGAGACCTGATAGAGTTATTGTTGGAGAAATAAGAACAAAACAAGAAGCAAACGCATTCATCAACACAATGCTCGCAGGACAAGCAAGAGGAAGTTATGCAACATTTCACGCAGAGAGTGCAAGCGAAGCAATTCAAAGATTGAAAACATTCGGAATAGAAGAAAACTCGTTAGGGTGTCTTGATTTAATAATTGTTCAAAAAAGAATAAACAAAATTGATAAAAAAACCAAAACACGAAAAGAAGAAAGAAAAGTAATCGAAGTGTGTGAAGTAATAAAAAGCGGAAAAGAAATAACACTAAACCAATTATTTGAATACAATTTTGAAAAAAACAAATTAGTGAAAAAAAACGAGGGGAAAAAAATTATTGACAAAATAAAAAAAACATTTTCTGTTAATGAAAAAGAAATAAAAAAAATGTTAAAAGAAAAAGAAAAATTAATAGAAAAACTATACGGAAAAGTTAATTTTCAAGAATTTTTTGAACTAGCAGAGCAAGAATAACAAAAAAAATATGGTTAGAGTATGAGTGATTTTTAGAAAAAGTGATTAAAAAAATGAAAAAAAATGATTTTTAGAAAAAGTGGTTTTTATGAAAATAAATAAAGAAAAAATAACTAAATTAACAAAAAAATCAGTGATTGAAGAAATAATAGAAAAGAATGCAGCAATACAAAAAAAAGAATTACAAAAACACAAAGAAAATAGTATAAAATACTCCTTATTCATTGGATTGTTTTTTTGGTTGTGTTTAGGACTAATACTAAAAAATATTGTATTATCCGCAGGGGTATCAATAATTTTCACCATATTTTTGTTCTTATTTTTGTTACAATTACCAATTTTGAAAAGAGTGAATCACACAAAAAAAGTAGAAGCTGATTTACCAATAATTGTGCTAAAAATGATTTATGAAATAAAAGCAGGAAAAAGTTTTTTCAAAGCACTTGAGGATTGTTCAAAAGAAAAAGAAGAATCAGCAAAAGAACTAGCAATAGTTGTTGAAGATATTAAAAAAGGAGCAACAATCAATGAAGCACTTGAAAGAATGAATAAAAGAATTTGTTCACTAAATGTTAAAAGAGTATCAAGTAATCTCGCAAACCTTTATTCCCACGGAACAAAAGATATTAGTGGATTAAAAAAACTCGCCCAAGAACTATTACTAAAACAAAGAATTGAGAGTAAAGAATTTTCAAGCAAAATGATTGTATACTCACTAGTATTCATCACTGTTTCCGCAATCGCCCCAGCAATGTTCCAAAGTTTTATCCTTGTTGGAAGTTATTTTATGAAAATAGATTTTACCCCAATCCAAGTACTAACAATAATCATCGCACTATTCCCACTAATTGACATTGCAATATTATCAATGATAAATTCAAAAACACCAATATTTTTGAAAGGAAATTAAAAAAAGAAAAATAAAAAACAATGAACAAAAAAATGTGTAAAAAAATAAAGTAAAAAACAAAAAATTAAAAAAGGAAAAATAAAAGAAATGAGGGAGAGAAAGTAAATGGATTCTGTCGTGTTTTTTAAGAATGCATTAGGAATTGTTTTTAAAAAAGAACAAATAACCAATTTTGAAAACTTGCTCATAATCAATAATTCAAGAACAAAAAACTTGAACGAGTTCCTAAAATTATGCACCATTGAAGGAATTTTTTTAATGATTATCGGAATGGCATTATCATCAATGTATTTATTTTTTAGTATTGAAAAAGTTATTTTGGTGGGAGCAATTTGTTTTTTTGCACCATTTTTTTTAAATTACTTATTTCAAGATATTTGTTTTGAGAAAAGAAAAAGAGAGAAAGAAAATTTGTTACCTGATCTTTTACTCGAAGCAAGTGTTTTTTGTGATGAAAATTCCTTAATCAACACTATTGAAAAAATATCTAAAAGTGATTTTAATTTATTGAGCAAAGATTTTGAAAGAGCATTAATTGAAATAAAAAAAGGAGCAACAATTGAAGAAGCGTTAAACAAAATCAAAACACTGAATAAGAGCAAATCTTATGATAGGGTTATTGATTTGTTTTTACAAAGTTATAAAAGCGGAGTAAGTATTTCTGATTCTTTAAAAGAAACAGCAGAAGATCTTCTTGAAAATCAAGCAATAATAAAAGAAAGACAAGCAGTAATGCTTGTAACAAAATACACTCTTTTACTCGCTTCAGCAATAATTGTTCCAGGAATTCTAGGACTTGTAATTGGTTTAATCACCGGACTCAATTTTTCAAGCATTGGAAATATTGGATTTGGATTAACTCCTGAAGAAAGAGAAGTAATGTTCAACACCGCAAAAATAGGAGCAAATATTTACATAATAGAATACTCAATATTGGCGAGTTATTTTTTAGCAATTCAAGAAGGAAACAAAAAACAATTTTTTGTATACGCATTGTTCCTCGCCCCAATTTCAATAATCACCTTTACCCTAGCACAAATACTCTAAATAATTCCAAATACTTCCAAATAATTCCAAATAATTAAAAAAATAACAAAAAAAATAACCAAAAAAAAAACAATAAAAAAAATAATTAAAAACAAACCAAAATAACTAAAAAAAATAACCAAAAAAAATAATTAAAAAAATTATTTTTTTTAGCGAAAGTTTATAAACCACTTAATTCATTCTCTTAATGGAAATAATTCAATAAATAGAAACAAAATAGTGGTTTTTTTATGAAACACGAAACAAAGAAATTGGTTGAGTTTGTTGAAACAAAAAACATTTCTCTAAAAGGATTCACTTTGATTGAGGGTTTTCCTGATCTTGGTCTTGCTGGAACTATCGGAGCAAGATATTTTGTTGAAAAACTAAAATTTGAAGAAATTGGTTTTGTTGATTCTAAATTTATTTTACCAATTACAAGAATTAGTAACGGAGTGCCAGTTCACCCAATAAGAATTTATGCGAGTAAAAAAAACAAAATGGTGATAGTGATTTCTGAACAAATAATTGATAACAAAAATGGTTATTATATGGCCAGAGAACTAACTGAGTGGATTATTAAAAAAGGAATCAAGAGAGTGATTACTACTTCTGGAGTAAAAATGCCTGAAGGGAAACATGTTTATGCTTTTGCGAGTGATGAGAAAGCAAAAAAAATTATTAAAGAAAACAAAATTGAACTAATTAATGAAGGGGTTACTTCGGGAGTGACTGCTTTATTAATGCTTTATTTAAAAAACAACAATATTGAATCTATTTGTATTTTGGGTAATGCGAGAAATAATGCTGATTATGATTCTGCTATAGAGGTTGTTAAAGTGATTTCAAGTATTACTAAAACAAAAATTGATATTCAACCACTTGTAGAACAATCAAAAAAAATGCAGGCAATGCTAAAAAGTCAATTAAAAGAACTTATTGAAAGCAAGGGTAAGGAAACAAAAATTGAAAGTGTTAGCACTCCAATGTATGTTTAGTTTTGTGTATTTAGTGTTGTATATTTAGGTTTGTATCATTAGTTTTGTGTGTTTAGATTTGTATCTTTGGTTTTGCACACATATGTTTGTATCCTTGGTTTTGTGTGTTTAATTTTGTGTGCCTAGTTTTGTATCTTTGGTTTTGAATTCATTCCAAGATTCAATCTAATCCAAACACCAAAATTTTGTTCTAAATTCATTTAAAAAAAGAGCGTAATTATTTTTTCTTTTTTTGTTTTGAGTATTGTTTTTGTGTTCTCACATTTTGTGTTATTGTTTTTTGTGTTATTGTGTATGCTATCATTAAGAATGTTGCAATAAATAAAATGTATCCAGCCATTGTTTCTGGTAGTGAGGGGATACTTATTCCTCCTGTTCCTTGTGATCCTACATTTAGGTTTATTGGGTTTTGTGCAGTTCCTATTACTCCTCCTTTTCCATCACTAGCAAAGAGTGTTCCATTATCTTTGAATGCTTGGTTTAGTGGGATTTGTAATCCATTCTCTGGGTACCACATTCCTGTTTCAGGATCGTACCAAAATGAACCATTCAATCCTTGTGCTGATCTTAGTGTTTCTGGTGCCCCACCATTGTAAGTTAATTTTGGCACCCCATTTTCTGCATCAAATTTTAATTCGTGTTTTTTACCATCTGTTGTTTCAAATGATAATGCGCCATCCTCGTCTTGTTTTATTCCCCCTCTTATTTCCCCATCATAAATTATTTTTCCAGAATCCTTATCCCTTATTCTAAAATAATCCTTACATTCCCCAGTATCCGGATCTCTTTTTGCATAGAATTCGTAGATTTTTGTGTCAGTAGTGAATTGAGTGAATGGACCAAAGTGATCCATTGAGGTGTTAAAGTTTTTTACTCTTTGTTGTCCTAATTCATCCCCACTATACCCTATTGCTTCTAAATTTATTGCCGGCACTGGACAATCCGAATCAGGATCAATTATTTGGTCAAGTTTTGCTTTTAGTCCTGACACTTCTTTACTTGTTAGCACTGAATCTTTGTGTTGTCTTAACCAAATCACGAGTTCGTTTGTTTCTTCTTTTAACACAATTGTTCCGTGAACAAATGTCATTCCTTTGAATTTTCCTGAATCAACTTTTTTATCCTCGCTAAGCATTGCAATGGTTTCCCAATAACCATTAACCACTAATTTTGATCCTGCTGTTCCTTCCATTCTTGGACCTTCTCCTTGGAATATTAGTTTTGAATCGCTTGCAAATATTTTTGAGTAAAGTTCAGTGTTCATTCCTGTTAGTTTTCCGAACACGCTTGTTAATTCATTACCATTGTACTCTATTCCTGTTTGATCTTTCACTGCTTTTTGGATACAATCAAGCACTTCTGAATTCAGTACTTTTACTTCACCATTGCTATAAAGTTCGAACACTGATTCGTCTGTTTGTGGAGCGCCTATTTTGTTTAGAGTTACTGGTATCACTATTCCTGGTATTCTATTATCACTTGGGGTTGTTGCTAATCTTGTGTGATCAGCTTTATCTGCTCCAAGAATTGTTTTCCCATTAAATTTTGTTTCTCCTGTTTCAAAATCAAGTTCAAGTTTGTTGTTTCCATCTTCTACTACGAATTTTCCTTCTGTTTTGTAAGTTGATGGATTTGCATTATCTTTGTACCAAATATAAAATAGTTCTTTTCCTGTTATTCCTCCATAACTTGGTGGGAAGAAATCCATTGATGCTTGTAATACATTATCGTTTTTTGCTTCGTTAGCGAATTTTTGGAAATCCACTCCGATTTTTTCAAGGGATTCACTTACTGGATTGTTTGTGTCAGAAAGCGAGTTAGTTAATTTGCCGCTTAGTTCTGAAACTGTTTCAGCAATTGTTTCGTTTGATAGTGCTTGTTTTGGTTTTGTTTTGTTGTATGAGGGTGGTGAAAAGAAATGAACATAGTATCCGTCCAAATCATCAACACAATCTTGTAGTTTTCTTGTAAGCATTATTTGTTGGAATGCTGTTGCGGTTATTCCTGCTCCCATCCCAAACCCAACATAAGCTAGTGATTCTCCTCCTGCAAGAACTAGTCCTGCAATTTTTGGGTTTGTCCAACCCAATCCTGCTTCTTTTAGTGCTTGTTCGCAAGTTACTCCGTCACTTCTTGCTTTAACAAGTCCTATTGCATCCCCTTCAATATCCGCTGTTTTTCCTTTAATATCAGAGTGATGAGTGAATGCAATTAGTGTTGTTCCTTTATCTCTTGCTGTTTCTGAATCAACTGCTTCTACTAAAAATGCTTGTATATTCACTGGTAGTTCTATATCAAGGTGTAAGTATTCTGATTTTACTTCAAATGTTCCAACACACCCTGAACAATTTTGATTATGAGAATAAAACGCAATATCCCCCACCACATCTCTTGTAATTGATTTTGAACCAAATCCTCCAGTTGCTACTCCTTCTGAAGTTCCACCAAACCTTGTTATTACATCGTGGAATACTGGGACAACATCTTTTGTGAATTGATCAGCCATGTATTTCCAAACAAACACTCCTTGGCTAATCGCTTTCATGAATAAATCTCCTTGATCACTTCCTTCATTAGCATAAAAATCAATGTACGAATCTTGGTAAATACTATCAGATCCTTGATAAATATTCATTTTTGTCCATTTGTCAGGCAACATGTATCCTGATATTTGTTCTGCTCCAAATCCTCTTTTAACATTCCAATAAGCAATTGGGAGTATTGTTCCTTTCCAAACACCAACCTCTAATGGTTTTTTGTAATAGTCAATTAAAAAATTTGTTTCTTTCGCGATTTGTGCATCGTACAAACTCCAAACTCTTCTATTAGTGAATTCTCCTTTATTTCTTAGAGCGGTTACCAAATCATCAAGATTGATTTCCGCCATATTTACTCTTCCAGATATTCTATCGTGAGTTATTCTTGCAGCAAACTCTTGAGGGGTAAGCACTGCTTGTCTTGCTACTCCGTTTTCCACAATCATTTTTGGAACCCATTCACTTGTGTAAAGATCAACTGCTGCTAAATTAGGGTATAATCTTTCAATCATTTTCACTGTGCTTTCTGTTAATTCATAAGATTTGGTGTCTCCTGGAATTTTAACTTTTACTGTTCCCTCACCAATTTTTTGACTTGCTCTTTTCACCAAGTCCTCCATACTCACTCCTCTTTGTAACAATTTTCCATCAGCCAGTTCGTATAAAAGTAAATTTCCTGCTTCATCAACATTGAAAGAACTAGTAGTTATACCCCCTGCATACCTACTCCAATTTCCTTGTTTTGCAAAAGGCTCCATCACTCCTCCTTTTAGATTGAATGATCCTTCAGAAGCCAAATTAACTATTCCTGAATCCGCTCCTGATGATCCTATAACATTTCTTTTAATATTAATTCCTGAAAAATCACCCAAAGTCCCTGACTCTTTTATCCACTCAGGAAAATCCAAATTTATTACATCATCAAACTCCATTATTGTGTTTGAAAAACTTCTTGCATAATCCACTTGTGCTAATTCTTTTTCAAGTAGTGTTCTAGTAGCATCATTGTTGATTGTGTTAAAAGTTTCTTTTAATTGTTTTACTTGAATATTTCTTTGCTTTACCCAAGAACGTAAATGATCAGTTGCTTTAAAGAATGCTTCTTTTTCTTCATCAGAAAGTCGCATTAATGCGGAATCATTTTTTAGTAATTCAGTAGTGAATCCTCCTTGTCCTGCAGAGAAAAGTCTTTTGTTAATTGTTTCCTCGTCAAAAAATTGTCTCAAATTTGGGTGATCATCCAATATTTTTTTGTACCGATTCAATCTCTCAAGCCCAACCGCTTCAAGAGGAGTTCTTCTAACCTTATCAGTTAAGTTATCCATCATTTTTGAGGTTTTGTTCCAAAAAGTTCCTTCATTCGCTGCCTTACCAACCCCCATTAATTTTCCTGCTTTATGAACAAGAGTTGGGCCAAAAGAAGAAACAATCATTTCTACTGAAAACCAAGAGTTAAAGTACTTATCAAAACTAGAGTAAGTTGCAATAATGCATTCAGCACCATTACAATTTGATGCTTTTTTTGCTTCATAACTCTGCACTTTGAAAGAATTTTTTATTTTATCTGATGCTTCAACACTATAAGAAACTAACGAATCATCTCCATTATCAAAAATACTGTTCTGGATTTTTTCAAAATCTTCTTCACTAACCCCTGCTGCTTTTCTCTTTGTTACATCACTCAACGAAGTGTAAGCATTAGAAAACCCTGCCTTTACTCCAACCCCGCTTGTCCTATAAGTTAAACCATCCTGCATTATTCTACAACTCTCTTGATCAAGATTTTCACACCTACCCACTCTCAAAGTATCATCAAGAACAATACCAATCCCCCAAGGACCAGTAACTGTTACTCCATCAAACATTCCGTACCTATTAGCAAAAGTTCCAGTAGTAGGAGGAACAACTTTAAGCGCACTCTTCCCATCATTATCATTAGCAATCAAACCAAGTCCGTTCAAATCCACCGGCGCTTTCTCTTTAGAATTAGTATCCTTACCATCACTCATTGTTTCTCCACTAAAACCCTCGTGAGTAAGATCAAGAATATCACTAGCTTCCCTAGGAGTTAATTTAGAAACAGTACAACCAGAACTCACATAATTACCAGAACGAGATGAACCACTTGAACCACTAGTTGAACCAGTGCTTGATTTATTCTCAGTGGATTCTTTACTTGAAGCATTATCCGACCCACTTTCTGTTTTTTCTCCCCCTATTTTTTCTCCATTACTTGAATCTAATTTTGGTTCTGTTTGTAGATCAGATTGAGTTCTAAAAAAATGCCCCGACCCCAAAGCAGAATCATTACTTGATTCTTCTCCCACTTCAAAAAACACTTTACCATTACTTTGCAAATCACTTCCTTGCAAATCACTCCCTCGCAAACTAATCGAGTAAGCAAAAGCAGGGTTACTAAAAAAGAATATTATTAAAACGAATGCAACAAAAAACCCTTGAAAAAAATTCTTCAAAATTATTTTTGACATTACACACACCTACAAACATTACTCCAAACAAACATTAATCTTTACAAATCTTTACACTTTACAAATCTTTACACTTTACAAACCTTTACTCTCCGCAAACACTGCTCTCCACAAATCCAACAAACAATCACTCACACTAACAAACATTATCCACTGCAAATCTTACTCATTACCAACAAACACTACTCTCCACAAATCTTACTCAAACCAACACATCACTCAAACCAACAACACTTGCTCAAATCCACAACCATTTACAACAACTAATACTTATAAAAATTAACTCAAAAAACATTAATAAACAAAACCGGCAATGAGGATATTGACCCGTAAAACACATAAACAAAAAATCCTAGAATTGCCCAATTAAAAACAAACAAAAACAAAATCAATGCAACAGCACAAGCAATAACTACTCCGAAAAATTCGCTAAAAAGTTTTGATCTTCCTTT
This sequence comes from Candidatus Iainarchaeum sp., assembly GCA_012799645.1. Taxonomy (GTDB): domain Archaea; phylum Iainarchaeota; class Iainarchaeia; order Iainarchaeales; family JAAZKV01; genus JAAZKV01. Next base: position 4,793 of record JAAZKV010000026.1, on the reverse strand, counting down.
TTCTAATTGTGAATCTATAAAAAAACTTGCTACGAGTTCAAAAAATAATAACAAAAAAGTTGCGATCAAAGAAGCAACAAGTATTCTCACAGAAGCGAAAAGAAACACTACCAAATCATCAACAATATTGTATTGAACTTCAGGATCAATTGGTTTAGCCAATAATCCTCCCAAAAAATAATAATAAGCAAAAACTAGTAAAAGAAACAAAAAAACTGAAACAAAATTAACCACCAACACGGATTTCATCCAACTCAAATCATACTTTTCTGCAACAGTTTTTCTAACCCAAGAAAAGAATTTATAAACAAAAAAAGTAATAATAGAGAACACAATTAACAAAAATGCGAAATCAATAATTGTAGAAAACACTAATTCGAAAACCATAATAAAAAGTGAGTAAAAGTAATATAAAAGCTTTTTTAAGAGCAATAAATCCATAATTTACAAAAATAAAACAAAACTTTTGAAATAATTTAAAAAAAAGACAAAGAACACATTTTTAAATAAAAAATACCTAAATAATTCACACAAAAAAGAAAAAAAATAATTAAAAAAAACAAAAAAAATAAAACGAATAAAGTTAAAATAAAAAAAAATAGGAATTGAAAACAAAAAAAATAAAATAAACAAAAAAAAATAAAATAAACAAAAAAATAAAAAAAAGCAAACAAAGCAAGCAGTAAAGTGAAAATAATAAAACTAAAATAAAAAAATCAAAACACAAAAATCAAAAATAATTTTAAAAAAAATAATTTTAAAAAAAATAGTTATTAAAAAAAACAAAAAAGATTGCTAATGGGTTGTTTTATGAGTGATGAAGTTCCAAGAAGATTGAAGAGATTCTATCGAAAACGAGATGAATTGAATCAAAAACGATACAAAGCCCAACAAGAATATTATTCACAAAACACTAGTGAAGAGAATGAAGAACAAGGTTTTATGAACTATGAACAAATCTCTTCTCAAGATAGTGAAAAAAAAACCTTGGAAAGAATTCCAAGCATGGAGTATGAGGATCTAGAAATTGATGAAAAAAACGCAAAAGATATTGAAGAATATCAAAAAAAAAGCGAGGACAAAGAACTAGCATTACAAGAAATCAAAAAATTCAAAAAAGAAAACAAAAGAATGCCTAACAAAAAAGAAACCGAAAAAATAGCAGAACACTTATACACTCAAATAAAAAATAATCCAATTGAATACCCTGACACTATCACTCCTGAAGAAACCAGTGGAAGATCAAGAAGGGGAAGAAGAAACAGAAACACTAATGAACAAATACCAAAAGTTGAAGAAAATATTCCAAAAAAAGAAACAATTGAGGACACAATTGACACAAATATTTCAAAAGAAATGATTCTTGGAGAAGAACACGAAGAAAACATTAAAGATCTATTCGCTGACACTGAAAAAAAGAAAAACAATAGTGATGAATTTGATTTAGGGCTTGAAACGGATTTTTCAAACAAAGAACTAATCGGAATTGATGACGAAAAAGAATTACAAGAAATCACTGGGGAAGATTCCCAAATTTGTTCAAATTGTAAAAAACCAAAAGAGAAAACAATTTATTGTCCAAAATGTGGATTTGCTTATTGTGAATTGTGTTCAAAAAGCACTAACCAAAATGAATATGTTTGTCCAAAATGTGGAAACAAAACCAAAGCATAAAACAAACTACAACCACACTATTATTTTATTAAACACTCTACAATAACACTCTGCAATAATTATGGACAAGGTTCTTCAAAATTTATTGGAACACAATTAAAATCCTTGTTTTCTTTAAGATCTCTAAGAACAGGAACATCCTTTGTAACCCACATAGCTAGTTCAGCGTCAAAAACAACAGAGCGTCCTGAAGAATCCAAAAAATCAAATTTAGAAGTTGCTTTATCAACTTTTCCAACATAAGGAAAAACTAATTGATCAAGAATTCTTATATTATTAGGAGTGCAATAATAATGAGTAAGAGAAATTTTGGGAGGATTATTTCCCCCACTCACATAATTTTTACAAGCAGGATCATTAAAATTATCATAACAAACACAAGCTTCAGGATCGTCATCAGAGCATTCGTGAATTGCCATCATTAAAAACAAAAACCTATCCTCGCTCTTATTCACAAAATAAAAAGCATAATCAAGAGAATCACTAAATGGTTTTAGAACTGAATTAAAAGTAGAAGCTATTGCTTTTTTTGTTTTGCAAGAAAACTCTTTTTTATTACCATAATCTTCCTTCATCATTGCAAGTAAATAATCCAACTCAACTAAACCATCAGCATCATAAACACTCATCCCTGTTCTTAATACATTAATATAAGAAACAACTTTGATTGTATCCGCAGCAAAATCGGTTGAGTAAAAAGAATTTATTTGCGAATCCAATTGCTTACCATAATTCACAGTGAAAAAAAACAAAGTAGTGCAAACCGCAGAAACAATCACTAAAAAAAATAAAGAATCCATTAACGCTGCTTGACCTTTAGAATTAATTTTTGTTGTTTTTAAAAAATTTGGTGATTTTAGTGATTTTATTCCCATACTATCACCGCCATCACTGCTGGAAGAATCACTACATACTTTTTACCCAAAATGTCTTGATCAATTTGAACAGCAATTGGGTAATACCTCAAATAATAGGATTTTGTTTTTCCTGAAAAATTTGATCCTTGTTTTTTCTTATAACCACAAACATATTTTTCTCCATCCCCACCAACAATATTATCAACATAATCATATCCAGAAAGAGTTAATTTTCCTTCTTGATCAAAACTCATTTTAGTAAAATTAGTAAGAACATATTGGAGTTCTTCAGAGGAATTAATTCCTCCCGTAGGATAAACCGCCATCATAAAATTATACGGGTAATACTTTAGTTTTAATCTATCACACCTATCTTTGAATTGTTCATAACTCAAAATTATTGAATCTCCTTTCATTTCTCTTGAAGCAGAAATCATTACTGTTTGTTTCGCGATTTCAGAATTTTTTGAACTATACGAATTTAGGGTTATTGCAAAAATAGTGAAAAATAATAATAAAGAAACAACAATTGGTATCAACGATGGTAAATCATCACCAATTGGACCAATAAACCCTTTTTTTGACAATTTTTTTTTGAAAAAAATTTTTAACAAAACAAAACACCTTCACAATTTTATTCCAACAATTTTATTCCAACAATTTTAAACCAATAATTTTAAACCAATAATTAATTCCAACCACTCACAATTTTAAATCAAATAATTTTTCACTTCAAACCATTTTATTCCAACAATTTTATTCCAACAATTTTAATTAAATAATTTTTTACTTTAAATAATTTTTAATTTAAACAATTTTAATTTGGAATATTCCCAAGGTGGGGGTACACTTCTAAACATTTTTCCCAAGTAACATTAGTCATTTCTACTCCTAAATGATTAGTTACTGCTGAAACAAAAGAATCAGAAACTGTGTCAGTTAGTGATGGATTTGTTTTTGATAAATTGTAACATCCAATCATTAATAAATTACTTGTACAATTTGTTAGTAGTCCTGTTGATTCTGGCGGGTTTAGCATTGATGAGCATGGAATAATGTACAAATTTTGTTTACCACTAATAGTTTCTTTCATAACAATGAATGAATTAGCAGGAGCAACTTGGGCTCCTTTTTTTGCGGATCTTGGATACAAAATTATTTGGTTCTTATCATAGTGTTTACTCAAATTCGCCATATCCTCTCCAATAATTATTCCAGGATCCACCAAAATTATGTTTGCTTTCATTGGAATCATTCTTGAAGCAATAACTTTTGTTTTACCGTGTTCGGATATTGAAATAACTAAAGCATTGTATTCACCAACACTACTTGAGTTTAAACTTACTTTTGAAAAACTTAAATCATAAAAAAAAGGAGTGCTTTTGTTCACTCCATAGTATAAAACATCAGGGATTGTTAAATCCTTTGATGCCCAAAGATTTTCAGAAGATAATCTTTCTTGAACAACTTTTTCTACATCAAAAAGAGTATTTCTTGCTAACTCTGACACTTGAATGTTTGAAGTGAAACCCAAAAACAATAATCCCACTATCACAATCCCTGTCGCAAAAATCAACATCTGCATTTTGCTTAAAATAAATCCTAACAACTAAAACCACCTTTAAACTTATTTTTCGTTCCTTATTTTAATATTTTTTAGTCCCCAAATTTTTTATTTTTCATTTTTTATTTTTCATTGTTTTTTCACTTTTTATAAAATGTGCATATTTTTGGGTATGGTTCTCCTGGTGATGACACATTTCTTAAAATATAATTCCCTATTGGTAATGAAAATTGAGGATCTATTGCATTGTAACCATCATAACCCTCTCCCAAATCATTAGGATCACACTCGGATGCAGCCGCAGCGGTTAAGAAAGTTGAAAATCTACTTATGCTAAGACATTTTTGTTTTGAAATATTGTCAGCCCCTTCTTTTGATATAATAAAACTCAAAAAATAACAATCATCCGTTGCTTGTCCACAAATAAGCGAACAAAGTCGTGGATTTTTTCTTTCATGTTGTATATTTATTTTTGCTATTTTTTCATTAAAACAATCATTAGGGTTATCGAAGTAAAATTTTATTGAATTTTTGTGATTAGCAGTGTTTTCTATGTTTGTTTTAAAATCGGATAATTGTTTATCAATATTGTTTAAACAAACCTCTCTATTCACTGTGGATAACATTTGGGAACCAATTATTATTACAAAACCCATTATTATTACTGCAACAAATAATTCAAACGGAGCACTCATTTG
>JAAZKV010000025.1 GCA_012799645.1 Candidatus Iainarchaeum sp. | reverse complement strand
TTGTATAATGGTTGTATAATGGTTGTATAATGGTTGTATAATGGTTGAATAATGGTTGTATAAGGATTGTTGTAATGAATATGGTGAATAGTGGTTAGTGATTTTTATGAAAGCGGTTATTGATACTGGGACAATGATTACTTTTTCTGGTACTTGTTTAATGAATGTGTTTAGATCTTTTGTAAAACACAACAATATTGAGTTGGTTGTTTCAAATGATGTTGCTCACGAGAGTGTTTGGAGACCAATAAAAAATAAAAGATTTGCACTTAATGCTGCGAGAATAAAATATGCTTTTAATGAAAAAATTGTGAGAGTTGTTCCTTCTACTCCGGAGGGTGAAAAATATGAGGATAAGATACTTCACTTGGCGAATCATTCTTTTTATACACAATCAGGTCCGGTTACTCTTTTACAAAGAGGGGAAGCTGAAGCGCTTGCTTTAGCAAAAATTTATGAAGCAAAAGCATTGTTTATTGATGAAAGAACAACAAGATCTTTGATAGAAAATCCTTTGAGGTTAAAAAAAGTTTTGGAGAAAAGGCAAGCACAAGAAATAAGAATGAATGAAAGAAATTTGGCTGCTTTTAGGGATATGTTTCCTGATTTAAAGATGTTTAGGAGTGCTGATGTTATTGCACTTGCATTTGAACAAGGTTTATTCAATCACGAATTAAGTCCCACAATTGTGGAGCTTGAAGCTGCATTGTGGGCAACTAAATTTTCAGGGTGTGCTGTGAGTGAGGTTGAAATAAATGAGTATGTGCAAAAATATAAGAAAAAAAATTTAAAAGGAAATAAAAAATAATTTTTAAAACAAAACCATTGGGACGCAATTTGTTGGACAATGTGTGTTGGGTTTCTATTTGGTTGTTATTAAATTTGTTTTTTAATAATTTTTTAATATTCATTTTTAATATTTGTTTATTTTGGTATCGGTTTATTTTGATATTGGTTTTGGTGTCCAGTGTTTTGGTGTTGGTTTTGATATTGGTTTATTTTGGTGTTTATTTTAGTATTGGTTTTGATATTTGTGTTAATAATTTTTTGATATTTGTTTTTGATTTTTTGTAGATTTTTGGTGATTTTTTTGTTTTTATTTTTCAAAGCTAAAGAGGATGATGTTTCTTGGCTTGATACTGTGATTAATGATCAATTTCCTTATACTTTTTTTTCAAGAACTGATATTTCTCGAAAAATTTTTGATTGCTCATTTTGTATTTGGTGTGCTTTTCAAAATAACACTCCTATTGGTTTTGTGGAGGGAGAATTTTTTGAAAATGGTGAGTGTAGAGTGAATGCTGTTTGGGTTGATGATTTTTTTAGAAGACAAGGGGTTGCTACTAATTTAGTAAAAAAAATTATTGCAGAATGCAAAAAAAGAAATGTTGAAAAAATATTTTTGTTAGTGAAAGAAAATAATGTTGATGCTAAGAGTTTTTACAAAAAAATCGGTTTTGTTTTTGACAAAACACATGATAAAATTATTGATAACTCTAAAATAGAGGTTTGGGTTTTAAAAAATTAATAGGTTTTTTTTAGTAATCTTTAGCAATATAAACCACATGGTTTGCTTTTTTTCCACACACTACACATTTGCCTTCGTCAATTAATTTATCTTCTATATCAATTCTTGTTCCTCTAATTTTTCCACCTGTTTCTTTTTCAATGGTTTCTGCACAATTTACTCCATCTTTTTCCACGCTACAAAAATTTGTTCTAGCGATTCCTGTTCCCACAATTTTTTTAATTTCGTCAATACTTTTTGCATCTTTAATAAGTCCGTTGAATGTTTTCATTGCTTTTTTTTTCAAGTTTTCGCTTAGTTCTTTTCCTTGTTTTTCTATATTTTCAATAATTTCATTTTCATTAATTGTAGTTTTTTCTTCAGTATCTCTTCTGTACATAGTGAATTTTTTTGTTTTAAGATCTTTTGGCCCAATTTCTATTCTTAGCGGCACTCCTTTCATTTCCCAAAAATAAAATTTTTCTCCTGGTCTTTTATCTGTCGTGTCTAATTCTATTCTGTATCCTTTTTCTTCTAATGTTTCTAAAAGTTCTTTCGCTTTGTCTATTACTTTTGGTTCTTTTTCGGCCAAAATTGGTATTATTACTATTTGTTTTGGAGCAATTTCAAACGGGAATTTTAGTCCTTTGTTGTCTCCGTGTGTAAGTATTACGCTTGCCATTATTCTTGATATTGCTGGTCCGTAACAAGTAGTGTAGGGTGTTTTTTCTTTTTCATCACTATCAGTGTATTTTACTCCAAACACTTTTGGGAAGTGTTGGTTTATCATGTGTGTTGATGGTTGTTGTACTACTCTTCCTTGAGGAGTAATTGCATCTGCTCCGAATGTTCTTCCTGCTCCTGCAAATTTGTCCCATGCTGGTCGTTCAAAAACTATTGTTGGTATTCCAAATATTCCATACACCACTCTTTTTGTTGTTTCCATATCCTCTAGCACATTTTGGTATGCTTCTTCTTTTGTTCTAAAAGCACAGTGTGTTTCTATCCAATAAAATTCTCTACTTCTAAGAAATGGTCTTGTTGCTTTTGTTTCATATCTGTATACATTTGCTCTTTGGTATGTTCTAAATGGTAGGTCTTTGTAGGATCGTATCCATTGTGCAAACATTGTGTAAAAAGCTGTTTCGCTTGTTGGTCTTAGTGCTAATCTTTCTTCTAGTTTTTCTTCTCCTCCTCTTTCCACCCAAAAAACTTCAGGCGTGAATCCTTTGATGTGTTCTGCTTCTTTTTGAAAGTAGCTTTCAGGTATTAGTGCGGGATACCAATAGTTTTTGTGTCCTCTTTTTTTTAGATCAGCTTCAAAATAATCATACATTTTTTCCATACATTCAACAGACCAGGGTTGGAAAACAAGTGCTCCTTTTACTCCGTATCTAATATCAGCTAGTTCTGCTTTTTGTATAATTTCAGTATACCACTCGCCAGGGTTTGTGTCATAACTCGGTAATTTTTCACCATTCATAAAAATACCAAATCCATTTTTCTTTTTATTTGTATTTTAATAACAAAAATAATGAACTAAGAGGTTTTAAAGCTTAATTTTTTTGGGACAGATTTGCAAAAAGTTCCAATCACGTTTTTGTTTTCTATATTGTTTATTTCTTTACTTGAAGTGATAAAACAATCACATTTGTTTGTGGTTGCGAGTGTAATTGCTTTTATTTTTGTTTCCATTCCCCCTCTCCCTCCTTTAGTGTTTTCTAGATTTGCGAGTTCGTTTTCGTGGTAAAATTTTTTTAATATTTTTCCACTTTTTCCAACAAGTCCCCCCTTTTCTGTAATTATGATTAATAGATCTGTTTCAATTTTTGTTGCTAAAAGTGATGCGAGTGCATCATTGTCAGAGAAAGATCCATTTTTTCTTAGTTCTTCAGTTGCAACAACATCATTTTCATTAATTATTGGGATTATTTTTTGTTCAAACAAAAAATCAAAAGCGTTTTTGATATTGTTTAAACACTCTTTGTTTAAGAGATCTTGTTGTGATAACAAAACTTGCCCAACCTCAAACCCAATGTTTTCAAATCTTTTTTGATACTCTTGCATTAATTTGATTTGTCCAATTGCGGCAAGCCCTTGTTGTTCTTTAATAATTGTTGGATTAAAGTTTGTTGCTTTTTTCCCTAGCCCTATTGCTCCACTACTAACAATACAAACCTTTTTCCCACTCTTAATAAGTTCCCCCACCTTAATAGTAAGGTTTGTTAAAAACTCTTTATTTATTTCTTCATTTTTCATTATTGTGTTTGTTCCAATTTTTATTATGACATTTTTATAATTTTTTAAATCAAATTCATCATCACTTTCATTAGTATTGCTCCAATTATTATTGTTCCAATCATTATTTTCATTACTTTCTTCCTTATTTTTTTTATTTTCCAAATTTTGTTCCCCCCTAAATATTTGGTTTTTTTTTGTTTTTTTGAAAAATGCCCTAAATTATTTAAGATATTTTAATTAGGGCAAAAGGGGGAGAGGTGAAATAAATGAATCGGACTCAACGAAACTTTGAGTAAGTGTAAAAATTAATTTTGAATCCATACAACTATTGTTATGTTCTTTATTAATAACAAATAATGAGTTTTTAGTGTAATAAAATGCATACCTTCTTTTGTTTATTTTTTTGATTAAAATAATTATTTTATTGTTTTTTTAAAAAAGAAAAAGGAATAAAAGAAAAAAGAAAATAAAACAAAACAATAAAAAAATAGGAGACAAAAAAGAAATGAAAAATTAAAAATACAAAAAAGTAAAAAAAGGGGAGAATTATTAAAAGGTAATAAAAAATGAAAAATTAAAAATGAAAAAGCAAAAAAAGAAAATTAGGGGGTCAATAACCCCCCAATTGTTTAGTTATTTTTATTTTAGTTATTTTTTGTTGTATTTGTTTTTGTTATATTTATTTTTGTTTTGTTTATTATTCTATTTCATATATTACACTTACTGTTGCGCTTACTGATACATCCCCTGGAGTAATTGGTGTTTCTGCTTTTGATTCTGTTATTGCATTCATCGCCATATCATAGTTTCTATAATTTGGAGTGTAATAGTATGCGTTTTCGGTTATGCTGTTTACTTTTCCAAGAGTTACTCCTAACCCGCTTGCAATGCTTTGTGCTTTTGTTTTAGCCATTTTTGCAGCATCAGTTAGTGCTTCTTGTTTTGCTCTTTCTTGTGCTTCTTTTGATAGAGTGAATTGGATGTTTGATACTCTGTTTGCTCCAGCACTCACCGCAGCATCAACTATGCTTCCGGTTTTTGTTAAATTTTTTATTGTTATTTTTATTGAGTTTGTTGTTCTGAATCCTTTTGACACTTTTTTTGTCCAATTTTCTTCCCACTCAAACTCTTCATTAACTGTATAATATGTTGTTTCTATTTCTGAATCTTTCACTCCTGCGTTTTTTAGTGCAGTTCTAACTTGTTCTGCAAGTTTTGCATTATTTTCTTGGCTCACACTAGCAGTGTTTGCGAGTGTTTCTACTGATAAATAAATTTCGGCTTGATCTGGCGAAACAAGTTTTTCTACTGTTCCATTAGCTGATAATGTTCTTTGTAATTCTTCAGGACTTCCAGTAGTTACTTTTATTTCGTCAGGTAATTTTGGCACCATTAGAGTAGCTGCAAAAAAACCAACCAAAAGCAAAGCAACAATTCCAATTGCCAAAACAATTGTATTATTTTTTTCTTTCATAAAACCACCTCAAATTTGGTTTAACTTTCTAATAATATTAGATATTATTGATTTATAAAAGGAAATTTATTTTCTTAGGGAAAAACCGAAATGAAAAAATGAAACAAAATTGTGAGAAAAAAAAGTAAAAATGTGGGATGAGTGTATTTCACGCCAATTCCTTTTGGCGATGGGGGTTGTTATCTCTGGCGAGATAACACATTTTTTTAATGGGGGATGAGTGTATTTCACGCCAATTCCTTTTGGCGATGGGGGTTGTTA
>JAAZKV010000024.1 GCA_012799645.1 Candidatus Iainarchaeum sp. | reverse complement strand
TGCACTAAAAAAGAAAGGCTGGAATTGTATTTTTTTGTGAGAGAAAAATTTGTGCTGAAAAAGGAATGGTTGAATTTACTTTTTTGTGGAAGAAAAACCCGCAGTAAAAAAAGTATTAATTTTTTGGTTGAGGATTTTTAGTAGAACAAACTTTTTTATATTTGGAGTGAGTAATTTCATTATGAAAATAAATTCAATTACAAGTATTTTTTCCATAACATTATTTTTTTTACTAATTTTAAACACTTCTTTTGCAAACACTGATTGTTACAATTGTTCTTCCTTATCAGGGATAATAAGAGTAACAGATTTTGTTCCAACAGTTAGTGACGAAAACATAATTTTGGATTTTAATATTTCCTGCAAAGTTCCTAGTAATTGGGGTGACAGAAATATTTTTGTTAATTCAGTTGTTGTGAAAAAAAATGATTTAGTAATAAACCCAACTTCTTTTGATCCAATAATAAATTGTATTGATCAAAATTATCAAAGACAAATAAAAATTAATGAATGTAGCGAATCAGTGTATTCAGTTTCTTTTGATTATAATATTAACGAACCTGGTTGTGTTGGAGGAAATTGTAAAGGATTAACAAAATTTGTTGCAATAAAAAGTTGCAACCCAAATAAAACTACTCAAACAATTCCTGACAACAATTTTGTCCCACTAGTATTTGTATTCACTTTTGTTTTGTTTGTTTTACTAAAAAACAAAAAGAAATAAACTCAAATAAAATTTTTGAATAAAAATTAATCAAAATTCAAAACAGCAAATAATATATAGTTGGTTTTTCTAATACTTTTAGTATTTTTTGAATAAAAGTTTTGAATAGATGTGTTTTTATGCAACAAGATTTTTCACAAGAACCAGCAGTTCTGGGAAGGGATTTAAAAGATCTTGAAAAGTATGGTTCTCAAGGAACTGCTTACTTGGGTAAAGTAGTGATGTCAAGTGGAGAAAAACCGGTTCTTGGTAGAAAAGTAATGGTTGATGTTTCTCGCCCTCACTTAATGCTTATTTGTGGAAAACGTGGAGGAGGAAAGTGTGTTGTTGGAGAAACAGAAATATTGCTTGAAGATGGTTCGTTAGTAAAAATAAAAGATTTGAAAAATGATTCAAGAAAAATTATTGCACTAAATGATTCATTTAAATTAAACGCTGAAAACAAAAATGATTTTTTTGAAAGAGAAGTTGATAAAGTAATTAAAATAAAAACCAATACTGGGAGAGAAATCACACTAACTCCGGAACACCCTTTATTTACAATTGATGGGTGGAAACCAGTAATGGAGCTATCAGTTGGTAAGAGAATTGCGGTGCCGAGAAAAATTGGTTTTTTTGGAAACAATTTTTTAACAGAAGCCCAAGTAAAATTATTGGCATATTTAACAACCAAAGGAAACACAGCAAAAGGAAAAACAGCAAAAGGAAACACAACAAAAGGAAACAAAACAAAAGCAAACACAGCAAAAGAGGGCGTATCAAAAAAAGATGTTTGGTTCACTAATTTTGATAAAAAAATACAAGAAGATTTTTTTGCATCAGTAAAAGAATTTGATGAAAGATTGGTTGTAAAAAAAATGAAAAACAATGAAGGAAAATTTAGGGTTGTTAATAAATATTCTGTTAATAAATATTCAAAAGAAATTAAAAAAAATCAAGTTGGAGAAAATAATTATTTTGGCGAAGGAACACAATTTGAACACATGAATTATTTGCGTGATTGGTTAATTGGTTTAGGGGTTTATGGACAATTGGAGTCAGAAAAAGAATTGCCTAAAGAAATTTTTTCTTTAAACGAACAAAAAACAGCATTGTTGTTGAATAGAATGTTTTCTTGTGATGGAACAATTTGGAAAGAAAAAAACAAATACAAAATTGAGTATGCTTCAAGTTCAAAAAAATTAATAAAACAAGTTCAACACTTATTACTAAAATTTGGAGTAATTTCAACACTTAGAGAAAAAAAAATATTTTTGGGTAAAAAAGAATTCAATTCATTTGAATTAATTATTGAAGGGATTTTTTGTAAAGAATTTATTAACAAAATTGGTTTTTTTGGGGAAAAAGAATTAAAACAAAAAGAACTACAATTACTTTTTTCTCAAAAAAAATTTAATCCAAATCTTGATACTGTCCCCTTTGATACTATTCCGAAAGAAATTTGGAATTATTACACTCCTACTAATTGGGTTTCTGTTGGAAAAAAATTAGGGTACAAATACACAAATTCTTTAAGAGAAAATAAATTTTATTCTCCAACACGAGAAAAATTGTTACAAATCGCTATAGCTGATGAGAATGAATTAATTCAAAATTTAGCAAAATCCGATATTTATTGGGATGAAATAAAAGAAATTACTGAAATTAATGAAAAAACTAAAGTCTATGATATCTCTGTTCCACAAAACCATAACTTTGTTGCTAATGATATAATTATTCACAATAGTTACACTCTTGCAGTGTTAATGGAAGAAATGGCTCGTCTTGATTCTTCTATTCGTTCAAGAATATCAACAATCACTATTGATACTGTTGGAATTTTTTGGGGACTAAAATTACCCGCAGCGAATATTGATAATGCTGAATTAAGTGCTTGGGATTTAAAAGCTGATAAAACAAATGTTCAAGTTCTTGTTCCAAGAGGGCAACTAAATTTTTACAAAGAAAAAGGATTACCAATTGATGGGGCTTTCACACTAAAATGTTCAGAGCTTGAAGAAACAGAGTGGATGGCTCTTTTCCACTTAAAATGGTCAGATCCCGAAGGAATACTTATTTCAAGAATTGTTGCAAAAGTTAAAGAAAAAGTAGGAACATATTATGGGATTGATGATTTGATTTCTGCAACAAAAATTGATGAAGAATCAAAGTTAGAAGTAAGACAAGCAGTGATATCAAGATTACAAATGGCTAAAAGTTGGGGGTTAATTGAAAAAGAAGGAACTAAAATAGAACAACTCGCTTTACCAGGAGTGATTACTGTTATTGATGTTTCTTCATATCGACAAACAGTGGGAGCTGAAGGAATAAAAGATATTGTTGTTGCACTAATTGGTAAAAAAATATTTGAACAAAGAATGCTTTATAGAAAAGAAGAAGAAATGAAACTAATCACTGAAAATAAAAGATCAAGCAAAATGCCTTTAGTGTGGTTAATGATTGATGAAGCACACATGTTTATGCCCAGAGATGAAGATAATATCGCATTACCTGTTTTGCTTGAATGGGTAAGAGTAGGAAGACAACCAGGACTAGGATTAATTCTTGCAACTCAAAGACCTGAAAAAATTCACCCTGATGCCGTATCCCAATGTGATCTTTTCATTTCACACAGAATGACATCCCAACCAGATATTGCAGCGGTTGGAGCACTAAGACCATCTTATATGAATACAGATCTTGATAAATTGTATTCAGAAATGCCAAGACAAAAAGGATACGCATTAGTGATTGATGATAATACTGAAAAAGTGTGGATGATAAAAGTAAGACCAAGATTTTCTTGGGATTCAAGTGTAACAGCAAGCGCGTTCTTAATTTAATTTTATTAAAAAAAAAGAATTATCAACAAATTTTTTTTGTTGATACAAAAACATTAAGGGGTGTTTTTGTTTTTTTATTTTTTTAATTTCACTAGTTCTTTGATATTATCATTCTCTGCTTCAACAACAATATCATGACTTGATTTGAAATTTATTTTAGCGCTACCAGCTTCAAGCACAAGATTTCTTAATTGTCTTTTTGCGAGTAAATAAGTTAACACCTCTTCTATTCTTTCTTGTTCAACAATTACTCCGTTTGTTTCCTTTGTTAATTTTAGTTTCACTGAAAGCTCTGTTAAATCAATTGTTCCAATAAACTCCGGCCTCAATAAAACGTGACTGCACTCCATTTCTTCAAGAGCAGTGCTAACAAAAGAAATTGCTTGCACTGAATTGTCAAAAGAAAAATTCTTTTTCAATCTAATAGATTCAACAAAATCCATTAATTCTTGTTTTTCTAGTGTTTGTTTAGCTAGTTTTGTTCGCAACTCTTCAAAACTACTCTCAATACTTGAAAATAATTCTAGGATTTCTTTATTCTTCATTTCGTTAGAAATCATTTGTTTCGTTTCAGGATTAGCAATAGCTCTTTTCCTCAAAACCTTCATTTCTGATAAAACATTTTCAAAATCAGTATTAACACTCTTGACCTTGTCAAGATCATTCTTCACTCTAATAAGTCCAGCTTCTAATCTTGTTAAAGACATGAACCAACACCCCGAATATTAATGGTTTTTCTAATATTTAATGCTATCTCGTAGAGTTATTTTATAATTATAACTAGTTAATTTTGTATTTTTTTGGGGTTAAAATTTTTTTATTAAATTGTTTTAGTTGATTTTTTCTTCTCCCAATATCTTTTTAAAACAACTTTTGGAAATTTATGTATGGTTTCTAAAAACAAATCAACAAAATTTGAATCTTTTTTTAGATCAAGAGAATTTTTTGCGATCTTTGTTTTGTTTATTCTTTTTTGTATAGCAATATTAGTGGTTCCGTTTTGGGGAACTACTAAGATGAATGAATTTTCTTTAGCGAATATATATTTCAATGATTATGATAAAGTAACTGATGATAATAATCAATTTTGTTTTTCTTTTTCAATTGATACTCAAAGCATAAAAGTGCATGAAGACAGAATTAGTGTTTTTGTTAACAATAATGTAATATTTTCTGAACCGATAGTAATTGTTGCGGAAAATGATGATCAAGAATTATTCAATTATTATGGTGGTGTGAAAAAGAATTATTGTTTTGATCCGTTTTATTTGAATGATGGGGACAATGTTGTATCGGTTACTTTAGGTTCTCAAAAATTATTTTATCATATAGAAAAAATTGATTTATTGGATGGACCAATCACAAAGATAGAAATAATTGATATTAATTCCGAAGGGATATTGTTTAATTTAGATTTAAAAAATTATGATTCTTTCAAACCTTTAATAATTTCTATTAATGGCAAAGAGGTTCAAAAAATTTATCCAACACAAGGGACAAAAACTTATTTTGAAAAAATTGATTTTGTTGAAGGTAAAAACAATGTTAATTTGTATTTTAATGGAGTAAATAGTTTTAAAGAATTTTTTTACACCCCTCCAATAAAAATGATTCCCTTTGTAGGATTTGTATTTTTCATTTTCATTATTAGCGTTTTTTCTTTATTTGTTTTTGCTAAAAAAAGTTTTATTGAAAAATCTGCTCTTTCATTAATGAGTACTTTTGCATTAATAGTTTCAACAGGGTTTATTTTGAACTTTTTCAAAATATTGAGTTTATTCTCCTTCTTGTTTTTGAATTTTTTGATAATTATTGTATTACTTTTTGTTTTTAAAAATAATTTTTCTTTCAAACCTTTTTCTTCTGAAGATAAACAAAAAATTCTTAATCCAATTTTTATTGTAATAATATTAGGAGCGATTTTACTTCCTCTTTTCATCAATTTTTTCACAGTTAGTAATTTTTCTTATTGGAACACTTATTATGAAAGACATGCAAAGAGTTTGTCAAACGATTTTGAATTACCCGTATTTGATGAGTTGAGTTATTTTGGAAGAGTGTTGGGTTTCATTCCAGGATACTTTTATTTACAAGCAGGATTTTCTTGGATTTTTGGGCTAGCTGGCCAGGAATTATTTTCTATCACCCTAGTACTATCCAACATATTTTTTATTTTCGCTGTTCTGATGTTCGGAGAAAGTATTGGGTTTTCTAAAAATAAATCAGCAATACTTTATGTCTTACTTTGGATGGAGAATTTTATTAGAACTGGATTAATAATTAGTCCAAGGCATGCATTTTCTTTTGGTTTATTCATTGTTGCACTTGCGTTGGTGCTAAAAAATCATTCAAAGTTACAAGAAAAAATACTTGCATCAATTTCTTTAGCTGTTTGTGGGTTTATTCAATTCCCACTTTTTGTTGCTTTCATTCCTTTATATTTAATTGTCGCGAAAAAAATAGAGTTCAAAAAAGTGTTGAGAGTGTGGTTGATTGCTGGATTGATTTTTTTATTATTTTTTGTCCCAAATTTTTTGAATTTTGGTTTCCCTACCCAAGCAGAATCATCAAATTGGGGTTACTTGATTAACTATGATGCAGTAAATATTTTGCTTGATTTTGGTCCAATGTTTATTTTCTTTTTCTTATTCACAATATTTGATTTGAAGGAAAGAAAATTTTATCTTTCAAACTATGAAAAGAAATTATTGATTGGAGTGATTTTAGGTTTATTATTCCAAATTTTTATTAGTTATAGATGGAATATTTTTAACGCAATAAATTTTGCTGTATTTTTGGTTATATTAATTCCAGAAAAAGCTTTTGAAAGTAAATACTTCATTAGATTAATCGCAATAATAATGCTTTTTGTTGGATTAATTAGTGGATCAACAATTGGGTATTTATCAATAACAAATTATTTAACCGAGCCATATGATTTTTTGTCAGAAAATTCTTCTTCTTCGGAAAGAATTTTATCAGATCCATTGTTTAGTCACAATATTACTTATTTCACAAACAGAGCAGTGATGGCTGATTTGGCAGTTGAGTATGCTCCTGAAAAAATGCTTCAAGAAAACTTTAGATTTTTAGAAGAAAAAGATTATTCAATACTTAATAAATATAATATTGATTGGGTTTTTTCTCAAAAAAACTTTATTAACAGAAAAGCATTTGGTAACAAACCTCTTGATTACGAACTTGAATTCGAGAAAATTGACAAAGTATTTTCAAACGCCTTAATCAATATTCACTGGAACTCAAAAATAATTGATTAATTTAAAAAATAAACCCAAAGCAATATTATTTAAAGGATTCACAAAGAAATTTATTTTAGTAAAAACCATTCTAAAAGAGTGAGTTTGTTTTTGCACGGGTTGGGGAGCGGTCAAACCCGCAGGGTTTAGGACCCTGTCGCTTAGTGCGTTCAACGGTTCAAATCCGTTCCCGTGCATGTCCTGTTTCGCCATGACCAAGTAAAAGCACTTAGCTTTTACGGGTCCCGCAAAATAAAATTTTGCTTGGACTAGACGAAGCAGTATCTTCGCCTTGTGGCTCGATATGGTGAAAAAACCTATGCTAAAAAAGAAAGGCTTGAATTTGTGTGACCTAGTTTTTAATGAACGAATGATTTATATACTTCTTTTTTCCTTATTTCGAAATGAGTTTTGGTTTCAAAAATATTAAAGCATTTTGTTCTAGTGTTGCTTATTCTGAATGGTTCAGCAATTTTATACTTGCTTTAATTATTATAAATGCTATTGTGTTAGGGTTAGAAACTTACCCTCAACTTTCATACTATTCCCCAATATTTTCTCTAATTGGAAATATTGTGTTGTTTTTCTTCGTAGTTGAAGCTGTTATTAAAATTATTTCAGTTGCTCCAAAGTTTTCAAAATATTTTTTGAACCCTTGGGATTTATTCGATTTTTCGGTTACAGTGTTTTCTTTTGTCCCATCAATAGGTCCAATGATTAATGTTGTTAGAATAATACGATTGTTGAGAATAGTTAGACTTGTAAGAAAGTTTGATAATTTAAGAATAATTGTTGAAGCTTTAATAAAATCACTATCCTCAATGTTCATGGTTTTTTTGTTACTATTATTGTTGCTTTATGTTTATGGAATTTTAGGAGTGCAATTTTTTAGAGATGTTGATCCACAATATTGGGGAACTCTAGGTTCATCAATAATAACCCTATTCACTATTTCTACAACATCCAATTGGGACATTAAATTAATGAACACAATTGACACTTATCCATTTGCTTGGATTTACTTTTTTAGTTTCATAATATTAGCAGCACTTGTTTTAGTGAATTTGTTTGTTGGAATAATGCTCCACAATGTTACAGAAGCAAATCATAGAAGTTTAGCAAAAAAAGGAATACTTGACAGAGATGACAAAATTTTACAAGAAATAAAACAAATAAAAAAATCAATACAAAAACTAGAACAAAAGAAAAAATAGTTTTTTTAAAAAACAAACATTTTTGTTTTTCTATTAATTAATAACATTTTTTACTTTGATTAATAACATTTTTATATTCATAATCATTAATACTTACATGAAAAACAAAGCACAAAAACACCAAAATTTTGTTAAACACACTCAACTCTTTCTAACCTTGATTTTTTTACTAATTTTTACAACAAACGCGTTCAGTGAAACTGTAAGATTATATAATCCAAATGATGGTAACTTCGTGAATTATGGATTTGCTAGTGGTTTTTTTTTCCAACCACACATAAGCCCTTTATCAAATGGAACAAAAAAATATTCAGTTTATTTTGAACAAGATTGGAATTATAGTGATTTTAAGAATTATGTGAAAAATGAAATTAGCGGTATGGGTGATTCCAATTCTTTTAAATGTGATAATCAATCAACTCCTTACACAAAATTTAATGTTGATGTGTTGAAAGATGAAACTATTGTTGCTAGTTATAATCAATATTTTACAATGTCTGGAGGGTATGTTGCAGGAGGGTGTAATAGAGAAAATTCAACAATACCAAGCGGAGTAAATTCTAATAATTTTCCACCCTTTCCATTTAAGGAATATGTTAATTCAAAGAATTATGCGTATGCTCAACCAAACAATATTTCAAATGATTATGATTGTGATGTGAATAAATTTTGGATACAATTTTATTTAGATAATGATTATGATTCCGGTAGATTAATGTGTGATGATGATCCAACAAAATTAGATACTTGTGTGAAAAGTTTTCGTGCTACAAAATCAGGGGTTTGGGAGGTAAGGTTTGGTTCAGGAGTTGTTTATGAAGCAATTCATTGTGATTCTTCTGCTAATAAAGATTCTCGTGATTATAATTCTTTTTACTTTGAAAGAAAATGGGGGATAGACAATTGGGATATAAATGTAATTCCTTCTGGACAAACAGAACCTTCTCTTGGAAGAGTTTGGTTGCCCGCGTGGAGTGCAGCAGGTTTTACAGATTTGGATGTTAATTTTTTTGTATTAGCTTCCGCTATTGGAAACGACTCTGCTATGTGTGAATGGGAAAAAGCTTTGTATGGTCAAAAAGATTGGAATAATTGTTATTCAGAGTATTTCAAAATAGTGCTTAATAAATTTAGTCTTTCTTGGTCATCAATTAGAACAAACGAAACTGGAATACACTTTGATAATAACTCAACATTAAAAAGTCTTCCAATGTTTGCGTATGTTCATCCAGATCTAAATGCTATTAAAGGAAAAACTTATAAGAAACTTGCTGAGGAGGCAGGTCGTTCAGATTATAATGGTTGTGGAAATGAGTATTATTGGTTTAATGTTGGATATGAAACACCAACTGGTTTTTTACGACCTTCATTGCGTGCGGAAGGTAGTCAAAGAATGTATATTAATGAACCAGCATTTTCAAAAAAACCCGGGGACTATAACCCTAGTGTTAAAGTTACTGAAAAAATTGATTCATATGTTTTTGATATAAATGTTGGAGAAAATGTTTCAAAATATTATGATATTTATATTGATGTTGATAAAGATAATCAATTTTTTGATGATTCAAATGACTTTGTTGCGTATCGTCAAATAGTTAATGGTAGTTCTTCTTATGTATGGAACTTAATTGGTCCAAATAATCAAAAACTACCTAGTGGGGATTATAATTATTTAATAAGATTTTATTCAAGTTTAACGAATATTCCAGTAATTGGGTCACGCTCAAAATTAAATATACAACTTGAAAGAAAAATAGGTGGGGAAATGAAAAGTGATTTATTGTATTGGGATGATACTGAAATTGGAGGGGAATTAAAAAATTCCGGATCAAAATTACGTTCTTGGGATGGGTATAACTTGGGCCGGGACGCTTGTGATAATTCTGGATCAATATTAAGATATAATTGTTTTTGTATGGATAAAACTCCTAATCTTGAGAAAATTACTGCTTTTTATGATTTGAATCAAAGTGTTGGGTATCATGATGCGATGAATACTTGGGCGTATGGGGATGTCACAGAGTATAGGGGCGGTGTGAGAGTTATTATTATTGATAATCAATTGCTTGATTTTAAGATTAGTGTGGTTGATGAGAACACTATTAAGTTTTATGTGGATTGTGCTTCTAACACTACTTTGGATCCAGATGATTTGAATAATTTTTATGATGAAGAGGGAAACAAAATCCCACTAAAATTTACAAGTGATCTTAACTGTAATGCTGGGGGATCAGAGATTATTGCAACAACCAGCACCCCTCTACAACAAGACGGCGGGTATGTTTTTTCTGGATCAGTAGTTGGGGGATCCGGAACTCAATTTTATCTTAATTATGATAATCCAAATAAACCAAAAGCAAACATTCCTGACAACAACATTTTTGTAGTAGTGTTTTTGTTCAGTTTAGTAGTGTTTTTTATTTCAAAAAAAAGGAAATAAAAAAAAACAAAAACCTATCAAAAAATCAATTAACAAAATCAATTAACAAAATCAATTAACAAAATCAATTAACAAAAGATCAATTAACAAAATCGTATCAAATTAATTAACAAATTATTCATCAAAAATTAATTAACAAAAAATCAAACATCTCTTTTTAACCTTATTTTTTTTGTTAAAATTTTTCTATTTTTCTTTTTCTTGTAATTAGATTTATTAACCTTTTTTTCTTTTCTTTTGCTATTAATTTTTTGGAGGAGTTGATTTAATTGGTTAGTAAAAAGGTGAGCAAAAAAGAAAAACTAGTTTATATGTTTGAAGAAGGAGATAAGTCAATGAAAATGCTTCTTGGGGGTAAAGGAGCGAATTTAGCTGATATGACAAAAATAGGGTTGCCTGTTCCTTATGGTTTCACTATCACTACTGATGTTTGTAAAGCTTATTATGCGAACGGAAAAAAACACTCTCCATTGCTTGATGAACAAATGATGGTTGCAGTAAAAAAACTAGAAAAAAAAACAGGGAAAAAGTTCGGTGATAAAAAAAATCCGTTGCTTGTTTCTGTTAGAAGTGGAGCTCCTGCTTCAATGCCAGGAATGATGGACACTATACTGAATTTAGGAATGAATGATGTGGTTGTTGAAACAATCGCTAAAGCAACTAATAACGAAAGATTCGCTTATGATTCTTACAGAAGATTCATTACAATGTTCGCTGATGTTGTAATGGGAGTGGACAGAATGAAGTTTGAACACATAATGGATGAAATCAAACACGCGAACAAAATAAAACAAGACACAGAAATGACTACTCTAATGTTAAAAGAACTAGTGGCAAAGTACAAGGTTCTTTACAAAAAAGAAACCAAAGAGGATTTCCCACAAGACCCAATTACTCAACTAAAAAGATCAAGGGATGCTGTTTTCAAATCATGGATGAATGATCGAGCAATAGTGTATAGGAGATTAAACAATGTTCCTAATGATTGGGGAACCGCAGTGAATATTCAAGAAATGGTTTTCGGAAACATGGGAGAAACTAGTGGAACAGGAGTTGCTTTCACAAGAAACCCAGCTACAGGAGAAAACAAATTCTACGGAGAATTCTTAATGAATGCACAAGGAGAGGATGTTGTTGCAGGAATAAGAACACCGAACAAAGTAGAAGAACTAGGAAAAGTGTTACCAAAAGTTTACAAAGAACTAGTAGGAATAAGATCAAAGTTAGAAAAACATTACAGAGATATGCAAGATTTTGAATTCACTATTGAACACGAAAAATTGTACATGCTTCAAACAAGAAACGGAAAAAGAACCGCTCACGCTGCAGTAAAAATCGCTGTGGATATGGTTAAAGAAAAACTAATCACAAAAGAAGAAGCAATTTTAAGAGTAGATCCTGCTTCACTAGATCAATTACTTCACAAACAATTTGATCCAAAACACAAATACACTCCAATCACTATTGGATTACCTGCTTCTCCAGGAGCAGCAGTAGGAAAAGTTGTTTTCAACGCAACTGATGCAAAAAAATGGACTGATAGTGGAGAGAAAGTTATTTTGGCTAGACTTGAAACCTCTCCTGAAGATATTGAAGGAATGCACTCTGCTGTTGGAATATTAACTGCAAGAGGAGGAATGACTTCTCACGCAGCTGTTGTTGCAAGAGGAATGGGTAAGTGTTGTGTATCAGGATGTGACGAGATCACAATGGACGAGAAGGGAAAAAAATTCTCTGTGAAAGGAAAAATAGTGAAAGAAGGGGATGTGATTTCTCTAAACGGATCAACAGGACATGTAATAATTGGAGAAGTTCCTGTTGTTGAACCTTCACTATCAGGAGACTTTGGCACTCTAATGAGTTGGGCTGATGGTTTTAGAAAACTAAAAATAAGAACCAACGCTGACACACCACACGACGCAAAAATCGCTAGAGATTTCGGTGCTGAAGGAATAGGGTTAATTAGAACAGAACACATGTTTTTTGAATCAACAAGAATCAAAGCTGTGAGAGAAATGATTTTAGCAAAAAACGTTGAAGGAAGAAAAAAAGCATTAGCAAAAATCGAGCCATTCCAAAGACAAGATTTTGAAGGAATATTCAAAACAATGAACGGATTACCAGTGATTATAAGAATGCTTGACCCACCACTACACGAATTCTTACCAAAACACGACCAATTAAAAGAAATTCAAGAAATTTCTGAAGAAATAGGGGTAAGTGTTGACGAAATCCAAAACACTATCACTTCACTTCACGAATTCAATCCAATGCTAGGATTCAGAGGATGTCGTTTAGCAATAGTGTACCCTGAAATAATGGAAATGCAAGTAAGAGCAATTTTTTCAGCAGCACTAAACGTTTCAAAAAAAGGA
>JAAZKV010000023.1 GCA_012799645.1 Candidatus Iainarchaeum sp. | reverse complement strand
CAGTTAGATTTTATAGCAGTTAGATTTTATAGCAGTTAGATTTTATAGCAGTTAGGTTATTGTTATGGAAAAATACTTAAAATACAGTATTGTTTTTCTAGTACTAGTATTTGCAGGGTATGGGGTTATAACAGGGTTAACTGGCGCGTTACCAGTAATTTTATCAGCCAACCCTTATTTTTTCGCGATGGCAGTGCTTTTTTTCCTACTTTCTATTGTTTTATGGATAATTCCTTGGGCTTTGTTACTAAAAAACAACAAAAAGGTAACATTTTGGAACTCTATTATTGTTGGTTTTTCTTGTGTGTATGGGGCTCTTACTCCTGTTCAAGTGGGTTCTGAAGCGTTAAGATCAATTAAAGCAAAAGAACATTTTGGAGTGTCTTATTCTCAATCAATTTCAGCAGCAATGGTGGTTAAGGGGTTAAAGTTTTTTATGCTCACTGTTTTATCAAGTTTAGTTGTTTGGGTAGTATTGTTAGAAACACAATTATCAATAGTTGCTCTTTTTGGTTTGCTCTCAGGGTTTTCAGTAATAATACTAGCATCAGCATTATTTTTGCTTCCATTAAACAAAAAAATTGGGTTAATGATTTCAGCGATTTTTGGAGAACTTGGAAAAATCTGGAGAGGTTTTTTGGTTCTAAAAAAATACTTTTACGAATACTCGAATTATTTACAAGTTGTTCCAAAAAAAAATTTTTTGAAAGTACTGGTTCTTTCAGGAGCATCATTATTGTTTGAATTTTTTGCTTTATACTATTGTTTTTTTGCGCTAAGTGTCCCAATAGAGCTTTTCCCACTAGCATTTTTGTTTATCATAATCTCTATTCTTGAAAGAACCCCAGTTCTACCAAGAGGAGTAGGGTTAGTTGAAGCAGCAGGATTTATTTTTTTAGCAATGCCTGAGTTTTCACAAATATCCCTAAACTTATCACAAATAGCAGCAATACTAATTTTGTTCGGAGTAGTTAGATTATTCATTCCAACAATTTTAAGTTTACTAACAACACAAATCAAAATAAAACCAAACAAAAAATAATTTTAAAAATAATTTAAAAATAAAAAAAATAAATTGTTTAAAAGTAATTCAAAAATGAATTAAAAAATAAAATAAAAAATAAGTAATTTGAATATTGAAATTTATAAAAGTTGTTTGTTGGGAAAATACTTAATTATAAAAACACTTTTTCAATTTATTTAATTAAACAATTTAATAATTAAATAATTTGTTAGTTGGATAATTTGGTAGTTGAATAATTTAGTATTTAAATAACATTTAATTTAGTGGTTGGTTGGTTAAGTTATTAATTGTGTGTAAAATTTTTGTTAAAGTGGTTTAAATGTTTGATTTGGGTTCAATTAATTTCATTACTTTTACTCCACTATTTTTGTTTTTGTTATCGGTTTGTTTTGTTTTTTTTGTAATTAAAAGAAATTTTTCAAAAAAAATTGTTGGAAAGGATATTAATAAATTAAACGAACCTCTTGTTGCGGAGAGTGTAGGGGTGGCTCTTGTTGTTCCTTTTTGGTTAATTATTTTTTCTTATTTTTTCTTTTTTGGTTTTGAACTAAAATTACTTTTTGTTGGTTTTGCGGTTAGTGTTTTTGCTCTAATTGGTTTTGTTGATGATTCAAAAAACAAATTCCTTTCGAAACCATTGAGTTGGATTCAACGAGCATTACCAATAGCGTTTGTTTCACTAATTGTTGCGTATTTGTTATTCACTCCAACAAGCATTTTTGATTTTTTCGGAGTAATTATAGTAATTATTCTCGCACTTTATTTTGCAGGAATTGCTAGTTTTAGTAATACTTTTGAAGGGTTAAATGGGTGGACGATTGGTTCAAGTTTTATTATTACATCAATAATAACTCTTGTTGCTATTCAAGTTTCTCAAGAATTGAGTTTTCTTTTTTTCTCACTAAACGCAATAATTTTAGGATTATTAGTATTTAACAGATTTCCAGCAAAAGCATTTCCTGGAGATTCAGGAACTTTACTAATTGGATCAAGCATTGCAGGGTTTGCTTTATATTCACAAAATATTTATTTCGTGATTTTTGTTTTCTTGCTTTTCATTCCACACATGATTGATTTCTTTTTACTAAAAATGTTAACTAATAGAGATGATGCTACTCAAAGAAAATTCAGGCCGTATACTTTGCTAAAAAATGGGAAATTATCAATCCCTAATTATCCTGATAAAAAAACAAGGTATGATTTTGCGAAATTAATAATAAAAATTTTTGGTCCTAGAAGAGAGTGGGAAATAGTTTTACTTATTTGGTTAATAGTTTTACTCAATTCTGTGATTTGGGTGTCAATATTTTTGAACTATTTTGTTCTCTAAAAATTAGTGAATAAAATTTTTATTCAAAATAATTGTTCTAAAATACTTGTTCTGAAATAATTGTTCTAAAATATTTGTCATAAATTTTTTCTAAAATGTTTTTTTAAAATATTTCTTCTTTTATTAGTTCTTGCATTATTGTTGTGGCATAGTTTCCTTTTGTTAAATAAAATTTTATGGTTGCGTATTTTTTCCCTTCGTTAAACTCATCTTCTCCAATTTTGTCCAAGTACATGTTTTGGGGTTTTAGTGATATTTTTTTTCTACTTCCTTGGCTTGATATTTCTGCAATCCTATCTACTTTAAAATTTTTTAATTCCATGTTTTCTTCTTGAAGAATTTTTTGTTCTATTTCTCCTTGTATTCCTTTAGCGAATTCACTTTCATATCCTGGTAATAGTGCTGTTACTTCTCCTTCTTCCAAAATATCTCCTTCTTGTGGTGTTAGTGCTTTTTTTCCAAGTATTTTTATTCGTTCTTTTATCATTTTGTTGAATAAATAACTTTGGTATGCGTGGGTGAATAAGTATCTCATTTTTTTTGGTAATACGCTGAATGCGTTTGCGTAATCGTTTGGGTGTTGGACTAAGTGGTTTAGTATTGCTCTTTCTGTTCTTGCTTCGAAAGGAAATTCTTTTAGTGCTTTTGAATAATCCATTGTTTTTGCTAAATTTATTCGCGCATTTTTTAAATTGGGTTTTTCTTCTTCATAAGTTTCTGTTAAGTATAGTTCTATTGCGCTTTTGAAATCTTGTAAAAGTAAAAGTTTACCTACTCTGTGGGTGATTTGTCTTTTGCCCCCAAATCTTTGGTTACCAAAATAGTTAGGAATTCCTCCGCCACACTCAAACACAAATTGTTGGACAATCTTTTCTATTTCTTCTTTTGTTTCACTAATATCTCTAATTGTTATTGTGAAATTATTTCCTTGTAGTTCTCCTAGTTCTATTCTTTCTCCCCATTTGGGGTTTCTTAGTTCTATTCCTTTTACTCCGAAATTTTCTATTTTTTTTATGTCTGGTTGGTATATGCTTATTCTTTGTGCGGTTATTCCTCTTTTGTCTTTTAGTCCTGCGTATCCTATTCTTTTTTTGCTGGTGTTTATTCCTCTTGATATTAGTGCGATTGCGGTGTTTGTGTCAGTGTTTATTTTTTCCATTTCTAGAATTAGGTGTTCTTTATTTTCTGGTTTTTCTGGTATGCGCATTTTTTCAAAATTTCTTTTTTCTAGTGGTTTGTTGTATCTTTGTACTTCGCATATTCCTTCGCGTGTTACTTCTTCTACAATAAAATCAGAGTATCTTTGTTTTATTTTTCCTTTCAAGGGGGGGGTGTTTGTAATAAATAAAATTTCTTTATCCATTTTTTCGCCCCAAAAATATTGTCCAATAAATTGTGTTTATTGTTGTTTTTGTTTTTTGATTATTTTTATAATTTTTTATTCTTATGGTTTTTCATATTTGTAATTTTTATTTTTTCATTTTTTTTATTTTAGATTTTGTATCTTAGTATTGCTCCAATTCCTCCAAATCCTTCGTAAAAGTTTTTTCCTTCGTTTGTTTCGGTGCTTATTACTCTCACTTCTGCTCCAGTGTTTTTTGCTTTTTCCATTAACCAATCAATGTAATCCATTTCTTCTGTCACTTCTATTTTTGATTTACAATTTCCACACCTTAGATCAACTTCTCTGAATGTTTCGTGTTCTTTTATTGTTTCAAATGTGTCATTGTTGCAGTGTTCGCAGGTTTTTCTATAAACCATCCAAGGTATGTCTTCTGAAATTATTAGTGTTGCTACTCTTCCTTCTTCTATTGTTTGTTCTACTTCTTTTTGTCCGTAAGTTGCGAGTCCATCTTTTGCGATTTCTCCAATGAATTTTTCAAGTATTTCTTTTTCTTTTATTAATTCAGAATCTTTTAGTAATTCACTGCTTTTTTGTACGAGTTCTCTTATTCCGCCTTCATCAGTGTATGATGTGTCAATTACCCCTATTACTTTTTTTTCTAGTTCGTGGTTTATTACTTTTTTTTCCATAAAATAATTTTTTGTTTGCCCTGGCCCTCCTATTACTATTCCTTTTATTTTATCTTTGTGTGGTTCAAAGTATCCGTTAAATCTTTCTCCGGCGATTTTGAAAAAATTGTTTGTTGCTTCTTCTCTTAATCTTTCGAAACGTTGAGCACTTTGGCCTCCTGCTCTTGACTTTCCTGGAACTAGTGAGGTGAAGTGTCCTACGATTTCGTATTTTTTTCCGATTAGTTGTGCAATTGTTGCTTCTCCTTTATCAATTGTCATTAGTGCGTAAAAATCGTTTGGGGTTAGCATTTCTTTTAAGTAATCCACGTGGAATGATGAGTCGCACCAGTATAGTTTTGATTTTAGTGGTCTTATTGGATTAATAGTGAATAATCTAATATCTGATCGCCCATCAGTTTCTGACACATTTCCTGCAAATACTACGATTCCGTTTGGTGGTAGTTTGAAGTTAATGTTTTTCAAAAATCCAATAATTTTTCTTAACGCTCCTTGTACATTTTTTCTTGTTTGGGGACTTTTTATGTTTGAGCTTTGATTAATTTCTTCATTTAGTTGGTTCATTACTGTTCCACGATCTGTTTCTGGCGGAATGTATTGTGTGATTAGTTCGGTGTGTCTTCCTTTGAATCCTTCAAGCATTTTTAGTTTCTTTTTGAATACAGCAAGATCCGCTTCACTCACTTCGTTTAATTTTAGTTCTCTGGCCATTTTTTTTCACTTTGATTAATTTTTATTTATTTTATTTTTTTTTTCAATTTTTGTTTATTCATTTTTTTGTTTTCATTTTTTTTAATATTTTTATTTTTTTATTTTTTTTTATTTAATTATTTTGGTGGTGGTGTTTTGTTTGTTGGATAAAGTTTTTATACCACAATTTCCATTATTATTCGGTTTCGTTACTTTATAAAAGCTATTGATTTTATAAAAAAATGTGTTATAATAAACCATTGGGGGAGTGGGATTGGATGTTTGATTTGTTTGAAAAATGGGATGGTACTCCAAGACCAACTGAATCAACTTCGTCTACTGAAAGTGCTTCTTCAAGCGAAAACACTTATCAACCTTACAATCCGTATCCTCAAAACACTAATGAAAAGATTTTTGTAGTTAGTTTGGGTGGATCAGTTTTTTTTAATGAAAAATTAAGAGCTCCTGAAATAGCTAAGTTTTGTGAAGTTTTGAATGAGTTGATTAGGGAAGGGAATCAATTTGTTTTAGTTATTGGTGGGGGGAGAGTGGCTCGTGTGTATCAAGCAGGAGCAAAATCAATGGGGGCTAACAATTTTGAACTTGATGAGGTTGGAATTGCTGTTACAAGAGCAAATGCTTTATTTTTCACTTATGGGATTGATAATTCTTGGAGGGGGGTACTAACTGATCCTAAAGAAGCAGAAAGAGTGTTGCTTTTAGGAAAAACTCCAATATTTGGGGGAACAATTCCTGGTCAAACCACTGATGCGGTTGCTGCAATAATCGCTGAATTGTTGGGCGCGGATTTTATTAATGTGAGTAATGTTGATGGAATTTATTCAGCAGATCCAGCAAAAGAACCTAATGCAAAATTGTATAAAGAATTAACTCATACAAAAATGGTTTCACTTTTGAAAGCACAAGCATCAAAACCTGGGGCACACACTTTTGTTGATCCACATGCAGCAGCAATTCTTCAAAGAAGTAAAATTAGATCATATTTTATTTCAGGAGATGATGTTGAGAATTTCAAATCAATAGTTAGAAGAGCTCCTGAATTCAAAGGAACAATAGTACAAACAGAAAACACAACCACTATGAATGAATAAAAAAAGAATAATAAAGAAATGAAAAGAAATAAAAAAAGAATAATAAAGAAATGGAAATGAAACTGGTAATTGGAATAAAAAAATAATAAAAAGGAAATAATAAAGAAATGAAAAGAAACAAAATAAAACAAAAAGAAATAATAAAAAAATAAAAGTAAATAGTAAAGAAGCGGTGTGTATTTAGTATATTATTTCCGTTTTGTAGTTTTTGTAACTTTTTCCTAAAACATATTTTACTTCGTTGTAGTTTAGTAAGGGTTTTTTGTAGGATATAAAATCATCAATTGATAATCTCGGACAAGCAGTGTTGATTAGTGCATCTACTTCAAGTCCTAGTAATTTTTCTTCAGAAATATAATCCATTGAACAAATAAAAACTTTTTTTCCTGCACCTTCTAATTCTTTTTTTATTTTTTCAGCAATAGAAATTCTGTTTTGTCCAATTTTTGTTGAAACAAGAATTGCGAAAGATTTAGCAGTTTTTGCTTTTTCAATTAATAAAAATCT
The DNA here is from genome assembly GCA_012799645.1 of Candidatus Iainarchaeum sp. GTDB lineage: Archaea > Iainarchaeota > Iainarchaeia > Iainarchaeales > JAAZKV01 > JAAZKV01. The sequence goes on along the minus strand of JAAZKV010000023.1, from coordinate 43,295 downwards.
TTTTTTCAAAAAATCATTTTTTTCTTGATCAAGAGTTTTTATCGTGTTAAGAATTGGATCAAAAATTATTACTTCCTTTTTTGTTCCAAAGTGGATTCCTAAAGGGTGAAATAATCCGTCCCCAAAATAAAGAATGGTTTTTGCTCTCCCATTAGCACTAGAATAATTACATCCAAGCACTTGTCCATTTTCCACCCTCTTTCCTTTCAATATTTCTGCTCTTATTTTATTTTTTTTAAAATGTTTTTTTAACTCAGGTAAATAGTGTAAGTATTGTGCGGTTGTAACAATTCCGATAAAAGAAAAACCATTGTCCAATAAATAGTGTGTTATTTTGTTTTTGGTTTCTTCAAAATTTTTTAATTTGTATTTTAATGGGGCGTAAATTATTTTTTCATTATTTTTTTCAATAAATTTTGTGTGCCCTATGTGTAGTATTGCGTCACATTGTAATTGTTTTGCTTCTGTTGGTTTTATGTCACACGCTCCAAAACAAGGATCCATTGATGTTATTACCTTGTATCCTTTTTGTTCTAGTTCATTAACAATATTTTCAGTATTTGTTTTTAGCCCTTCAGGTATTTGTATCATTATTTTTTTTGCTTTAATTTTTTTTAACGATTTGATAGCATCAGTTAGTTCTATTTGTAACATACTTTATTTTTTATTTCGAAAGGTAATTAAATTTTTCTTTTTGATTTAAAAACAATTATTAAATTGTTTTTTTTGTTAGGATTGTGTAAATATTTTTTTGTAATAAAATTGGTTTTGCAAATTTAAAAAAAAGATTTTTTTGGTTGTAAAAATTATCCAACCAAAAATTAAATTTTTTTAGTTTTTATTTCTTTTTCGCTGCAGGTGCTGTTGCTTTTGTATCAGTTTTTGTTGCTGTTGCTTCTTTTCCTGCTTCAGGTTTTGTCCCTGCTGCTGGTGCTTTTCCTGCTTCAGGTGTTGCTGTTCCTTCGGTTGGTGTTTCTACTTTTGCAGCTGCTGCTTTCTCTTCTACTACTTTTGTTGGTATTGTCCCAATTCCTTTAACATCATTATGAAATTCTACTTTTACACTGCACGGAAATTTTGTTCTCGCCGATCTTAGTGCTTCTTTTACTAGGTTTTTTTGTGTTTCCATACACAATACACTAAATATTGTTTGTCCTGCTCTTACTCTTGTTGCTCTTCCAATTGTAGCTCCGAAAGATCTGCTCATTCCTTGTGAAACACGATCAGCTCCTGCTCCTTGTGCTTGTTTATTTTCTCTTAATAAGTGTGAAGGGTATACTCTTACCTTCATAAAGAATCCTTCTTTTCCCAGTGTTTTTACAAGTTTTCTGTTAATACTTTGTCTTGCACTTTCAATAGCATTATCCCTAATATCAATACTTTTTGTAACAACTAGTTCTCCAACAGTAGTGTAGGGTAACATTGGGTTTCCCATATTGAATTGTCTAATTCTTAAAGCAGGTGTTGCTCCTACATAATTTTTTCTTGGTGCAGTTATTGCAACTCTTGTGTAAGCTCTTTGGTGTCCAATTTTTCTTGCGTGTCCAGAAGCACCTTTTCTTATCCTTCTTCCACCTTTAGGATTTGTGTAACACTTTGCTGGTCTTATTGCCATATAAATTCACCAAATATATTAAAAATAATAAAATCTACTCACCAAGTAATACAAATAAACTCAAACTAAACCTTTAAAAAGCTTGTTAGAAGCGTGTTAAAAAAAGCAGGGCAAGGGAGTTGAACCCCTCTAACTCCCTCTGCAGGGGAGTGCATAACCGCTTTGCTAGCCCTGCGACTAATGTCGCTTAATATTAAATGTGTTGCTTTGTTTTGTTGCTTTGTTTCACTAGTTTTGTTCGTTTATAACAAAGCACTACCTTTACCTTCGGTTTGGTAGATTTCACTATTTTTTCTATAAATAAAAATTCTTCCGTTTTGTTTAAAAAACTGTTGAAATTTTGGGTTTTTTCAATTTTCTTTAGAAACAACAATTGTTTTGTATTATTTTGTTTTGTTTTATAATTTCACTAGTTGTGTTTTTTTATTTTTATATTTGTTTATTTTATTGTTGTGTTTTTTTTGCTTTTTTTGTTGTGTTTTTGTTTTTTTTTGGTTAGTGATTATTTTTTTTGTTTTGTTTTATAATTTCAATATTGTGTTTTTTTTTATTTTTTTTGTAAAAGTTTTCATTTTTAATTGTTTTTTTGTTTATTATTTTTATGTTTTCTCCAAATTGTGTAATAATTTTATTAAATCCTGAAATTTCTCTCAAAACCAATAAAGTAAAATCAAGGTGGTTTTCTATTTTAAAAGAAAATATGGTTTTGAGTTTAAAAAAACAGGGAGTTAGTTTTGAATCAATATCTTCTTTTTGTGGAAGAATAATTATTGAGTGTAAAAATCCAAGCAGTGTGGTTAATGGGTTGAAAAATTGTTTCGGGATTAGTTCTTTTTTTGTTGCGGAGAAAAGAAAAACAATTGATCTTAACGAAATTTGTAGTAATGTTCTTGATTTGTGCGAAAATAATTTGGGTCCAACTTTTGCTGTTAGGGGTAAAAGTTTTTGTAAGAATTTTTCTTCTAAGGATTTAGAAATTGTTCTTGGTTCAGAGGTGTTAAAAAATTTTCCAAAACTCAAAGTTAAATTAAAAGATCCAAGTAGTGAATTTTTTTGTTTAGCAATTAAAGATTATTCTTATTTTTATTTTAAAGAAATAAAAGGGATTGGTGGGTTACCTGTTTCCACTCAAGGAACAAGTGTTCTAGTGGCCGAAGAGTTTGCAGAAAAGTTAGGGTTTTTGTTACTAAAATCAGGAATTAATATTCTTTATTGTGGTGAAAAAGATTTAAGTTCGCTTGAAAAATACAATTCTTTCAAAGTAATAAAAAAAGTTGAAGAAAAAAAAATATTAGAGTTGTTTAATAGTGGAAAAGTATTAGGAGTTTTTTCTGATGCAACTAACGAAAAAGAATTGATTGTGTGTTCAAAAAAAATTGGATTAAAACCACTTGCTCCACTTTTTGTAGATGCTCCAAAAACACCATTTGATTAATTTCATTAATCCAATATTGTTTTGTTTTTGGATGGCGAGTTTTTTGCTCTTATTTTTTAACCCTTTTCTATTAGTATTGTTGTATGCTTGTAGGTATTTTTTCTGATACTCATTTAGGGTTTGGTTCTGGTGAGCGTGCTTGCGAAACTTTTTCTCGTTTTAAAGAAGCGATTGAATTGTTCAAAGAAAGGGGTGTTGATTTTATTCTTCACGCGGGGGATTTGTTTGATAATGCTGTTCCTTCTCAAGAGGTTTGGTTGAGTACTTTTGATTGTTTTACAAAAAATAGTGGTGGTGTTCAAGAGTTAACAAAAAACACTAGGGCGGGGTCTAAGAGTGTTTTTGTAAGAGGAATTCCTTTTATTGCGATTCACGGAACTCACGAGCATAGGGGAAAGGATTTTGCTAACGCTCTTGATGTGCTTGAAGAGAGTGGAGCTTTAGTTCATTTGCATTTAGGAAGTATTGTTTTTGAAAAAGAAGTTAATGGAGTTAAAGAAAAAGTAGTGGTTCATGGAATGGGTGGTGTTCCAGAAAAACACGCTCGGGACTTGTTGAATTTTTATGATCCTAAACCAATTTCGGGTGCAACAAACATTATTTTGTTTCACCAATCTTTCAAAGAGTTTTTGCCGTTTGATGATGAAATGGTGGCTTCTCTTTCTCTTAGTGATTTACCAAGTGGTTTTGATTTAATTATTAATGGGCATTTGCATTGGTCGGATGAACAAATAATTGAAGATAAAAGATTTCTCTTAACAGGTTCTAGTGTTTTTACTCAAATGAAAAATCTTGAATCAAAAAAAGAAAAAGGAGTTTTCTTTTTTGACACTGTTTCAAAAAAATTGTGGTTTGTTCCTTACAAAATTCAAAGAAAATTGTTTTACGAGAAAATAAATTTTACTAACGCTACTCCGGAGGAAATAAAAAAAGTTGTTGAAGAGAAAATAAATTCTTTTTTAGTGAATGAATTTGAAATAAAACCTTTGATTAGATTAAAAATCGTGGGTTCGCTTGCTAAGGGGTTTTCTCAAAAAGATGTTTTTTTTGTTTTACCAGAAGATAAAGCAATTTTTTCTGTTTCAAAAGAATTGGTTGTAGAGGATTTTAAGAAAAAAATGATTGAATTGAAAGAATTACAGAACCAAAAAAAAGGCGTGATTGATCTTGGTTTAATAATTTTGGAAAAAAATGTTGAGGAAGCTAATCTAAAAAATTTTGATACTAATAGGATGTTTGAGTTGCTTGCGAGTGGGGATACAGAAACAGCTGCGAGAGTTTTGTTGTCAGAAAAAAATTAAAACAAATACTTTCTTTAAATTAAAGTGTTTCTTAATTAGTTTATTTTTTTTATTAAAGTATTTTCAATTGAATTATTTGTACAATTTTTTTTGTTTTTTTATGGTAAGAATTCGTTGTTTCTTATTTTTTCAGGTAGGTAGTGTGTTGCAACGAAGTCCAGTTTTTTGTTTGCTAGTGCTTGTTGTTCTATTCTGATTTTTTGTGTTATTGCTTTTTTTAGTTGGTCTTGCCATTCTTTGTTTTGGAACCATGGGTATGCCATCATTTCTTTTGCTCTTTTTACATCCCCTTCTTTCATGTGTTCGGTTACATTTTCTAGTTCGTAATTTTTTACATCATCAAGTGTCATTCCGATGTATTTTGCATCAGGTACTGACATGAATTCTGAGTGTGCTGCTAGTGCCATTGATCCTTGTTTTATTACTGAGTATATGTACCATCCGTATGGGTCTCCATCAGTGAATACGTATACTGGTAGGTCTAGTTCTTCGTGTATTCTGTGGATTAGTCTTCTTGCTCCTCTTGCTGCTTGTCCTCCTGTTCCGATTAGTAAGCATTTGTTTGGTTTTGGGTATCCTTCTTCTATTAGTCTTTCAAACATTGCTTCGGTTTCACACACTAGTAAGTATTCTGCGTCAGTTTCTAGTAGTTCTATTTCTTCAGGTTCTATTCTTGACATTATGCTCCATCCTCCTCTTCCTAGTTTTGAGGCGTTGAATTTATCGTTGTTGTGCATTTTGTCTTTTAGTGTTATGTTTCCATATAGTGTTCCTTTTGGGTTTGCGTGTAGGTTTAGTTTTTCTCTTATTGTATCAACTGAGTGTTCAAGATCAACTATTATTGGGTCACTTTCGTCTTGTCCTTCGAATGTGTTTTCTTTTGTTCCTTTAATGGTGTGTTTTAGTTCGTAATAAATTTCACGTATTGAAGCGGTTTTGTTGTTTAATAAATAATCTTGTGTTTTTTGCATTATTAGTGTTGTTTGCATGAATTTTCTTGCGTGTGCAATATTTAGGAATGTTCTTTTTATTTCTTTATCTCCAAGTGCTAAGTATCCTTTTTTTTCATCCCACACTACATTACTTTTTCCTCTTTGCATTGTAGTAAATTCTGGGTCTTCTTGTTTTTCGATTTGTTTAACCATTATTTCAGCGCTTTTTTTTATTCTTTCAGCGATTTGTTTTGGACTAACTTTTTCTTTTGCTTTTGTTTCTTTTTTGTGTTTTTTCTCAGCCATAATTTTCACCATTTTTTTAACAATTTATTTTTTTTCATAATTTTTTTATTTTTTTAATTATTTTCATTCCCTATTTTTTTCTTTTTGTGTTGTGTTGTTCTTTTTTTTCTGTTTTTGGTTTTTTTTCTTTTATTACAACACTGTTCTCATCATTTCTTAGTGCTTTTTCTGCTTGTTTTTGCATTTCAGCATTTTTTTCGTCCTCTATTTTTAATTTTGTTAGCACCATTTGTTCCATGTTTTTTTTCAATTTTTCTTCGTTCGCTTTTGTGATTTGTGATAGTGCGCTGCATATTTCTGGTATGTATTTGTAGAACATTAATCTTTTTTGTTGATTTTCGCTTTCTCTTCTTTTGTGTGCAATGTATATTCCTGCTTTTCTTCCTGTTTGCATTAGCGCAAGTCTTACTTCTTCTAGTACTTCTTCTTCATCAGCTATTGCTTGTTTTCCTGCTCCTGTGTAGGGTATGTGTACTGAAATAAAATTAATGAATATTGTTACTGGGGATGTGTCAGGATCTTTTATATCATATCTTTTCCAATCCACTGATTGTATTGCTTTTGTTAGGGCACAGTTTCCTTGATCAAATAATAGTGGTACTCTGTTTGCGAATCGCATTATTTCCATTTTTGTTTCTTCTCCTACTTTTCTTCCTGCTCCTCCTCCGTATGCGATTGCTATTTCTACTTGGAATGGGTATCCTCCTGCGTATACTGTTGGTTTTCTTGTCATCACAGTTAAGAATTCTGGTTTTACAATATTTTCTAGTGATCCTTGTATTTGTTTTTCTCCTATTGGTCTTAGTGAATCTGTTGTAGGTGCAATGAAATCAATTTTTTTGAACGCTTTGATTATTTGTTCTGCTTCGCTCCAATCCAATTGTTTTGGATCTTTTATTAAATCAAAATCAACCATTTGTTTTAGTTCGTTTAGTCCTTTTGCTCCCATTCTATCAAATTCATTGGTCAAAAAACTTAGTGTTGTTCTTGCCCCGGTTTTTTTTCCCATAAAAATTACATCATCAACTGTTACTCCTTTTGGGTGTGGTTTTATTTCTCCTGCAAGTTCTGGCAATACTGTTTGTGTTCTATTAAAAACAATTTTTTGTCCTAGTGGGTCTCTGAAAGATATTTTTGCGTGCGGATTTGCGATTGCTGTTCTTCGTAAATATTCAAGTGCTCCTTGGTCAGAGTCTCTGTATAACACTCCTTTGAATTTTGCTGCAACTGCTGTTCCTCGGAATTCTTTTTCTATTTCTTTTATTTCCTCAATTTTTGGTTCGTTTTTGCTTGGATCTATTGTTAGTTCTAGTGAGATTGGTTTTTTTCCTTGTTGTCCTGTAATTATTTTTGATGGTTTTCCTGTTGTCATTTGTGATAGCATTGTACATCCTGAACAACCAATTCCTTGTTGTCCTCTGCTTTGTTTCAATCTGTGAAATTTTGTTCCTGCTAATAGTTTTCCGAAAGCTTTTCCAACATTTTCTCTGCTAATTCCTGGTCCGTTATCTTTTACTGTTACTTCATAGTATTCTTCTCCAAGTTCATCAATTTTAACATCAATATCGGGTAATATTCCTGTTTCTTCACAAGCATCAAGAGAATTTGATACATATTCGTGTATTATCATTGTTAGTGTTCTTACTTTTCCGTAAAGTCCTAGCATTTGTTTATTTTTTTTAAAGAATTCCGCTACTGAGTGTTCTTTGAATTCTTTTTCAAGATTTTCAGCAGCTTTTTTTATTACATAAGCTTTTTCATCATCATTATTTTTTATTTTGGTTTCTTTTTTTGTTTTTTCTGCACTCAATTAACTCACCAGTGTCTTTATCTACGCAATAAAAAAAGAAGAAAAGACTTAAAAAGCCTTCTTGAAAATTTTTGGGAAAGTAATAATGGTTAAATAATTGCTAAATCTTTGTTGGTTGATTTTCAAATAGTTTGTTGTTTTGCTTATTTTTGTTTTTTTATTTTTTTATAATTCAAATTTGTTTGCTCCGTGTCCATCAAGGTATCTGTCCACTGTGTCGTGTTTTGCTCCTTGTAGTAACATTTTTACTGCTTCTTCTGCTTTGTTCATTTCATCAGGTAGTGCAATTATTGCTACTGTTTTTCCTTGTACTGAAATTAGTGCGTGTGTTTTTTTTTCTATTTCTGTTCTTGCTAGTCCTTTTCTTCCAATTACTCTTCCTCTTTTTGCTTTTTGTGTTGATTTGCTTTTTCCTGTGTAATCAGTAATATCAATTATTTTTAGTAAATAATCGTGTTCAAATAATTTGAATGCTCGTTCTGGGGAAAATCCTCTCCCTATTGCTTTTATTACATCCACTGCTCTGAAAAATTCTTCTCCTTCTCCTTCAATAAAAACTTCTCCATATTGTGAATCAATCTCAATTTTGCATTTTCCTTTTTTAGCTATTTTTGCGCGCACACTTCCTTTTGGCCCAATTAGTACTCCTATTCGGTCATCAGGTATTTTGATTAGTTCTTCCATATTTTTCACTTTTTCATTACTTTTTTTGTTCATTAATTTATTGTTTGTTTACTTTTATAATCTTTAACATTTGTCAATTCTTTTTCGTGTTTTCATTTTTCTATTTTTTTTTCATTTTTTTTATTGTTTTTCGTTTTTTCTAAAAATTATTTTTTTTCTTTTTTTGGTTTTTTTGTTTTTTCTTTTACGTGTTCGTACATTTTTTCATAGTTTGTTTTTACCCCGTTTTTACTAAACCATTTTGAGAGGTTTCTAATATCTCTTACATAGAATTCTTTTGCTTTTGGGTGTTCGGTTGTCACCATTTGTCCCACATCAATTATTACTAGTTCTTCATTGTTGTTTAGTATGTTGTATTCGCTTAGATCGGAGTGGATTAGTTTTGCGTTTATCATTTTTGCTAGGTATTCACATATTGTTTCGTAAGCTTTGTTCATATCAGTGAATGGTTTTTCTTTTGCGCGTGGTGCAGCGTTTCCGTTTTCTCCAATGAATTCCATTAGTAAGCAATTTCTACTAAATGTTATTGGGAGTGGGGCTTTTACTTTTATTTTTGTTAGTTCTTCTAGATTTTTGTATTCTTTTTTTGTCCATGCTTTTACTATTTCTTGTTTGTCTTTTCTCACTGATTTGAATCTTCTGTCTCCTTCTATGTATTCCATCATATGTTTGAAGTTTGAGGTTTCTATTTTGTATATTTTCATTGCATAATGTCCGTTTCCTGATTTGCATCTGAACACATTTCCTTCTTTTCCTGTTGAGATAACGAATTCTATTTCTTCAAAGTATTTTTTTCTGGCTATTTCATATACTGTGTTTAGTGTTGCTTTGTCAAATACTTGTTCAAATATTTCTCTGGTGTGTTCATCTTTGATTAGTTTTTCTTCTTTTATTGGTTTTCCTTCTTCTAGTTGTTGTTCATTTAGTTGTTCGTTTAGTTGTTTGTTTATTTGTGATTGGTTTGTATAAAATTTTTTCATATTTTTTTCACTTTTTTTGTAATTTTATAAGAATAGTTGAGTGTGTATGGGTTGAAAAATGCCTCTTGTTCTAATTTTTTTATTTTATTTTTTTGTTTTTTTAATTATTCGTTTCTTATTTTGTTTTCTTGTTGTTTGTTTTTTTTTTAATTATTTTTTCTCTTTTTATTATTCTTTTTGTTTATTTTATTTTTTTACTTGTTTTATTTGTTTTGTGGTGTGTTTTTTTTTTAGATTGGTAGTTTTTGTAGGTATCCGTTTCTTTTTAGGTATTCTGTTTGGTGTCCTAAGAATCTCCAAACCACATCTCCTTTGGTTGGTTGGAAGTCCCATAGTTTTACAATGATTAGGTCATTTTCTCTTAGCCATACTTTTTTCATTAATTTTCCAGGTATTCTGAATTGTCTTTCAATTCCGTCTTCGCATAGCGCTTTTACTTGGTTTGTTCCCATTAGTTGTAGTACTACTGCGAATTGTTCTAGTTCTTTTTCGTTTGGTACTCTTACTCTTACATAGGTTTCTCCATTTATCTGTTCAGAGTTTTGTTGTCCTCCTGTTCTTTTTTTGTTCATTTGGTTTTTTCTTTTTTGTGAATTAAAGTTTGCCATTTTTTTCTCACCAGTTTTTTTAATTATTTTTATAATTTTTTATTCTTATATTTTTTTATTTTTATGATTTTTATTTTTACCATTTTTTTATTAATTTTTTATTTTTTTTAATTCTTTTCTTCTTATTATTTTTTTTGTTTTTTTTATTCTTCAATTTTTTCTTTTTTTTTATTGTTGTATTCCATATATTTGTGCGTGTTTTATTCCTTGTATTTTAATTACGCTACTTTCTGTTATTAAACCTTCTTTTTGAGCAATTTCTACGCATTTGTTTCCGAAGAGGTTTATTGAGTTTGAGTTTTTGAATAATTCTTTTAATTTTTTTTCGCTTACTTTTGTTCCTCCAAAGAATTTTTCACTCACGGTGAATGATATGTTTCCTTCTTCGTAGGTTTTGTTCAGGTGTTCTTTATCACATATTGCGAGTATTGTTTGGTATTCTAGTTCGTGTTTTTTTGCTAACATTTTTTCACTTCAATTTTTTTTTAGAATTAATTTTTACATAGAAACAATTTTTACATAGAAACAGGTTTTATTGCTCCGCATGCTTCACATTTTATTGTTTGTACTCCTCCTTGTGTGGTTAGGTTTGTGTCAGGTTTTCCGCATTCGTGGCATAGTATGTACTGTTTGAAATAATTTTCTATTAATCTGTTTAGTTGGATTGCTCCTACTTTTCCGTTTATTATTATTTGGTTGTTTCCTTCGCTTAGTGGTAGTGCGGTTTCTTTCATTAAGTATTTTAGGAAGTGCTTTTTTTCTCTTCTCATTGTTTTGATTAGTTCGTTTATTCCTCTTACTATTGTTTTGTTTCCTTGTATCATTGATTCTGCTCTTGGTATTTCGAATCTTTCGTGGGTTTGTGCTTTTTTTGGTATTGAGAGGTATGCTCTGTTTAGCATTTCTTCATAACTTTGGTTCATTTTTTCACTTCTCTTATTTTTTCATTTTTTTTATTAAAATTTTATTATATTTTCTAATTATTTTTTCTAACAAAAACTATATAAAAGCCAGTTTTCCTATTATTTTATGGTTTTTAAACTTCCTTTTGGAAATTTTTCTAAAAAATCTTCTCGTAAATCAAAAAAGAAAGAGAATGATTTTGAGTATAAATTAATGCTTATTTTTGGGGGTTTTATTTTATTAATTATTTTAGCTTTTGTCACTGGTTTTTTTAAGGTTGAAGATTTTTTTTGTTTTATTAAGAATTCGGGTGCTGTTGGAGTTGTTGGTTTATTTTTTGTTTCAATTATTGCGAATGCTTCTTTGTTTTTTCCTCTCCCTCTGGATATATTCCTTGCTCCTATTTCGGTTGTTGAGTTTTTGAATTTAGGTATTTTTTCTCCACTTTTGTTAGGAGTGGTTGTTGCTCTTGGCGCTTCTTTTGGAGAATTTTCAGGGTATATTATTGGTTATTTGGGCATTACTACTTTTAATAAGATGAAGAAAAGTGAAATTGCTCAACTAAAAATTTTGAAGGATCAATTAAACAAAGTTGGGATTCCTTTGTTAGTGGTTTTTGCTTTTACTCCGCTTCCTTTTGATGTAATTGGTCTTGCAGCCGGTCTTGCAAGGTATAGTAAAATAAAGTTTTTTGTTGGTTGTTTTATTGGGAAAATTATGAGGTATGTTTTGATTGCTTATGCTGGTTATTTTGGAGCAGCATTTATTTTATCATTGTTCGGAATTCCTGCTGATTATTTAGCGATGAGTTGTGTTCAAGCAGTTGTTTAATTTTCTTAATTTTCTATTTAATTATTCATTTTTTATTTAATCCTCCAATAATTTATTTTTTTTTTATTTTTTTATTTAGTTTTTGTTTTATTTTTTTTTAATTATTTTATTTTTTGTTTAATTAGTTTTGATTTTTTTATTTGTGTTATTTTTATTTTTTAAATATTTTTTATTTTTGTTTTGACAAGTTTTTTTCTTTAAACATTTTTTTTAATATTTTTTTAATTAGTTTTTTTTAAATATTTTTTATGCAAAGAAAATTATTGATGTGATTATTACTATTATCATTAGTAGTGTTTGTGGTGGTAGTGCGGGCATCGCTATTTTTTTTACTGATACCATATAGATGCTTGTGCATAATCCAATAAAACTCGCAATTAGACAAATTATTGCTACTAGTAGGTTGTTTATGAACCACCCGTTTGCGATTATGCTTGTTGCTACTAGTAGTGGGATTACTAGGTCCCCGTTTCCTAGTTCAAAGAAGTGTTTTTTTGTTGGTATTGCGATTGTGAATGCAAAGTTTTTTTTCGTAACTGCTTTTCCGAGTGTAACCATGTGTTTTGTTCCAAACACTGCGATGATGTCATAGATGGATAGGATTGTTATGAATAGTAGGATTGGTATTAGTCCTAGTGATATTCCTAGTAGTGCTCCTGCTCCGGCAATAGCGATTGCTCCTACTATGTTTCGTAGTAGTATGCTTTTTCTTTTTAAAATTCGTGTTATTGTTATTCCTAGTGCTATTGTTATTGCGAGTATTTCATTAGTTGTTATTGCACTCATCACTATTATTGTTGCTGAGAATATTGCAAGTGCTTCTATTAGTTTTAGGAATTGGTTTTCTTTTTTGTATTTTAGTATTAGTAGTATTATTCCTGTCATTATTAGTATTGTTACAAATAATCCGATGGCGTTCATTGGATCATTTATGTCTTCGCTGAATAGTGGTTGTGCTACATTTTGTGGGATTAGGTTTATTGCAACAAATAATCCGATTCCTTCTATTATGATAAAAATTATTGCTAGTTTTATTATTACTTCTGCACTTAACCAACTTTCATTATTGGTTTGGTTTTCTTTTGTAATGTTTTGTTCAGTGGTTTTTAGTGTTTTTGTGTTTTTGAATATTTTAGTAGTTTTTTTAGCAATTTTTTTTGTTGTTTTTTTCTTTTTCATAAATCATTTTTGTTTAGTTGATTATTTAAGTGTTGGTGTTTTGTTTTTTTGTTTTCTTATTAGTTTTTTTTATTAGTATTTTTTTGTTTTTTTTATTAGTTTTTTTAGATTTTATTAGGTTTTTTATTAGTTTTTTTGTTTGTTTTATTTTGTTGATGGTTTTACAAAGTGGTGCCGTGGTCTGTATATGTCTCCTTTTTTTTCAAGGTCTTCCATTGCGCTTTTGATTTTTTCTTCATCTAGCCCTTTTTCTATTCCCATGGTTATTACTTGTTCTACTGGAACCATGTCTATTCCTTCTCCCATCGCTTCTTTTATTAATCTCATTACTATGCTTATTGCGTTTTGTTTTGATTGTGTTATTCCGCTTGTTACAATATCAATGTCTATGTTTCCTGTTTCGGGATCAGTTACTGTTTCTTCTAGTGATTTTTTTACTAATCTGATTGCTCTTTCTGCATCTTCAATTTCTACTGTGTCGCTTAATCTTACTCTTGCACTTGCTTCTGAGAGTCTTACTAGTCCTTCTAGTTGTCTTGCGGTTGCTGCGTAGGTTCCTTTTCCTCTTCCTTGGTCTCTTAGTCCTACATAAAATTCACTTATTGTTTTCATTGCTTCATCAGTTAGGATTGGAAAGCATTTTTGTCTTGCGTATGATATGTATTTTCGTAATAGCTCTGGATCAATTTTTGGTTTTGTCACTTCTTCAATTTTTTCTAATTCTTTTTTACTTAGTGCTTTTCCTGTAATGTTTGATTGTTTTAGTTTTTCTCCACTTTGGTGTGTTATTAGAATGTGTTCTGATATTTTTTGATCCATTGTTTTGTCAAGCACATCTTTTATCATAAAAAATAAATCAAATCTTGAGATTAGTGATGCTGGTAGTTCTATTTGTTCTAGGAATGGAGTGAAGGGATCAAAGCGAGAAAATTTTGGGTTCGCTGCTGCTAGTAGTGATGTGTCTGATTTGAATCTTGTTACAATTCCTGCTTTCGCTACTGATATCATTCCTTGTTCCATTGCTTCGTGTAGTGCACTTCTGTCTTGGGCTTCCATTTTATCTAATTCATCAGCCATACACACTCCTCCGCTTGAGAGTACTAGTGCTCCTGCTTTTAGTGTCCATCCTCCTTCTCCGAATTCATCTTTAACAGCTGATGCGGTTAGTCCTACTCCTGATGTTGTTTTTCCACTTATGTAAATACTTTTTGGAGCAATGTTGTTTGCCGCGGTTAATAGTTGTGATTTTCCACATCCTGGGTCACCGATTAGTAGTACGTGAATGTTTCCTCTTATCATTTGTTTGTTTGGGAGATTTTTTGTTACTCCACCGAACAATTGTAGTGCAATACTTTCTTTCACTATGTTGTGTCCATAAATTGCTGGTGCAATACTATCAATTAGTAATTCATAAACATTAGGATCGTTTGCGAGTTTTTTTATTTCTTCTTGTTCTTCTTTTGTTACTTCCACTTCAGAGAATTCTTTTTGTGTTTCTTCTAAATAATTCACTTCCAAATATTTTCCGTAAATATTTTTTTTCTCTCTATCGGGTGGAAGTAATCTTAGTATTCCTACAAATTTTGTTTTGTCTCCTGCGGCTACTTTGTTTACAATATCATCGCTTACAAATACTTTCAAGTACACTGCTTGTTCGTTTCCTTTTAGTTTTTCTAGTGGTTCTTGTATTTCGATTTTTTGGTAATCAATAAACCCTGATTTGTCTTCGAGTAGTTCAAATTCTCTTGATCTGCATTCACACATATTTGGTTGTGTTAGTTTTGTTTTTCTATCTTGTGGGATTTTGTAAATATTCCCACACCTTCTGCATTTCCAAACAGCGAGTATTAGTTTTGGTAACACATCAGTGATTTGTCTCATTAGTCCTTCTACGCATATCATTTTGTTTAAGTGTTTTGAACTAATATCTTTTAGATCAATTTCTCTATCTTTTGGCAAGTTGCTGATTCTTACGTGTGGTTTAAATTCTTCTACTTGGAGTGATGGGATATTTACTTGTCTTATCGCGTTTTCCGCTGCTTCAATTACTGGGTCAGGATTGTCAAGCAATTCATCGGCTAGGAGTGGATCAAATTTTTCAAGTGCTTTAAAATCAAGTACAAGACTTCTTTTTTCAGGGTATGATTCAACCATTTTTTCTATTTCTTTTCTATAAATAATGTTGAAAAATTCTTCAAATTTTTCTGTAAATGGAGAACTTTCTTGTCTTTCAATTTCTTCTAAATTAAGTTCAACCATTTAACTCCCCCCTTTCCTCAAAAAATACTTTTCACTTTTCGTTTAAAACTCTATGCTTGGCGCACTGCCACTACTTTGTATCGTTTGGGAGAATTAGATTGTTTATTATTCTTTCTTTTTTTTTATTTTTTTTTATTTTTTTTCTTTCTATTATATTACACCTTACTTTGATTAATACTTTCGTGGTTTGGATTTCTAACAAGTGCGCACTTGGTGGCTAAAAGAATTCAAACTTTGTTGTTGGTTGTTTGTGAAATGCTTATATATTGTATTGCCTAATTTAGTTATGCTTGACAAGGATTTTTATTTAATCGAATTTGAGGTTCCTGAATTAAAAAAACAAGAGGTTAAAGTTCAAAAACAATTGGATAAAAAAGCAGAGGATATTGACAAAAATATGTCTGTTTTGTTTTCAAAAAGAGTTATTCCTGAGGAAGTGATAAAGAGGTATGAGAAAAGTTTTGGGGTGGATAAAACAAAAAGAGCTTTTAGGTTTTTTTTCTTTTCTTGTTTATTTGTTTTGTTGTTTTTGTTATTTTTTAAACCGGGTTTGCTTTCATTTTATTCAAATGGTTCAATTTCGGTGAAAAATTTTTCTTCTTCAAAAATTTCTAATATTGATGTAGTGTATCTTGATGGGTATGAGTTGAATAATGTTACCACTATTGAATCAATTGATTCTCTTGACACAAAAAAAATTCAAGTATTAAAAAAAGGGGTTTATTTTGTTTTATCATACAGACAATTACCTTTCATTGTAGTTGTTTAATTTTGGGAGAAAATACATTAGTGGGGAATGTATTAGTTGGAAATGTTTTGGAGTGAAATGTTTTGGAGTGAAATGTATTTGTGAGGGATGTAAAGAGTTATTAAGGAGAAATTGTTTTTTTATTTGATAGTAGATTTGATTGGTTGGTATATTAGAATTGGGTTAGTAGTATATGTTGGTTTGGTAATTATTGGGATTAGTAGTTATATTTGATTTGGTAATTATTGGATTTAGTAATTATTATGGTTTAGTATTTGTTGGTTTTGGTGTTTGTTGGATTTGATTTTTATGGTTGTTAAAAATAAAATTGGTGGTAATAAGGTTGATGATAAAGCAAGTATTATTTCTATTATTCAAGAGATGGTTCAAAATAATGCTTCTGAGTCAGAAATTATTTCTTCTTTAATGAATTTGGGTGTTTCTCAAGATCAAGCTAAGAGATTGCTTTTGATTGCGCAAGCAGATACTTTTACTTTGTTAAGATCTGAGATTGATGCTTTGGTAAAAAAATCCGTGGCTGAACAATCAGAGTTTATTAAGAAGGATTTTTCAGGGTTTGTTGATAATTTGATTGATGAAAAGAAAGAATTGTTGAAAAAAGAAATTGAGGAAGAGTTTTTGAAAACCAAGTTAGCTAACTCTGCTCAACAAAAACAATTTCAGGACTCTATTAATGATTCTGTTTCAAAATTAGCAAAATTAAATGAGGAAGTTCATTTGGCTTCAAAAGAGAACGAGAAGACAATTAATTTAATAAAAAAAGATTTGGATGAAACTAAATTAAAAGGAATTAAGGTCAGGAATTCTTTTTTTAGATTATTTTTGATCGGACTTGCTTTAATTTTTTTCGCTTTTTCTTTATTCTTTTTGATTTCTCTTGATATTAAAACAATTACTTCGGATAGTATTATTGCAGTATCGGTATTGGCTTTTATTGGTGGAATATTAACTTACTTATCAATAAATATCTAAAAATATCTAATACTAATGTTTTTTGAAATTTGGTTTTGTGGATTTAATTTCATTAATTAGTTTTGTGAGTGTAAGTTTTGTGAATTAGTTTTGTGAATTAGTTTCGTAAATTTTTTGTTTTTGTAGAGTTAGTTTTGTTACAAAAACCCTGTTTGTTTTTTTAGTTCTTCTCTTATTAAATCAGATACTTGTGCTTGTTCTAGTGGTCTTAGTGCTCTTCTTTTTGTATCAAACCAAATCCCGTCCCCATTTTTTCTTGGAATAACGTGGAAATGGATGTGGGGCACTAATTGTCCTGCTGCTTTTTCATTGTTTTGTAAAATGTTTACCCCATCAGCTCCACTAACATTTTTCACAGCAATTGCAATTCTTTTCACGGTTTTTATTAGTTCTTCTAAATCTTTTTCATCAACATCGTGGATGTTTTGGTAGTGTTTTTTTGTTATTACAAGTGTGTGTCCTGATAATTCTCCAGCAGGGTTAATATCAAGAAAAGCCATTACATATTCATTTTCATAAATTATTTTTGTTTCAATTTCTTTGTTCACAAATTTGCAAAACAAACATTCAGTACTAGTGTATGTCATAATTATCCTTATTCCATTTTTTTAATCAAAAATATTTAATTACAATTAATTACAATTAGTTATTGTTGCATTTATTTTATATTATTAATCATTGTTTGATTTTTTGCTATTGTTTTTTTATTATTTTTATTATTTCTTGAGCGGTTTGTTTTGCTTTGTTTTCGTCTCTTTCTCCTCTTACGAGTATTCTCCCTGATGGAAAGAGTGAGATTGTGTGGTTGTTTAGTTTCATTATTATTAATAATTTTGAATTAACTTCAATTGTTGCTTTTTTTTCTAATTTTTCTTTAAGTTTTTCCAAATTCAATTTTGTTAATTTTTTTGGCAAAAACTCGTAAGCGGTTTTACTTCTACAAGGTTTTCCAACATAATCATTTAGTTCCATTTTTTTCACCAATTTTGTCCGCACTTTATTTAATTTTTATTCATCTTTTATTTTTTTTTTATTTTTTTTATATTTTCTTTTTTTAATTTATTTTTTCTGTTCTTATTTTTTTCAATGATTGTTTTATTTTTTGTTCCATTTTGCATTTTTTTTCTTCGCGCATTATGTCACTAATTTTGCTTTTGGTTTTTACTTTTCCGTGTGCTAGTGCATCACAAGTTTCTGGCCCTTTTGAAATTTCGTGGAATCCAAATTCTTTGCTTTTGTCAATTATTTCTTGTTTGGTATAAAAAAATAGTGGGCGTAGTATTTCTATTTTTGTGGATAAATTTATGTTCATTAAGTTGCTTGCTGTTTGGGAACTAACTTGTCCTATGCTTTCTCCTGTGATTAGGTATTCGCATTTTTCTTTTTCCGCAATTATTTCACTCACTTGCATAAAGTATCTTTTCATTAGTACAAAATAAAATTCGGGGTAGGTGCTTTTAGCGATTTCGTGTAGTGTTTCTCCAGCATCAATAATTATTAGTTTTGGTATTCCCAATAGTTTGCATATTTTTTTCGCTTTTTCTTCTGCACTATTATCAGTGAATGGTGTTTGAGAAAAATGTATTGCGCTTAATTGAAATTTGTTTTCTAACAGTTTTCCTGCTACTGGACTATCAAATCCTCCTGAGAGTAACAATAGTGCTTTTTGTTTTTTTGTTTTGTTTGGATTTGTTTTTTTGTTTGTTTTTGTTTTTGCAGTATTTTTCATATTATGGTTGTGTTTAGTAGGTTTATTTATTGTTTCGTTTAGGTGAGTAGTTTAATTAAGTATTTTTTGTATTTGATTTGTTCTTCTATTGGGTTGAACATTTCAAGAGCGATTTTTTCGCCAAAAACAATTTTTGGTAGTTCTTTTAAGTAATTAAATTCTTTTTCACTTTTTATGGTGTGTATATCTCTTTTCTCAATTTCATCATATCCATTTAGGTGGTTGCAAAGATTTTTTGTTTTTTTTATTTGTTTTATTGTGTATTCATATTCTTTAGCGTTTCGTTCTTGTGCTGCTTTTAGATGAGATAAATCAATGCAAAACCCGCCAATTTTTTCAACTTTCACATTTTTTTCTATGTGGTTATCATAATTCATTTCTAAAAATAATTTTTGTTGATAATTTTTCCATTTGTGCAAGTGGTTGAAAGTACTTTCATGTATTGTATAATATTTTGGAGAGTATTTTTTTTCCAAGTAATCAAATTCTTTTTTTACCATATCATCTCTTACGTGTATTAGTGGGATTTTTTTTATTTTTGATTTTTCTAATTCTTCATAAACATTTTGTCTTTGGTTTGGTTTGAGCATTTCTAAAAATAATCCCGCTTCTTTTATTTTTAATTTGTCAGCGTTTTTTATTTTTTCAATAACTTCACTATCATTTCTCCCAGTAAGTCCAATAATTATTTTTTTGGAAAGATTTTTTGGAAAGTTTTTTAGTTTTGACATATTAGTTGGCATATTAGTTGTTTGTTTTTTATTCTTTTTAATATTTTCTTATTTTTTTGTTTTGATAATTTTTATAAATTAGTTTTGTTTAAGTTATTAGTTTTTTTTGTTGATGGTTTTTTGTGATGTTAGTTGTTTTGAATTGTTAGTTTTGTTGAGTATTGGTTTTTTTGGCGTTGGGTTGAATTTTTTTCGAGTATTAGTTTTTTTTGAGTGTTTTTGTGTTGGAATTGTTGGTTTTTATTAGTTTGTGCTTGGCCTTAATTATCTTCTTCTAACAATTTTTACGCTTGTCCCGTATTTTTGGTATTCTACAAGATCTCCTGATTTTAGTCCGGTTACTTCTTCGTTTTTTGGAGCATCTAGTGTTTCGTATGAAGTGGTATCCATTATTTGGATGGTGTCACCCATTATTGCAACTATTTGTGCTATTTCTTTTGGGACTATTGGTATTTCTACTTCCGCATCAGTTCCTTTTAGTAATCCTCTTTTTTGTCCAGTAAAAATATTGAATGCTGTTACTCTTGCTTTTGCTGCTCCGTGTTTTCCCGGTTTTGATTTTTCAACACTTTTTACTTGGCACACTTCTCCATCAATTAGCACTAAGTGGCCTGGTTTTAATGATCCCGCTTGGTCAAATTTTTTCTCATCAGCCATTTTTATTCACCATTATTGAATTGATTAATCCTTAGTTGGGTTTAAAAAGCTACTTTTTTCAAGTTTTTTTGTTAGTAAAACCTTTATATTCTCTTTTCAAATATATTATATTGGTGTTTTTTGTGGGTAGTAAAGCGAATGTGTTTAATAAATTAAAGAGTTTTTTTCCTAAAGCTGTTTTGCAAGAAAAATCTTTAGCTGTTTTTGTTGATGGTCCTAATTTGTTGAGAAAGGAATTCGGGATTGATCTTGAGATGATAAAAAAGGAAGCGCTAAAATTTGGTTCAATAAAAATTGGCAGGGTGTATTTGAATCAATTTGCTTCTAATAAATTAGTTGAGGCGGTTGTAAATCAAGGGTTTGAACCAATTATTACCACTACTGATGTTGATGTTGCGATGGCTTGTGACGCGACAGAAACAGTTTTTAATAAAACAGTTGATGTAATGGTTTTTGCTACTCGTGATAGTGATTTTTTACCAGCTTTGATTAAAGCAAAAAATAGGGGTAAAGAAACTGTTGCTATAATGGCTGAAGAGATGAGTGCTGCTGCACTAAAAAATACTGCTGATAAGATTGTTTTTTTGAAACCAAAAAAAAGCGAGGTTGCAGAAACCAAGAAAGAAAAAAATGAGGAGAAAAAAGAAGAAAAAAAAGAGGATAAAAAAGAAGTGAAAAAATAATTAATTGAAATTGTTTTGAAAAAGTATTTGTTGGAGTAGTTTTGGTAAAATGTTTTTTTGTTTTTTGTTTTTTGTTTTGTTAGGTGTTGTTAATGAATTTTCCTGTTGGTAAAGTTGTTTCAAAAGGAGCGATGCCATTATCGTTAGTGGATTTACTTGAACAGTGTGATCAAAAAAAATTTAATGGTTATGTTATTGTTTCTGTTTTGGGTAATTTTGTTGAAGAAGGGGTTTTGTTTTTTAGAGTTGGAGAGGTTTATGCTTGTTGTGTTGAGTGTATGTCAGTAAAAAAATTAATTAAGGGTGATGATGCTTTTAATTATTTTTTAAAACAATCAAGAGGGAATGGTTTTTTTCATTTGATTGAGTTGAGTAGAAGTCAGGTTGATCTTGTTACCGCGTTTGATGATAAATTGCTTTTGGTTAACAAAATACCTTTAAAAGATATTCCAAAGATGATTCCTGATGTGTATGAACCACAATTTGTGGAAGAAGTTGTAGAAAGTGAACTTGATTTGGATAAATATGGTTTGGGTGAATTAAAATAATTTTTATTTTTGTGTTTGTTTTTTTAATTATTTTTTGATCATTATTTTTTTGTGATTTTTATGGTTAGGAATTTTTTGAAACGTTTTGCCTATAAAGTACTTGATGTTGATACTACACAAAAGCCTCAAGATCAAGTGGATTTTTTACAAGATTTTTTATCAAAACACAATTATATTTTTTCTAATAATTTTGAAGAAAATTTAATGATTTTGAAAAGAAAACATTTAGTTGATGCTTTTTTGGTAACCAATATGGATGGTTCTGTAGTGGTGTCAAGTGAAGGGGATGGAATTAATGAGGGTTTGATTGGAGCAGCAATGTTTTCTTATATAAAAGGAGAACTTCCTTCAAGCGAGGTTTTGATGGTAAAAAAAGAGGATGGTTGGTTTATGGTTATGCCTTATAATAAAAAAATTTTTATTGTAAAAGCCGGTAGTGAGTTGTCAAATATTGAACTTAAAGCACTAGCAGTAGATTTAAGTTCTTTTATGAGCGAAAATTCTTTATATAAAAAAAAAGCAGAACAGGTGGCTAGATAGTTAGGAGTGCAGGTTTTTTGGATTGATTTTTATGGCTAGAGTTATAACAATTGCTTCAGGGAAGGGCGGTACTGGTAAAACAACTATTACTGCAAATCTTGGAGTGGCTTTATCAAAGTTAGGCAAAAAAGTTTTACTAATTGATGCTGATGTTGCGATGGCGAATTTGTCTTTAATTTTAGGAATGCAATCCTCTCCAATCACTCTTCATGATGTTTTATTAGGTGAAGCTCAAGTGTTTGATGCTATTTATGATGGACCGGAAGGGGTTCAATTTATTCCTTCAGGATTAAGTCTTGATAATTATAAGAGGGTTGATAGTGAGCGGATGGCGAGTATTATTTCTCAATTAAATGAAAAGTATGATTTTATTTTACTTGATGCTGCGGCAGGTATTGAAAAAAATGTTTTATCAGCGTTGAGTGCTTCGCAAGAAACACTTTTAGTAACAATGCCTACTTCTCCAGCAATTGCTGATGCGTTGAAAACAAAAATTGTTGCTCAACGATTGAATAGTAAAGTGATTGGGGTTGTTGTTAATTTTGTAATGAATGAAAAGGGAGAAATATCAAGACAAGAAATTTCCGGTATTTTGGAGCTTCCTGTTTTTGGTTTAGTTCCTTTTGATGCAGAGGTTAGAAAGAGTTTTATGCAACAAAAGATTGCTCCGGTAATTATAAGGAAACCTGATTCACCAGCTTCAGTAGAAATACAAAAAATTGCTTCAAGATTAACCGGAATTAAAGTGGCTGATACCCCAACAGAAAAAAAAGGATTTTTTGCTAAATTGTTTTCTTTTTTTAGCAAGAGGTGATAAATATGAGTAATAGACCATTTGATTTGTTGAACAATGCTTTGAACAAGGAAGTAATTGTTGTGCTTAAAGGGAATCAACAAGTGAGAGGGACACTAAAAGCATTTGATGTTCATATGAACTTGAATTTAGAAAACGCTAATCAACTAGTTGATGGTGAGTTAAAAACAAATTTTGGAAAATTACTTATAAGAGGGGATAGTGTAATTATGGTATCACCATAAAACACTCCTTTTTTTGTTTTTTTCAGTAATTTTTGGGTTTTTACTAACTCAAAAGCTTTTTATTTAAGAACTCCTTTTTCTATACATTGATTATGCATATGTATTGTTGGTGTTGTTCAATATTTAATGAAATGAAGAGGGTTAATTTAGTTGGTGTTTTGAATTGTTTTTGAATTGTTTTTTGAATTAGTTTTGGGTTAATTATGGATGATAAAATTGCTTTTGTTGTTGATTCAATAAAAAAACTTTTAATTTTGAAAGTTTCTGACGAAGAAATAATTGTGGAATTGGGCGGGGTTGGAATTTCTAAAGAAGATTCAATGGAGTTAATAAAAAAAGCGAAAGAATCTTTAGCAGAAGAGGCAAACAATGGACAAAAACCGGTTGAGGAAGAAAAAAAATCTTCAGCTATTTATAATGAGGTTTCATCAAAACTAAGCATGGACGAACAAGTTGTTAATCAATTAAATATTACAAATGAAGAAAAATCAAAAGGTTCTCAAACAACTCCTCAAACAAGTTCTGCTCCTAATGTAAAATCAATTTTTGAAGATGAGTTAAAAGAAAAAACAAATGTTGATGATTACCAACCAATTAAGAATGAAGATGATGACACTGGATCAGATAAAGAAGTAGGAGTTTTGGATAGTGGCGAAGTTGATGAGGAAATTGAAGATTCAGTTGATCCAAACGCTAGTGATGAAATAGAAGAAATAACTGATGTTGATCAAGTAGGATCTACCCACACTGATGTTAATAGTGCTAATACAAATAGCAGTTCTGATGTTAGTTCTGTTAATAGTTCTGATGTTAGTTCTGTTAATAGTTCTGATGTTAGTTCTGACAATAGTTCTAATACTCGTGTTGGTGCTGTTAGTGTTTCTGATAATGTGATAGATGTTCAAAAAGATGTTCAAAAAGATGTTAAAGTTGTATCTGATGATAGTTCTGCTAATAGTTCTGATAATGTTTCTGATGATAGTTCTGTTGGTGATTCAAATTCTGAATTAATTGATGAAATTCAATCAAAATTTATAAAAAATAAGTTTGTGGAAAAAGAAAATTTGGTGAGTGAAAATAAAGTTCCAATTTCTTCAACAAAAAAAGAAACTCCCCAACCTCTTCAAACCCCTACATCTTCTCAAACCACTTCTTCATCAAACCTATCTTCTTCAACTTCTTCAATTCATATTTCTCCTTCAACTTCTCACTCCGCATCTTCTTCATCTTCAACTTCTTCAATTTCTTCAAGTACAAGTAAACTTGATGAATCTTTACGAAATCTTTCACAAAAAACAAGATCAATGGATTTAACTAGTTCACCAAGTAATTATTCTTCTTTCCAAAAAAGAGAAGGGGTTTCACAATCAGTTTCAAGTGAAATGGATTCTTTGTGGAGGAAAGGAATCGTTGTTGCAGTTAATGCTAAGTTTAATGAAATGAAAAAATTGAAAGAAGAAGTTGATTCAAACATTTCAGAAAAAGTGGATGCTTCGGTAAAAAAAGAAGTTGCTCAATTAAGGGTGTTGCTTGATTCTCAAAAAGAATTATTGATTGCGAGTAATAGGGCCGCTCTTGAAGATAAACAAAAAGAAATTTCTTTTATTATTGATTCAAAAATCGCGGAGCTAAAACAATCAAATAAACAATTGTCAGAAAATTTGGCAGCGCTTGAACTCGCAAAATCTGAACAAAAAGCTTACCTTGAACAAATTAAACAAATGCTTGAAGAGGCAAGAAGAACAAAAGCACAATTACTTGTTGAAATGAATTCAGAGTTAATAAAAAGCAAATCACAAGCTCAAGCATTTTTGGATAATGCTGGAAAACAATTAAAAGATCTTGATGAAAGAGTTAATAGGACTCTTGAGTTGCAAAAAAATATTGCTGATGGGATGATTGAACAAGCTGAAAGAAAAATTGAAACCTTAACATTACAAAAAACTGATGATCTTGTGGATGATTTAGAAATACGTTTAAATAAATTAAAAGTTATCGAGACCGAAATCAATCCTGATCTTTTGGTTCAAAAAGTAAAAGTGCTTGATGATTTCAAAAAACAATTTATTGAAACAATGAAAGATAATATTACTCAAATTAATGTTGCTATTGAAGAAATAAATAAAAAGAATGTTGATCTTGATCAATTGATTACTCAAAAAATGCTTACTATTGATGCTAAGATAGAGGAATTAACAAAGTTTGAAAAAAATTTCACCGAACTAATAAACAATTTAACAGAAAAAATGTAAAAAACCAATTTTCCCTTAATTTATTTTCTTATTTTTTTAATTATGTTTTTTTTTATTTTGTATTTTTTGTTTTTTTTGTTTTTTCTTTTTGTGATTTTTTTATTTTGTTTTTTTGACTGATTATTTTTTTTGTTTTTTTATTTTCTCTCCAATTAGTTTTTTTAGTATCTTTTTGTAATTGCACAGGTTAGTTTTTTGTTTTTATTTTTCTCAAAAAACTTTTTACTAGTGTTTGTGTTTGGAAATTTTTTTTCAAGTTTTATTTTTTCTATCATTTCACAAGCTTTGCATAATTTTCTTTCTGTTGGTTCTTTACATTTTTCGCATTCTTTTAATACGCTTTCATTTTTTTGTTTTTCATTTTTGTTCTTTTTTTTGTTCTCTTTTTCATTAATTTTTTTTATATCATTTTTTAGGTTTTCATAAAATCTCAGTATTGAGTATTGTGTTCCTGGAAATCTATCCTCAAAATTATTCAACATTTCTCTATACTCGTTTCTTTTTGCCGTGTATGAATATGGGCAACACTCTTCGCTGTAGTGTTTAATGTTTTTGTATGCACAGTATGCAATGATTTCTTTTTCAGGGGTTTCGTAGAGTGGTTTTATTCTTTTAACAAACCCTGTGTGTTTTATTATTCCTGCACTTGCCCCCATTCTTTTCATTCTTTCATAATCATTATTGAATATGTTCATTACAAAACTTTGAGTTTCATCATCCAAATTGTGTCCTGTTACTAGTTTTTGACATTTTAGTTTTTTCGCGTATTTGTTCATTATATTTCTTCGTAGCACTCCACAAAATGAACAAGTTCCCCCAAGTTTTGGATTATTTTTTAGTATTGGCATTAATGTATCATTAGTTATTCCAAATTCTTTTTCAAATTTAACTAAGTGGTGTTTGATCCCTAGTTTTTTACAATTCTCTATTGCTTTTTTTACAGCTTTTTCTCTATATCCTTTAACCCCTTCATCAATAATTATTGCTTCAATTTCTCTTCCTTTTTTATAATACTTTGCCAATATGTGCAATATTGTTGTTGAGTCTTTTCCTCCGCTTAACGCGATTAGTATTTTTTCTTGCGGAGCGATTAGATTGTATTTTCTAATAGTTTTTCGTATCCTGTTCTCAAAAAATTCAACAAAGTGTTTTTCACAAAATTTGTGCGGCCCATAAGCAAGAATGATTTCGTATTTTTTTTCACACTTGTCACACTTTTTTTCGTTTGCAATTGTAAGAATTGTTTTCTTGTTTTTTTTCAATTTTTTGTTGTTTTTCATAAAATCAAATAAGAAAAAGAGTTTTTAATAAACAATTGTTTTTTTGGTAAAGTAAATGCTTTTCTATTGGGGGTGATTAAAAAAATCATCCAAATAGGTACCTTTTTAAATGCTTTTTTGGGAATTTTCTTTATACCTGATGAGTTTTATGAGTTGATTTTATGGGTGCATATAAATATATTAGAAAAACTTTCCAAAATGAATGGAAAGGAACAAAGGACGAGAATTATGATTATGTTTCTCTTTTTAGACAAAGATCTTTAGAATACAGAAATGAAGGGAAAGCAGTTGTTGTAGTTGATTATCCAACAAACTTGGTTTCGGCTAAAGGAGTTGGTTATAGAGCAAAACAAGGTATTTTTGTTGCAAGAGTTAGAGTAAGAAAAGGTACAGGAACACACCACCGACCTACTCATAAAAGAAGACCAAAAAGACTTGGACAAGCAAAACTATCAAGAAGAATAAATACTCAAGCAATGGCTGAACAAAAAGCTTCAAAAAAATTTGAGAATGCAGAAGCACTAGGTTCATACAAAGTTGCAGAAGATGGTCAATGGCACTATTTTGAAGTAGTAATGGCTGATAGAGATGCTTCGACAATAAAATCTGACAAAAAATTATCTTACTTATCAAAGAACCAAAAAGGAAGAGCAGAAAGAGGAAAAACTTACGCTGGAAGATCAAACAAGAAAACAAATTTAGTGAATAAGAGAAAAAACAAAGCCAAGAAAAAAACTGACTTTAGATGGGGGCCAAACCTAAGTTAGTTGTTTTAGTTAATTGAATGTTTATGGATATAGTTTATACTCAACCACTCAAAGAGTTGTTGCAGATTTCTACTTATTTTAAAGAACAAGTAATTGTTCTTGTTGAAAACGAAAAAGATGAAAAAGTTGCGAAAGCAAACAATTTTGTTCCTTGTTATCTTGTTTCAGAAAACACTAAAGATATTCAAAAACTCCAATCAAAAAAGAAAGCGGTTGTTGGTGGATCAATAAAAGCAAACGAGTTTGCCGCAAAAATAAAAGCGGATTTTTTACTCTCTCCTTCAAACACAAAACAATTTTTTGATTTAGGTTTAGCAAAAAAATTATCAGATAATGGGACAACAGTGGTGTTGATGTTTGAAGAGTTAATGAAAAAAAATTCTTTTGAAAGACACCAATATTGGAAAAATTATTTAGACATAGTAAGGTATTGTAAATTAAAAAAAGTAAAATTCATTGTAGCGAGTGGAACAAAAGATTCATTACACATAAGACCAAGAAAAGTAAGAGTTGCGATTGCAAAAATACTTGGGTTGAGTAATGAACAAGCAGAATCATATTTAGAGTAAAGAAAAAAACAAAATGAAAAAAACAAATAAAAAATTTAAAATTTAAAATTTAAAAAATAGGGTAATAAAAATAAAGGGTGGGTTGAAAAAAACAAAACAAAAATTTAAAAAAATAAAAATAAAAATTTAAAAAATTAAAAAATGATTTTTTGAAATTAATTAAAGGCGTGTTTTTTTTATGAAAATTACAAAATCAAAGAAAGCAACAATTCCTGCTGCGCATAGGGACAAGAAAAGATATGTGCTTTTTGAAGTATTGAATGCGGATTTGGGTGAAAAAGATTTTTACTTTGGTTTTTGGATAGAATTATTATCTTTTTTTGGTTCAAAAGGTCTTGCAGAAATTAATCCAAAAATCGTTTTGTACAAAAACAACAAAGCAATTGTAAAGTGCAAGAGAGGAAAAGAAGTTGAACTAATTGCAGGAACCGCTTTTATTGAAAAAATTAGAAACAAAAAAGTAATAATAAATCCTCTCCTCACTTCAGGTACAATAAAAACAATAAAAGAATTTGCCGGGTTTGATACTACCAAAAGAGTAGAAAACGAGGAAAAATTAGTTAAAGAGACAAAATCAGTTAATAAAAAATAGTTAATGATAAAAAATAGTTAATGATAAAAAATAGTTAATTGGGAGTAAGTAGTGAAAAAAGAGTAATTGATGAGGGTTAGTTATTAGTGGTAGTTAGTGATTAATGATAAATTAGTAATTTAATAGTAATTAGTTTTTACTAATTTTTACCATATTGTTTTTTTTATTATTGTTGCATTGTTTTTTTATTCGTTTTTATTCTTTTTTTCCTCATTTTTTTGTGTTTTAACAAGCTTTAAAAAGATTGTCTATCAAGTGTATATTGAAAAGTATATTGAAAAGAAGATTGAAAATAAGGGTAGTGGGGGGAAAGTGATTTTCTCTGTTTTTATAGAATTTTTGTAAGGAGTTATTTTTATGTATCCAATGCAATCTAAAGTTCCAGCTTATGATAAAGCATCAACAATGTTTAGTCCAGAGGGACGTCTTTACCAAGTAGAGTATGCTTCAAAAATCGTAGAACAAGGAACTATTGGAGTTGGAGTATTGTACGCTAGCGGAGTAGTTTTGGCAGCGGATAAAAATATTCAAGGAAAATTAGTTTTACCTGATTCTATAGAAAAAATTTTCAAAGTGGATGAACACATTGGAGTATTATCAGCAGGATTAGTTGGGGATGCAAGAAGACTTGTTGGAATTGCTAGAAAACAAGCACAAGAAAACAAAATGGTTTATGCCGAACCAATCCAAATAGAAGTTATGGCAAAAGAAATTGCGGAAACAAAACAAGCATTCACTCAATATGGTGGTCTTAGACCATTTGGAGTAGCATTTATTATTGCAGGATTTGATGAAAAAGGACCAGCTTTGTTTGAAACAGAACCTAGTGGTGCTTTAGCACAATACAAAGCGGTTGCTGTTGGAAGAAATAAAGACAAAGCAATGGATTTGTTTGAAAAAGAATACAAAGAAGGATTATCAATGGAAAAAGCAATGGCTTTAGCTTACAAAGCTTTAGAAAAAAGTATGACCGAAAAAGAAAAAATATCAATGGATAGAGTAGAGTTCGCAATAGTTGATGCGAACGGATTTAGATTTTTATCAGAACAAGCAACAAAACAATTATTTAAGTGAGGATGAATTTTTTAATACCTTTTTTTTTGTTTTGTTGAAGTTCGATTTAGTCCCAACTTTTAGGGAAAAAGAAAGTTGGAGTAAAAACTAGTTTAAAAAAATACGATTGAAGAAAAAGAGAAAAATAAATAAAGTGAGTGTTATGGTTAGTTTGGATGATTCAGTTATTGCAAGATTAGAAAAATTCGGTCACAAATTTGAGATAAGAGTTGATCCCGATTTTGCAATGCAAGTAAAACAAGGAAAAAATATTGAATTGGATAAACTTCTTGCAACAAATCAAGTGTTTAAAGATGTTAGAGCAGGCGATCTCGCTAGTCCAGAACACATAACAAAAGTTTTCGGTTCAACTGATATGAAAATAGTTGCTTATAAAATAATAAAAGACGGGGAAGTACAATTAACCACAGAGCAAAGAAAACAAATGCAAGAAAAAAAGAGAGCGGAAATAATTTCGTTCATTTCAAGAAATGCAATGAATCCTCAAACAAAAACCCCTCCCCCTCCAATTAGAATTGAGAACGCGATGGAGCAAGCAAAAATAAATATTGACGCTTTTAAGAGTTCAGAAGAACAAGTAACCCAAATCGTTGCCGCACTAAGACCAATAATTCCAATTTCTTTAGAAAAAATACATTTCGCAATTAAAGTTCCAACACAATACGCAGGAAGAGCATCAAGCATTATTCACAAATTTGAATTAAAAAAAGAAGATTGGTTAAATGATGGTTCGCTCGCTGCAGAATTTTTTTTACCAGCAGGGATGAAACAAGATTTACTAAATGAATTAAACTCAATAACAAAAGGGGAAGTAATAGTAAAAATAATTGAATAAAAAATAGTTGAATAAAAAGTTAAAAATAATATTAAAATTTATTTTTAAGAAGGTGAATAGATGAGTAAAAAAATAGTGGTTCCTGGAGAGTTGATCTCCGAGGAAAGAAAGCGACTTGGCAGTAATGTCTTTGTTGCGAATGGAAAAATATACGCAAAAGTTCTAGGAGTATCCGATGTTAGTAAGGATCAAGCTAGTGTTGTCCCACTAGAAGGAAAGTATTTGCCAAAACCTGATGATGTGGTTATTGGTGTGGTGACAAGAGTGGTTTTTGCAGGGTATGGAATTAATTTGAATGCAAGTGTAGATTCTTTTATTCCAACAAAAGCAATAAGAGATCAACTTAGAGTTGGAGACCTAGTGTTAGCGAAAGTAGAATCAGTTGATGAACTAAAAGAAGCTAATTTGATTTTTCCAAGAAGACTAATTGGAGGAGAAGTATTTGAAGTTGTTCCAGTTAGATCACCAAGATTGATCGGAAAAAATGGTTCAATGCTTGAAATCCTAAAAAAAGGAACAGGTTGCGAATTAATTGTAGGAAAAAATGGAAGAGTTTGGGCAAGAAATGGAAACATAGAGTCGTTAAAAAAAGTAATCGCGTTCATTGAAGAGAACGCATACAAAAATAATTTAACAAACGCTATCCAAGATTTTTTT
This sequence comes from Candidatus Iainarchaeum sp., assembly GCA_012799645.1. Classification (GTDB taxonomy): domain Archaea; phylum Iainarchaeota; class Iainarchaeia; order Iainarchaeales; family JAAZKV01; genus JAAZKV01. The sequence goes on along the minus strand of JAAZKV010000023.1, from coordinate 12,759 downwards.
GGAGTAACTCTTGAAGAAAAATTTCCATACAATCAACAAAGAAATAATAGAGTTGAAGAAAGTGAAGTAATAGAAGAAGAAAGCGAAGTAATAGATTATTCTAATGTAGGTGAATTAAATGAGTAAAGAAGAAGTAATAGATTATAAAAAAACAAAAAAAAGACTTGATGGAAGAAAAATGGATGAAATACGACCATTGAGTATCAAAGTGGGAGTAATCCCTAACGCGGATGGTTCTGCGTATTTAGAGTGGGGGCAAAACAAAGTGTATGCTGCAGTGTATGGACCAAGAGAAGCTTTACCAAAGCACACCCAAAACCCTTACAAAGCAGTAATAAAAGCAGTGTACAGAATGGCTTCGTTTAGTGTGCCTGATAGAAAAAGACCAGGGCCTAATAGAAGAGATCACGAAATTTCAAAAGTTTTATCAGAAGCTCTAGAAAAAGTAGTTTTCGTTAACCAGTTCCCTAACACAGAGATTGCAGTAATGGTTGAAGTTGCTGATTCTAATGCGGGGTCAAGAGTTGCTTGTTTAACAGCAGCTGCTTGTGCATTAGCGGATGCTGGAATTCCAATGAGGGATTTAGTATCAGCTGTTGGAGTAGGAAAAGCGTTTAACGAAATTGTTCTTGATTTGAACAAAGATGAAGAAGATGCGCCTGATGCAGTTGATGTGCCATTAGCAATAATGCCAACTACTGGAGAAATAGTTTTACTCCAAATGGATGGTTTGTTGACAAGAAAAGAATGGGATGCTGTTGCAGCACTTGGGATAAAAGGTTGCCAACAAGTGTATGAAGTGCAAAAGAAAGCATTAACAGAAAGATTTACTGTTGAAGAATTAAACAAAAAAGCAGTAGAGAAAGCAGTTGGTGTAGAAAAAAACACAAAAAAAGAAGTTGTGTTAGAAAAAAAAGTTGATAAAGTTGATAAAAAAGAAAAAGAATCAAAAACCGAAAAAAAAGGTAAAGATAGTAAATCAAAGAAGGTGAGAAAATGAGATCAACTGTTTTAGAATATGATATATCGAAAGTAATAGAGTTAGCAAGGGTTGGAAAAAGAGTTGATGGTAGAGCACTTGATGAAATGAGAGATTTCACAATTACTCTAAACAAATTTGAGAACGCTGAAGGTTCAGCAATCGTTCAACTTGGAGAAACACAAGTGATTAGTGGAATCAAAATGTTAGTTGATAAACCCTATCCTGACAATCCAAACGAAGGAGCTATTAGTGTTGGAGCAGAATTACTACCACTAGCTCACGGGGATTACGAGTACGGACCACCATCAATGGATGAAATAGAAGTAGCAAGAGTGGTGGATAGAGGGTTAAGAGAAAGTAAAGCAATTGATTTCACAAAACTTTGCATAAAAGAAGGAGAAGCAGCGTTTGTTGCATTTTTTGACTTTTACGCAGTGAATAGTGACGGAAATTTGTTTGATGCAGGAAGTATTGCAGGAATTGCTTCATTTTTGAACGCAAAAATCCCAAAACTTGACGAAGAGAACAGAATCGTGAAACAAGAGTATGCAGGAAAAATTGAACTAAAAAGAATTCCACTATTAACAACTTTTGTAAAAGTTGGTGGAAGAATATTAGTTGATCCAACATACATAGAAGAAAAAGCAGCAGAAGCACGATTTTCAGTAGCAACAACAGATGATGGATTCATGAGTGCAATGCAAAAAGGAGTTGGAGGATCATTTACTTTAGAAGAAGTAAATTACATGATAGACACCGGATTCAAAGTAGCGAATGAAACAAGAAAAAAACTCCTAAAAATGGTTGGAAAAAAATAAAAATAAATAAAAAAATGAGAAGAAAATAAATAAAGTAACAAATACAAAAAATTAGAAAAAAAGGGGACAAAATTAAGCAAAAAACTTGATTTTGTCTTTTGCATTTTTTCTTTAACAAAGCATCTTTAAAAAGCTTTCTTTTTGATATTTATGTAATAATAATGGAATGTTTTGATTAGTTTAGGTGAGCGATTTTTATGAGTACAAAAAAAGTTGGTTCTACAGGAAGATTCAAGGAAAGATATGGAGTAGGTATTAGAAAAAGAGTGTTAAAAGTTGAAGAAAGAAAAAACAAACCAACAAGTTGTCCTTTTTGTAGTTTTTTAACAATAAAAAGAATCGCTGCAGGGCTTTTTGTTTGTAAAAAATGCAAAGCAAAATTCACCGGTGGGGCTTATGAAGCAGAAACACTAATAGGAAAATCAATCAAAAAAATGGTTTCTCAAAAAAACTTTGTTGAAGGATCGAAAGAATTAATACAAACAAGTGAAGACATTTCAGGAATGGAAAAAGAAATAGCAGAAGCAATTAAAGAATAAATAATTAAATAATAAATTTTTAAAAAATAAATAATTAAAAAATAAATAATTAAAATATAAATTTTTAAAAATAAATTATTAATTATGTGGGTGAGTGTATGGCATATAAGTGTGCAAAGTGTGGAACAGAAGTTCAAAATGTTTATGAAGGATTAGTGAGATGTCCTTCATGTGGTTATAGAATATTATACAAATTAAGAGAACCAATTTCAAAAACAGTGAAAGCGGATTAATAAAATTAATGAGTGGATCAATTTCTAATTATTGTGAGAGAAATGTATTTTTTAGATATTGATGTTGCTTTTGATTCAAAAAATCAAGCAACAGGTTTTTTTAAATCAATAAAACCCGAGCTTATGGAGAGTTATCAAAGAAGCCAAACAAAGATTTTTTTAAAAAAAAATTCTTTAAATATAAAAATATCAGCAGTGGACAAAACAGCTTTAAGAGCTTCGCTTAACTCAATACTTAAGCCATTAATTTTATTTCAAGAATTGGAGGAATTATGAATGAGTAAAGAGGATAAAAGAGTATTAATTATGGAGTTTGAAAGGGATAGAAAATTATTGATGACAATTTCTTCTCAAAAACAACAATTATCTATACAAATAGAAATAATGAAAGCTTCACTTGAAGAATTATCAAAAACAAAAGAAACAAAAGTTTACAAAGCTGTTGGAAATTTACTTGTGCCAAAAACAGTTGAGGAAATGAAAAAAGAAACACAAGAAAGAAAAGAAAGTTTTGAACTAAAACTAAAAACAGTTGAAAAGCAAGAAGAATCTTTACTAAAAAAATTGAATTCACTAAAAGCAAAAATTGAAGGAACAGAAAAAGAAGAAAGTAGTGATGAGAAAAAAGAAAAAAAATCAAAAAAATAAAATTATCTTTTTTCAGTAAAGAATAATAATGGGTTTTAGCCATTTTATAATGGTAAAAATGGCTAAATTCAATTTCTCAAAATACAAAAACAAAAACATTTTACTCCTTTGTCACGAAAATGCCGATCTTGACGCGATTTCCGCATCAGCAATACTACAATTATTGTTAAAACAAAAAAACATTGATAGCGAAATTGCTGTTCCTTCTCACATAAATGAACAAGCAAGTGCTTTTGCAAAAAAACAAAAAATAAAATTCATTACTTCTCCAAATTTAAAAAAATATGATCAAATATTTTTGCTAGATTTTAATGATTATGATCAATTAGGAAAACTAAGAGAGCAATTCACTATTTTACAAAAACAAAAATCGTTTGAAGTAGTTTCGTTTGACCATCACGTAGTTGAAAAAAGAAGTATTGATACATCAAAAATAGGTGTCAGTAATAAACACTCCACTACACAAGTGTTGTTTAATTTGTTTAAAAAAGATTTTAATGAAAAAATGTTTTTTTATGCTTGTGTCGGTATGATTGAAGATACAGGGCATTTTATTGTTGGGGACAAAGAATTGTTTAGCGATTTTTCTTTTTGCTTAACCCACTCAAATAAAAGTTATAACGAAATTCTTTTGTTTACAAAGAATAAAATGGATAAGGGAAAAAAATTAGCTTTTCTTAAAACTGCGCAAAGGGCCGAAATTTTTGAAATTAATGATTTTATAATAGCGTTTAGTAATGTTTCTTTTTTTCAAGGGGCAGCGGCAACAAAATTGCTTTCTTTAGGGGCTGATGTTTCGCTTGTTTATGGAATTAGTGAAAAAGAAAATTCTTCAATTCTTTCTTGTAGGGCTGATTCTTATTTTAAAGAAAAAAACAATTTTAATTTAGTTAATGATTTGTTGAAAGAGTTACAAAAAAATTTGGGTGGAGAAATTGGTGGACACTCTGGTGCTGCGATGTGGAAAGGAAACGCTAGTGAAAAAATCGTGAAAAATAATTGTTTGGGTATTATTAGAAAAAAATTACTTCATTAATTTTTTTAATAATTATTTCTTATTGTTTATTCTCTAATGGTTTTTGTTTTTAATAGTTTTTTTTATTTTAAATAAATGACAGTGTTTCCTTTTTTTATTTTTTTTCTGTCCGCATATTTTAACAAATAATGTATTGTTGATTTTGGAACATCAGTAATTCTTTCAATATCTCTAATACTTTGGTAATCTTTTCTAAGTTCAATTATTTCTTTTATTTTTTCAAAAGATAGACCAATTGGTCTTCCTCTTCTTTTTTCAATACTGATAGTTATTCCTTTTTCTTTTATTTTTTTTTGGGTTTTTTTTGGAAGTCTTTTTAAGCATGAAGAAGATAGAGTTATTTTTTTTATTGCTCTATTATTTAGCAACCACTCTATTTTTTCTTTTTTTATTGGTCTCACTAAGTGTATTTCAACTAAATCTTTTGGAGTTGATTGGATATTAGTATTTTCAGTTATTGCGCATTTCATAAAAATCCCTTTTTTTTCTCCCAGAACACCTTATATTTATTGTTTCTTCCCTTTAAATATTTTCTTCTTTAGGTTAAAAACTATCTTTTTTCCGGGAATTTTTTTAGTTATTTTTTTAATTGATTTTGTATTGATTTTTTGTTTTATTTTTTCTATTTTCTTTTTTGTTGGCTTTTTCAATTTTTTTGGTTTTATTGTTTTTTTAATTTTGTGGGTCGCGATATATTTTACTCCTTCTAATAATTCTTTTCTTTTTAAGTGATCCACAGGGGTTGTGGTAAATACATTTGGTCCTGCCCAAAGGATTTCTTTTTTCTTAATCATTTGGATTAGTTCGGCTTCATTTTTTGGTTGTTTTTTTAATTGAATTACAGAACTTCCAATTGTTCTTGGGTAGTGTGCATCACTTCCAACAGTAATGTAGGCAGCATTTTCTGAAAAAATAATGGCTTTTCTTACTCTATCAAGGGTTTCAAGTGCAATATTTTCTAGTTGTGTTTTTATTTTGGTTGAACTATTTAGAGTGAGTATTCTTGTTGTTTGGCGTTTATCAATAATATTAAAAAATGCATAAAATCGTTTTATCCATTTGCTCCCAAATACAAGTCCGTTTGCTGAACCAAGCATTCCATTATAGTATTCAGTTCCTATTTTGTATTTTTTTAATAATTGTTTTGTTTTTTTTTCTCCAATAATTAAACAGGTTGAATCAGTTTTGTATCCATAAGGGTGTGCAAAACTTGCGGTTAAATTATTTTTTTTAATAATTTTTAGTGCTTCTTCTATTGGTAAATTAATATTTTGTAGTTTTGGTATTTTGTATATTGATTCATTTGTTCCGTAAATTAATAAGTGCCCCGCAGTTGTTTTTGCTTCCATTCCTGGTAAAAGAATTACTCCTCTTGGTTGGATTGATTTTAGTTTTTTGTATGCAAGTTCAGGGTCGTATTCTACATGTTCAGTGATTGCGACACCGCAAAGTTTTTTTTCTTTTACTGCTTTCCACCAATCTTTTGGTTTAATTTTTTTTTCATTCAAATGGGTGTGTAAATCCACAAGATAATGTTTTTTTGTCATAAAAATAATTTAATTCATTTAATTAATTTTTTTGTTTTTTTTAATTTTTGTTTTCTTTTTTCATTTTTTTTATTTACTTTTATTTTTTTTGATTTCGTTTTGTTAATTTTATTTCTTTTTATTTATTTTTTAATTTTTCTTTTATTTGATTTTTTTTATTTACTTTTATTTTTTTTGGTTTTATTTTTTTAATTTTATTTCTTTTTTCCCAAGCATGTATGGGTGGAGTGCTTTCGGTATTTTTATTGTTCCTTCTTTTGTTTGGTGATTTTCAATTATTGCTCTTAACATTCTTGGTATTGCTACCTCTGTTGCGTTAAGTGTGTGCAAGTATTCTTTTTCTCCGTTTTGTTTTTTGTATTTTATATTTAATCTTGTTGCTTGGTAGGTTGTACAATTACTTAATGAGTGTGTTTCAAAGTATTTTTCTTCTCTTGGTGACCATACTTCAATATCATATTTTTTACTAGCAACAGTTCCAATATCCCCAGTGCAAATTAATAATACTCTGTAAGGTATTTCAAGATCTTTTACAAGTTCTTCCGCATTTTTTAGTATTTCTTCATGCCATTTTGCACTATCTTCCGGTTTGCAAAAAACTATTTGTTCAACTTTATCAAATTGGTGTAATCTGAATAATCCTCTTTCATCAAGCCCGTGTTTTCCTATTTCTTTTCTAAAATTCATACTATATCCTACTTGTAGTATTGGTAATTCTTTTTCATCAATTATTTCATTCATTAGCATTGCTGTTAATGAGTGTTCTGATGTTGCTGTTAAGTATTGGTTTTCTTTATCAATTTTGTACATTACATTTTCAAAATCGTTAAGATCAGTTACTCCTTCATAAGCAGTTCTGTTCATCATATATGGTGGAATAACTAAAGTGAATCCTTTTTTTGTTAATTTTTCTATGGCGTATTGTACTATTGCCATATTGAGTAGTGCGAGATCTCCTTTTATTGAATAAAATCCTTCTCCAGCAATTTTTACTGCATTTTTAAAATCAGCTACTTGTAGTGATTCTGCTAATTGTCCGTGGTGTTTTACTTCAAAATCTTTTTTATTAATGTCTCCCCATTTTCTAATCACAATGTTTCCTTCTTCTCCTACTCCGTAAGGTACGCTTTCATCAAGTAAATTCGGGATAGTCATTAGAATATTTTTGTTTTCTTCTTCTAATTTTTTTGTTGTTTCTTCTTTTTCTTTAAGTGTTTGTGGAATTTTTTTTGCTTTATCCAACAATTTTGTAATATCTTTTTTGTTTGCTTTTGCGATTTTAATTTCTTCAGTTATTTTGTTTCTTTCTTGTCTTAATTCATCAACTTCTTGTTTTAGTTTTCTCCATTCTTTATCATTATTTACCCAAGTGTCTAGTTTTTCTATAATTTCTGGTTGTTGCCTTTTTAACAAGTTTTTTTTAACTTCAGAATAGTTTTCTCTAATTATTTTTGGTTCAATCATTTTTTTCACCAATATAATTACATTATTTGATTGTTGTGTTATTTGTGTGTTGGCATTTGTATAAAAATATAAATACCCAATTATTTAAAATCCATCTTTTTGGGTTGTTTTTTAGTTTAATTTAATATTTTCCAATAAAGTTCTCTGTTTAGGTATTTTCCTTTGTGTTTTCGGTAGTGCTTTAATGTGCCTATTTTTTTAAAATTTAGTTTTTGGAGTATTTTTGTGCTGGGAGCGTTTGTTGGGTCAGTTATTGCTTCGCATCCGTGAAGTTTTAGATTATTTTTCAAAAATTTTAATCCTTCTTTAACCATTTTTGTTCCAAATCCTTTTTTTCTGTATTTTTTGCTCACAGCGTATCCTATACAACATCGTTCATCCTCTTTATTGATATTGTAAATGTCAACGATTCCTATTTTTTCTTTTTTGTTCATTCCAATAAAATAAAATCGGTTTTGTTTTTTGCTTTGAGCATAATAACTTCGCAGTTTCTTTTTTTGTTCTTCAACATTATTTGTTTTTGTTTTTGTAATAATAAAATTTTGACAATCCTTATCTTGCATTAGTTCAAAAACAAATTCAGCATCCTCTTCAGTGGCTAATTTTAGTTTAATCATAAGTATAAATTGTGGTTTAGTATTTTTATTTGCTTTCTTTGTTATTTTGTTTTATTGATAAAAAGGATTGTTGTGAATTAGGGTAGTGTTTTTTTCATAATTTATTTGTTCTGTATTAATTAGTTTTAGTGTTGAGTGCAGTTCGTTTTCTAATAGTTCTGTTGTTATTGGTATGACATTTTCTTTTTCATAAAATTCTTTTAGTTGAATTTTGTATTTTTCATAATTAATAGTTTTTTCAATAAAATTTTTTTGAACTATTCCCCAGTTTTTTTTAACAAATTCAGCAAGTTTTCTTGTTTGGAATAATTCAATTTTTTGTTCTTTGTTTATTATTAGTGTCCAATCCGATGCGTTTAGTAATCTTCTTTTTTTTGTTCTAATAATTATTGCATTTTCTCCCAGATCTCCGAAAGAAAACTTTTGGTCAATTTTTGTTTTCCCAAATTTATAATCAACCCCTGTAATGTTATCCTCTATTGGTTTCATATTGTTGGGTTTTATTTTTATGAGTTTTTTTCTTAGTTCGTTTTGAATTAAACAATTAGGGTTTATGTGTCTTGCTTTTTTTGCAAAAGATTTTTTGCGTGAAGACCTCATTTTATCTATAACTTGTATTAGTTGCTCATATTTTTTGTTAGGCAAACTGGCATACATTGGCAACAAGTTAGTAGATTATTCTTCTTTATATTGATTTGTGTGTTCAATGGTTTTTTCTAAAAATTTTTAAAAAAAACCAACCTTTTTATTCAGAATGAGTATTATTATTTCTACGCTTCACTAGTTTTTTTTATTTGTGTAATTAGTGCTTTTTAATATTTTATAATTCGGTTACGCATTTTGGTGATTGATTTTTATTTGGGGGAGGGGTATTTTTTTTAGTTGATGTTTTTTTATTTTTTAAATTTTATTTCCTAAATTTTATTCCATAAATTTTATTTCCTAAATTTTATTCCTCAAATTTTATTTTTCCAACAATTTTTTTAGCGTTTTCAAATTTTTTGTCAAATTCATCGTAGAATTCAAATGCGTGTTTTATTAAGTATTTTTGTTTGCATTCTCCGCACAAGTTCTTCCCACTTACACATTCATCACGCATTTGTTTTAGTATTTTGTCTTCTTTAATGAAATGGTTTTTGCAGTATTCATACGCAACACATTTTTCCACTTCTCCTCCTTTTTGTTTTTGTTCGTTCATTGTTGCTCGTCCACCAGTTAGGGTTTTTTTTAATTTTTTTTCTAATTCTTTTCTATCTTTTTCAGGTATTTCTATTTTTCCCGTTTGTTCATTTTTACTCATTTTGAATGATCCGTCAAGTGAAGAAGTGTATTTGTTATAACTCGCACTTGGCAAAAAGAATCCGTACTCATTTTTTAATCTTCTCGCAATATCTCTACTCATTCTTATGTGTGGGGCTTGATCAATTCCTATTGGAATTATTCCTGGCATTGTGTTTTTTAGTTGTGGGTGGAGTATGTCTCCCATTTGAGTAAATGCACTCATTACTTTGCTCGGGTGTACTGATCCGTATATTGCTCTAAATTCGTTTTCAGTAATTTTTTGCGAACAAATTGCTGCTAAGTTACTTACTTTTTTATTTTCGCTTTGAAAATAAAATTTTGTTTTTTTTGGATCTAATCCTAAAGCGATGTATGCAGGGATGTAAAAATTTAGTGCCCTTCTTTTTCCTTCTGTTAACGATATTCCTCTTGTTGCTTGTGCTTCAACATCAGCGATTAGTACATAAGTTTCTGCTCCGTTGTCTTGGTAGTATTTTACTTGTTGTATTATTGATTCAGTCCCTAAATGTATTTTTTCTGCTGAAGGCATTATTCCAGTTAAACAATAAAATTTTTTCTTTGTTTTTATTGCTTCTGCAATTATTTTTAGATCTTGTCCTCCAAAAATTACTCCTCTTCGCATTTGTGCATTTGGGTTAGGCATTATTGATAAATCAAATTCTTGCATTCCAAATTCTCTAATCAATCTTGAATAATCTTCTATTAGACTATTTCCCCATGGGTCAACCATTATTTTTTGTGAATCATTTTTACTCATTTTCTCACTTTTTTGTTTTTCTTTATTTTCTTTATTCATAATATCAGTTCCTTTGAGTTTTTAATTCTCTCGCCCAAGCATTTAAACGAAAAATATTTAGAAAAATAGTTGAAAAAATATTCGGAAAAATATTTTGGGGTTAGTTTGTTTCTTAACATGTGTTGTTTTTTTAGAATTATTTTTAGAATTATTTTTAGAATTAGTTTGATTTTTGTCAGGAGCCTTAGCCTGGTGAGCTTACAATAAGAGACTCCAGACAAAAAAATCAAATTTCATACGAATCATTAAGATTATGTCCTTTATAAAGGATTTTTTGATTTGGATGTAACAATTTGTACATATTGTTTTTGTGGCGTTAGTTGTTTTTGTTGTTCGTTTTTTGTTATTTGGTGTTTTGTTATTCATTGTTTGTTAATTTTTTCATGTGTTGTATTTGTTGTTCTATTTCTTTTACATAAGCATTGTTGTGTTGTAGTTGTAGTTTTTTTAGTTGTTCTAGTTCTTTTTGTCTTTTTGGAATTTGTGTTTTTACTTCTGAAATGAGTTCTTTTTCTGTGTATAATTCAAACAATTGTAGTGGGACGTGTATTTTTGGTGAAACATTATAGAAAACATCGTTTAGTGTTTTTGATTTTTTAGTCATGTTGGTTAAGGATTTTCCTCTGTTTGCAAGTGTTTCTAAAATTTTTTTTGTTTTTTCATATCCTTGACTTTCGTGACTTTTCATTAGATCTAGTAATAAAACCCTCATATCCGGTCTTACCCTAATTTTTGTTCCTTGAATTAATTGGTTGGATCGGTGAGTAATTATTGAAGATATAATTTTTCTTTGTTGTGGTGTTGTGTTGCTTTTTCCAAATGGTTTCATTAAATATCTTCTAACAATTCTTGTAGAAACATCAGTTGCTGTAATAGCTCTTCTTTCTCCCAGCACTCTTGAATGGGATTGAATATTTGCGACAGGTCGTTTGTCTTTAAGTGCTTTGTTGTCTTTCATTCTTTCAACAATTTGTTTTAATTTTTTTCTAGTTATTCCTCCTCTTGTTCCAAGCAAAATCGCAGGACTATTGTATCCTGGTATTCTAGCGCGTTGTCTTGTATCATTAAGTTTGGTTTGTTTAACTTTTCTTCCTTTTGGTATGTATGGCATATTAATATTTTTTTTCCATTGTTTAATAATGTGTCGTTCTTTTGCTAACATTTTTAATTCTTATTTATGAATATTTGAGTATGGATAATGATCTTGTTAAAGCAAAGAAAGATAATTTGCGTAAACTTCGTGATTTGAAAATCAATCCTTACCCTTACAAATTTGATGATTCTGATAAGGCTTTAGCGATTAAAGAAAAGTATAAGGATTTAAAAAATGAAGAATTTGGTGATCCTGTTAGTGTTGCTGGTAGGGTTATTGCGAAGAGAAGTTTTGGAGCAATTGCTTTTTTAAAAGTCAGGGACTCTACTGGGGATATCCAGTTTTTTTTAAGAAAAGAAGAAACTCCTGAGAGTGTTTTTGAATTAATTAATTTAATTGATTTGGGGGACATTGTTGGTTCAAAAGGAAAAGCGTATCGTACTCAAAGGGGAGAACTTTCAGTTATGGTTGAGTCTCTTGAAATTCTTTGTAAATCAATTTTGCCTCTTCCTGAAAAATTTCACGGTCTTCAAGATATTGAGTTAAGGTTAAGAAAAAGATATCTTGATTTGATAATGAATCCTGAAGTGAGAGAAGTTTTTGTTAAACGTTCAAAAATTATTTCTGCTTGGAGAGAATTTTTGGACTCTAAAGGATTTTTGGAGGTGGAGATTCCTACTCTTCAACCAACTTATGGGGGAGCGAGTGCTAGACCTTATGTTACTCAAAGTAATGCTTGGAAATCAACTTTTTATTTGAGTATTTCTCCAGAACTTTATTTGAAACGACTTTTGGTTGGTGGGTATGATAAGGTTTATACTGTTTGTAAAAATTTTAGAAACGAGGATGTTGATAAAACCCACAATCCTGAATTCACTATGTCTGAATTTTATTGGTCTTATGCTGATCTTAATGATATGATTAATTTGACTGAACAAATGGTTGAATTTATTGCATTGAAAGTTAATGGTTCTACTAAAATAAATTATCAAGGAACCGAGATTGATGTTAAAGCTCCTTGGAAGAGAATAAAAATGATTGATGCATTAAATGACAAATTAAAAACTGATGTTCGTGATATGACTGTTGAAGAACTTTATGATATTGCTTTGAGGGAAGGGCTTGAAATTAATGCGGATGAAAGAAAATGGGGCCTTTTGGTTGCTGAATTATTTGAACACTTTTGTGAAGCAGAATTAATTCAACCAACTTGGGTTGTTGAGTATCCAAAAGAAACAACTCCTCTTTGTAAACCATCAAGAGAAGATAGTGAGAGATTAATTGAAAGAACAGAGTGTTACATTAATGGTCACGAACTTTGTAATGGGTACTCTGAATTAAACGATCCTATTTTACAAAGAAAATTTTTTGAAGAACAAAAAGACCAAGGAAGAGCAAAAGGAGAAAATCACCCAATGGATGAAGATTTTTTAGAAGCAATAGGTTATGGAATGCCCCCAGCAGGCGGAATGGGATTAGGAATAGATAGATTAGTAATTTACCTAACAAACTCTGCAACAATCAAAGATGTAATATTCTTCCCACAAATGCGACCAGAAGAAAGAGAAGAAATGTAAAATAAATTAATTAAATAAATTGATTAAATAAATTGATTAAATAAATTGATTAAATAAATTGATTAAATAAATTGATTAAATAAATTGATTAAATAAATTGATTAAAT
>JAAZKV010000022.1 GCA_012799645.1 Candidatus Iainarchaeum sp. | reverse complement strand
CACTATTATTCTCCAAAACACCCAACAACAAAGCAACAACAACCAAACTAATAACAACAACAATAGCAATAATCACCAAATACTCAATTGTCCCCTAGCCAATTGACCTTGCCTTCGGTGACTCAATAGTCCCTTGCATAATCGGTGTTTTTTTTAAATGGGTAATAGTTTTTTGTGAAACCAATTTTGTGTTATTTTGTTTAGTTTTCATCCGTATATATTTTTATTTTAGAGTTTATATAATTAATTATTTGAATTATTTTTTTAATTTTAATTAAATTTTTTGAATTATTTTTTAATTAATTAAATTATTTTTTTTGGATTTTGAAATTAGTGTTTTTTGTTTTTGAAATTTAAGAATCTTATCTTTTTATTCGTTTAAGTGTTTTGTTTCCTCTTCTAAAAATTCTTTCAAAAAATCCTGGAAGTTGGTGTTTGTATGTTACTTTTCTGTATGGCTTATTAGTGATTTTTGCTACTCTTGTAGTTGTTGTTCCTCTTCCGCGTGCGTTTCCTTGTGGGGTGGTTTTAGGAAGTCCTCTAATTATTTCTCTATTTGAAAGAACTCTTGCTCCTCTTAATTTTCCAACAGGTTTTCGTCCACTTGGTGTAAGCATATTTCCTTTTCCCACTTGTATTGGGATTCTTCTAGGTCCGGTTCTTTCTGATTGGATTCTCTTTGGGTTTATGTTTGGGTTTCCTCTTGTGATTACTCGTTTCATAAATTTTCACCTTTCAAAAAATTTTTTTTATTTTCTTCCAAAAATTCTTGCAATAAATCCTTTCTTTGCGGGTGTTCTACTAGGCGTTCGTTGCACATTTAATTTTCTTGGATTTGTTCGCATCATTGATGCAAATGCGGGGTTTCCTCTGCCTTTACTAGCGTTTGCAACCCTAGCATTGTTTGCGAGTCTAGCTCTTTCAGCAATTTTGTTTTTTCCCACAACTCCTCTTTGTGGTTTAACAACTACTCTTCCTGCCCTATTTTTGAATCCCAAAGAAATCAACTCCTCGCTTCCTAGATAATTTAATCGTAAGTTCCTTTTAAAGCTTTCTTTTTTGAAAAAAGTAGAGTAGTGTTAGTGGTTTTTTTTGGAAAAATCCTTTAGGAATAGTTTTAAAAAGTTCCTTTAACAAAAATTCTTATAGGAATGATTTTGGTTAAAAACCAAAAAACAAAATATTGTTGTTGGCCCTGTAGCCCAGTGGATAGGGCGACTGCCTTCTATGTCCAATTTTGGTAGGACGATGCAAAACACTTTTTTCGTTGTTGTGAGAGTGTAGAGCTTGAGTGAGCAGTAGGTCAGGGGTTCGATTCCCTTCAGGGCCGCTTTAATTTTTTTGAAATGTTTTTTTTAAAATAATTAATTTTTTGTGAATTGGTGTTTGTTTGGTGTGTTTTTGTTAGAATTGTTTTTTTTTTGATATGATTAAATATTGAATTATTTTATTATTTGTTTGTTGTGTTGGTTGTTATGGATTTTCGTTCAAAAGTAGTTGGTTTGTTGAAGAGTGAAGTTGTTTTAGATAATGTTGATTCTTTGCTCACTGTTGCTCCTAAGGGTTTGGGGGATTTTGCTTTTCCTTGTTTTGTGTTAGCAAAGATTCAGAAAAAAAACCCTGTTCAAGTTGCGAGTGATGTTGCAAAAAAATTGAGTGAAAAAGAAACTGATTTTTTGGAAAAAATAGAAGCCAAGGGTCCTTATGTTAATTTTTTCTTAAAAAAAGAAGCGTTGAGTAGTGTTGTTCTTGATAATGTTTTTTCAAAAAAAATAATTAACAAAAACGAGAAAGGAAAAATAATGATAGAGTATTCTTCTCCTAACACAAACAAACCACTGCACTTGGGTCATTTGAGAAACAATGTTCTTGGATTAGCGTTATCAAATTTGCTTGAAGAAAAAGGGTTCAGTGTAGTGAAAGTAAATTTGGTTAATGATAGGGGAGTTCATATTTGCAAATCAATGCTTGCGTACAAATTGTTCGGAGAAAACAAAACTCCTAAAAGCGAAAAAAAGAAAAGTGATCACTTTGTAGGAGATATGTATGTGTTGTTTAGTGAAAAACAAAAAAACGATCCCACTTTAGAAGAACAAGCACAAGAAATGTTGCGGTTGTGGGAAAAAGGAGATAAAGAAACAATAGCGTTATGGAAACAAATGAACGAGTGGGCAATAAGTGGAATGAAAGAAACTTACAAAAATTACGGAACAAGTTTTGACGAATGGTTATACGAAAGCGAATTATACAAAAGCGAAGAACAAACAAAAACAAAAATAATTCAAGAAGGACTAGAAAAAGGGGTTTTCAAAAAAGAAGATAATGGAGCAATAGTTGCAGTGCTAGAACCAGAACTCCCAAACAAAGTATTGTTAAGAGGGGATGGAACTTCACTATACGCGACAAACGACCTCGTGTTAACAGAATACAAGTTCAGAGAATTTGATTTAGACAAATCAATATGGGTAGTAGCGAACGAACAAGAATTATACTTTAAACAATTAGTTAGTATATTCAAAAAATTAGGGAGAAAATGGGCAGAACAATGCTATCATTTAAGTTATGGATACGTTTCACTCACCACAGGAAAAATGAAATCAAGAGAAGGAACAGTAATAGACGCTGATGATTTACTAACAGAAACAACAACACTAATAATGAACGAATTTAACAAAACAAAAAACAAAACTAATATTGATGGTAAAAATAGTGATGATAGTAATGTTGTTGATGGTAGTAAGGATGATAATAATAGCAGTGGTAGTAGTGGTAGTAGTAGTGATGATAATAGTAGTAGTAGATATTCTTCTCTTTCTGTTGCAGAAAAAGAAAAAAGAGCAAGATTGATTGCTTTGAGTGCTATTAAATTTTATTTACTAAAAAATGATGCAAAAAAAGACATGGTTGTTGACCCAAAACAAAGCATATCTTTTGAGGGCGAAACCGGTCCATATGTTCAATACACTTTTGCTCGTGCAAAAAGCATTTTGAGGAAAGCAAAATCAGAGAAAATAAATTACGATTTGAGCGGATTTGATTTATTAGTTCATGATAAGGAGAAAGAATTGATTAGTGCTTTGGGCGAATTTTCTGTTTCTGTTGATAAAAGCTGGGAACAATTATCTCTCCACCCTCTTTGTCACAATTTACTCTCAATATCAGAAAAATTCAATTCCTACTATCACGAAGTACCAATACTAAAATCCGATTCAATTAAACTAATTAATGCTCGTTTAGCACTAGTAGAAGCAGTGACAATAGTTCTAGAAAAAGGATTAAACATTTTGGATATAAAAGCGCTTGAAGAAATGTAAAAAAAACCAATTTTTTTGTGAATAAATTTTATTAGTTGTTTTGGAGTGATTTGTTTTAACTCCAACAAATTTAGTATTAGAGTAAGGTTCTTTTTCTTCTAAACAAAGAGAAATATGTCAAAACATTATTAGCGTGTAATGTTGGTGTTATTTG
>JAAZKV010000021.1 GCA_012799645.1 Candidatus Iainarchaeum sp. | reverse complement strand
TTTTGTTTTTCTCCTGTTGATATGAAGTATACGCTTGCTCCGGTTTCGTTGCACGCTACTAGTGCTCCTCCTCCTTTGCTTGATCCGTCCATTCTTGTAATTATTACTCCGTTCACTCCTACTGCTTTGTGGAATGCTTGTGCTTGTTTTTTTGCTAGGTTTCCAATGTCTGCTCCTATCACTAGCCATTTTTCTTCCGCGTTGAGTGCTTTGTCTATTTCTTGTATTTCTTTTACTAGTTCATCATCAAGTCCGCTTCTTCCTGCGGAGTCACAAATAATTATATCGCATTTTTTTTCTAGTTCTTTTACTCCTTCTTTCACTACTTTTCCCGCGTTTGTTTCTGTTTTTATTCCAAAGAATTCTGCTCCTGCTAGTTTTGCGTTTGTTTGTAGTTGTTCGTATGCTGCTGGTCGGTATGTGTCCGCTGCGATTACTCCTACTTTGTGTCCTCTTTTTTTATAGTAGTGTGCTAGTTTTCCTGCTGCTGTGGTTTTTCCTGATCCGAACAATCCGCATAACAAAATTTTTTTTGGGTGTTCTGGCGCGGTTTTTCCACCAAGTATTTCTACTAGTGAATCGTAAGTTACTTTGATTATGTATTCTCTTTGTGTTACTCCTTTTGGGGGTTCTTTGAACGCTTTTTCTTCTATTTTTTTGCTTAGTGAGAGCACTGTGGTTACATCAACGTTTGCAGCGATTAGTGCTCGTTGCATTTCTTTCACTGCTTCTTTCACAGTGTCTTTATCAATGGCTCCTGCGTTCCCTATTTTGTCCATTGCTTTTCTTAGTGCTTCCCCTAGCCCCATAAGTATCAAGTATTTTTTGTTAGTTAATTGTTTTAAATGATTGTGGATTTGTTTTTTGAGAAGATTTTTAAACTATTTAATCATAATATTGTTGGGTGATTTTGTTTGGATTTGGTTGTTTTATTACTAATTGGATTTGTTGTAGTTGTTGTTTTGGGAGTTTTGTTTTTGATTTTAACTTACAATTCTCTTGTTAGTGTTTCAAAACAGGTTGATAATGCGTGGGCTCAAATTGATGTTCAATTAAAGAGAAGAGCTGATCTTATTCCTAATTTGGTTGAAGCAGTTAAGGGTTATGCAAAATTTGAAAAGAAAGTATTAACCGAAGTTACTCAAGCAAGAACCGCTTTGATGTCTGCAAAATCTCCTAAGGATGCAGCAAAAGCTGATAATATGTTGAGTGGTGCGTTGAAATCAATTTTTGCGGTTTCTGAATCCTACCCTACTCTAAAAGCTAATGAGAATTTTAAAGCACTTCAAGAAGAATTAGCTAGTACAGAAAACAAAGTTGCTTTCGCTAGACAATTCTATAATGATATGGTTATGAAGTGGAACACTATGGTAGTAACTTTCCCTAATGTTGTAGTTGCTCCAATATTTGGTTTGAGTAAACAAAGAGAGTTTTTTGAAGCAAATGTTGAGGAAAGAAAATCAGTTAAAGTTAATTTTTCGGATATGTGATTCGAAAACAATTAGGGGTTATTGTTAGTTTGGAGTAGTTGTTAGTTTTGGAGTGGTTGTTAGTTTGGGGTGGTTGTTAGTAGTTGTTGTTTTGGAAAAGCAAAAGCAAGGAATTGTTTTTGCTTTTTTATAATTTTTTTTGTTTTTTGTTGAATTTTGGGAGTTTTGTTTTTGTTAGTGTTTTGTTTTTGTTAAGTTTTGATTTTTTGTTTTTTGTTGTTTTGTGTGATTTTATGTCTATTAATTTTTATGAACAAATTTCTTCGAATAAGAAAAAAACTTTTTTGCTTTTTTTCATTTTTTTTGTTTTAATTGGAGTGTTATCTTTTCTTGTTTCTTTTGCTTTGGGCGGAGCAACTATTGTTGGGGGACTAATTTTAGTTTTTTTTGGAATTTTTACTATTATTTTTGCACTAGTTTCTTATTATAGTTGTGATAGTATTGTCACTTTTATGTCAGGTGCTAAAGAAGCGAATAAAGAACACCATAAGCAATTAATTAATATTGTTGAAGAGATGAGTATTGCTTCCGGTCTTCCAATGCCAAAAGTTTTTGTAATTGATGATACCGCAATTAATGCTTTCGCTACTGGGAGAGATCCTGAACATAGTGTTATTTGTGTAACCATTGGTTGTTTAACTAGATTGAATAGGGAGCAACTTCAAGGAGTAATTGCTCACGAACTTAGTCATATAAAAAATTATGATATTAGAACAATGTCAATTGCAACAGTGCTTGTTGGAGTTTCGGTTTTGTTATCAGATTTTTTTTTAAGAGTTGCGTTTAGTGGGTTTAGAGGAAATTCGGATTCAAAAAATAATAGTTTTGGTTTAGTTATTTTGGTTTTGGGTGTTCTTCTTGCTTTGTTAACCCCAATTATTGCTAAAATAATTCAGTTTTCTATTTCTCGTAATAGAGAATTTTTGGCTGATGCTTCTGCGGTAGAATTAACAAGAAATCCTGAAGGGTTAGCTTCAGCTCTTGAAGTGATTTCAAAAGACACTGAACCTCTTGAAGCAGCGAATAAAGCAACAGCGCATTTGTACATTTCTGATCCTCTAAAAAACACTAAAGGGATTTGGTTTGCAGGAATGTTTGACACTCACCCTCCAATTAATGAAAGAATAGCAACTCTAAGAGGACAAAAAATTTAGTTCAATTAAACTGTTTTCAAATATTTTTTTTTATTTTGTTTTTTGTTTAGTTTTTGTTTAATTAAATGCTTGAACTAGTTTAATGTTCAAATTAGTGTGTGAATTGATTTTGGTTCATTGATTTTTGTATTTTTTGTTTGGGAGTGTTTGTTTGGATTTATTATTTTTATTTTCATTTTTTTTAATTAAATTATTCTATTTATTATGTATTCTTCACTGAATTTTTCAAAATCTTTGTATTCTTGTCCTGTTCCGATGTAGAGGATTGGTTTTTTTAGTTTGTATAAAAGTGAGATGGTTGTTCCTCCTTTCGCATCAGTATCAATTTTTGTTAAAATAAATCCATCTATTCCTATCGCGTCATCAAATTCTTTTGCTTGATCTAGTAGTCCTTGTCCTGCGTATGCTTCTCCTACATATAGTTTTAGGTCAGGTTTTGTCACTCTTTCTATTTTTCGTAGTTCTTCCATTAGGTTTTTGTTTGTTTCTTGTCTTCCTGCTGAATCCATTAGCACTACATCTATTCCGCCGGCTTCCGCTGCTTTGATTGCATCAAATGCTACTGCTGCAGGATCTGCTCCATATTGGTGTTTTATTACTCGCACCCCTAGTTTTTTTGCGTGTTCTTCTAGTTGGTCAATTGCTGCTGCTCTAAAAGTGTCTCCTGCTGCCCAAATACTTTTCAAATTATTTTTTTCTAGTAGGTAAGTTAATTTTCCAATACTTGTTGTTTTTCCTGCCCCGTTTGGTCCTAATAGTAAGATTTTGTATGGTTTTTCTTTTTTGTTTTTGATTTCTGTTAGTAGGTCAATTTTTTTTGTTGTCATCATTTCTTTTAGTATTTCTTTTATTTGTTCGTTCAAGAAGTTGTCAATGTTTTTTGCACTTACTTTTTGTCCTAGTAATCTTTTTTTGATTTGTTCTACTAGTTCGTGTGCAGCATCTTGTTCTACATCACTTTCAAGCAAACTTAGTTCTAGTTCCCATAACAAATCACTTATTTCGTTTTCTTTTATTTCTACTCCGCCAAAAATTAGTCCTGAGAGTTTTCCACCCACTCCTACTTTTGCTTTCAGTTCTCTTTTATCCTCGCTTGCGCTTTTTATTTCAATATCTTTTAGTGATTCTCTTTTTTGTTCCATTTTTTGTTCTTGTTCACTAATTTCGCTTTCAATTTCTTTTGTTTCTTCCTCTTCAATTAATTCTTTTTCTTCATATTTTTTTATTTCTTTAACTTCGTGCTTTTTTTCAATTTTTGGTTTATCTTCTTTTTTAATTTCTTTTTTTGGTTTTTCTGTTGGTTGAAGTATTTCTTTTTCTTTACTTTCTTTTTTTCCTATTGAAAATATTTTTTCAAGCAATCCTTTTTTTTGTGGTGTTTCTTTTTTTTCAGTTGTTGTTTCTTTTGTTGGGGCAGTTGGTTTTGTTTCTATTTTTGGTTCTGTTGTTGGCAAAGTTTTTGTTGTTTCTTTTTTGGTTTCCTTTTTTTCAACAATTTTTTCTTCAATTTGTTTTTTTGTTTCTATTTTTGTTTTTTCTTGTTTCTTTTTTTCTTCTGTTTTTGTTTCTGTTGTTTCTTTCTTTTTGGTTGTTGTTTCTTCTTTTTTGTTTTCTTTTTGTTCTTTTCCAGAAATAGTGTTTTTTAGTTTTTCACTAAAATTGTTTAGTTTTTGTTTTAAGAATCCAAACATTTTTCATCACTTTTTTTGCACTTGGTTTTTTTTTTATTTTGGTTTATTTTTTTGGTTTTGTGTTTAATAGTTTTAGTTTTTTTTGTGGTTTTTGTTTTTTATTTTATTTTGTTTTTTTTTGGTTATTGTTTTGTTGCTTTGCTAAAATTTTTTCTTTTTTCGTGTTCTATTTGTTTGAGTATGCTTATCATTTGGGTTAGTTTTTGTTCTGTTTGTATTATTTCTTTGTTTAGTTTGTTTCCTTGTTTTTCTATTGCTTCTTTTCTTTTTTCTAGCATTTCTATTGTTTTTTCTATTGGTTCTTCTATGTATCCGTTTTCTCCATAATTTTTTGTGCATTTTTTTGTATTTATTTCACTTTCAATATAAATTCCTGCTCCTAAATTTACTAGGTAGTTTCCTTTTTGGGTTTTTATTTCTTTTAGTGCTTCTATTGCTCCGCTTGTTTCTTTTAGTGCTTCAGTTATTTTTATTAGTGTTTGTCTTTTGTTCATTAGTCCTTGTTCTTCTTGTTGTGCGAGTTGGATTAGTTGTTGTTCTGTTAATTGGTGTTCTGTCATTTGATCACCTTTATTTCATCAATTGTCATGTGTATTCTTAGTATTTTTTGTTTTCCACCGATTAGTGCGTATGTTTTTTCTTTTGCTAGTTTTTCGCTTGGCGCTTTTATTGTTTTTGTGTATTTTTGTTTTACTCCGCGTTTTGTATAAGTTCCTTTCACTTCGTACATCGTCATTTTATCACCTTTTTTCTAAAATTATTGTTGTTGTTTCTTTTTTTATTACTTTTGTTCTAGTGCTTGGTCAATTCTGTTTAGTTCAAACCCTGTTGTGTTTTCTCCTGCCACAAATCCTTTGGTGTTTGCTAGTAGTGAGTTTCTTATTAAACTATCTCTTGTGTTTGCTGTTGATGCTCCTCCATTTATTTGCAGAGTGTTTTTTATTTGTTCTATTTCTTCTTTTGTTGCGTTTGGGCTTACTACGAATGCTTTGTTTGTGGTGAGGATTGCTGATCCTATTGCATCAGTTTTTGCTATATTCATTTGGTGTACTCGTAATTTTTCTTTTTTTAGTTCTTCTAAAATATTTTTTTGTGCGGTTTTTGATATTAGTGCTCCGGTGTCGTTTAGTTCGATTAGGTTTCCTATTGCTTGTTCTGTTTTTATTATTTTTACTTTTATTTCTTTTTCTATTTTTTCTATTTCTTTTGAATCAGCAAAATTTGGTAATATGCAGTATTTGTTGTTCATTTTTGCAAAAACAGATAGTAATTCGCTACTGTAAAGGTTTGTTGTTTCTACTTTTACATCAAGTGTTTCTGCGATTATTTTTTTTGCTCTTTCTTCTACTCGTTCTGGTAAGAAACACAAGTTGTCATTTGTTATTCCAAACAACCCTATGTAGTTTGATCCCAATATTTTTGTTTTCGCAACATTCATTTTTTTTCACTTGTAAAAATAGTTCTCTCCCAAAAGTTTTTTTTGAGAGAGTTTTTTTTTAATTATTTTTTTTCTTCTGTTTTTGTTTTCTCTTCAGTTTTTGTTTCTTTTTTTGGTTCTCGTGTTTCTTTCTTTTCAGTTGTTTCTTCTTTTTTGTCTTCTTTTTTTTCGGTTGTTGTTTTCTTTTCTTCTTTTGTTGATGTGGTTTTTGTTTCTGGTGTTGTTTTTGTTGTTTCTTTTTTGGTGTCTTTTTTTTCAACTATTTTTTCGTCAGGTAAGTATACTCTTGCAATGTTTTTGTCCGCGATTATTTTTACTGTGATTCTTCGTGGGCAATTGTACATTCCTCTTTCCCATAGTGTTTCGTTTACTCCGTTACTGATTTTTATTTGTTCTATTCTTGTTTCTTTTGTCACTGCTTTTTTTAGGAAGTGTTGTGCTGATTTTGCTCTTTTTGTTACTGGTTTGTTGAATGTTTTTCTTAAATTTATTGTAATTATTTTTTCTTTAAATTCTTTAGCCATTTTGTGTCATCTCCTTTTATTGTTTTTTCCACTTTCCGTGGCTTCCTTTTTTTATTTTTACTTTTGCTTGTTTTTTTTCGTGTTTTTCGTATCTTTCTTTGATATCAATTTTTTTCCAGGTTCTTTTTTGTCTTGCGTTCCATATTCTTTTTCCTGCTTTTTGCATTACCCACACTGGTGCGTTTGTTAATCCTGATCCTATTTTTTTTCTTTCACTTATTTGGAATTCTTTAAATTCTTTTTCTTTGTGTTTTGCCATTATTGTTCACCTTCTTTCTTTTGTGGTTTTTTTTGGTGTTCTTTCTTTTGGTCTTTTTTTTGTTCTTGTGCTTTTAGTGCATCGTGTACTTCTTTTCTTTTCTTGCTATCAATGTCGTGTTTTTTTTCTTTTTTGTTGTATTTTCCTGCTTCAATATTTTTTACTGCAAGTTTGCTTGATTCGTTTAGTAATCTGAATCCTTTTGTAGTGATTTTTCTTCCTTTTGGACTTGCTTTTTCTAAATACCCTGCTTTTTCTAGTGCTTGTACTGCACTTCTAATTATTTTTCCACTTGCTTTGTAGTGGTGTTCTCTTTTCACTCCTCTGTTTTTTCTTCCACCGTAGTATGATCTTAGTTCTTCTGTTCCTATTGTTCCATTTCTGTATGCTCTGTATAGTATGCTTCCCATTCTTATGTAAAACCAATCTTCTCTTTGTGGTGCTCTTTCAGCGTGCACTCCGGTTTTTACGTATGGCACAAATTCTGGTTGTTGTATTTCTGTTTTTAGTTTTTCTGCAACTTCTTCTATTGTGTAACTTGCAGGCACATCATATATTCCCATTAATTTCACCTTTTTGACATTCCAGTCCTATATTTGCTTAATCCTAAAGAAACTCTTTAGAAAAGCCAACAGACTTAATACAAAATTACCCTAAAAAAAGGTTTATAAATGTGGGGGTTTTCTTAAAAAAACAAGATTATTTCTTTCCATCAATCAAATAATTACTTTATTCCTACTCACACCAAGCAACCCAAGTTTTATTTATTGATTCGT
>JAAZKV010000020.1 GCA_012799645.1 Candidatus Iainarchaeum sp. | reverse complement strand
TACTGCTACTAACAACTTACAGTTACGCTTGCACAATAGAAACCATCACTACAAACAACATTGATGGTTATTACTCAACAGAAGAAGAAATAATAATCAACCTAACTATTTCTGGTGATTGTTCTAACACTAACCTAAATGTTTATTCAAAAGATTTATACACAATGGAAAACAAAAAAATCTATAATGGACCAATCACAAAACAACAAATGCAATTCACCACAAACACAAACCAACAAACAATCCAAAAAATCTACGCAACCATCCAACCAACAAAAACAACAAAAGCAACCAATAACCAAACAATAACAACACCAGTGATTACAAGTATACAAAGAGGAAGAATTTATACTCTTTTAACAGATTTTTATGGAGTATATGATCCATACACCTATGAATATGACGACACAATAAATATTAATCTTGTAGTGTATAGCCAGTCAGGAAAAATTAGAACAAGCACTTATGGTTTTTATTTTCTAAACAATGATTTTAATATAGTTGAATATTTAACACCTGAATTTGGCACTTGTTCAAAACTAGAAAACTATCCATATAGTTGTGAATTTCCAGAAGTGACACTATACCCAGGATCTGCCATATCCCCCAAATTCAAAATAACAAAATTAACATACAATGATATGATTTTTACTTTTGGAGAAGATGGTCCGGTTTTGTATGATGTAAATAAACCTATTTTTTCAAAACCGTTTATTACTATAAAAAATATAAACACACAAAATAATTTATTGAATATTGATTACAACATTTACAATTATGATGACATTAATTATTGTTCATTGATAATTAATGGGGAAGAGAAACAAAGAGATTACAACATCAATTTGGATAACAATTTTGTTCAAGATGTTAATTTAGGAGAAAATATAATTGATATTAATTGTTACACTGATATGAACCACTATACTTATCCTTCTCCAATATACGATCCAAGTTATGCTCAACCACAACCTCAGCCTTCTGCGGATAATGTTTTGGTTTCGCTTGATGAATCATTAGTGATTAATGTGAGTGATTTTGTTGATGGGAATGGTTTGCCAGAAAATCCTTTTGTTGTGGGGGATTGTTCACAACTACAACTAATAAACAATTATTCAACAAATCATTTCGCTTTAAGAGAAAACATTGATTGTAATGGGTTTGAATTTTATCCAATAAATGATTTTAATGGTTATTTTGATGGTAATGGAAAAACAATCAAAAACCTAACAATTAATCTTCCAGAACAAAACAATGTTGGTTTATTCTCTATTTTGAACGGAACAATAACAAAAATAGGATTACAAGATGTGAACATTATTGGATACAACAATGTTGGTGGAATTGCAGGAACCAACAACGGAAAAATCCAACAAACATATGTAACAGGAAACATAACAGGAAACAAATACATAGGAGGAATTGCTGGAATTAATGAAAGGATAGAGGTGAGGGATGGGTTTCCATACTCAACAAGTGTGTGTGGAGATATTTTAAAAGAAATAAACGATTCTTACTCAACAGCAAATATTTTCGGAAACCAAGTTCTTGGAGGAATAACAGGATACAACAAAGGAAAAATACTCAATGTTTACTCAACAGGAAATATTAATGATAAAAACACTGGGGGGTTAGCAGGAATAAATTACACTAAATGTTATTCATACACTCACGCAATAAAAACAGGAATAATTAATCAATCATTTTCACTAATCAACCCAACAGAAAACAATTTATGTTACAGCACTTGGTACAGGGGAAGTGGGGCAACAGAATACGGAAACTTATCAGACACCATAAACAATCCGGATACAAACTATTTAACTAATCAAAACAACCCACCATTCAATAGTTGGAACTTTGAAACAATATGGAAAATGGGGAACAAAAAAACACTAGGAGCAAACACTCACCCAATACTGCAATGGGAATAAAAAGTTTTTTTCAAAAAAAACAGTGTTTATGCACTCTAAAATTATTGTCTTTTTCAAAAAATAATATTTATATACTCTAAAATTAATTAACTTATTATTATGTTCAAGAAATTTTTAACAATTTTTTTTGTCACACTATTATTACTAAATGTGTTTGCTAGTTGTGAAACCACTCCTGATAAAATAACTAGGTTTGAAGCAAATTACAATATTGTTGATGAAAAAAATGCTGATGTTTCAATAATAATGGTTGCGAAATTTAGTGAAGAGTGTATTATTGATAGGTTGAAACAATCAATGGATGTTAATTTGGATGAGTTTGAGATTACTGTTACACTTGACCAAATAACTTGTCCGGTAGAGTTTTTAAAAGACAGAGTGGGTAGAGAGCTTGGAGATTATGAAAGTGCATTAACTTGCACTGCTACTTTTGCTCAAGACAAAAACCACATTAGAATGAATTTTGTTGGAACAATGAAAATACCTACACAAGAAAGTAGTGTGAAGACAATAAATTTGTTGGGGAGTGATTTCACTAACTCTTTACCAACTGATAGTTCAATTACAATAACTGTGCCCACTGATTATTCAATAATTTCTCACTATCCAACTAATGGACAAAAATCATTAACAAAAGTAATTTGGTCACCTCTCCCAAAAGAAGAAATAAAATTCAGTTTTTCAAAAAAAGAAAACACGGTGGTTACAGAAACCAACAACAATATTGTTCAAGAATTTATGCAAAATATTTACTTAATTGTAGCAATAATTGCTGTGTTAATAATAATTATGGCTTTGATTGTTTTGAAAAGACCAAAAAGTGTTATAATACAAAAAACACCTGATCAACCAAAAGTGAATAAAAGAGAACAAGCAAAATTAATAAAAGAAAAAATAATGAATGTAGAAAAAATGTACTTGCAAGGAAAAATAGATGAAACAACATACAGAAGATTAGTAGAACAATACAACTTACAACTAAACGATTTGATCACAGAAATAAAAAGAGAAGAAGCAAAAGTAGCTAGCTAAAAAGCAAATAGTTGAAATATAAATTAATGCACAAATAATTTTTCCAAAATTAAAATTTTTTCACTCAATTATTAGTGCTGGTTTTGTTGGGAAAGCGTTTTTTGCTTTTGGTTCATTACAATCCTCTGCCTTAACCACTTCAATTGAACCAAATTCACTTTCAAGCACTGTTTTTGCTTCATTAAACAATTCAACTTCGTTAAATGGTTTTATTTCACTAAAATCACTCAATCTTGAAAGAGTGGTTTTAATAAAATTTTGGATTTCTCCACCGTGTTTTTTGTACTCTTCTTTACTCATTAGTGCTTTCATTGCGACAGAAAAATCAGGTTTTTCTTTACAAGCATCCCTAATCACACTAATCGCTTCCCATTTCCATTGTGGAGCAACAATTATTTTCACTTTTTTTACTTTCTCTATTTTTGCTAATTCTTTAATTTTAATAATATCTACTCTAAGAGAACTTATTACTTCCTCGATTTTTTCTAAGTGTAAATCAATTTTTGATTCATCACACTTTGGCCATTCTTCCAAACTAATCATTGAGTTTTTTATTCTTGTGTGGAATATTTCTTCGGTGAAGTGTGGGCATATTGGAGAAAATAGTTTTAACACACTCTCTAAATCGTTTTTAGAAATTTCTTGTTCTTGACTTATTGCATCAATTAGTGATCTTAGTTTTATTACTCCTAGATTGTATTTAAAATTATCAATATCAAAACTGTATTCTTTTATTGTTTTGTTTATTTTGCTTTCAATTATTTTGGTTGAAGAACCAATTTTTATTTCTGACAAAACACTGTACACTTTTTGTAAAAATTTGTGAGAGGATTCCATTCCATTATCAGACCACACACTATCACTATTTGGTGCTGATAGTGAAACTGTGTTAAATCTCAAAGAATCAGTAGAGTATTTTTCTATAACATCAAGTGGGTTAATTACGTTTCCAAGAGATTTTGACATTTTGTTTCCATCCGCTCCGTGAAGCATTCCTTGATTGAATAATTTAGTGAATGGTTCGTCAAAATCAAGGTAACCCAAATCTCTTAGAGCTTTAGTAAAAAACCTTGCATAAATTAAGTGCATACAAGCGTGTTCTGCTCCACCAATGTATTGATCAACAGGTAACCATTTTTTTACTGTTTCTTTAACAAAAGGAACTTCACTATTCGTTGCATCCATATACCTCAAATAGTACCAACTTGAATCAAAAAATGTGTCCATTGTGTCAGTTTCTCTACGAGCACTTGTCCCACATTTTGGGCATTTACAATTCACGAATTCTTTGTTAGAAAGAAGAGGGTTTCCTTCTCCAAAAGTCACTTCGTATGGTAATTTTATTGGTAAATCTTTTTCAGGCACTGGAACAATCCCGCATTTTTCGCAATAAATTATTGGAATTGGTGTTCCCCAATATCTTTGTCTTGACACTAACCAATCCCTTAACTTGAAATTAATTGTTTTTTTACCCACTCCTTTTTTTTCTAAATACTCTGTTATTTTTTTCATTGCTTCAACATTTTTTTGTCCACTAAACTCGTTTGAATTAACCAACACTCCTTCTCCTGTGTATGCACAAGTCATTTCTTCAGCAACCAATTTTTTTCCTTCTGGACAAATCACTACTCTTAGCGGAATATTGTATTTTTTTGCGAACTCAAAATCTCTTTGATCGTGAGTGGGAACAGCCATAACCATTCCTGATCCATAATCAGCGACAACAAAATTCCCAGCATACACTGGAACTTTTTCTCCATTAATTGGATTAATCGCATAAGCACCAGTGAACACTCCTTCTTTATCCATCGCATCCATTTCTTTTTCTGAAACAGATCTTAGTTTTTTCAAAAACTCTTCCACACTACTTTTTTGTTCAGGAGTAACTATTTCAAACAACTTTGAGTGTTGTGCTGATATTACTAAAAAAGTAACTCCAAAAATAGTGTCAGGTCTTGTAGTAAAAATAGGCCATACTTTTTCGTTTATTGTGAAATTTATTTCTGTTCCAAAACTTTTCCCTATCCAATTCGTTTGCATTGCTTTAATTCTCGCTGGCCAATCCAATCCTTCAATCATTTCGTTTAGTTCTTCTGCATAATTAGTGGTTTTAATGAACCATTGTTCTAAGTGTTTTATTTCAACATCAGTGTCTTCGTGTCTCCAACATTTCCCACTATGCACTTGTTCGTTCGCTAACACAGTGTTGCATTTTGAACACCAATTAACAGCGGATTTTTTTCTATACACTAATCCTTTTTCTAAAAATTTTAAGAAAAAATACTGATTCCATTTATAGTATTCAGGATCACTGGTTTTCACTAACTTTGACCAATCATAACTCAAACCCAACGCTTTTTGTTGAATCATAAAATTATTTATTGATTCATTCGTGTAATCAGAAGGGTGTTTTTTTGCTTTAATAGCAGCGTTCTCTGCCGGCAACCCTAAAGCATCATAACCCATTGGGTAAAGAACATTACACCCATTCATTCTCCTAAACCTTGCTTGAATATCCCCAATAATGTAATTCAAAGCGTGACCCATGTGGAGTCCAGTAGCTGATGGGTAGGGAAACATTTCTAGAACAAAAAATTTTTTTTTGTTAGAATCATTGGAAGTGAAAAAAGTGTTTTCTTTCTCCCATCTTTCTTGCCATTTAGATTCAATACTTCTAAAATCCACTTCAACCATACAAAAATGAGTAGTGTAAAAGTTTAAAAATTCTTCAATAAAGAAAAAATCATTCAATAAAGAAAATAATGAAAATAATTCAACCAAAACCCCAAATCCAAATAGGTTTTATTTGTAATAAATTTTTGGTTTGTTTAAAAAATTTTTTTTTGTTTTAATTAAAAATTTTTGTTTCAATTAGAAATATAAACCACTTATTTCTCTTATTATTTATGGTTAAGGGACATTTTCGTGTAGCTCGTTCTGTTCGTTCAAGAAACACCACTTCTTCTTTCACAACCAAAACTCGTGTTACAAAAAAAGTTTCTCGTTCTGGTAAATCCCAACATTCTATTAATTCTTCACATTCTGTTAATTCTTCGAATAGTCCAGAGGTTAAGGGTTTTGTTTCAGGAATAGAACCTGATCTTGTAGGTGTTAATAAGTTAATAAAAAAAATTCAAAAAATGACTGTTCCAGCAGAGCGTTCTAAAATTGGTTTTGAGGAAGCAAGAAAAGCATACTCTGCTAAGAATATTGATAAATTCATTAGGGAGGGAAGAATTCCTGTTCCTTACACTGTAAGAGGAGAACCAATGTGGGGTTGTTATCAACAATCAATGGTTTTGTATTACTCAATGAAAGCACTCGGATTTAAACCAAGAATATGCAGAGAAGTTATTTTACCAAACATAGTGCATACACGCATTTGGTTTAGAAAAAATGGACAAATATACGAAGCAGATCCATATTACCAAGGAACAGTAAGAAAAATAAACGCTGATAGAAAAAAGAATGTAAAGGAACAAATGAAACGAAAAAAATTCGCTTTCATCCAACCAGGAGAATACACTTTCAAAGATTACAAAGAAGAAAGAAGAAGAAACAAAATAAAAAAATTTTTTTAAAAAACACGCTTTTAATTAAAAAATTTTTTCTTTTAGAATCATTTAATAATTTGTCTAATATTGTTTTTTTTATGAGTTTGTCAATAAAAAACCTTTCAATCAATATTGGGGATAGAGAAATTCTTAATGATCAAAGCGTTGGGTTTGGAAAGAACGCTAAGGTTGGGTTGATTGGAAGAAACGGGGTTGGGAAAACAACTTTACTAAAAGCGATTTTGGGGCAAGTAGAGTATCACGGACAAATTTCTTATCACGGAAGAGCCGCTTATTTTTCTCAACACATTGATTTGAACAAAGAGGTTACTGCAAGAGAAATTATTGGAGAGAGTGCAACAATTCATCACCAAATTGATTTTGAATCCGAGTTAAAAGAGCTCGAAAAATTATTAACAAAACCTGAAGTGTATGAGGATCAAGAGAGAGTAACAAAATTAACCCAAAAATATGTTGATCTTCAAACACAAATGACTAAACACCAAAGCACTGTTCCTACAAATAAAATAAAATCAGTTCTCGCTACTCTTGATGTAAAAGAAGAGTGGCTTGACCAAAAAGTATCAAATCTTTCAACAGGACAAAGAGCGATTATTGCATTAGCACAAATTTTGTCCTCTGATGCGGAAATACTTTTGCTTGACGAACCAACAAACCACTTAGATTTTAAAAGATTAAATATTTTAGAAAATTTTTTAAAACACTACAAAGGAACAGTAATTATTATTACACACGATAGGTATTTTTTGAACGGAACTTGCAACACCATAGTAAAAATAGAGAACTCCAAACTAATAAAATACAACGGAAACTATTCAGCGTATTTGAGGATGAGAGAGGAAACATTTTTAGCTCAACAAAAAGCATACGAAAGAGAACAAGAATATTTAGCAAACGAAAGAGACAAGATCGCGAGGATCGGAACAAGTCCATTGAAAGTAAAACAA
This sequence comes from Candidatus Iainarchaeum sp., assembly GCA_012799645.1. Lineage (GTDB taxonomy): Archaea > Iainarchaeota > Iainarchaeia > Iainarchaeales > JAAZKV01 > JAAZKV01. The sequence continues at coordinate 2,344 of JAAZKV010000020.1, read as the reverse complement.
GGAAAATACAGACAAAAACTTTTAGAAAGAAGAGAAGAAATAGAAAAACCCGATCTTGATCAAACAAGATTCACTGCAGAAATTGAATCAAAACCCATTCACGCAAACACTGTTCTTGAATTAATTGATTTAAGCGTGGGTTATGACAAACCCCTAATCTCTAATATTAATTTACAAATAGGAGTGAATGAAAAAGTAATTCTCACTGGAGAAAACGGGATAGGGAAAAGCACTTTGCTTAAAACAATTGAAGGAAGAATTCCTGCACTAAAAGGAAAAGTAAAACTTCACTCACAAGGAAAAATGGGTTATATTGATCAAGAACTAAAAGATCTTAAAAGCAACAATACTTTGTATGATGAAATACACGAACTCACTGGGGATGTTGCAAAAACGAGACAACAATTATCAATTGGTGGATTTTATTTAGAAGAAGATGTGTTCAAACCAATAAAATTACTCTCATTAGGAGAAAAAGCTAGACTCAATTTAATAAAAGTGTTAATAGAAAAACCGAATTTACTTTTACTTGACGAACCAACAAACCACTTAGATCTTGATGCGAGAGAAATAATAGAAAACGCTTTTTTGAATTACAAAGGAGCAATCCTAGCAATATCGCACGACAGGTATTTTATTGAAAAAATCGCTAACAGAGTACTCAAAGTAGAAAACGGGGAAATAAAACTAATCAAACAATAAAAATAAAACAAACAAAAAAACAAGCAAAACTAATCAAAAAAAAATTAAAATAAATAAAAAAAACAAGCAAAAACAAAAATAATTAAAACTAAAACAAAACTAACCAAAATAAAATTAAAACAAATTAATGGGATAAAAATAATCAAAAAAAATTAAAACAAATAAAATTAAAACAAAAAAAATTAAAACAAATAAAATTAAAATAAGTAAAATTAAAATAATAAAACTAGATAATCAGTAAGTGTTTTTGTTTGCACGAATTTTTTCAAAAAATCATTTTGGTTTCAAAAAATTATTTTAGTTTTTTTAGTAATGATTTGCCGTCTTTTTTTGTGAAAATATCCATTAGTTCTGTTGGTATTGCGTATATTGTTGTGTTGGTGTGTTCTGTGCTTAGTGCGTGTATTGTTTGTAGTGTTCTTAGGTGTAGTGCTCCTTTTGTTTTTGTTAAATTTGTTGCTGCGTCTTTTAGGTTTTTTGATGATTCTAGTTCTCCTTTTGCTCTTAATAGTATTGCTCTTTTTTCTCTTTCTGCTTCTGCTTCTTGAGAAATAACTCTCACTAAACTTTCTGGTAAAATTATTTCTTTTAATTCAACTGATTCTACTTTTATTCCCCAAGGATCAGTCGCTTCGTCCAAAATCACTTGTATTTTTTTTGCAGTGGTTTCTCTTTGTGATAATAACTCGTCAAGACTTGTTTCTCCAATAATTTCTCTCATTGTTGTTTGAGAAATTTGACTAACCGCGTAAGCGTAGTGTTTTACATCAATAATTGCTTTTTTTGCATCACTCACATTGTAATAAACAACAGCATTAACTATTGCTGAAATATTATCTCTAGTCATAATGTCTTGTTTTGGTACATCAATAACCATTGTTCTAATATCAACTTTTTCCCAAGATTGAATAATAGGTATTACAAAATTTAATCCGGGTTTCATTATTCCTGCGTATTTTCCAAGAGTAAATTTTACTCCCCTTTCGTATTGGTTAACTATTTTTATTGATGAGAGCGCTAAAAAGAATACAATAACTAATAATGGAACTAGTATTATTGAAAAACCTATTATTGCTAGAGCCAAAAAATCCATTTACTTTTTCACCTTTTTATTTTTTTTATTTTCATTATTTTTATTATATCCTTTTAGTGGTTTCATAATATCAAGTGGTAAAAAGAACACTATGTGGTTTGTTTGTGCTGATGCAATATTGTCTAATTCTTGTAGAGTTCTTAAATTAAGTCCCCCATCCGCACTTCCAATTACTTCTGCGGCTTCTGAAACAATTTTTGCTGCTTGTGCTTCCCCACTAGCTTTTATCACCGAAGCTCTTCTAATTCTCTCCGCTTCAGCAGCTTTAGCCATAACATTTTTCATTGAATCAGGTAACTCAATGTGTTTTAGTTCAACTGACTCCACTCTAATCCCCCAAGGATCTGATGCCTTATCAACAATTGTTCTTATTTTTCCTGAAACCTCATCTCTATTACTCAAAACTTCATCAAGAGTAACTTCTCCAATAACATTACGCATAGTTGTTTGAGCAAGTTGACTAATAGCATACTCATAATCTTCTATCATTATAATTGATTTTTCTGCTAACTCAGGCATCACTCTGTAGTATATTACTGCATCAACACT
>JAAZKV010000019.1 GCA_012799645.1 Candidatus Iainarchaeum sp. | reverse complement strand
CCTTCTTTAACATAATCAAAAGCTTTCACGATCAAGTTTTTTTGATTAGCTGCTTTCTTTCTAACAAGAGCAGGACTCCACTCAATTAATGCCTCTCTTTGTTTTCTAATAAGTCCCTCGCTAGAACAAGGAGCATCAAGTAAAACAAAATCAAATTTTTTGTTCCTTTTAATATTTCTAAAATCAATTCTTTTTGTTTTAACATTTTTGCAATTAAATTTACCAACAATATTGTCCAACAATATGTGTCTTGTGTTGTTTAGTTCTGTTGCGAGCACAGTTCCTTGTTCTCCAACCATATTGCTTAATTGGATTGTTTTCATTCCTGGAGCAGCACAAGTATCAAACACACTGCTTCCTTTGGGTGGGTTTAGTGCAATTGCTGGTAACATTGATGCTTTTTCTTGTAAAGAAATTTTTCCGTTTTTGTATTCTTCTAAATTACTTGGTTTTGGGTGTGTAGTGGTGTATGATTGGTTGTGGTAGGGTAGTTGTTTAACTTCAACCCCTTTTTCTTTTAAAGATTTTTTCACTTCTTCGATTGTAGTATTGTTAGTATTTATCCAAAAAGTGTTTTCTTTTTCTTGTTTAATTGTTGAAAAAAACTCTTCCCACTCGTCCCCAAGTAATGCTTTGTATTTTTTAATAAACTCTTCAGGAAAGTAAGGTTCCTTTAAGTAAAGATTTTTTCTTGAATTGATTTTTTGTCCAATTGGTTTTTGCATACTAATAATTGTTTAAAGAGTAGTGATTTTAAGAACATTCCCTAAATCATTATTTTTCCAAAAAAACACCTATTTTTAAAGAGTTCTAAGAAACAAGAATATTAAGAAAGAAAGCTAATTAAATGTTAATTTAATTAGTGGTGGTTGGTGGTGGGGAAAAATGGCTTACAATTTACACAGAAAAGAAAATGACGAAATATCTGATTTGAGATACGAGTACGAAAAAAGAATGAGATTAAGGGATAGTTTACAAAAAAACCTTGAAAGAAGAAAAAAACTTGGACTAATTGATAAACCATACGAAAGACAATTATTATCAGAAATAGAAGAAATCCAAAGAGATATGGATGATTATAAAAAACAAATAAGATCACTTGAATCAAGAAGAATAAGATCAGAAAACCTAAGAGGACTATAAAAGATAAAGTGATTTTTTAAAATTGGTTTTAAAAAAAAGATTGTAAAATTTGTTGTGGTGAAAAAAGATTATGGTTGATTTGATTTTAACTCTAAAAAATGGGGAAGATATTAATATAGGTCTTAGAAGATTCGCTAAACAAAACGAAATAAATAACGGATTCATTATCGGAGCAGTTGGAGCAATAAAAGAATTCCAAATGGTTTCCCACGGAAGAAAAGGATCAGTAGAAAAAATGACTCAAAAATCAAAAGAATTTGAAGTAAACGCAATGAGTGGAAAACTCTACAAAAGAGGACCAGATTTGGAAATAAAAGTAAATGTTTTAATCTCTTCAACAGGATTCACTCCACTAACAGGAGAACTATTAGAAGGAAAAGCAGCAGGAGAACTCCAAATAACAATTAGAAAAATTGATTTGAAAAAAATGATAGAAGCATAAATTTTGTTAGGAGCATAAATTCTAATGCTCCCTACTAATTTCTTAATTCACCAATTTGTTAAAATAATAAAAAAACCAAACTATTTCTTTTAAGTTATTTCTAAATTATGAATAATGATTTTTTTTTGGTTTTATTTTTTTTTGGTTTTATTTTTTTTATAATTTTTTTATAATTAGTTTTTTTTTTAACGCCTTGGCTGATGATCCTCACGCCTATTTCATTAGGCGATAGAGGCACTACACTCGCTGTTGCGAGGTAGAGCTTTTTTTTATTTTTTTTTGTGGTTTTTTAGAATTAGTTTTTTTTTTAACGCCTTGGCCGGGATTCGAACCCGGGTCACACCCGTGACAGGGGTGTATCCTAGACCACTGGACGACCAAGGCAATAATTTTTGGTTACTTTGTAACCATTGAATAAATTATTCTTGATAAGCAAGTTTTATAAAGATTATTTTTGTGATTAATTTTTTTTAAAAAATTTGTGGGCGAGTGTTTGTGGTTAATTATTTTTTATGACTCCACTTTCCGCTCCAAGTTTTCATATCCATATCCTTAGTATCATCTTCAACAAAAATTCTTTCACTTCCCCAACTCTCATCCTCATCTTTTCTTCTCTTAGCTAAAAGTAGTAAAAGTAAAAATAAAGCGATTAGTAATAAAAGTGGCCAAAAACTTATTCTAATTAAATTATCCAATCCGAAAAATCCTGTTCCTGTTGTAGGTTCTTCTATTGTTGTCACAATTATTTTATTAGCATCAACACTACTTTGGTTTGTTTCGCTAGTGAAATTAGTGTCAACCACTTTTGGTAACACGATTGGTTCTTCTTTTTCTTTTTCTAAAATAACTTCTTTGTTAACATCCTTGTTAGTTATTGAAATTGTTCCACCATTAACATCTCTTCCACTAGGTCTCCAACCACCGCCCCCACCACTACTTCCACTTGGGCTGCCAGGAGAAGAACTAGATGTTATTGTTTCTTGAACATTTTTGTCTTCAGAATTATTGTCAGCATAATCTGTTGCAAATACATAAAAAGTATGAGTTCCGTTTGCTAAACCACTAAATGTGTAAGAATTACTTGCACTAAAATTCCAATTGTTTTTATCCATACTATAATAGTATCCTTTTATTCCACTACCATTTTGTCAGTTGCATTAACACTAATTGTAACATTATTGTTGCTAGGTGATGCGGTTACATTGTTTATTATTGGTGAATTTAGATCAATAAAAACACAATAAGTGTCTGAGTTTGTATCTCTACCAAATTGGTTTATTGATTGGATTTTGTAACAATAATTTTGATCAAGTGCGGTATTTGTATCAATATGGTTGTTGTTTGGTGTTGGTCCAAAAATTTTGTTAAAATCACTGTCAGTGTCTTTCTTTTTCCAAACAATAAAATTAACATCAGAAAGAGGGAGAGTTTCACTCCAAAAAAGATTAACATCAGTAGTGTTTTGTGCAATTGGCAAACTAAAATTGATTGGGTAAGGTCCGTTAATATCTATTCCTATGTACGCGTAGTGATTTCCGTCACTATTCAATACTTTGTCTTCACAGTAATAAATCAATTCGTGATTTTTGTCTTGGTTTATTGTAAAAGAGACGTGATTTTTATCACTTGTTGTTAAGTTTCCATTTAACCAGTATTTTATTTTTGTTGGAGAAGCATCAGTACAAGTAATATTAACATCAACTGGATTGTTTGCCCATAAATTATTATCGGATCTTGTCATACTCACTATTGGTTTGCTTGTATCATAATTAGTGTTCTTATCCATTATTGCACTATAATTTCCTGCAAGATCTTGTACTCTTAAATAAATTGTTTTGTTTCCATCCGAACTGTTACAACCATAAGTTGGGTCAGTAATATTGAAATCATTATAAGTATCACTATAATCAGCACTTTTCCAATTCGCTATATCCATTGTGTTGTTACAAGAGAAATACATTTTGTTTAACCCTGATAATCCTTCTTGATCTTCTGCAACAATATTGAAATCAGGTTTTTGTTTATTTGTTATTTCTTCAACCTCAAACTTGGTTATTGTTGGATTATTTTTATCAACCCAAAAATTTAGATCCATTGTTGATTTATTTTTAGCAAAATCATTAACATCAATTGTTAGTGTATACATTTCTCCATTATTGAAATCAATTCCTGTTGAATTAAAATCAACAACCCCACTCACTGCATTATAATCAACTTTTCCAGAATCAATATTGTAATCATTTCCCAAAACCCTAAAAATAATTGAGTTCTCATCAACCCCACTTGTAGCATCACTCACAACAAAAGAAAACTTAACGATTTCAGGGTTAATCCACTTATTATTATCAGGGAAATTATTAGAAATTGTTGGAGAGGTATTGTCTATCATAAAATAATCTGATTCAACTTGGGGTGGAGCAATTGGTGAAGAAGTAATGGTTATTCTAATTTTGTAATTATTTGAGTCCAATAAATCCCCAGTATTCCAATTATATTTACAATAAAAATTTGTGTCTTTAATACAAATGATTTGTGAATCATCATAAACATTATTATCAGTCACTATTTGTTTTGTTGTTGGAGAGATACGATCTATTTGTATTCTGGTAATATCAGTAACTTCAAAAACTGTAAAATTAATGTCTAATGAATTATTTGCGATTTGTTGGAAGAATGGTTTAATTATTACTGTGTTTGGTGCGGCGAATACTGTTCCCAGTAGTAATAGGATTGTTATTAAGGTTAAGGCAATTCGTTTCATCACTAATAATTGAGTGCACCAGTATTTAAATATCTTACTTTTTACTAGATTTTTTATGACAAATAATGTAACAAAAAATGTGGAAAAAAATGCGAAAAAACTTGTTAGTGGAGTGAAAGTAATTCAATTGAGTGTTGGTGGTTTTGACAATAATTTCACCTACATTGTGGTTGGAGAAAACAATTCAGCAATAATGATTGATCCAACAGGAACAAAAAAAGTGATTGAAGAAACAATAAAAAACAACAAATTAAATATTGTTGCCCAACTCGTAACCCACTCCCACCCTGACCATTGTGAGTTAGTGGATTATTTTGAAAAAAAAGGAATAAAACTAGTCGAGTTTGATTTAAAAAAATCATTCGAAGAAAAAGAAACAATTTTGGGTGGAATAAAAATAAAAACAATCCTAGTTCCAGGACACATGAGTGATTCAAAGTGTTACATAATTGAAAACAATATTTTTACAGGAGACACTTTATTCGTAAAAGGAGTAGGAACCACACACTACGGAGGGAACGATTTAGAGTTAGAAAAATCCCTAAACTACTTAACCACACTTGATCCAAATTTAATTCTCTGGCCAGGACACAATTATGGCGGAGCCTCATCCACTCTAAGAACAGCACTAAATAATTCTTTTAACAAACCAAGCAAAAAAACACAAGACAAGTTAAAAACAAAAGTGAAAGAATACGAAAAAACAAAAAGGTGAATAAACACGAACAAAAATAAAAACAAAAAAAACTAAAAAACAAACAAAAATAAAAAAAAATTTGTTTTTTAAAACAAAAAATTTATTTTTAAAGTAAAAATCTATTATGTAAACAGAAATTTAAAGTAAAAATCTTTTTTTTAAAAAAAATTGCAAATATTATTCAAGTAGTGTTATTGCGAACATTAGTGTTATTCCTATTAGTATGAAGGTGAGTTGGATTAGAGAGTTTTTTATTTTTGGGTTTTTGTGTAGTTCGGGGATGAGATCAGTTGCCGCAATGTAAATGAATCCTCCTGCTGTTATTGCAACCACTATTGGAACAATTCCTTCTATTATTTCATTAAACAATAGTGTTGTTATTGCTCCAACAAAAGCCATTAGTGCGCTCAAAAAGTTTGCGATCAGTGCTTTTTTCTTACTGAACCCTCCTTTGAGTAACACTCCAAAATCCCCTATTTCTTGGGGGATTTCGTGCAAAAATATTGCTGCTGCAGTTGCGAACCCAACATTTGTGTTGATTAAAAATGCTCCGGCAAGCAACACTCCATCCAAAAAATTGTGTATCCCGTCACCCACTAGGTTCATGTATGAAAAAGATAAGTGTTTGTGTTCTGTGTGGTGGCAGTGGTGCCAAAAAATAAATTTTTCTAAAACAAAAAATAGGATTATTCCAACCAAAATAAAAATTGATAATTCGCCAACCAATCCTTCTTTTGCGAGTTCAGGAATTAAGTGAATAAATGCTCCGCCCAAAAGTGCTCCAACAGAAAGAGAAACAAGGTGTTCTAAATATTTGTCAATGTTTTTTACAGAAATACTAAACACTCCAACAAGTGAAGCCAAAGAAATAATGGTTAATGATAAGAATAATTCCAACAACATAATTTATTTTTCTTGAAGCGAGTTTTTATTTCTTTCTTTTAGAATTTTTTTGAAGTTTTTTTAACAATTATTTTTTGTGTAAATTGTTTGTTTAATAAAAATAATTTTTGCAACAAAATTTTGCAATATTGTTCGTGCAATAATTTGTGCTTTTATGCAATAATTATTCTTCCTTTTGGTTTTGTTTCTTGTGCGTTTTTTGTTAGAATAATTTCTGTTCCGCTTGGATAATCATCTTTGTGTATTCCTTGAATCATTAGCACTACTTGTGCTCCGATTTTGTTACAAGCACCGTCTCCGTATTTTGATTCAACACTCAACACGTGTGTTTCGTTTTCTTTTCCGTGCACTGCCATTTTTTTTGCAACAGCACCATCAATTAATCTTCCAATTACACAAACAGCATCCATTCCCACGAATTTCTCTGCTTTAACTATTTTTACTTTTCCTCTTCCAATAGAATTAGCACTTTCTTCACTAAGTCCACCAAAAGTTAGTGTTATCAAACTCATAAAAATCACCCTAAATCCCTTATTTTTTCGCTTTATTTTGAAGGCATCAATAATTAGGGTAAAGTTGTTTATATACTTTTAGTATAAAAATCACTAACTCTTTGTTGTTTTTGCATTTGAAAATCAAACAAAAAGGTTTTTTTGTTTTTTTGGAGTTGTGCCAATTTTTTTTGTAATTTTTTTGTTGTAAAGCTTTAAATAGGGTTGAGAATAAAATATATTTATGCCTCCTAGTGGATTGAGAAGAGTTTTTTCGGCTAAAAAAGCCAGAAAAAATACGCAAGCACAAGCGCAAACACAAATAATTGATCCTGAAGCAACAAGAAAAGCACTAACCACTAAATCAAAAGGCGGGAATCCTAAATTGAAATTTGTTCATAGAGCACGAGCGTTAAAATACATTCGTCACGTTGTTGAACTTGGTTCAAAAGGTAAGAGAATTACTGGTACTCCCACAATAGTAAAAAACCCAAAACTTTATGGGAATTTGTTTAAAAAAGGGGATAGGATTCTTTATGTTCATTTTGAATTTGGGAGTAGAAACAATTCAGTTAAACAAAGAGATGTAATTAAGTTGGTTAAAGCACTAAAAGATCCAACCAATCTTCAATTAATGAAAGAAGCAGGGTATGTGGGGTTGTGTGGGGACACACCAACCTCTACTTTGGCTAAATTATTCGAAATGGCGGGCGGACAAAATTTAGGAAACAATGTTATTCCAAAACCAATAAAAGCTCGTGAAAAAGCAAGATATTTGTGGCACGTAGTTGATAGAGGATACCCAGCAAAATACCTAACACGACCACTTCAAAGAATAGTTTATAGATTTTGAAATAATTTATAGGTTTTGAAATAGTTTAATTTTGAATTAGTTTATTAATTTTTATATGATTTTTTTTGGAGTAATTTTATTTTTTTAGAATTGTTTTAAAATTATTTTAAAGTTGGGTCAACTATTTTTCCCATAAACAATATTTCTCCACTTACATTGTCTTGGATATAGAATGCGAAAGGGTGGTTCGCATTTATTATTGGGTTGCGTTCTAGTGAAGTTTTCCTTATCATAACAACAACAGTTGATGCTGCTGCTTCTGTTCCTTTTTCGTTCACTTCAATAAATGCTTGGTGGTAAATTTCTCCAATTTTTACCTCGTTTTTTTCATCCATTTTTGAAAAATCCGCTTGGTTACTGAATGCTTCATTCATCCCCATTTCTTGAAGATCTTTTTTCATTTGGTAATTTGTGTTGAACTTGAATTTTGGTAAATGAATCTGAACTTCGCGTGGTTTCATTTTTGTTTTAAGTTCTAAAAGTTCGTTCGCGCTTGGAATACTAAAATCATATTTGATGTGTGGTTCTCCGTAACAATCACCAAATTCTTCACAATCAGGGTAAAGTGATTGTGGTAAAATAATTATCATTGAAGTATCCTCTCCTTTGTATGGTAATTCAACATATTGGAAAGAATCATCTTCGTAATAATTGAATTCTTTTTTTTGGTACATCATTTGTGTATTTTTTTTGGTTGTGTTATTAATATTGAATTCTCCTTCATAAGTGTTTTTTTCATCAAATTTGTTGTTCCAATCCCCTTTGAAATAAATCGCATTAACTAGAACCATTCTTGTATTATCAAGAATAGAGTTTTCTGGTAATACATTAATTATTTTTTTGTTTGTTTGATTCTCTACCCATAAATTGATTTTTTGTCTTTGTTCTTCAGGAGCGTTTATAAAATCAACAGGAATTGATTTTCCGTAATAGTGTTTTTCAATAATATCGTAAAAACTTTTTTTGAATGGATATGTTTGTTCATTCCAAAGAGAATTAGCAATATTTATTTTGTAATTTTCTTTCGAAGCACTTTTGTTTAAATTATTGTAAACATTAGCAAAAGCTGCTCTTCTTTCTTCATCATTTTTTGGAAAATAAAAAACATTCCTCATTTCTTCCGCAGTGATTCCTTCTGCCCCTTCATAAGTCATAGCGAGAGCGGTTGAAATACTAAAAGGAGAGAAGAAAATATTTTTTCCACTTTGATTTTCACTAGAATCAAGTTTGTTGTAATAATCAACAGCAAAACTATTATTCGCTAAAATCAAATCATTCAACGCTTGAATAGTTAACTTACTATCATCAAGCGCACTAAAATTAACAAGCCCGCTAGCAACAGGAGGATTAATTGGAATTATTTTATTCTCATCACCAACAATTGGTAAATTATTTTGATCCTTGTTTTCATTACTAGTGCAACCAAACAAAGAAACCAGTAATATTACCATTATTGCAAAAACAATTTTTTTCATATCACAATTAATTACTTTAATTATTTAAAACACTTTGCATTTACTTAGGAGAAAAACTAATTTTGGTAAAAAATAGTAAATTATTTAAAAGAAATTTTTTGGTGGTTTTTGGTGTTTGTTAAAAATATTTGCTCAACCTTTCCAAATTTAGTCTTCTAAGTTATGGTGATTTTAGGCTGATAATATTTTTTGAACTCATCAGCCTAAATAAATTTTTGAATTGATAAATTGAGTAAAAATGGGTGGTTTAAGAAAATTAATCCCCCCTCTCAGAATTGCAGATCGATTGTTTTTTTGTTTTTGTTGGTTGGTTTGGATTCATAATAATTTCTTTAGGTATTCTTTTGCTCTTATTATTTTTATTTTTTCAAATTCTTTTATTTCGAGTAAGTGTTTGTCTCCGCTTATGATATATTTTGCGTTTGCTTCTTTTGCAACATCAATAAATTTGTTGTCTGATTCGTGTTCAATAATTCGGTGTTTGATTTTTGGCACAATTATTTGTGAGTGTATTAAGTATTGTTCTAAAATGAATGTTCTTGTTTCTTTTTTAGTTTTTTTAATTATTTCATTTCTATTCAAAACTTCTATTAATTCTTCGATTATTTCTTTGCTCGTATAATTTTCAATTTCTTCGTTTATTAGTTTTTCAAATAGTGTTGCTGGATCTCCTTTTTTACAAATTATTGAAGAAATTATTATGTTTGTATCCAATACTATTTTATCTGACTTTGTGGATGATTTCATTTATTTCGTCCTCTGATAATTTGTTTTTAACTTCGCTTCGCAGTTTTCTAAATTCTTTTATCATTTCTTGGCTATTAATTTTTTTTAGTATTATTGTATCATTGTTTAATGGGACTACTGTGAATAAAGAATTTTTTCCACTATTTGTAAACTCTCTTATATGTTTTGGTATTAACAATTGGCCTTTTGTTGACATTCTTGTTGTTTCAACCATTGCTTCCATTTTTATCACCAATTATATTGTGGTAAAACTAGTATTTAATAATTCTTACAAGTAAGAATTTAAGAATAAGTGTTGTTTTTTTGTTGTTGGGGTTTGTTTGAAAATCCCCCCTCCCAGAATTGCACCGGGGATCTCTCGGTCGCCGCACCACAATTTTTGTGGGATTATAGAATCTACAGCCAAGCGTTCTAGCTACTAAACTAAGGGGGGACTTTGTCCGTTAATTTATTTTTAACAAAGTTCGTTTTTCGCCAGCCTTTCTTAAAGGCTGAGCAGGTGAACTAAGGGGGGACTTTGTCCTCTACTTTGTTTTTATATAATCAATAGGGGGGTGAGAGTATTTTTAAAGTTTCTTTTTTTGAAAAATTTTAGGGTTTTTTTAGATTTTCAATTTATTTACGATTATTGGCCAAATTAGGGTGGTGAATATTCCCGCGGTTAAAAATAGTGCTTGGCTAATTATTCCTTCGCTAAGGTATGCGCTTATTCCTAGTGTTCCAAAAATTATTGTTCCTCCAAGAACTGAAAGGTTTTTGTTTTTTGGTTTTATTTTAATTCCCTTAATAGTGTAAGTGATGTATCCAATAAAGTATCCTATTAGTAAAAACCCGGCGTTGAACCAATCAGGTAATAGTTCGAGAGCGATTAAAGTGATGATTAAGAGTAAAATGAATATTTTTCCTTCATTGTTTTTAGCAAGAGTGGTGCTAATTTTTTTTAGTTCTCCATAAGATAACCAAAATATTTTTCCCAAAACATACCCCAAAATTATTCCGGCCAAAACATCACTCAAAAAATGAACTCCTAAATAAAGTCTAGAAATTCCAACCAAAATTATTGAAATAATGAACAGTGCTTTTTCGTGTTTTTTTATTTCAGTTTTTGCAAAAAAGAAAACCGAAGAAATTATTGTGGCGTGTCCTGAAGGCATAGAGAAAGTGTTTTTTTCTTCAAAAGTAACAACCCCTTCCGGTCTAGGTCTAGCAATTAATGCTTTGAGTGCGCCAGTAATTACTGTGGTGAAAAGAATTAAAGAAATAAGAGCAAAACTTTTTTTTTCCTTTCCGCACCAAAAAAACCAAGCACCTATCAAAATCCAAAAAGCAGGGTGTCCCAAAAAAGTTATTGCGTTAAAAAAAATATCAAGAGGGAGAGAAGAAAAAGATTGCAAAAATTGGTTAATTAATATTTCTTCCACCACACCACCAAATTTTTTTATTTTTCAAAAATATTTTCTAACAAATAATGTCCAACAAATAATGCGAAATTGTTTGTTTTGTTTTTTTCATTTTAATTATTTTTTTGTTTGCTCATCTTTTTTTTTAATTATTTTTTTTATTTTTGTTTTCTCATTATTTTTTTATTTTTTGTTCAACCATTTTTTTGTTTGTTTTTTTATTTACTTTTTTTTATGTTCCCGTTTTTTGTTTTCTCCTCATTTTTTTATTTTTGTTTTTGATTTTTGTTTGCTTACTATTATTTTTGTTTTTTTGTTTTACTTTTTTGTTTTTACATTTTTGTTTTTTTCAATCTTCCCATTCCTGGTATTTCTATTTGTGAGTAATCAACCATGAGTCCGCATGCTTTTAGGCATTTTCTTGTAGCGTAGGTTCGTAAGAAATCCGCTAGTTCTTTTTGTTGATTTTTTTGTAGGGTTGGTAGTTGTGATATTTCGTTTATTACTCTTGAAATGCTTCTTGAATTTATTTCTTCAAGAGCTTTTGTCGCATCTCCTTTTGTTAAACCTAGTTCATTAATTGCTTTGTCAAGTTTGTTAAGTTCAACTTTTTTTTTCAAATTTGATTCAATTTTTGCATCAACACTATTAGTCAAACTAGCCAAAAACTCCATTACTGTTAAAGGATCAGTTTTTTCTGTAATTGTTTGTTTCCTAATAGCTTTCCAATCATCATAATTTGCAATAAATTGTATACTTCCTTCCATTTTTCAATCACCTTATAATAAAATACTCTTTTTTCTTAGGATTATTATCTTTGCTTTAATTAAAAAACCTTTTCAAAGCAAATTAATTATTGATTAGTGCTCTGGTTGATTAATAATGAGTGTGAAAAAAAACAAGAAAAACAAAATAACTAAAATTAAGAGTGTAAAAATTAGTGCAAAAACTAGAAACAAAAACCAGAGTAGTTTTGTTAGTGAAGTGTTGATTAGTGATTTTAAACACAAAAAATATGGTTTTTTTAAAGAAGCAAGTGTTCAGATTTGTGAGTGGAACAAAAACGCTATTAGAGGAAAAGGGGTTTGTTATAAACAGGATTTTTACGGAGCGGACACCATTTCTTGTCATCAAATTGCTCCAACCACTTTTTGGTGTAACAATTCTTGTTTGTTTTGTTGGCGACCAAAAGAATACATGGGAATAACTCCTCCTGATCCAATTGATCCTAACGAAATGATTGAAGGGTTGATTAGAGAGAGAAAAAAACTTTTAACAGGGTTTTATGGTTATGCTAACAAAGAACGAGTGGATAGTGCAATGAACAATGCTCACCATTTTGCAATATCCCTATCAGGAGAACCAACATTATACAAAAAACTCCCTGAATTAATAAAATTATTAAAAAAGAAACCAACAACAGAAACAGTGTTTTTGGTAACAAATGGACAAAACCCTTCAATGTTGGCTAAGTTAAAAAAAACAAAATCCCTCCCTACTCAATTATACATTTCAATGGTTTCTCCAAACGAAACACTCTTCAAAGCAATTACTTGTAATAGAGAAAAAAACGGGTGGGTGAAATACAAAAAAACTTTGAGTATGGTTAAAACAATTGGGACAAGAACAGTGATTAGATTAACTATAATTAAAGGATTAAATGATTCAAAAGAAATGATTGAAGAATTCGCTAAATTATTAGAAAAAACAAAAAGCGATTTTATTGAAATAAAATCATACATGTGGCTTGGGGATTCAAGAAAAAGATTATCAAGCGAAAACTCTCCCTCTTTTGAATACACAAAAAACTTTGCAACACAATTATTAAAAAAAATGAGTTCTTACAAATTTGAGAATGAAAAAATTAATTCAAAAATAGTGCTTTTGAAAAACAAAAACTCAAAACACAAAACAAAAATAATTAACAGAAATTAATTGTGCAAAAAAGTGTGATTGTTTAAAAGAACACTAATTTTTTCCAAAACATAAACAAAAAAATAATCAAAATTTTGTCAAAATTTTGTCAAATTTTTATCAAAATATAAAGTATTTAAAGTATGATTTCCTTTAATTATTGGTTTTTTGAATCTATTAAAAAGATAATAAAAAGGGATTTTTGTGGGAAAAAAAATAAATCACGACCAAGATTCTGTCGAAGATTATAATGAAGATTATGATGAAAATTATAACGAAGATTTTGGTGAGGATTATGATTATTATGATTCCCCTCAAAATAGTGGTTCATCTAATGGTTCAAGTAATGGTTCAAGTGGTGGTAGTGGTTTTTCCTTGTTTTTGAACAAAAAGATTTTCTCAGTGTTTGTAATAATTTTGTTTGTTTTGTTTTTATTATTAATAGCGTTTTTTGTTTTACCAACTTTTAGACCTGATGTTTTTGCAAACTATTCATTAAAAAATGAGAGTGGGGAAAAAATTGGGGCAAAAGTAGTGATTCTTGATTCTAACCAAGAATTAGTTAATATTTTTTTGAGTGATGGGAACAAATTAGTAAAAACCGTTTCTCCTAGACAAAGAACCACAATTGTTTTGAACCCCCAAAAAATTAGTGGTGGAAACATCAAGAATGTTGTAGTAGTGAATAGAAATAATGGGGCAAGAATTGTGTTGAGTTCTGATTCTTATTCAATAAATGAAGATGGTTCAATTTCTATTTCAATAAATCCTGAAGATGATTTTGGTTTGGATAATGATTTTTTTGATTCTCTTGAAACAAACCCTGACCAAGCATTTTCGGATTTTACTATAGAATTAACAATAGAAAACACTAACGAAAACGGGGATAGAGAAACAGTGGTTTATGAAATCCCTGCACAATTACTTTACTCTGATTTTTCAGGAACAGGGTGTATTGAATTAAACAGAACAGAAGTTTACGAATCAACCCATAATGGTTTTTTGGAAGTGAATGCAAAACTAAAAGTGTCTTGTGAAACAAACGAACCACTCTACTCAATGGTTAATTGGTCAACAGAAAGAATGGGAAACGTGGAAGTATTGTTTGATGAATACACTGACGGATCAGTGATCTCTCCTTTCTCTCCAACAAAACTAAAACCCCTAAAAATTGGCACTCATAATTTAAAAATAATTTATTCTCCTCTAAAAGAATACGGTGGTCAAAAAGGATCATTTGATTTATTGTTCGGTTCGGGAGAAAGCGAAGCAAAAATAGTGTTTGATGTGGTTGGAGATAATTTAGAACAATGCATTCAAGTAACCACACTTGATCCAGTAATTGAAAACGAAAATGACACTGCTCAAATAAACATTGATGCTTCAAAATGCTATTCTAACAAAATCGATATTTATGTGTGTGATGGTGACCCAACTTGTTCTTTTACAACAGAGGGAGGAATAAATTTATCACAAAGCCACTTCACTCTTAGCGGTTCAACAAAATCAAAAACAATCATAATTAATAGAGAAGAAATCCCAGGAGTTTATGGAATTAGTGTTAAAGCAAGAATACCAGGTCTTGAAAAAAACTTTATTGACGAAAAAGAAATATTAGTAAAACCAACAACCGAACTAGTTTACCCTGATAGATTTGTTGTTTCTTTGATTGGAAAAGAAGCAAGAGATTTAGTGAAAGTTAGAAACAAATCCTTGTCAGAAAAAATCGATGTAGAAGCAAGCGTTTGTGACATTTACAACAACTCTCTTGGAACAAACTCTGCAGGAGGCACAGGAAAAAACACGATATCAGAAATATACACTCTAGGAATAGGGAACAGTAGTAACGCGTGGTGGGCAAAAATGCACGCCTCTCCAAAACTATACTCTGGAACAGGAAAATACCAAGCAGCAGTATACGAAAACCTAGGACAAATAGATTCAATGATGAAATCAATCCAATACATGTCAAGAACAAAAAACGCGGACATAAAAAAAGCATACTTGGATATTATTGAAACAAACAAATTAATTGATGAATCAATTAACACGATTGATGATGCATTGATTTCTTCACAAAAATTAAATGATGCAACAAAAGAAAATGAAGAATTCAAAGATGCGGATTTTTCTGTACAAGTAACCTCACTAGGAATGAGTTCTTACAGTTTGTATAGTGCAATGACAGGACAATGTATGAAAACCACTGCCGCGGAACTAAAAACAAAAAACTACGCCGCTTCAACTTCAGCTTGTGTGCTGGCAAAACCTGAAGCTGAATTAGCAAGTGCCCAAATTTCTTTTGCGAATAGAGAAGCGTGTGGAAATTTGTTGACTCAAACAATTGGTATTTACGAAACCGTGAATAATGCTAAAGGGATTTATGATCAAATTGAAGCAATATCAAATCAAGATTCAATTAGTGCTGAAAAATCTTTGGAAAAAACAGAAGAAGCAGCTAGTCATTTTGAAGAAGCAAAAAAAATATCTCTTGAATCACTCAATACAGCTGAATTAATTTTGGAATACGCTTCTCTTGATGATTTAACAACAATTTCTAAAGATTATTTCGAAGTTAAAAAATATTTGGAACAAGCAAAAACAGAAAATGAAACAATACTCGCAAAACTAAAATTAGCACGAGAAAGTTTTGTTGACGCGGATGATGAACTAACAACCGAAATAGGAGACATTCCGGAAGAATGGGAAATATACAATTCATTCGGAATGCTTGCCGCACAAGCTTATGATATGATCGGAAATATTATTGCAGGACAATCAACTCTTGAAGCTCATTATTCTCTCGCAGATGGTCATTTACTAAATTCAGCTGAAGCAGCAAAAGCATGCACTGGTGAAGATTGTGCTTCTTGTGGAACAATAGCTGCTGCTGGAGAGGCTATGAAAGTTTATTTAACAGAACATTTAGCAGAACTGCAAAAAGACAGATTGCTTGGCGCAACAGTTTCTCAAGCAATAAGTGTTTCTCTTCAATCTTACCAAACTTGGAGAGGGTTGTCACAAAATTATGTTGATGAATTAAATGATGCAAAAGAAAAATACAATTCCGCAAGAGACAAAATTGATTCAGCAATTGTTTCTTCAGAAAATGCTTTGGTTTCAATTGATGTGGCGATTGAGAGTGCGGATTATTTGGCTAGGGAATCAGCAAAAATTTCGGAAGCAACAACATACACAAAAGATTTTACTTATTTATCAGAGGATTTTGACCAAAAAACAATGACTGGTTTTATTTCAACAGGGGTCGCTGTTGGTTTTATTAATGGAGCGTATGATGGAGGAGTGTATTCTACAAAAAAAGTATCAAGTTCGGAGGATTGTGGCAATAAAGTAAAATTCACTTTAATGGATTATGTGATTAATTTGCTTCATGATACAAAAGAAGTGATTGTTTCGGAAGAAAACGTTAACGCGTTTTTTAGTTTTTATGAACTAAAAACATTTGATTTTTACAAAGAACAAGAAACAAGTTTAGTGTTCACTAATGGGGGGTTAAAGAAAAACTCTTACGGAATAGTTTCAATCCCAATAAACAAACACAAACACGATCCTGTAGTGACTCCAACAACAGATTTCGGTCCGTTCAATATTCCTGATTCTTCAAAAGAAGAAATCACTTACAAATACCACTTCAAATTTAATGGAGCTCCAAGAAAAAACTCTTCAACAAAAACAAGCGCGGTGTGCGAAAACGGATTACTAGTAGGAAGCACTGGTAGTGAAGCACTACCAAAAGTATTACTCGCTTGGAACTGGAACGATATTGTTGAATCAAAAACAAAAAACAAATACCTTGACTCAACCCAATTAGCAATAATGGTGTCAAAAAAATTATCCGCATTTGATGAATTCTTATCTAGTTCAGGAGCGAGTTGTCCAACAAACCCTGGGGAAAAAATAATTGAAACAATAAAACCAATTGATGTGAGTTTCACAAAATCAAACACTTGTTACATTCCACTCTCAACAAGAGAATACGAAGGAAAACCAGCACTATACTATCATTTGAGTTCAAACCCTTCTATTATGAGTCCTGACAATTATGACGAGTTTTTTGAAGGACCAATTCCAACAAAAAAAGAAGAAGGACTCGCACTAATTGATTTCAATGTTTATTTAATGCGGGACGGTCTTGGAAAAGATTTCCAACACGATTTCGTAACAGAGTATACAAGATCAATAATGAAAGCAAGCGTAAATTTCACTAACCCTAATAATGGGTTTTACAAATACTTTAAAAGCAAGGACAAATTTTATTTCACTTCAGAAACAAACGAATACGATTCAAAACAAGAATTCATTCTACCAGATGCTGGTTTATACAGAATACAAATACTAATTGATTTTGATGACGAAACAAAACCACGATTGTTTAATGACGGAGTATTAACAGCAAAAATAAAAGTAATCCCAACCCTACTCCAACCAATAAACGAAAACTATAGTCCACTATATTACACTCCATTTGATGGAAGTGTTGGATTAAACGTTTCAAACAACAGAACAGGATACGGTTCTTCTCTTTATTTAGGAGAAAACTTTTCTATCTCAAAAGAAGACGGATCCTATTTGAGTAAAGATCAACAAAAATCTTTGGTTAAAACAAAAAACATTACTATAAATGATTTCAAAACACTAAACTCTCTTCCTTCAAGAAGAGGAAAAATACTAGAATATGGTTACAATTATTCTTATCCAAAAAACTATTACGAGGACTCAAACTCTGTGTTTGTTTACTCTCCAACAACCGCGACCCCACTATTAATTTCAATGAACGCAATAGAAGGACAATACCCTATATTCACTTATTTGCCAATAAAAGGAACAACCGAACTAAAACCAACAAAAGATAATTTGTTTTTACTCACAGGAGTAAATGATTGTAAAGACCCATTCGGAATAGATATTAAAAAAACATTAAACAAAACCCCGGACTTGTTGTTAGGATCACAATACGGACTCTCTTTTGATTCTTCAAAATACAGTGGAAAAATACTTGCAAGAACAGTAGCATACACTCCAACAAAAGAACCTTACGAACTAAGCTTCACTCCGGGCGGAAAAATAATAATAACAAACAACACCGAAACACCAACAAAAGTCCCACTACAAGGAATAACAGGAATGCACTACAACGACTCAATCAACAATTCTCAAATAAACCAACTATCAGAAATATTCAAAGCAGTGGAAGAAAAAAGCATATGCATATCAAACACAAGCGGAAAAGAAATCTACTGGTGGCCAGAAGACTATTTATTTGAAAAAGAAAACACACAAGAAAACTCACTACTAGAAAAAGAACAAGAAGAAAAAACAAAATGCATAAAATAAACTATTTTTTTAATTATTAATTACTCATTCAGTTTGCCATTTTAATAATGGGTAATTATTATCAATTGAAGTCCAATTACCATCATTATTTATCTTTGTTGTACCATTTGTTCCATAATATTCTTGAGCTTGGTTGTTTGTAGGGATACAATCAAAATCACCTTCGTAATAATAAGTTGTCTCCCAAAGTGAAGTTTCTTTATAATAACAATTATTTTGCCCTGTTAAGTTTTGATCCCAGTATGAGTTAAATATTACTACTTCAACATTATTTTTTCCAATTAGTCCGCCAGTAAAATTATCCCCTGTTACTAGTGCATTAGAAAAACAATTTAAAAAAGTTGTATTGCTTGATGGATCCGACTCGACGCCATTTTCTCCAATAATCCCTCCAATTTTTTCTATTCCATTTACATTACCTATTGAATAACTTTTTGAAATTGATGAATAATTTATTCCGGCTATTCCTCCCACAGTGTTTTCTCCAATTACAGTACCATTAAAGTAGACATTGTGGGTGTGTGCTGAATTCCAACCGACTATTCCTCCAATGCCTGAGATTCCTGTTGTTGTTCCATTGTTAAAAACTGAGTAGATTTTTGCGCCATCTGTGTTGTGGCCAACTATTCCTCCAACACTATTAGTTCCATTGGTGATGCCAAATGAATAAGTGTGGTATATCTCACCATTATTTGAATTCCAACCGGCTATTCCGCCAACAACTTCTTCTCCTTGGGTGATATTATTTGAACTAACTGAATGTATTATTCCTGTATTTTTGCCGGTTATTCCGCCAACAATACTTGTGCTGTCAATAGCTTTGACACGGCCGGTTATATTTATGTTGTTAATTAATCCGCTATTTTGTCCAGTTAGCCCTCCAACAATTTGGGTTCCGGTTATATTAACATCAACCAATTCAATATTCTTTATTTTTCCACTAATTTCATTTATGCTGAATAATCCTGTGATTCTTCCGTCTAGTGGGCCTTGTGTGTTTATATAAAGATTTTTAATTTTATAATTTTTGCCATCAAAATTACCTTTGAAACCAGCAGTTTTATACAAATTACCAATTGGCCTGAAACCTTTTCCATCATTCCAATTAATTGTGTCTGTGCAATCAATATCATTTCCTAAAATATAGTTCCCGTCTAAGTATTCGTTTATGTTTTGTAATTCTATGCAATTAGTTATTATCCAAGGGTAATTTATTGTTCCGTCTTCTTTTGGTACACAAATATTGTTGTTGCAAATTAATGATTCATTCTCACAATCTTCATCAAGAGTGCATTCAACATTTAATTTAAATTCCGCAGTTATTGTGTTGTTTTTGTCAACGTTTGTTTCTTTTCTTGTTGGGTTTGTTGATCCGTCACTCCATTCAGAAAAAACATATCCTTCGTTTGGTTGTGCGGTTACTGTGCTACCGTTTTTTCCGGGTAGTATTTTTTGAGTAGTGTTTCCAATTATTGAGCCGCCTGTTCCTGCAGTGTAGTTTAGAGTAAAGTAATTAATTGTTTGAACACAAGAATCCGATTTTATTGTTAGTGTTTCTGTTTTTACTAGTCCGCTTGATCCAACAAAAGTTATTTTTATTTTACAAGTGGTTGGTTTACCATCAATGCAAGGACAAGCAAGGTTAGTGTCAACTAAAATAAGAGGGATTTCGTATCCTGGTAATACATCTTCATTATAATCCAAAGAACTTTCCTTACCTTGTTCATTGGTTGCGGAAAGATTTGTAATAGTTAGTGTTTCTCCTGAATTGTTTTTCAAAGAAATAACAGTGTCTCCACTAGAACTTGTAACAGAACCAGTTACACTAATTCCGCCCTTACCAATAACATTACTAGCTTTATCAGAGCTTTTACTTATTTCCTGAGCAGTGTCCCCTTGAGCTAAAAGAAATGTGACAAGTGCCAAAGCAATTACAACAATAACAGAAATAATTACAAGGTATTCAATAGTTCCTTGCGCTTTATTATTAGAAAAATAATTCATAAAATAAATTGAATTAGATAGTATTTATATGTATCGTTAAAACAAAATTACGCTTGTTCTAAATATTGATTTGACCTAAATTTTGATTTGTTTTGAGTATTGATTTGTTTTGGATATTTGTTTGTTCTAAATGTTGGTTTGTTTTGAGTATTGATTTGTTTTGGCAATTGATTTGTTCCAAATGTTGATTTGTTTTGACAATTGATTTGTTTTAATATTAGTTTGTTTTAATATTAGTTTGTTTGGAGCATTGTTTTGTTCTAAATGTTGGTTTGTTTTTGTATATATTTTAAATGATTTTTTTCTAACATTTTTTTTGTTTTTTGTGGAGTAATTATTTTTTTTGTAGTTATTTTTTTGAAACAAGGTATACTCCGATTGCTACTAGAATGAATGCAGCTATTGAACTAAACCCAGGATCAAACAGGTCCCATTCAAGCACTTTGATTGATGATAGTAAAAAGAACACTGAAATTGCTATTAAAAAAATTCCTTGTTGGACTTCTTTATCACCCATTTTTGTATCACCTTTCTAATAAGTAATACCCTCTTCCCAAACTATAAAAATCTTTCTTTCACTGGAAAAAGTGACTATTTTTGAAAAAAGAAAATAGTGTTTTTTTCTCCAAAGAGTAGCTTTTTAATCCCCTCATAATCATTTTCTTTAAGTATTAATCCCTTTTTAATAAAAAGAAATTTTTAAAAAAAGGAATTAGTGCTAACATAAAATGGAGTAAGATAAGAATGGATGATAGAAGAGGATTTAGAAGAGATTTTGGCCCAAGGGAGATGCACGACGCTACTTGTAGTGATTGCGGAGCAGAAACAAAAGTGCCTTTTAAGCCAATAGAAGGAAGACCTGTGTATTGTAGGGATTGTTACCAAAAACACAAACCACAAAGAGATCACAGAGGTGGCTTCAACAGAGGTCCAAGAAAAGAAGAAAGTAACGAATCTTCAGAAGACTTTGAAGAATAAAATTAATGAAATTATTTAAATTAATGAAATTATTTTTATTTAACAAATAGTTTTTAGAAAAAATTTTGGGGAAAAGAGAAATCTTTTTTCCAAAAAAATCTTTTTTTAATTCAAAAATTTTTCAATTATTTTTTTAATATTTTCGCCAAAAATATTGTCCAACAAATTGGGTAATAATTAGTGTGGTAATTATTAAGCCTCTAGAGGGATTTGGACCCCCGACCCCCGGTTTACAAAACCGGTGCTCTACCGCTGAGCTATAGAGGCGTGCAGGTTTTTTCTTAATAGCTTTGCTAATTTGTTTGTTAGTATTTATTTGATTTTTGGTTACTTTTTAAAACCTTCTCAATTTGTTCATTTTTTGGTTTTTTTCTTTTTACTAGTTAATCTTAACCAAATTGAAGTTAAATATCTTTTTTCATCAAGCAAATTATTTCCTTTTTTGTATTTTCCAAAATCATAATCTTTTTCGTTAGGAGCAACATCACTAACTATTTCTATTTTGTGAGTGGTTGAAAAACGATTAAGCATTGTTAAAAGAATTTTTTTTCCAAAAACATCGTGTAATTCAACAATCATATCAAGATTGTACAAATTGGGTGCTTTTTTTGGATCAAGCAAACTAGTTTCTCCCCCTTCAATATCGCACAAAATCAAAGTTTTTTTTGGTAATTTGTTAATAAAATTATGAGTTATTTTTTCTTTAACAACAACATTTTTGCAATTGTTTAGTTTTGCTAAATCTTTACAAAGTTTTCTAGCATCTTTATCAATATCAAAAGCTATTACTTTAATTTTTGGGTTTTTTTTAGCAACTCCCACCGCATAGTATCCTTCAGCACAACCCACATCAACAAAAGTAGAGTATTTTTTGTCAGAAATTTCAGTAATCCAATCAGTTAATATTGATTCATAAGATCCAATAATTTTTGGAAAAATAGTGCTTCCAATAGCACAATTAATGTACTTCATTTTTTTGAAAGGACCATTTAAAATAACACAATCCTTTTCTTCTTTCAATTCATGTTTTAGTGCGTGAATTTTTTTTATAGGGTTAAACATAATTTAAGAAAAGAATATAATATTTTTAAACTTGCCCCTTATTTCTTTTTTGTTTTTTATTCTTCCTTTTTGTTTTTTGTTCGCTTGATTTGTTTTTAAGAGTTTTTAACCACAATTTTGAAATGAAAAAGTCACCAAATAAACAATTATCAAATAAACAAGAATCAGAAATTTGTCTTAATTGTGGGGAGTGTTGTAAGCGTTACTTTATTACGGTTCTTCCAGATGAGAGTAAAAAGATTTCAAAAAAACTAAAAATTAGTGAAAAAACTTTTTTGGAAAAACACTGCGAACTTCACATAAAAATTTATCCAAAATCAGTAAAAGGAATACTCACGTTTCCTTCAACATTTTTTCCACAAAAAATTTTTGATCAAATAAAAAAAGAAGTGGGGATCGTTAATGATAGTTATTTTGTAGTGCCACAAGTGGTGCTCAAAAGAGATATTGTTGAATTCACTGGAAAAAAAGTTTGCACATTCTTAAATGAAAATAATTTTTGCAAAATATACTCTGTGAGACCAGAACCGTGTAAATTATTTCCATTCATTGCAGTGGAAGGAATAAGAGAACAATACCCTTTTTGTGTTCTTTTCCAAAAAACTCACAAAAATTTGTCAAAAAAATCAAGTGTTTATTTTAAAAAAGTAAAATCTTATTTCAAAAAAGTGAATGACAAAAAATTTTGTGGAGTTTGGAAAAACCCGCCAAAATTTGGGCAATTGTATTTAGCCGACAAATACATTTGTGAAATTAGTTTGGAAGAACTTAACTTAATGCTAATGGATCAGAAAGAATAAATAATTTGTTAGCTTCAATAAATTGTCTCTCTAAACTATTAGAGTTTTTTATAATAAAAACTTTGTAATCAAAATAATCACGCATTATTGAATTGTATTCAGTTAAAAAAATATTTAGTTTTTCTTTTTCTCCAATAAACATATTCATTACTTCTAAATTGTTTTCAAAATTTTGGTCAAAATATTTTTCATTAAGTGCTGAATTTATTGTTCCTTCATAATCCTCAATAAAATATTCATATCCAACATTTTCATTAACAATTAAAACCCCTTCAAAAGCCGTATTGAATGCGAGTTGTTTTATTAAAAGATTTTTTGTGTTTTTGCAAAGTTCTTCCTCTCTTTGTTTTAGCCACAAAATATCTTCTTTGAACGAATAGTAATAATCATCTTCAAGAGTTGTTTGGTATGTTCCGTTGAGTTTTTTTTCAACTTGTGTTAAGTGATATTCAATTTCGTTTAAGTGGTGTTCGTGGAGAGCTTTTCCATAAATTAAAGATAGTGTTGTTTCTTCAAACTCTTGCCTTGGAGTTAAGAGTAAAGCAAACACTATTATAATTAGTATTACAGAAAATCCTACAAAATAAGGTCTTTTTTTTAAATACTCTAAAAAATCATTACTTTGATTTTTCTTGCTTTTTTTTGTACTATTAATTTTTGTTTCACTAATTTTCTTTTTTTTATTTTTTCTTTTCATAAGAAACACATTGTTTTTTTTATATAAAAACTAATACCCTGACCGGGATTCGAACCCGGGTTAGTGCCTAGTTCCATTTTTTAAAAAAATTGAGAAGGCACCGTGCTTGACCACTGCACTATCAGGGCTGGTTTTTGTAAAATTGCTTTGCAATTATTCAACTAAATTTCCTTTTCTCCCGCCCCCACACACCCCCACACCCCTTCTTTTTGTGAGAGTTGTTTTCATAAATTAAGTTCCTTTGATTAAGTTTATATTACTAATTAGTGCTTTTTAATTTAAATGAAGTATAAAGCAATATTTTTGGATATGGATGGAACACTAATTGATTCTATCTCACTAATAATGAAAAGTGATAAAGCAGCGATTAATGCTTTTGGTTTTGAAGTTTCTAATCAAAGACTAAGAACCTTGTCAATGCTTCACTCAAGAGATATTGCGTATTATTTAATGGATACAAATAAAAAAAATTTTGATTTGTTTGATTTTATTAATTTTAGGAGAAGAGTGTTCGTTGGATTATTAAAAAAACATTTACCAAAAAATTTGTGGTTTAGTGATTCAAAAGAATTTTTGGACAAAATATCAAAAAAATACAAAGTTGCTATAATTACAGGGTCAAGAAAAATGTTTGTTAGTGAAGTATTAACAAAAAAAGAACTAAAAAACATTAATTTGATTGTTACAAGTGATGATGTTGAACACAAAAAACCTGATATAGAACCAGTGCTTGTTGCATTAAAAAAACTAAAACTAAAAAACAAAGAAGTGTTGTTCATTGGGGATTCAACCCAAGATGGATTAATGTGTCAAAGAGCAGGGGTTGATTTTTTAGCAAAAAAAACAGGAATATCCACTGAAAAAGAATTAAAAAAATACGATCCATTATTTGTTGCTAGTTCTTTTAAAGAAATTGAAAAATTTTTAGGACTAAAATAATATTTAGGAATAAACATTTATTTTTTTTCTAATCCTATTGATAGTTTTTCTTCAAGTAGTGGCAGATTGATTTGAGTATTACTGCAACCATCTTTTAACAATAAAGCTACTTGTGGAACAACATCCATGCTTTTTGCCATATCAATTGACATTAATGCTTCATTAAAACAACAAACCCCCACAACCGCTTTTGGTTTTTCTTTGTCAATAATTTTTTTTACAAGACTTCCACCAGGAACAATAAATATTTTTTTGTAACCAAGTTGTTTAGCTATTTTTACAGCATCCCCAAGATTGCACCCTCCGCATTGCTTACAATGATAACCTTCATCATCAAGAGTTGCTTTACAAACTTTAGTGTTCCTTGAACAATGTGGTAAAAACAACATTCTGTCCTCTACCTTGACTTTTTTGAACTCGGATTCATAAATAGTGTTTCTTAACTCAACATGAGTGTATTGAATCATTGAATCACTCAAACCAAGCGATTTTCCAATAGTTTGTGCGGCGTTCGCTGCATTAAAATGAGTAGTATCATCAAGAGCTTTACCTATAGCTGTTCTAATTTTTTCATAAACCGTATCAACCATTATCCCCACTTCTATTCAATATTCTTTTTATCTTTTTTTTAATTATTTTTTTTCAATTTTTTTTATTTTTTCCAATTATTTTTTTAATTTATTTTTTTAATTATTTTTATGTCGCTGGGCGGATTCGCACCGCCGAGCTTCCGATTATGAGTCGGACGATCTAACTACTGATCTACAGCGACAGAGCAGTTCCGGCTGCTCGGTGCGGAGCGCTACGTTCGCTGATGCGAAGTAGGGCTTGTTTTTGTTTGTGTTGGGGCGCTACGTTCGCTGATGCGAAGTAGGGCTTGTTTTTGTTTGTGCCGAGGCATTACACTCGCTTTGCGAGGTAGAGTTTATAGTTAATTAAAAAATTTTTGCTAAGAAAAGGTTTTAATAAGTGCCTTTTTGATAATTTTTTTGATTAATTATTTTGGTTTATATTGCTTTTGAATAAAGAATTATTTGAATAAAGAATTATTTGAATAAAGAATTATTTGAATAAAGAATTATTTGAATAAAGAATTATTTGAATAAAGAATTATT
>JAAZKV010000018.1 GCA_012799645.1 Candidatus Iainarchaeum sp. | reverse complement strand
AAGCAGTAGGAGTGAACGGAGTAATAATTACAAGAATGGACGGATCAAGCAAAGGAGGAGGAGCACTAGTAGCGTGCAACGAAACCGGAGCAAGCGTATACTTCATATCAACAGGAGAAAAACAAAACGAATTCGAAGCATTTGATGCAAACAGATACCTATCAAGAATAATGGGGTACGGAGACCTAGAAGGACTACTAGAAAAAGCAAAAGAAGCAGAAATAGAAAACCTTGACACAGAAGCAATAATGAAAGGAGAAATAAACTTCAAAATATTCTACCAACAACTAGAAGCAACAAAAAAAATGGGACCACTAAACAAAGTAGCTGACATGCTAGGACTAGGAATGAAACTACCAAAAGAAATGATGGAAACAGGACAAGAAAAAATGGACGGATTCAAAATAATAATAGATTCAATGACAGAACAAGAAAGAAAAAACCCTGACCTAATGAACAGAAGCAGAGTAGAAAGAATAGCAAAAGGAAGCGGAAAAAACATTGAAGAAGTAAGAGAACTAATAAAACAATTCAAACAAATGAAAAAAATGTTTAAAAAATTCAAAGGAATACAAAGCGAAAAAGCACTCAAAAACTTTGGACAAAAAGGAATAGGGGACATGTTCAAACAAATACAAGGAAAAAAAGCAATGAAAAAATTCCGACTAAAATAACGAACAAAACATTTATAAGCCCCGAAAATTATAATTACTATATGAGCATACCAAACAGAACAAGAGCAAGAGCTCCAAAACCACAAAACGCTAGTCCAAAAAGAAAATTTAAACTAAAAGAAATGCTAATCAGAATGAGGACAAAAGGCAAAAAAGTACAACCAAAAAGAAAATTGAATAAAAAAACAATTAGAATGCTATTTAAGAATGGATTAATTGCTAACCCTGAAAAGGGACCAATACTTGGAACCAATCCAGAAGGAACTAGAAAAATAGCTTTAAAAGTGGCGGAGGATAGGCACTTCTACGCAAATCAAGCGAATGCATATCAATTTCAAAACATCAAATCCGGCGAAGCAGTTATTAAAAATAGAAAGAGAGTTATAAAGGCCACTGGAATTCCTCTTTCTAAATTAGAACAAGCTGAAAGATCTGCTAGATATGAAGCCCTACGAAGAACAAGTAATGTAACTCCTGCGGAATATGAAGAAATAGTTCGAAAAAATATGAACAAAGTATTTAAGGGCGTACCGAAAAACCAAAAAAACACTAAAATCATAAATGAATATACCCTAGCAATAATGAGGAGTAAACCCACATCAGGATTGGCAAGAGCAAAAATGATTCACGAACGGGGCGGATATTAAAACAAAACTATTAATAAAACAAAAAAACACTAAAATACTACAATGATAACACTAATACAACAAGGAATACTATTAATTGGAACACTAATTGGAGCAATAACTGATACCAAAACAGGATACATCTACGATTGGATAACCTACCCAATGATAATAATAGGACTAATACTATCAATCACCCAAGGACAACTAACAAACATAATAATCGCAGGAACACTATTCATAATACTACTAATAGGATACAAACTTGGAAAAATCGGGGGAGGGGACGTAAAATTATTCACTGCAATTAGTTTACTAAACCCCTACAACAATCCAGAATTCATTATTACCACAATATTCACCGCGTCAATACTATCAATGACATTCTACTCAACATACTATATTATAAAATACTTAAAAAAAGGAAAAATAAAAAAAGAAAAAAACGAAATAAAAAAAGCAATAATTTATTCAACAATAATAATCGGATACTTCGCTATTTTACTAAACTTAAAAATGATAAAAATAGAAACAACAATAATTCTAGGAATACCAATCACACTAGGAATAATTTTTATAGCATTCCAAAACGGAATAAAAGAAAACTTTTTTGAAAAAAAAATAAAACTAAAAAACGCAGAAGAGGATGAAATATTATCAAAAAACAATCCGCAAAAAATACTAAACCTAGTTAATGGAAAAGAACTCGTAGAAGAAAAAGAACTAACAATACTAAAAAAACACAAAATCAAAGAAATAATTGTGTTAAGAAACCTACCAAAATTCGGGCCATTCATATTTTTAGGAACAATAATAGCACTAACCCACCCAACACTAATAACAACACTACTAATATAAAATTAATAAAAAAAATGTGAAAATGAGAAACAAAAAAAAGAAAAAAACTAATTATAAAATAATTAAAAAAACAAACAAAATAAAACAAAAAACAAGAAAATAAAAAACAATAAAAATTAAATTAAAAAAAATAAATACAAACCTAAACAAAAAAAATTCAAAAAAAGAATTAAAAAAACTGCATAAGCAAGTTTAAAAAAACTAAAAATCAATAATAAGTATGAAAATACTAATAACAGGAACAAGCGGTTTTTTAGGAACTGAACTAGTGAAAGTTCTTCAAAAAAAACACACTATAATAAAGTATGATTCAAAAGAAGGAAAAAATATTCTTGACAAAGGAGAACTATTTGAATCACTAAAAGGAATTGATGTAATAATACACTTAGCAGCAATTGTTGAAAATGAAAACCCTGATTTATGGGAAGTGAATGTAAAAGGAACAAAAAATTTGGTGGAAGAAGCAATAAAACAAAAAGTGAAAAAAATAATTTTTTTAAGCTCAACCGGAGTGTACGGATGTCCAAACGGAAAAATTAGTGAAAAAACAAAAACAAACCCTGAAAACAATTACGAAAAAAGCAAACTGGAAGCGGAAAAAATACTCCTTGCACAACAAGAAAAAATTTGTATAAACATAATAAGAAGTGCAATGATATTTGGATCAAACTATTACTGGCAAAAAATGTTTTTAATGCTAAAAAAAGAATTCCCACTCCCACTAAAAGGAGAAAACACATTCCAAATAACTCCAATAAATGAACTAATAAACGCGATCGAATTACTAATCAAAAAAGGAAAATGTGGAGAAACATACTTAGTAGCGTGTAAAGAAAAAATTACTTTAAACAAATTTTGCGAACTCTCAAAAAAACACTTAGGAATGAAAAACACAAAAATGAAACATGTGCCAAGTTGGGTTGGAGAAATTTTTGGAAAAATAATTAAATCAAAAACCCTAACAAAAGAAAACATAAGACACTTAGGAAAAGAAAGAAACTATTGCACCAAAAAAATACAAAAACTAGGATACAAACAAAAACAAAAACTAGAAGAACACATAAAAAAAACAATAATTGAACTAAAATTAAATTAAAAAAAAAATGAAAATAAAAACTAAAACAAAAAAACAATAAAAAAATAAAATGAAAAAAAACAATTAAAAAAAACAAACAATAAAAAAAACTAATTATAACATAATTAAAAAAACAAACAAAATAAAACAAAAAATAAAAAAAATAATAAAAAATAATTAACAAAAAAA
The DNA here is from genome assembly GCA_012799645.1 of Candidatus Iainarchaeum sp. Classification (GTDB taxonomy): domain Archaea; phylum Iainarchaeota; class Iainarchaeia; order Iainarchaeales; family JAAZKV01; genus JAAZKV01. The sequence goes on along the minus strand of JAAZKV010000018.1, from coordinate 154,665 downwards.
ATAAACAAAAAAAAGAATTACAAAAATAAAAAACACACAAATAAAATTGTGAGAAATTATTTTTTTGCTTTTGCTCCTTTTCTTACAGCATCAACTAATTTTTTTAATCTGTTTTGTGCTTCTTTTTCTGAACCTGCTTTTTCTATAGCAGAACCAACGTGAACAATATCTGCTCCGCTTGAAATACAATCAAAAGCATATTCGGGAGTTCTCACCCCGCCAGCAACAACTAGAGGAATGGAAATTGATTTTTTTGTAACAGAAATCATTTCTTTTGTAGCCGGAGCATCTGCTCCTCCACCTGATTCTAAAATAACAATCTTTGAACCCAAAAACTCTCCTGCTAAAGCATTAGCGGCGGCCAAGTAAGGAATATTTCTAGGAATCAATTGCGCTCTGCCCATAAAACCAACCGCTCTTCCTGGTTCAACAATAAGATAAGAAGTTGGGATTACTTCAATACCCATTTTTTTTATTGGAAAAGCGCTAGCAACTTGAGCTCCTGAAATATAGTAAGGATCATTACTATTCAACATTGACATAAAATAAATCGCGTCAGCTTCTTTTGATAAAGTAGCAATATTGCCAGGGAAAAGAATTGTGGGAAGTTTTGAATTATCTTTAATTTCAATCAAAGTATCATCAAGTAATTTTCCTTGAGCGCCCAAAGAACCACCCACCCCAATAGCGCTAGCCCCAACATTTTCAGCAATTTTGGCTATTTTACCAGCTTCTTTAGGGGATTGGTTAGGAGGGTCAATAATCAAAAAAAGTTGACCCGCTTCCTCTTTTAATTGAGATAATAATTTTGAATACACTTTCCCTTGTTCCATAAAAACCACTAATTTTCAACAAATTAATAACAACTATAAGAAAAAACGTGTATAAAAACCCTTTCAATTGAAAAAAATTGAACAAAAAAATACAAAAAATTAAATAAAAAAAGATTTTTTTGGAAAGATTATAAAAATCCTTGTATGAACAAAATTAATATGGACCAAACAACTATTGAAAACCAAATCAACGAAATTGCAAAAACAACAAACAAAACTAGCGAAGAAATAAAAAAAATGGTTAATGCAAATACAGAAAAATACGCAGGGCTATTAACAGAAGAAGCAGCAATAGATTTAGTAAAAAAAGAACTAGGGATACTAAAAGAACAAAATGAACGATTAAAAATCAGTGAGTTAAGCGAAGGAAAAAAAGGAATAGAAATTGAAGGAAAAATAGAGCTAATTTATCCAATAAAAGAATTTGAAAAAAATGGAAAAAAAGGAAAACTGCAAAACTTTATTATAAGTGACAACACGGGAGAAATTAGAGGAACACTATGGAATGACCAAATAGAAGAAAACAAAATAAAACAAGGAAACGAAGTAGTAATAACAAACCTAATTGTTACAACCTACAATGATAAAAACCAAATTTCGCTCGGGTTTGGAGGAAAAGTAAAAACAATAAAAGAAAACGAAACTGAATACAAAAAAAGCACTGAACTAAAAGCAGGAATGAGTAATGTGAATATTTTTGGAAAAATAATTAGAAAATTCCCTTGCACAGAATTTGAAAATAGTGAAAGAAAAGGAAAAGTGTGTTCATTCCAACTAGGGGATGAGAACGCAATAATAAAAGCAAGTGCGTGGAATGATAAAGCAACAATAATTGATAATTTTTCAGAAGGAGATATAATAGAAATAACTAACGCTTACACAAAAGAAGGAAGGTTTGGAACAGAACTACACTTAGGATACACATCCGAAATTAAAAAAAGTGAAAAAGAAATAAACACAATAAACCAAACTGACACTACACAGTATTTAGAAAAAAAACTAAACCAACTAAATGAAAGAGATAACGTTGTTGTGGAAGGAAAAATTGTAAAAATATCCACAGGAAAACTAGCATACTTGGTTTGTGAAAAATGTAACAAAAAAGCAACAAAAACAGAAAACGGAGTGTATTGTGACAAGTGCGGAGAAATAAGCGGAAAACAAAACCCCGTATTATCAGCAATAATCAATGATGAGACAAACGAAACACAAATCACTATGTTTGGAGAACAAGCACTAGAATTTATTGAAACCAACGAAGAAGAATTTAACAAAAACCTAGAAAACAAAAGCACTGAAGAAATACTTGAACAAATATCAAAAAATAAAATAAACAAAACAATAAAACTCAAAGGATATGTAAAAGAAAACAAATTCTTAGGAGCTAATGAAATAATTGTTAAAGAAATATTGAAAAACTAAACAAAAAGAAAAAGAGATACTAAAATCCACCAATTTCATTAACTCAACAAATTTGTTAATTTGTTGAATACATTAATTCATTCATTAACTCGTCAATTCTTTTTTGGAATTCCTTAATTGATCCATTATTATCAACTTTGTGTTTAGCCATTGAAATACATTTTAGTGTTTGTTGTTTTGTAGGATCAGGGTTTTTCATTTCAAGCAATTCTTTATTTTTAAAATCCTCAAAAACAATATCTCCGTGTTTATACGCAGGATCTTTTTTTACTCTCGCAACAGTTCGTTTAAACCTTGTTTCAATACTCGCAAAAACTTCTACAATAATTCCCCCGTTAGAAATAATTGTTTCTGCTTCGGCAGGATTTCTCACTGAAGACAAAACCAATTTTTTGTTTTTTGAATAACCTTTAAGTAAACGCTTAGCCCAATAATCAGCCCCAAACATTTTCCTCCTCTCATTACCCAAATTAATCATTTCAATTCTGTCCAAAAAATTTTTGCCCAAACTTTTAAGCTCATCCCTAATCTCTTGACCAAAATCCTTATGAAGAAAACCATATTTTTCAACTAAATAAGAAGCGAAAGTGTCCTTCCCTGACCCATTCAATCCAACAACACCAATTAACATAACAAAAACAACCCCACTACTTATTAAAAACCCTTAACCAATAAAAAAATATTTGAAAAACAAAAAAAAACAAAAAACAAAAAATAACCCTTAATAACCCCTAACTGAAACTTTGGTGATTTTATTTAATTCTTTCAAAATTTTTTCCAATTTTTTGTTATTAAAAGCGCGGAGATGACGAGAGTTTTTGTCCAAAACATTTTTTCCGACAAATTGTTGCAAAAACCACCTCTCACCAACTATTAATTCGCTCATTTCTTTTAAATCCTCAATTGATAGTCTAGGATACAAAGTGGTTCTAAACTCGTGCAAAACACCCGAGTTTTTTAAAATAAAAATTGATTCTTTTATTTTTGAAAAAGGAACACTTGATTGAGTAATAAATTTGTGTTTTTTTTCAGGAGACTTCAAATCCATTGCAACATAATCCACCAAATTTTTTTTCAACAATTTTTCCAAAACAACAGGGTTTGAACCATTAGTATCAAGTTTTACTAAAAATCCTTTTTGTTTAATTTTTTTTACAAACTCAACTAGACCAGGAGAAAGAGTGGGTTCTCCCCCAGTAATCACCACCCCATCAAGCATTTTCTTTTTTGAATCAAGAAACAAAAAAAAATCATTATCAGGAATCAATTTCCTTTTACTTTTTTTAAAAAAACTAGTGGAGGTTAATTCTTTATTATAACAAAACTTGCATTTGAAATTACAATTAACTAAAAAAACAATACACGCCACTTTGTCAGGAAAATCTGTAAGAGTTAATTCTTGCAACCCTCCAATGAACACAAAACCCACCAAAACCAAATATCAATTTAACAATTCAACACTTTAATTTTGATTGATTGTCGGATTTCATTGAAGAATCAAATTTCAACCGATCACTAAACTCGGCCTGCTTTGAGTCATTCCAATTACTAATTGGCCTAATATAACCAACCACTCTACTATACACTTCACATTTTGTTTTAACCATACTAAATCACTCCTTTAAAAATAAATTTAAAATTCACGCACTAATATTACATTAAACTATTCCACAAAATATTTTCACTAAATAATTCCTCAATAATTTAATTCCATAATAATTTTTTCACTAATTAATTTTTCATAAACTTTTTCATAATTTAATTTTCCAATAATTCCCACACAAACTTTTTCATAACTTAATTATCTCCATTTACTTATCCTCATTCAATTATCCACAAACACTTATCCTCTTTAATTTCTCCTATTCAATTACCCCCATTTAATTTCCAATATTTAATTTCCAATATTTAATTTCCCCCATTTTCCGCCATATAATTTCCATCATTTAATTTTCTTTGTCACAAATTGGACAATACTCGTGTTCTCCACTAATATATCCGTGGATTGGACAAATACTAAAGCTTGGGGTTAGAGAAAAGTAAGGCATTTTGTAATTGTTAGTTATTTTTTTAATTAATTGTTTTGCTGCTTCTTTTGAAGGGGCTTTTTCTCCTAAAAAAATGTGAAAAACTGTTCCCCCAGTGTAAAGGGTTTGAAGAGGATCTTGTAAATCCAGTGCTTTGAATAAATCAGCAGTGTAATTTACTGGGAGTTGTGAAGAATTTGTATAATATGGAGCAGCATTTTTGTTCTTAAAAGCACTCTCGTTCGCTACCACAATAGTAGGGAATTGTTTTTTATCTGACCAAGCAAATCTTCTCGCAGTTCCTTCACCAGGAGTTGCTTCTAAATTAAAAACATCCCCTGTTTCATTTTGATACTCTTGAATTTTATCCCTCATAAAATTTAGAACCTTAACTGCAAACGCATGCCCTTCTCTTGAAGTAATATCTTTTCCTAAAAAATTAATTAATGATTCATTCATTCCAAGCAATCCAATTGTTGAAAAATGATTTGCCCAATAAGAACCAGTAATTTCTTTTACTCCTCTTAAATAAAAAGAAGAATAAGGATACAACCCTTGGTTTGTTAATCTTTCAATTGTTTTTCTTTTAATCACTAAAGAATCTTTTGCTAAATCCATTAAGTGACTAAGAGTGTTAAAATACTCTTCTTCGGTTTTTGATAAAAAACCAATTCTTGGTAAATTAATTGTAACCACTCCAATACTTCCTGTTAAAGGATTAGCTCCAAACAATCCACCCCCTCTTTTATTCAACACTCTATTATCCAAACGCAATCTGCAACAATTATGGGTTATTGATCCAAGTGAATGAACAAACCTGTGGTTTCTTTCCAATTCAACATCAAAAAAATCTTCAGTATTATTTGATTCAATTATTTCACAAACTCTTACAGGATAAAAAGCACCTTGTCGTATTTTTTTGAATAATTTTGTTTGAGTAGAGTATTTTTGAATTGAGGCCAAACCAACCATTCCACTCTTGTTCAATCCTAAAACTAACTCATCCAAACAATTAACACCTAACTCACTCTTATTCAAATTACCTTTCTTATGCATTAATCTAATTACTTGAGAATTTTCTCGCTCTTTGAAAAAAACAGGTTTTCCTATTAAAGAATATAATAAAACTAATTCTTTTGCAAGAACTTTATCATTAATATGAACCTCTTGTTTTTTTGCATAACCACCCACTGCAAAGAACCCTTCTAAAAAAGAATTTATTACACTCTTAGGAGAGTTAAAAATTAGGGAAGAAACTTTTCCGTGTTTCTCAAACCCATTACTAAAAAATAAATTAGCTAATTCTGAATTATAAAAATAACCATAATTCAAATTGTATCGAGAGTCCTTTTTCTCTTTCAAAGAATAATTAAACTTGTTTAAACAAATTGATTTTATTTTATCCAAATTAGTTAAAGTTAATGCATTGAAAGTGAATTGCATTCCACTCAATAAAGAAGAGTGGGGTTTTTTTAAGTAAGTCCCATCAGCAGTAAAATAACCTAAAAAGAAAGCTAAATCTTCATCAAGAGAATAGGAACCTATTTTTTGATACTCTTTATTTAAAACACCCTCTCCTGATTTTAAACTTAATAAATAATCTCCTAACTGAATGTCTTTTGCATTTTTTTCAATTATTCCTTGCGGAGTGAGAACTGAAACAGGGTGATTTGAAGAAGCTTTGAACAGTTTCCCATCTTCGGTTCTAATTTGTACCAAACCAGTTAACCTAGTTTTTAAAAAATTTTTTATAGGAACCCACTCAACTAAATAATTTTCATTCAAAGAAAGGGCCTGCACATCAAACTTATTCTCGCACCAACCTTCGCTCCCAAAAGTTGATACTAATTCAAAAATAGTAGTGTTTTTTATTTTACCATTAATCTTAACTAAAATGAATTCACTCCCACTAAGACACATACTTCTCGCATCATCAGGACTCATATCAGAATTAACAAAATTGGCGAAATAAGGAATCCCATACTTTGCTGTCATTTCCCACACTGAATCCAAATTAGGATTATCCCAATCAAAATCAGGAGTGATGTTGTAAGTAGGGATTGGAAAAGTAAAAGGCCTTCCGATCGCATCCCCTTCAGTCATTACTTTTGCAAATGCTCTATTCAACAAATCCATTTCTTTTTGAAAATCGGCATAAGTTGCTTCCATTGCTTTTCCACCAATAATCACTGGATCATTAGCAATGTGTTTAGGGACAACTAAATCCATAGTAATATTAGTGAAAGGACACTGAAACCCTACTCTTGTTGGAACTGCACAATTAAAAACAAACTCTTGTAATGCTTGCTCCACTTCTTTTTCTGATAAATTATCATACCTAATGAACGGAGCTAAGTAAGTGTCAAAGCTTGAAAACGCTTGAGCCCCTGCTGCTTCTCCTTGCATAGTGTAAAAAAAATTCACTATTTGACCAAGCGCTGATCTGAAATGTTTAGCGGGCTTACACGCAACTTTACCACGCACCCCAGTAAAACCTTCAATCAATAATTGTTTCAAATCCCAACCCACACAATAAGTTGCCAAAATATCCAAATCGTGAATATGAATAGCTGCTGATTTGTGTGCCTCTGCAATTTCTTTTGGATAAATTCTACCCAACCAATAATTAGAAACCACTCTACCCGCAATATTGAAATTCATTCCTTGTAAAGAATAACCCATATTAGAATTTTCTTTAACTCTCCAATCCTCTTGAGTAATATACTGATTAACTACTTCAAAATTATTCACCATATCCTCTGTTCTTCTCATCAACTCTCTTTGATTACGATACAAAATATACGCCTTGGCTGTTTTATCATGTCCCTCTTTAATCAAAATTTCTTCTACAATATCTTGAATTGATTCAACAGCAACACTCTCTTGGTTGGGAAATCTTTCAGCAATTTTTTCCACCACAATTTTTGCAATATTGTTTGCTTTCTCTCTATCCGAACCCCCAACAGCAACAACTGCTTTCCAAATAGCTACCGCGATCTTTTCTGAATTAAAAGAAACACGAGAACCATCTCTTTTTGTAACAAAAACTGGTAAAGACATAAAACTCACTCTACGGCAAAAAACAAAATCCTAAACAAACAAAACTTTTTTCAAAAAAAAATTTAAAAAAACAAAATGTAAAAAGAACAAACGCGAAGTAGTTTATAAAGATTACTTGAAAAACTCCTACAAACCAAAAAACAAACCAAAAAAGAAACAAAAAAAGAAAAACTAAAAAAATATTGGAAAACAAATACAAAAAAAGTTAGAAAAACTAAAAAAAACAATTAAAAAAATTAGGAAAAAAATTCAATTAAGGACAAAAAAATAAAAATAAAATAAAAAAAATAAAAATAAAATAAAAAATGTGAAAAAACATAATTCATTTGTAAAAAATATAATCTTTGCAAAATTCTTTCACATCGTTTTTTATTTTTGATAATTTTGTTTCATCATTTTTTGAGTTGAGTGCGGAGTTAATGAAACTTGCAACTATTTTCATTTCGTTTTCTTTCATTCCTCTTGTTGTTAGAACCGGTGTTCCTATTCTTATTCCGCTCGGATCCCATGGAGAACCTGTTTCGTAAGGAATAGTGTTTTTGTTACAATAAATCCCTGCTTTTTCAAGAACACTCTCCGCTTCACTCCCACTAATCCCGCTTTTTCTCACATCAACCAAAATTAAGTGATTGTCAGTCCCATTAGTAACTAACCTGTAACCAAAATTCATTAACTCGCTTGCAAGAACTTTGGCGTTTTTTACTACTTGTTCAGAGTATTTTTTGAAATCTGATTCAAGAGCTTCTTTAAACGCCACTGCTTTAGCAGCAATTATGTGTTCGTGTGGCCCTCCTTGAAGACCAGGAAAAACTGCTTTATCTATTTTATTAGCAAACTCTTCCTTGCACATAATTATTGCTGATCTTGGACCCCTCAATGTTTTGTGAGTAGTTGTTGTTACTACATCAAAATAAGGAACAGGGTTCTCGTGCAATCCGCTCGCACACAATCCCCCAATATGAGAAATGTCCGCAACACAAAAACACCCTGCTTCGTCACAAATATTTCTAAACTCTTTAAAATCAATAGAACGAGGATACGCGGTATAACCTGATAATAATAGTTTTGGTTTTTCTTCAAGAACTTGTTTTCTTATTTTATCATAGTCAAGCAATTCTGTTTCTTTCTCAACCCCATATTGAACAAAATTGTATAGTTTTCCTGAAAAATTTACTTTATGTCCGTGAGTCAAGTGGCCACCTTCGGTGAGTTTTAGTCCCATTGCTTTATCACCGACTTTTAGGAGAGCTTGATACATTGCCATATTTGCTGGAGAACCAGAGTTTGGTTGAACATTAACATGCTCCGCACCAAACAATTCTTTTGCTCTATCAATCGCTAATTGTTCAATTTGATCAATAACCTCGTTTCCTCCATAATATCTATGCCCAGGATAACCTTCCGCGTATTTATTTACAGGGTAAGAAGCAAGAGCCTCCATTACTGCAGGAGAAACCAAATTTTCACTAGGAATTAATTCCAACCCACTCATTTGCCTCTCTTTTTCAGCAAGAATTAAATCATGAATAACTGAATCAAAATTTTTTAAATTAGCGAACAAAAACAACCCCCTCCAACCACAATAGAACTAATCAAAATAAAAACAAATCTGAAAAAAATAATTATCAAAAAAAATTTTAATAAAAAAATAATTAAAAAAAACAAACAATAAACAAAAAATTAAAAAAATTAAAATAAAAACTAAAACAAAAAAACAATATTAATGCAAAAATATTTTTTCAAAAAAAATAAGCACAAACAAAAAAAAACAACCCAAAATACATCAAACTAAACCTTCAAAAAAATAAATACATTATTTCTTGGACAATATTTAGTTAGTAATTTAAATTGAATAGGATTTATTCAATAAGAGGGGTTGTTGAAATGGATTTGCGAACAGGAATAGGACTTAAAGATCCTTGGAAAGAATTGAGAAAAAATGTTTACAGGAATGTTGAACCGAGTGTTAAACTTATTGCGATAACTGAACCAACTAAAGAAATGAAAGAAAGCGGAGTTGATTCAAACACTCTTGCTGCTTACACATCAAGGCATTGTTGGGAATCAACCACAAAATACACTGATGATCCAAAAGCAAATAACGAACTTGACAAACAACTAACTCGAAAACTTGTACAAATGGGACACGACACCCCGCTACAAGCAGTGAATTATGTTTTTGATGTTGATGGAGTAAGCAAAGCACTCCAAGCACAATGGACACGACACAAAATTGGAATAGGGTGGAGTTTTAGAAGCACAAGATATGTGAAAGCATCAGGAAACCAATTTGTGTACAACACTTATGATTATATTACTGATGAAGCAAAAGTAAAAGAACTATTGGCACTTGATGAAGAAATAAACAAAAAAGCAATTGAATTATATGACAAAAAACTTGAACTCGGATCAACAAAACAAGATGGAAGAAAAGTAATGCCGGTGAGTTTCGCATCCCACTGTTCGTTCTTTGCTAACGCACGAGCACTAAGACACCTATTCAAACTAAGATTAGACAAACATGCAGAATGGGAAATAAGAAGATTATCAGCAATGCTACTAGAAGAAGCAATGAAATACACGCCGGACATATTCATTGACCTCTACGAAAAATACACAACAACAAACGAAGAACAAAAATAAAAAAACAACTTAAAAAAATAAAATGAAAAACAAAAAAACAACCGAACAAAAAATAAATTCAAACAAAAAAATAATAAAAAGAGAAAAAATAATAAAAAAAACAAACAACAAGAAAACAAAAAACAAAATAGGAAATGAACAATTAAAAAAACAAATAAATAAAATAACATTATTTGTTGGACAACTTTTTTGGGGCAAAAATTTAGGAGGGATTTTTTGATAGAAATTAAAATAAAAACAAAAAAAAGAAACGAATTAATTGATATTACTAATCAAATTAAAAAAATTGTTTCTAAAACAAAAACAATAACAGGGATTTGTGTAATATATACTCCGCACACCACTGCGGGAATAATTATTAACGAAAACGCTGATCCTAATGTGGAAACTGATCTAATTAATGCTCTTGAAAAAATTGTTCCAAAAATAAATTACTTACACGCGGAAGGAAATAGTGACGCACACTTAAAATCAACAATAGTAGGAAAAGAAAAAACACTAATAATTGAAAACAAACAATTAGTTCTCGGAACGTGGGACGGAATTTATTTTTTTGAATTTGATGGACCAAGAGAAAGAAAAATAATAGTAAAAATAATAAAAGAAAAGTAGAACTCAAAAATATTTTTTAAATAATTATTCTCTCAATTACTCCCCCAATTACTCTCTTAATTACTCTCTTAATTACTCTCTTAATTATTCTCTTAATTATTCTCTTGTTGATTTCATTACTTTTTCAATTAATTTTAATTGTTTATCATAATCCATTTCTAATTTTCTAAACTTCACTCCTGAAAAAGCAAATATTTCTTGGGCTTTTGGAACAGTGTCTTTGTAGTGTTTCAAAAAAACAACTTCTTTTATTCCACTTGAAGCAATTAATTTTGCGCACTCATTGCAAGGAAAATGCAAACAATACATTGTCGCTCCTGTTAAATCTTTTTCGTGATTTTGAACAATCGCATTCGCTTCTGCGTGAGTAGCTAAACAATGCCCTGATCCTTTTGTCCCCCAATCCACCCCTGCTTGTTCTTTTCTACAATAACCCAAATCAAAACAAGAATGAACCCCAGGAGCAACTCCATTATAACCAGAACAAATAATTCTTTTATTTTTTACAATCACAGCCCCTGATTTGAACTTAATACAAGAAGAACGAGAAGCAGCAATAATTGCTGATAACATAAAATACTCATCCCAAGTAGGACGAGAAACCCCAAACTCTTCACTCATAACAAAAACAAATACAAAAAATATAAAAACACAATTCCAAACAAAAAAACAAAACCAACCACCACCGGCATCGCACTCAAAAAGTGTTTAAAAAGAACGGAACACAAAATAATTGTAGTTAGCGTAAAAGGCAACACTAATGCCAAGAGTGTAAGTGCCTAAAAAACGCTTGAACTAGAGGTGAAAAATATGGCTAAGGAAATAAAAAAAGTATCTGATTTGCCCGGAATTGGGGATGCAGCAGCAAAAAAATTAGAAGATGCTGGTTTTAAAACAATAGAATCAATGGCTGTTGCAAGTGTAATGGAACTAAAAGAAGTAGCAGGAATAGGAGAAGGAACTGCGGAAAAAGCAATAAAAGCAGCAAGAGACACGCTAGAAATGGGATTCGAATCAGCTGATGTACTCGCAGAAAAAAGAAAACTTGTAGGAAGAATCACTACAGGAAGTAAAGAACTTGATTCTTTAATTGGGGGAGGAATAGAAACCCAATCAATCACAGAAATTTACGGAAAAATGGCTGCAGGAAAATCACAATGGGCATTCCAAACAGCAGTAACAGTACAACTACCACTAGAACAAGGAGGACTAGAAGGAACCTGCTTATACATTGATTCAGAAAATTCTTTCAGACCGGAAAGAGTAATTCAAGTAGCGAAAAGATTCGGACTTGATGTGGATGCCGCCCTAAAAAATATTTTTGTAGCAAGAGCATACAACGCAGAACACCAAATGATACTCGCAGAAAAAGCAACTGAAATGATAAAAGAAAAAAATGTAAAATTACTAATAGTTGATTCACTAACAGCACAATTCAGAGCAGAGTTCATTGGAAGAGGAACACTAGCGGAAAGACAACAAAGATTAAACAAACACATGAGAACACTGCAAAAAACAGCAGAAATAAACAACATCGCAGTACTAGTAACAAACCAAGTAATGTCAAGACCTGACATATTATTTGGAGACCCAACAGAACCCGTAGGAGGAAACGTAGTAGGGCACGCATCAAAAACCAGATTATACTTAAGAAAAAGTAAAGAAGACAAAAGAGTAGCAAAACTAGTTGACTCACCATCACTACCTGACGGAGAAGCAATCTACAGAATTACAGAAAATGGAATTGAAGATCTAGAATAAAAAACAACAAAATAATACTAAAATTTTGCAGAGGGAAAGCACCTCTGCAAAAAAACTTTTAACAAAAAACAAAATAAAACAAAAAACAAAATTAACAAAACCACATAAAAAACAAAACAACAAAAAAATAATCAAAAAAATAATTAAAAAAATAATCAAACATATTTTTGAACAAATAAAAAAAAAACACAAACCAAAGAACCAAAATCAATTCACACTAAATTAAATTTTGATTTGCACATTACATATTAATTTTCTAACTTTTTCCAACATATTTTTTTTCAAAATCTTTTTTGAATTCCCAAAAAGTCCCTTCATTAATAGAAGTTCTAATATTTTTCATTAAATTTGTTACAAAAAAAGTGTTGTGATAACTCAAAAGTAACAATCCATTTTGTTCGTGAGTTTTATACAAATGATGCAAATACGCTCTTGAGTATTTTTTACAAACAAAACACCCACACTCATTATCAAGCGGAACAAAACTTTGCTTATGAACCCCACGATCAATCTTTAACGGCCCACTATGGGTGAAAATTAATCCATGCCTAGCCATTCGTGTAGGGTATGCGGAATCAAAAATATCCGCCCCACAACCAACAGCATTTAATAATTCAAGCGGAGAACCAATCCCCATTACATACACAGGTTTGTGTTCAGGAATAACTTTCTTAGAAGCAGAAATAACATTATACATATCCCTTTGAGCTTCCCCAATCCCAAACCCCCCAATAGCAATTCCATCAAAACCAATTTCATTCAATGCTTGCGCTGCCTTTACACGCAAATCAATATGAACCCCGCCCTGAGTAATACCAAAAAGCAATTGCTTCTTATTTATTTTATTTTCATTTTTGTCAAAAGTTTTTTTACACACTTCCGCCCACTCAATTGTTCTAATAAGTGAATCCAAATAATCCGTACGAGATTTACCAAAAACAGGTTGGTGATCAAGACACATCGCAACATCACTACCAAGAGCATTCTCAATCAAAATCGCTTTCTCTGGAGAAACAAGTTCCAAACTCTTATCAAAAGGATTTCTAAAAACAACCCCCTTATCAGAAATTTTATGAACAAAATGATCAAGAATCAATTGAAAACCACCAGAATCAGTAAAAAGACCTTTATCCCAACCCATGAATTTATGAAGACCGCCAGCTTTTGCAATCAAAGACAAACCCGGATTTAAATAATTAATGAACGCATTAGAAATCAAACACTCCACACCCATATCCATTTGCAACTCCTCATGAGTGACAAACTTCACCGCTCCCTTAGTTGCAACCGGCATAAAAAAAGGAGAACTAATCACTCCGTGACCAGTACTAAGTAACCCAGTACGCGGACCAAACTTAGCGCCCTTTACTTTAATTTCAAAACAAGAACACATAACAAAATAAACAAACACTACCCTTTTAATCATTACAATACACAATTACATCGGACTAGACCGGGCCGCTAGCGGTGGCTTGTAACCAAAAATCCGCTTTATGTTGGGGTCAAAAAGGAGAAAGAGGCTTTGATGCAATTATTTATGCCAATAATTTAACGACGAAACTCTGTCCTCACAGGCTTTTTTGTAAAATGAACCCCGCCAGGACCGGAAGGTAGCAACGGTAATCTTGCTAAAAGGCGCTGGAGGGAAGCGGAGTGGAGTTAAGTTATTGAAACAAAAATAAAGGCTAAAAGTCCATTTCTCCCCCGTCCAAAAAAACAAAAAAACATTCAAAAAACACTAAATAAAAAACACCAAACTTCTACATAAATCTTCATTTAAATGAAAACAAATAAGGATAAGGGCGAAAAAGAAAAATATTATGTATAAAGCTTAATTTTTGGGAAAGGTTTTTATATACCTAAAGCGTAAATTGATGAGTTTATTGGAGGAAATCCAAATGGTATTTGAAAAGAAAATGTCGGTTAAAGAACTAATTGAACAAATGAGAAAAGAACTTCAAGAAGAGAAAGGAGAAACTGTATCTTCAAAAAGCACTAAACCTAAAACCATTAATAAACCTAAAAAAAGTGTGAAAACAAAAACAACAAAAAAAGTAACAAAAGCAACAAAAAAGAAAAGTGCACCAAAAAAGAAACCTGCAAAAAAACCAGCTAAAAAAACAACAAAAAAAGCAACAAAAAAGAAAAGTGCACCAAAAAAGAAAAGAAAATAAAAACACTAAAATTAAAAAAATAAAACAAAACAAGAAACAAATAAAAAAAGAAAAAGATCAAAATTAAAAACACGCTACAAACAAAAAATCGCTAAAACAAGAAGGACAAACCCCCCCAAAGCACATTCAAAATGCAACCATTGGAACAATCATTTTTGGGAACGTGCTTTACGCACTTTCCTACTTAATTTATCTAAAACTTTTTGAACGGAATCCAAAAATTCCCAAGAAACAACACTCGCAAAATACTCTTGACCATTAATCAACAATCTACCATTAATCTCGTGTTGAGTTTTAAATCCACCCTTATTGTAACTCTTATGAGTCAAGTTTAATTTGCCATTAGGGGCTCTTTTGAAAAAATGGAACAAGGATTTATTAAGAATTGATAAATCTGATTCATCAACATCAGGAAATTTAATAAATTCAACATTTTCAAAAACTGGAACAACCATCCACAACCACCTAACAAATAAATAACTAAACCATAATAAAACCATATCGGATAAAAAAATTAGAAAAAGAAACAAAAAAAATTTAAAGTAAAATGGAGAAAAGAACACTATGTAAAAAACCTAAACGAAAAAAACCAAAAACGAAGAAAAACACAAAAACAAAATAAAAGGAAGGAAAATATTATTAAAAAAGAACTCTTTAAATTATTTATATGAACCGAGAAGAAAATGCACTAAGGTTTGTCAAAGAAAGAAACGAAAACGAAAACATTGAAAAATTAGAAAAAATAATAACTATCCTAAAACAAAAACAATTAGAAGAAGAAGCAATACTCGCAGCAATATTACAAAACACACTATACAAAAACAAAACAACTTACGAAGAAATAAAAGAAAAATATGGAGAAAAAACCGCGCAAATCACGAAAGAATGTGTAAATATTGAAGAAATAATTGAAACAAACATTAACAAAATTGATAACACTACCCTAAGCGAACTAATAACCACTATCACCACCACCCTTGAACCAATAATAATCAAAGTAACAGAATGCGCAATAAATTTAAGAGAAATAAACGAAGAAGAAAAAGAACAAAAAATAAAAATAGCTGAAAATATTTACTCCCCTCTCGCAATAAAATATGGGATAAGCGGAGTTGATTGGCAAATACAAGATTATGTGTTCAAACAACAAAACCCACAAGCATACCAAAAAATAAAAAAAATGGTGAAAAAAAGTAGAAAAGAAAGAGAAGAACTAATTTTACAAATACAAAAAGAAGTGGAAAAACTATTTGAAAAAGAAAAAATAAAAATAAAAGTGCACGGAAGACCAAAAAACTTTAAATCAATATATGAAAAACTAAAAAGAGTGTCATTTAACCAAATGTATGATCTATATGGGATAAGAATAATTTGTGAAAAAGAAAAACAATGCTACGAAGCACTAGGAATAGTTCATTCAAAATATGAAATAATACAAGAAGCATTTGATGATTACATCGCAAAACCAAAAAGTAACGGATACCAAAGCATACACACCGCAGTAATTAGAAACAAAGACATTATTGAATTTCAAATAAGAACCTGGGAACAACACCTACGAATAGAATCAAGTTTATACTGGCAATACAAAAGAGTAAAAAAATTCAAAGAACTGGAAAAAGAAATAAGCTGGGAAAGACAACTAATAGAATGGCAAAAATCAGCAGGAGAAGATACTTTCAAAAAAAGAAACCTTGGAAAAAAAATATTTGCATTCACTCCAAAAAATGAAGCAATTGTGTTACCACAAGAAGCAACCCCAATAGATTTTGCATTCGCGGTACACACAGAAATCGGAAAAAAAATATTTAAAACAAAAATAAACGGGGAAATCGCGCCAATTGAAACAAAACTAAAAAACCTTGACAAAGTAGAAATAATAACTGCAGCAAAACCAACAATACAAAAAAACTGGTTAAACTATGTAGTATCAGAAAAAGCTAAATCAAAAATAAAAAATTATTTTAAAATAAAAACCTCTCCGAAAAAAACAACAACCCCTCAAAAAGGACAATCAATTAAAAAAATAAAAATGGCTGAATGTTGCCACCCACTACCAGGAGAAGATGTGATAGGAGTAAAAACAACAAAAAGAAAAATAATAATACACAAAAAAGATTGCAAAAATATTCAACTACTACCAAAAAATAAATTAGTGGATATTGCTTTTGAAAAAGAAAAAGGAACAACAGAAATAAAAATAACTGCAATAGAAAGAGCAGGATTACTTGGAGAAATATTAACAGAAATAAAAAAGAGCGGAGCAATACTAAAATCAACAAACTTTAAAATAAAAAAAACAGGATACTTAGAAGCAATACTAAAAATAGAAATATCTTCATACCAAAAACTGGAAAAACTCTTAGAAAAAATAGAAAAAATCCCTTCAATCCAACAAGCCGAGAGAATATAAACCTTTAACACTAAAATAAATATAGAAAAAAGGTGGAGAAAAATGAAAAAAACAACACTACTAACTATACTACTAACCATAATTCTATTAATGGGAGTTGCATTCGCAGCAGTGCCGGACATCACCCAAATAAATTACAATCCAAGCCCAGCAATCCCAGGAACAACAACCACCCTATTAATCCAACTAGAAAATAATGAAAATATTATTCAAAAAGAAGTGACTCTTGAAATAAAAAATGAATACCCATTCACAATCAAAGAAGAAAATACAAAAAATATTGGAGACATACAAAAATACGGAAAAGCACTAGCACAATTCATAGTATACATTGATCCATCAGCAGAAAACAAAACTTACGAAATACCAATAACAACCAGCACAAAAGATCAACCAAACGGAATAACACGCAACTATCCAATAATAATTAGTGGAAAAGAACCAACACTAAAAATAATTAATATCTCAACAGAAAAACTAATTCCGGGAGAAGAAAAAGAAATAACTTTTACTATACAAAATGTTGGAACAAGCACAGCATACGACATAATAACAGAACTACAAGAAGATAGAACAATCACCGCATCAGGAGCAATAATTGAAAGAGAAATAACCCCACTAGGAGCAGCAACAACACACATTGAAAAAATAATGCCAAGCGAAACAAAAACAACCACACTAAAAATTAGTGTAAACAGAAACGCAACACTAAAAAATTACACCTTACCAGTAAAAATATCGTACAGAAACCCATCAGGAACAAGAATAACAGACACATCATACATCGGATTCAAAATATCAGGAGAAGTAAAACTTGACGCAGCAATAAAAGAAACAAAAACAATAGGAAACCAAACTGAAATAACAATAGAATTATTCAACAGCGGAGAAGGAAAAGCAGAGTACACAATGATAGAAATAAGTGGAAACGGAACAATAGATAAAGAAAAACAATTCATTGGAAGCATAGAACCAAACGATATTGACTCAATAAAAACAAAACTAACAACAAACGAAGAAACAAAAACAATAACACTAAAAATAACTTACCAAGATAGTGATGCAAAAACAAAAACCAAAACAATAGAACTAACACTACCACACCAAGAAAAAACAAACGAACAACCAAACCTAATCCTAAACCTAATCATACTAATAGTAATAATCGCAATAGTATGGACAGGATACAAAAAATTCATTAAAAAAAATAAAAAATAATTAAAAAAAAATTGTCAAAAAAAATAACCAAACACCTTTTTGAACAAAACAAACAAAAAAAATAATAAGAAAAGATTAATAAACAAGAAAAAACAATATAAAATTGATAAAAATGAACAGAATAAAAACAAACATCCCCGGATTTGATGAACTAATTGAAGGGGGATTACCAGAAGGAAGAAGTTTCTTAATCAGCGGAGGACCAGGAACAGGAAAAACAATATTCGCAACACAATTTTTAATAAACGGAGCAAAACTAGGAGAAGCAGGAATATACGTAACACTTGATGAAAGACCAGAACTAATCAGAGAAGATATGTTACGATTTGGATGGAATTTAAGACAATATGAAGACCAAGAACTAATAAAAATAATAGATGGGACAACTTCAAAAATAGGAATACCGAGCGACGAAGAATTTACACTCCCAGCAACAGGATTTGATCTAGACAAATTATTATTAGAAATAATGAAAACCATAAAAAAAATAAGAGCAAAAAGAGTAGTAATAGATTCAATCCCCGCACTCGGATTAAATTTTCAAAACGAACACGACATAAGAAAAGCAATACTAAAATTAGTATACTTATTATCAAGAGCAGGAGTAACAACAGTAATGACAACAGAAATCAATGAAGATTCAAAACAATTTGGAAAATATGGAGTAGAAGAATTTGTTGCTGACGGAGTAATAATCCTACACTACATGGGGCTAGGAACCCAATCAAACAGAACACTACACATAAGAAAAATGAGAGCAACAAAACACTCAGAAGACTTGCACCCACTACAAATAACAGAAAACGGAATAGTAATAAAAAAAATAGAAGATTATGACATCTAAAAAAAAAACAAACACTAACAAAAAAACAATTTAAAGAAAAATAATTAAAAAAATAATTCTAATTCCACCACAAAAACAAACCCAAACAAAAAATAAATTTAAACAAAAAAATAATAATAAAATTGAATAAAAATTATTAATAAAAAAAAAACAAAATTAACAAAACCAAAATAAAAAAAATAAATACAAAAATAAAAAAAAACAAATAATAAAACAAAATTTGAAAAAATAAAATTTAAAAAATAAATTTTTTTAAAAAAAATAATTATTTCTCATAAAAAAAAATGATTTCATCAAAAAGAAATGTTTAAATATGAGAAAAATTAAAATACATTTAGAAAAAAAAGTTTTTTTTCGGAGGTGAAATTAAGATGGCAGCAAAGAAAAAAGCAGCAAAGAAACCTGCAAAGAAAAAAACAGTAAAGAAAAAAGCAGCAAAGAAAAAAAGAAAATAAATAATTTTTGTGAGTCCGGAGTAAATACTCCGGACAAACACTATTTCTAAAAAAAATCTAAACAAAAAATGATTTTAAGAAACAAAAAAACTAATTTTTTAAAAAAAAATGCAAAATAAAAAAAACAAAATTACAATTAAAAAAATTGTCAAAAAAAATAATCCAAAATAATTAATATGAAAATAAAATTAAAAAAATAATTTTGAAAAAATAATTAATAACCAAATTTAATTAAAAAAAATAAAAAAAAACGCAAATCGAAAAAATAAAAAAAAAGAAAATTAATGGGACTGGGGAGATTTGAACCCCCGACACCACGGTCTTCAGCCGTGTGCTCTCCCAGGCTGAGCTACAGTCCCATCACACAAATAAAAATCAATGAAAAGCTTTTTAATAGTCTCTAAAATAAAAAAAACGAACTTGAAAAAAACAAACCTTACACACCACAAATAAATTAACCCACATAAAAAACGAGCCCGTGGGAATATAACCCGCAACCCCTTTAACAAAAGGTGTTGCATCCCCAAAACAAATTAAAAAAAAACAAAAAACGAGCCCGTGGGGAATTGAACCCCAGACACCCAGATTAAGAGTCTGGTGCTCTACCAACTGAGCTACGGGCCCATCAAACAAATAGAAAAATTATCCAAAAGAGAGTTTAAAAGTGTAAGTTTTTTTAATAAAAAAATAAAAAACAAAAAATGAAAAAAATTACAAAATCATTAAAGCAATGAAAAAAAACAATTAAAAAAAATAAAAAAACTATTACAAACAAAAAATAATTAAAATTAAAAAAAACAAAAAACGAGCCCGTGGGGAATTGAACCCCAGACACCTGGATTAAAAGTCCAGTGCTCTACCAACTGAGCTACGGGCCCAAAAGAAACAACACGCTTACTTTTAGGAGAGAATGTTTTACTCAAATTCTTAAATAAAACATTAATACTATTATAAAATAAATTCCTTCAAAAGCATTTTTAAAGATTTGCAAGAGAAAAAAATTACAAAAAGAAACAAAAAAAATAAATTAAACCAAAAAGCACTTCTTAAAAAGACTAATTATAAGAAATATTTTACAAAACTGGTGAGAATAATTCGCGAAATTATTGTAATTAGATATGGGCACAGGACTGTTAGAGATTATCGAGTAACATCACACTGTGCACTTGTTGCAAGAGCACTTGGAGCAAAAGAAATAATTATTTGCGGAGACAAAGACGAATCAATGAAAAAAAGCGTGGATGATGTGACAAAGAGATGGGGAGGACCATTTAAAGTAAGTTTCGAAGAGGATTGGAAAAATGTTTTCAAAAAATTAAAGAAAAAAAAAATTAAACTCGCACACCTAACAATGTATGGAGAAAATATTACTGGGATTGAAAAAAAATTAAAAAAAGAACAAAAAATAGCAGTATTAATTGGATCACAAAAAGTAGAAAGAGAAGTATATGAAAAAGTGGATTACAACATAGCAATAACCCATCAACCACACAGCGAAATCGCGGCACTCGCAATATTCTTGGATAGATATCAAGAAGGAAAAGAACTTGAAAAAAAATTCAAAAATAAAAAAATTTGTATAAAAGGGCAAAAAAATGGTAAAAAAGTAGTTAATTTAAAAAGAGTAGGGAGTAAAAGATAAGTATGGCTAAAAAATCAATAGTTGATTTAGTTTTGGTCAAAGACTTCCTTGACACTGTAGGAGGGCCTGATGCAATAACTTTAGTAAAAATATGTGAAAACAAGAAAAAACAATTCACTGATGAAGAAATTGCAAAAAAAATGAAAAAAAAAGTAACCGAAATACGGACAACATTGAATAGATTACATTATAGAGGAATAGCAGTGTATCAAAAGAGCAGAAATCAAAAGACAGGATGGTATAATTACACATGGGAGATAAAAAAGGACAGAATCGCGGCCCTAATACTTGAAAAAGAGAAAGAAACAGTGGAAAAATTAGTAAAAAAGCGCAATTTAGAGTCCGATTATAATCATTTTGATTGTACAAAGTGTAGTGAAAGAATGCCATTTGAAGTAGCAGCAGAATATAATTTCACCTGCCCTTCATGTGGAAGTCAAATGAGTAATGCAAATGATCCAAAAAAGCAAAAAGAACTAGATAATCAAATAAAAAAAATAAAAGGAGAGATGGAGATACTTGCAAAAGTGCAATAAACACACAAATAGCTGGACATATATAGGTGGACAGATTGATAATTAAATAAAGAAAAATTAAGCATTAAATTTAAAAAAAAGCAATAAAATTGCTTTAAAATCAAAAATAAGTGCAAAAAAAGAACAAAATATTAATAAAAGCCAAATTTGGCAATATTAAGCCAAATACTCCTAGCGGGGTAGGGCAGCCTGGAGTGCCCGTCGGGCTCATAACCCGAAGGTCGGTGGTTCAAATCCACTCCCCGCTATTCCACTAATTGTTTTAAAAAAATTCGTCAAATGACTTAAAAATAAGAATTGTTTTTTGAAGTTACAAACCAACAAAAATAAAGAGGGAAAAAAAATCTCGAAAAAAAGAACACTTCCAAATCACCAAATAAATACACGACCAAATAAAATGAAAAATATTGTCAAAAATCAACCATCACATTACAACTATAATTGTGAATATTTGCCCCCCCCCACAATTAAACCAAAATTGAACCATCACTTTGAATAAATTTATGACACACATTGAGAAAATATCAAAAACAACTATCTAAAACACAAAAATCAACATTTTTTGGTAATTACGAGTAATTACATTCATAATGAGTAATTACGTGCATTCACAAGCGTAATTACAATAAATACACATCATTACAGTAAGGTTTATAAGTAATTACCATCATTATATTAATGATGAAAATAATAGATTTTTTTAAAAAAATATTTGGCAAAAAAATAGAAAAAATTGAAAATAAACCAAAAGAGCCAATATATACACAAGAAACTTCAAAACCCAAAAAAGTGAGCATAAAATCAGTTTGGGACATATTAAAATTTAATGATAACACACAAGCATCCCACCTATCCAGCGTAATAAGGTTTGATGAATGGGTGACAATGGATGAAATAAGAAGAAGAATTTTTGAGTTATTTCAAATAGATTACAAAAATGAACGAAGTCTTTACCCCTATCTAAAAACTCTTGTAGACATAGGTTTAATTGAAAGCACCAATGTGGGAGGAAAGAGAAAATGGCGCAAAAAAGACTTATTAATCAAAATAGAGGAAGAAGAGGAAGAAACTCAAGAAATAGAGCTAAAACAAGCCGTAAATCAATAAAAAAACTATTTAAAGCAATCCTGAAAATGAACAACACCGCAACAATAACTCAATTTCTTGGACACTATTTTGTATCATTTAGGATTTTGTAAAAATACAAAATATTGCATTAAAAGCGCAATTTAAGTAGGATTTAGTGGGTTAAATTTATTGTATTCCTTTCAATTTTTTGTAATTTTCGTAAAAATCATTAAGTTCTGGTGATTGGGAATATACTTGTTTGAACCATTCTAAATCAACTATTTTTTGAGCTTCATTAACCAATCTTGTAACATAATTTTGATCCAATTGTGTTGATAATGCTCTTTTCATTTCATTTTGAAGCAAAGCAAGGCCCTCTACTCCTTCAATAAACTTTCTTGAAATTAAATTATTTAATGATTTAATCACTTCCGCTTCGGTGAGATCCTTTTCATTCAAAAAATAAGTGCATTTCCATTCCCCTTTGGTTTCCCAATTGTGAGTGGGGTTGTGACCGGTTTTGAAAAATTCTTGTAAAGGTTGGAATGCAACGGAGGGAATTATTACACAATTTTTTCCTGGACGAATAAAGGGATAATTTGAAAGAATACCTTGGCGGTGGTATTGGTAATTTTTTCCTGATCCTTTATGAACCGCTTGGGTGTACCCATAAATTGCCCTGAAAAGCTTTTGATAAGTGTAAGAAGAGTGTTTAATTGAATCAGGCAAAATAAATCGGTATTGAATAAAATAACCCCTAACACTCATACCCCACACTTCCATTAATAAGCTTTTAAAAAATTCAAAAAATTCTTTTATGTATTATATATATACATAAAAGTTATATATTTTTATAAATCTATTTTTGAATTCAAATAAAATTAATTAAACTAAAATTTATTTTAAATTAAAATTTATTTAAGTTAATTGAATTTAAATCAAATTGAAAAACAAAATAGAAAACAAAATTTCTACTTTATTAAATAAAAATGAAAAAAATTGTAATAATTAAAAATTTGTAATAATTAAAAAATCATAACAATTGAAAAATTATGATTATTGAATTAATTTAATAATAGGTAAAAAGTAGTTATTGAAAATTACTAAAAAATATTAATTAATTAATCAAATAATTTTTTTTATTAAATAATTTTTTATATAATTTTAATTAAAATTAGGTAAATTGTTGGGCAAAAAAATGTCCAACAATTTGTATAAAAAATATTTTTTTTACCTTCTTCCATATCTGTATTTGTTGTATGCTGAAGAGTATCTACTTTCTTCAGGTTCTTCTTTTGGAGTTTCTTCAACTGGATCAATTGCTCTACTTGAAACAATTATAATATCTTTAGCAGATCTAACGTTTCTGTAAGGAATACTTTTCTCCATAAGAATTTTTTTAGCATCAGATTTTGTTTTAACTTTTAAAGGTTCAGTGGTGATAGTTTCAATTTTTCCTTTTTCAAGGTTAATTATTAAATCATAAACCTTTCCCTTGTACCCTGCCTCTGAATCATACACATCCATGCCGAACAATTTTGAAATTCTTACGCTCATAACTCTTCCTCCTTTTGAATAACATAGTAATGGCAACCCTATATTTAAATCTTCTTGTTTATAAAAGCAAAAAAATCAATTAAAATTGATTTAGATTTTATTCACTAATTAGTGGCCAAAAAATCACAAATTATACATAATTAAACATAATAAATTAAATGGTGTTTTTAGTGATTTTTGTGCAAAATTTGTGTTTTTTTTGTTAATTGTATTTAATTAGTGTTAATTTTTTCTTTTTTTTAATGGAACTATGGGGGCAGAGGGGGGAGGAGGAATATTGTATTGTTGTTGGGTGTTGTTAGGGGTTGTTAGGGGTTATAGTTTGTCAAGTGGACTTTCCACTTTTTTTAATTGCTCACTCGCTACATTGGTGTAGATTTGAGTGGTGTTAAGATTGCTGTGTCCTAGCAATGATTGTATGTATCGTATATTTGTTCCTGATTCTAGTAAGTGTGTTGCATAACTATGCCTTAAACAGTGCGGAGTAACTCGTTTTGGTATTTTTGCCGCGATCGCTGCTTTTTTAACTATTCTTTGAACCGTATCAGTGCTAATATTTTTTCCATTTTTTTTTGTAAAAACATTTTCTGTTTTTATTTTCTTTTTATCCAAATATTTTTTTAAATACTTCAACCACTCCTTTGATAGTACAATCATTCGATCCTTGTTTCCTTTTCCTCCTCTAATAATTGCAGTTCTTTCCTTGAAATTAATATCACTTACTTTTAATTTCACTACTTCAGAAACTCTGCACCCTGATCCGTACATAAATTGCAACATCAATCTGTTTCTCCCAAATTTTGTCGCTTTAAATAATTCTTTAATTTCTTCTCTTGTCAAAATTTTTGGCAAAGTTTTTGCTTTTTTTGGAATTTTTATTTCATCCAAAATATTCATTTTTAAATATTTTTTAAAAAAATACTCTCCACCAGAGTGAATTAAAGCAAGAGTACTATTTTCACACCCTTTCTCTTTCTTATCAGCCAAATAACCCATCAAATCTTTTGAAGTAATTTCTTTGATTGGTTTATTTATTGAATACAAAATTTCTTGATTGTATAAAGTGTACATTTTAATTGTTCGGTCAGAATACCCTTCAATAATTAATTTTTGTCTAAGTTCTTTTAATGCATTTTCAAATTCACTATTCAATACTTTTTCTTCAGAACTTTTTTCAAAAGAATGTGCTTGTTCGTTTTTATTTTTTTCAAAAAAATTATTGTTTTGATTATCCTGCATTTTGTTTTCCATAGCACTATAATGGTTTTATAATTTATCTATTTTTCGTTTTTTGAATAAAGGTTTTTAAAGAAGTAACTCTATATTTTCCATTATGATGCGTAAACCAGTAAAGCCTCCGGCAGGAGCAAAATTGAAAGAAACTCCTGATATGATTGCGTGGAGAAAAGAATTTGACAAAATGAAAGAATCGGATCACTTGGCCAAAATGCGAGAACTTGGACTTGATGATGATGATTTGGAAGAATTCAAAGAAATAAGATCAGGAAAAAGCCTAGAAGAAGGGTTACTAGGTTCTGCTCCGGTTGAAGAAAAACCAAAAGAAACACCGAAAAAGAAGGCTAAAAAATAATCCATTTCGGAAAATAAGGTTCGCTTGTTCTTTTTTAGGGTAATTTTTGCTTATTTTTCAAAGTATTTTTTGGTATTTAGTTGACTTTTTCTTCAAATAAGCTTATATATTACCTAAGCACAAATATATAAGGAAGGCAATTTTTGTAGCTTATTCTAGAAAATTGTTATTTTAAAAAAGGTGGGTCTATGAGTAATATTTTGTTAAAGATGGATGTGGATGAGTCTTTAAGACTTCAATTACTTGCTGAAGAAAAAAAGATGAGAAAGAAACAACCAGAAGCTTGGACAAAAACAAAATTTAGAAAATACGCTAATTTTGGAAGAAACAGAAAAAAATCAGCAGAAGAATTACTAGGATTAACTTCAACAAGAACTGATGTAACAAATTTAGGAAAACTAAAATCAAAAAAATAGTTTTTTGAAAAATAGTTTCTAAAAATTAGTTTTGGAATAGTTGGTTTATTTGTATAAATTAACTATTTCTCTTTTTTATTTTTGAATTTTTTTTTGGTTTTAGTGCATATTTGTTTTTTTTTAATTAAATTGATTTTTAATTGAATTTTTTTATTTTCGTAATTCTTTTTTTTGTTTATTTTTGCTTTTATTTTTTGTTTTAAAGTTTTATTTTATTGCTTTTTTATTTTATTACTTCAAGTGTTCCGTTTTTTCCTGTGCTTATTTGTAATTGGCCTTGGTATTCAGAGGTCCAACCATTTTTGATCACGATTTTGTCTCCATCATTCACTTCTTTGTATTGTTCGCCCCAAAGAGTTAGTGATATTTCTTTTCCTTCACTATCTTTTGCTGCGGCAGAACAAACAGTTCCTTGTCCGCTTGCATTACTAAAAGCTCTTGGTTCTCCTTTTGTAACAATTTCTAGTTCAATTGAATCAAAAGTCATTCTTGGTTTCAAATCCTTAATCAACATAATATCCCTCAAAAAAATACTTTTCCAAACAATTAATATAACATTCACTTTTCTTAATTTTTCATAATTTTTTCATAATTTTTGCACAATTTTGCTCTATTGCTCCGCTTCAATAATTCTTCAAAACTAACCATTAAAACTTACCATTAAAACTTACCATTAAATTATTTTCCTTTGTTTAGTATTTAGTATGGGTTATTTGTTTTTTGATATAGAATCCTTTGTTGATCCGGAAGAAGAACGTTCAGGTTTAAACCCATTTTACAAAAATAGCAAAGTAATTGTTATTTCTTATAATTATTATCCTCAAAATACTTATCCTTTGGACCACCAAGTAAAAAAACCCACTTTTCTTTTTGAGTGGGAGTTGGGAGGAGAAAAAGAACTTTTAGCACAATTTTTTTCTACTTTGAAAAGAATTTATTTATCAGATCCTAATTTGAAAATGATTGGGTTCAATCATTTAGCTTATGATTTGAATTATTTAATGGCAAGAATGTCTTTTCACAAAATTGCTCAAGAAAAAGAGATTTTTGATTTCCTAATCTCTCTTCCTCGACACGTGGATTTGGCCCAAATTGGAATGACGGTGTCAGAAAAAACAAAAGAAGCGAACGATTTTAGGTGCATTTCTCAAAAAGCAATAAATTCATACTTTGATATTCCAATAAAAGAGGATACTGGAAAAGATGTTTCTAAATATTATTTAAAAAAGAATTATGATAAAATCAAAAAATACTGTGAAGAAGAATTCACATTTGAACTATTATATTCAAGTTTAATGGAATACATTTTACACGTAAAATGAGTTCTATACAACAAATTATCCAAAATAATGACGCAAAATAGATTAGAAACCCATTTTTGTTAAAAATAATTCTCAATAAAACATATTCACAAACATATTCACTTTTTTTAGTTATTTTTTCCCAAAAATTTTTTTTCACATATTTTTGTACACAACCTTTTTATATAAGATAATTCATCCTATTGATTAGTGTTGAAAAATGCCTTCTGATATTGTTTGTGATAGAGTGATTTTGCTTTCAAAATTATTAGAAGAGGGTGGGAAGTGCTTAGCTGATGATTGCATAGCATTTCAAAAAAAATTATCTATTGAAGCAAAATTATGAAAATCCTAATTAATTGTTTTGCATTTCTGCAAAAAACAATATATTTTAACACATTTTTTTAACACAGTTTTAATATTTTATTAAGTTTTTAATATTTTAACACACTTTATCTATTTTTATTCTTTTTTCAAAATATTTTATTTATGAAAATACTAATAACAGGCACTCCAGGTTGTGGAAAAACCACTCTTGCAAAAGGATTAGCAAAAAAACTAAAATTTGAGTGCATAAATGAAAAAGATTTTGCTCTAAAAAACTCTATTGGCGAGTTTAATGAAGAAAACGAATTAGAGATTCCAATAAAATTGTTTGAAAAAAAAATGAACAATTTTTTAAAAACAAAAAAAAACATAATAATTGAAGGCCACACCCTTTGCGAAATGAAATTACTTGTCGATTTAGTGATTTTAATAAAAATTGATCCGGAAGAACTCCAACTTCGTCTTGAACAAAGAAATTACGCGGATCTTAAAATAATGGATAATGTTTTTTGTGAAGGAATAGAATACTGTCACAAAAAACTAAAAAAGAATTATAAAAAATTTCACATAATTGAATCAAAAAATAACCCCGCTTTAACACTAGCAGAAGCACTATTTTTGGTTAATTCCCAAAAATGAGCCCTCCAATCAAGGTTTTAAACTTATTTCACTAAATGATATTTTATTAATAATAAGAATAAAAGCATAATAAAAAAAGAACATAAAAAAGAACATAAAAAAGATTGTAAAAAAGGGTAATAAAAATAATTTGTATTTTTGGTTTATGTTTTTGAGTTATGTTTTTGGTTTATGTTTTTGAGAGAATAGTTTTGGGTGAAATTATGACAAATAGATTAATTAAATTTTTCACTTTAATTTTTTTGTTTCTTTTTTTAGCAAATTTTGTAATAGCTTACCAAGCACCTTTGGAAGATTTTGGTTTTAAAGGAATAATTTTAGAGGGTGAATCAAAAAAAGAGTGTGTTCCTCTTTCAATTGATATTGTTGAACTCAACGAAACAGGAAATGGGATTTTGTCACTAAATGCTAAATTTGAAGGAGCAAAAGCAAATAGTTCTTTTGTGAGTGTAAAGATAAACGAAATGAAAGAAATAGTGATTTGGCCAGAAAATTTTTCTGATAATGGGTATGCCCGAGTGTTTGTTCCGGCTCTTGCGAAACAAAAAACTGATTTAGAGATTTGTTTAATTTCAGGAGGAAATTCTGAACGAACTGAATTACTAACTTCATCTTATATTGGTCTTTATGATACTCCTGTTTTGGAAATAAAAACCACTGCGCCCAAATCAATTATTTTGGGAGAAAAAGCACACATGAAAATTTTTTTAAAAAACACAGGATCAATGGATACAAATTATTTTGTTCAATTTGTTAGTAAGGATTTACGAACATTACTAAATATTACAAGTTTTGACATAATTGATGGGAGTAGTAGTGCAAGCGGAGTAATAAAAGCAGGAGAGGTACAAGAATTTAATTTTTCAATAATCCCTGGAAAAATCAGTGGTTACAACTTGCCCTCATCAATAGTTAAATTTACTAATATATTTGGTGAAGAACAAATAATAGCTAGTGAACACCCACAACTTTCAGTGCTTGACCCAAAACAAATCAAACTAAACCTAACCTCTTTTGAAATGGATGATAAACTAAAATTAGTTATTTTGGTGGAAAACAATTGGGACGAACCTTTTGAAGGAGAATTAATAATAAATCCAAAAGATTTGATTGTTTCCTCAACCCAAGAAATTCAATTAGGCCCAAAAGCAACTAAAGAAATAGTTCTATTAACAAATAAATTACTTCCAGGAAAATACAATTTTTCAGCAACTATAAAAGATACAAACAATACTTACTTTTCAAACAGTGTTTCATATTCAGTAAAAAATGATGATTGGTCACTAGCAATAATCTTAGCAGTATTTGGAGTAATTTGTGCCGCAATAGTGTTTTTTGTAATTAATACAAAAAATTGAATAATAAAAATTGAGCAACAAATTGATCAAATTAAAAATTGAACAAATTAAAAAATAAATAATTTTTTTAATTATTTTTTTCTTTTTGATGATTTTTTAATTTTAATTATTTTTGTTGTTTTGTTTTTTTAATTTTAATTATTTTTTGTTTGTAATAGTTTTTTTATTTTTTTTTGTTTTTGTTTTTAATTTATTTTTTTTAATTAATTTTCCCACTCTTGTAAAACAATTTTTTTGTTATTATTTTCTTCACTTTCTTTTTTCTTCAATATTTTTTTCAAAATTAAAGCCAAAATTACAATAACTCCAATAGGAATTAGGCCCATAAAAGGAGCCAATCCATTATTTTTTGTCGTAGTGTTTTTTAGAGATAAAAATGCTAAAATGAATTTGTTAGAATCAATATAATTTTTTGCCCTACTCAACACTCCTTCTTCAACTTTATCATCAATTGATTTATTGAATAAATTAATTGTTTGTTTTTTTATTGAATCCACTGCTGCTTTTAGTTCCCCTCTAATTTCAAACACTTTCTCTTCCTTTTCAATAGAGTTAGGAGCATTTTCTATTTCTACAAGTTCCAATTTTAGTTTTTTTATTCTAGAAAGAGTGATTGGTTGAATAAATTTTGCTTTGATTAATTCACTTTCATCAATGGATAATTCTCGTTCAAGAAAATCTAAATATTCGCTGCACTCTTTTAGCATATTTGATATTTTTTCACTCTTGTTTGGATCTAAATTTGTCCATAATTTATTTTTATCCTCAAAATATTTTGTGTACAAATTTTTTAGTTCTAAAAATATTTCTTTTGATTTTATTAAATCAATTTCTTTCCACTCATCAAATTCTTCTTTTTTATTAAAAAAAGCTTGTGCTAGTTTAATTAACACATTATCTTTTCCTGCACTTTCTTTTACTATTTTGAATAATTTTTCCGCTTCTTTTTTTATTTCTTCACTAATTGAAAGAGGTTCATTTTGTAACAAACTTATTCCTTTCAAAATATCATTTCTTTTTGTTGATTCGAGTAAAGTTTTGGCCAAATCAATTCTTTTTAACAATAATTCTTTTTCTTCAATCAACCCATATTTTTCTAAATCATTTATTTTTTCTTCATACTTTTTTATTTCTTCAATTAGGTTTTCTTTAATTAAATTTAGGTTTTGTTCCTCTTCAAATTTTTCTTTTAAATTATTTAATTCGTTTTCTGCTTTTTTTATTAAATTTTGTATTTCTTTCTCTTCAATTAATTCAATTTTCTCTAATGTTTTATTTATTTCTTCAACAAGTTTAGTTTCTCCGTATGTAATTAATTCGTTTTTTATGGAATTAAGTGTATCAAAATAATATTCATATTTGTTTGAAATAGTTATTTTGATCAAAAAGTTTTTTTCTTCTTTTGCTAAAAAATCAATGTTTTTTAGTACAAGTTTCTTATCAATCACTTCATTTTTTTTCTGGATTTTTTTGTCATCATAAATTTCAATATTGTTCACAAAATTATTTATGTGTATGGGGAAAATTATTGTTCCAATTAGTTCTTTTTCATAATTATTTTTTACAATTGATTTGTAAGTAAATTCTTTACTTGTCCCCATTTCTTTTTCCGAAATTAAATCAGTTTGTTCGCTGATCAAATTTTTTAGATAATAATAAACATTAATGTTTGATTTGTTTGATGCATTTTCAATATAAAATTTTAATTTATTGTCCTCAAAAAAATAATCAATTTCTTTATCATCAACAATAATGTTGATTTTTTCGTTTTTGTTTGTAGTAATTAATAATTTTGGAAAAGTGCTTTCGGTTATTAATTTAATATTTTTTTGAATCAAACTCATATCAGTGGTTGCGTATATTATTTTTTCTTTCTCCACAGTGTTTATTATAAATTTTGAAAAAAAATCCAAAGTATTGTTCCCAAAATCAAGACAATTAAAAAAAATTGTTGTTTTTTCTCCACTAATGTAATTTGTTAAACAAGAATTGGGTTTAGTTAAAGTTAGGGGTTGTTTTATTTCTATACTAAAAGGGGTGTTAATTTCCCAAAAAGGATTATTGATATTTACTCGCACTGTAGAATTAATATCCTCGTTTGTTGTAGGAATTGTGTTTGATAAAATCACTAATTGGTAGTTATTTTTAAAATAATTAATGAGTTTTGTTTCAATTAATTTTTCAATTTCATTATTGTTTTTTTTAATTTTATTCAATAATTCATTTTTTATTGAATACAATTCTATTAAATTTTCTTTATTGAAATAATTATCAAATGTTTTTGATTTGGTTTCAAGTTCTTCTACATTTTCAACGAAATTTTCTTTCATTGTTCTTATTTTTTCTTTTAATACATTAGTTTTTTTGTATTCATTCAGGAGTTCTTTTATTTCTGGGTTTGATTTTAATTCATTCTCCGCTTGGGTTTTTATTGAATTACAAGATTCATAAAAATAAATAATGTTTTCACTTGTCACTTTTTCTTTTTTTAAATTTTCAAACAAATTTTCTAATTGAGGAATATTGATTTGGTTGAAAATGTTTTCTAAATGTTCAAAACATTCCCTAATTTCATTCGTTTTTTGTGTTTCTAATTGTTCATAATCAGTTAAACCCAAAACATATTCTTTGTTTGTTTTTATCATTTCCACACAATAATTTAATTTTTCTTCATTCTTTGTTGAAGTGACTTTTTTTGAATAAAATATTTGTTCTGAATAAATGCTTTCAAGGGAACTTAACCCGAGCGGGGTTGAAGCAATTTCTATTGCTTTTTTATCACACTTTTCTTCCATTTTTTTTAATTCCGAACTATTTTCAAAATCAAGTTTGTTGTTTGTGGTCACCAAATTTTCGTAAAGATTTTTGGCGCGAGAAAGTTCTGCCCCAAGAGTGAGTTTTGATGAATTTTTTTCTTTTTTTAAATTAATGTATTCATTTTCAATGATATTAATTATTTCATCAATTTTCTTTTCTCCACTGATTTCTTGAGGCAATAATTCTTCTCGAATCAATGAATATTTTTGAATAATTTTTAGATTAGATTTTAGTTCGTTTAGTTTTTTCTTTTCAATTTCAATATTTTTCCAAGTATTTGTTAAATTGTTTTGGGTTTTTTTCTTAGTAACACTAATTCTTTTTACTAAATCACTAAATCTTTTTATTGCTGAATTATTTGCTCCCCCAACAGTGGAGTATAGTAAAGTAAATTCGTGGAGTGGGAATCTTTCAAGTTCTCTTAAATTTTGTTTATTAAACAAAATATTTTCTATTGTTTCTTGTATATTTTTGGAACTTGTCCCTATGAAAGGAATTTTAATTTCTTTAAAATCAAATCCGGTGTAAACTTCTTTTCCAATTTCTCTACCTATTTTTATTGTTATTGAATCCTCTTCAATTAATTGACCAAACCCTTTTCGTATCCCAAGTGTGTTGAATTCCTTTACTCTTTCATAATAATAAGAATAATAAGTTCCGCTATTTGTTGGTCCTGAATCAATTTCTGAACTAATTTGTCTTAATTCAATCAATGAATCAAATAATTCCTCTTCTTTCACCAAATCTATTTCTTGCACTGTGAGTAATTTTTCTTCATTTATCACTATTTCAAAACTTTTCTTTATTGCTTCATCAAGTTCAATAAAGGAATAATCAAGGTATTGGGAAGTTTGATTTATTGCACTGCTTAATTTTCCTCCCTCATCATTCAAACAATACTCTGGAGCTTTTTTCATTTCTTTAATTGCTTTATTATAATAAAACCAACTCCTCGCTAAACTATTTTTTAATTTATACATTTCAATTTCTTGTTCATACCCAAGATCAGTGTTAAACATTTCACTTACTTTTTCATAACAACTATTTTCAGTTTCACAATTAGGGATGTATGCAAAACTTTTACTTGTTAAATTATAACAAAGAGTTTTTTCTGTCCGAGTCATTTCTCCACAACCAGAAAAAAATATTGTTGAAAATAGTAGAACAATTATTAAACTGATTTTGAAAAAATGTTTCATTAAAAAATTTTTTTTAGAGTTATTTAAAAATCTTCACAAGAATTAGTCAATTGCCGAGAACATTTTTTGTTTTTTAATTAATGGTTTAATTTGAATTTAATTAGGGTTTAATTGAAAGTTTAATTGGAATTTAATTTGCGTTTAATTGAAGTTTAATTTTGAGGGGTTTAGTTGGATTTATTGGCAACACATTTACTAATATCTTTTGAATTATCCAAGAGTTCATATAAACAAGTGTTTTCTTTGTTCAAAATTTCGTTAGTTTTGATGTGTGTTGAACAATTTGAATTATTATTTGTATTATTTAATAGTGGGTTGATGAATTGGGTAGTAATAAAAATTCCTACTAAAATTCCAACGATTAAAATGATTACAAATGGTTGAAGTTTTTTTGTATTAAAATTAAACAATTTTGGTTTATCTTGAAACAATTCATCATATTCATCGTTAGGATTTTTTAAAGACATAACAATCAATAACAACTTATTTTTACTAGTTAAAAAACCTATCCTTTTATTTGAAAAAACAAATTACTTATTTGGGGTTTCTCCAAAATTTTGTTTTTTTTGGTTTTTTTACAAAAAATAGTTGTTGTATACATAACAGGTTTTTTTGTTATTTTTTTATTTTTTTTAAATTAAAAATTTTTTTGAATTAAACATAACAAATTTTTGTTTATTTTCCGTATAGGAAATGTTTATAAATATGAAAGCAATTCTATTTCTATTAGTAATTTTTATAGGTGAAAAAAATATGTACAAATACACAATCGCAAGACAACTTGCATCAAAAAGAGTAATCACCAATAGAGGGGATGAGGTTGGAAAATTATCCGACATTATCGTTTCTGAAGTTGGCGGTGACATAGAGTTCTTAGTTGTTGAAGTAGACAGAAGCTCAAGATTGTTATCAAAATTAGGCAAAGTAGGAAAAGTAATTGAAATCCCTTACGCAGCAGTAACTGCGGTTAGTGATGTTTTCATTGTTGATGAAAGAGAATTACTTGAAGATGTTTCTAAGAGAGATTAAATTCTTTCTAAAACCTAACCTTGAGTTGCTTCTTTTCAATATTGAGAGCTATTATGATAGGTTTGATGGAATTTATTTTTTCCATTATTTCTTTATCACTTAGCCCTTTCTTTTTTCCTTTTTTTATTGTTTCAATTAGTTCACTAATTTCTGAATAATGTAAATAAATATTGTCTCCTTTTTGTTTCATTTCTTTTTCTTCTATTTCTTTTTTTGCAATTGTTTCAAGAATGATTTGGGTTTTTTCTTTTTTGTTTTCTTTTTTTGTAATAATTTCGTTTCGCGTTTTGTTTTCTTTTTTATTAAAAGTTATTTCATTTAGTGCTTTGTTTAAATTTTCAAATTCTTTTTCTTTTTCCAATCCAAGTTCAATTGTGTAAATACTATTTTGGTTGAGATATGGTTTGATTGGAGGAGAGTGGTATTGTTCTTTTATTTTTTCCAATAATTTTTTTGAATTTTTTTCGGTTATTTCTTTTGCATTCATTTTTTTTTCTAGTTTTAGTTCAAAAAAAACTTTTTCAAGGAGTGCAGGGAAAACATTTAATTCATCAACGGTTGCTCCGAATAATGTTTTTTTGTTTTCTTTTAATTTTGTATAAAAATTTTCATTATTTTCTTCCAAAGGGTTTGTTCCTTTTGAACTTGGGAATTTGTAAATTTCTTCTTTTTCTAATTTCCTATCCTTCCATTGTTCTTTTTTCATTGCTTTAATGATTTTGTAATTTTTTTCACACAACACAATATTTCCTTTAGCAAACACTTCAACAATTAAAAGTTTTTCAGGGAACTCAAAAATAATTATTCTATCAATTCCTTTTTGGGTTAAGGAAATAATTCTTTGATTGTTTAAGTATTTTTTTAGTAGTGCTGAAAATCCTCCCGGGTTTTGTTTTGCTGGAACACTTTTTTCACTAATGAATAAATAATTTGGCAAAATTAGTAAATTTTTTCCACCCTCTTTTGTGTGAATCTTCATTTTCAATAATCCTTCACTAGTTGTTTGAACATTATTAACAAACCCGTTTTTTAGTATTTGTAACTCTTCCACTAAGTGATTTAACGCAAGATTACTTAGAGTAATATTTTTTTCAGTAATTGTTTTTTCCATATTTTTCACTTTGTTTTTTTTTGATTATTGTATATAATTATTGCATATTTTTTTTAATTATTTTTTATTTAGAAGTTTATTTAATTAGTGAGTTTTTGGAGTTGTGTTGGGGGGTGGGCCGCGTGTCCCGTGTTTGTTAAATTGTTTTGGTTTTTTTAATTCTGTTATTTTGTTTAATTGTGTATTTTTTTGTTTGTGTATTTTTTTTGTTACTCTGTTTTGTCATTAAAGTATTTCATCATTATTTTTAGTAATCCTGGTCGTTTGATTAGTTTTTTTGTTCCTAGCACTACTTTGTCTTTTGCTGTTAGTGTTCCGTTTCCTATTTTTAGTGCTTCGTCCATTGTTATACTTTCTGCTAGGTAATTGAAATCATCATTACTTAGTTGTTCTAATAAGTGTCTTCCTTTTAATCTTCTCATTAGTTCTTTTCCTCTTGAACTAAACCAATCTTTTGTGTAGGCGTTTAGTTGTTTGTCGCTATAATCTTTTTTCTTTATTGCTGTTAGTGCGTGTTTTGCTGCGAGTTTTCCTCCTTCCATAGCGATTCCAATTCCTCCTCCGTGAATTGGGTCAACCATGTGTCCCGCATCTCCTGCAACTAATAAATTGTCCGCAGTCATTTTGTCAAGGAACCCCCCTACTGGTATTCCTCCGGCATTCACTTCAATTATGCTTCCGTTCTTTAATCCTTCTTGATTTGCTATCCACTTGTCTAAGTAGTATTTTGCTGTTTTTTCTTCGTATGCTCCTATTCCTATTCCTACATTCGCTGTTTTGTTTCTTTTTGGGAATATCCAAATGTATCCTCTTGGAGCAACATCTGTTCCGAAATATAAGTGTAGTAGGTTTTCATCATACCCTGTGATTCCTGTCATTTCGTATTGGTATCCTGCATCAGTGTCTTTTAGATTATTTTTTGTGTTTAGTCCTAGCATTCTTGCTACTTTTGAATCAATTCCGTCACAAGCAATTATCATTTTTGTTTGGAAATATTTTTTTGAGTCATTTACTTCCACTTCAAGTTTTACTAACCCATTTTCTCTTGTAGCATTCACTACTTGGTGTTTCATCAAAATTTTTGCTCCTAATTTTACTGCATTAATAGCTAAATCTTTTTCAAACATTTTTCTTTCAAGCACATACCCTAGCACTTTCTTTTTTTTCATTTTCACGCTCTTTCCGTTCGGTGAGTAAAGTTGTGCTCCTTTTATTTCTTGCACAGCCCATTCTTTTTTTGGTTTAAGTTTTAATCTTTTAAACCAACCATTCCCTAACCCTTCAGCACATCTTTTTGGGCAACCAATTTCTTGTTTTCTATCAAGAACAAGCACGCTTGTTTTTGCTTTCGCCATTTCGGTAGCAGCAGCAAGTCCAGCAGGGCCCGCTCCAACAATTATAACTTCCCAAATTTTTTTTTCAGCATCAAACATACCTCATCACCATTATCAATTTTTTTATTTTTTTAAAACATTTTTCAAAATTTTTATTTTTTTGTTTTTTTTCCTAATTTGTTTACTCTAGTTTCATTGCTCCCACAGGGCAAATTTTTACACATGCTCCGCAAGAAACACATTTTTCTTTATTAATTTCTATTCTAGTATCTTTTAGTGTGATTGCTTGTGTTGGGCAAACCCCTACGCATGCTCCGCAATAAAGACACTTGTTTGGATTATTTTTCACACTCATTAAATCACCAATGCTTTTTAATCAATTTTAGTTAGTTTAATTTAAAAAGGTTCTTGGAAGGGAAAATATTTTTTCTCCACTGGTTTTTTGTTTATATTTTTGATTAATTTGTTATTTTTTAGAATTTTGTTTTATTTGTGTGTTTTTTATTTTTGTAATTCTTTTTTTGTTTATTTTTTTTGTAATAATTTTTTGTGATGTTTTTTTTATTTGTTTTATTTTTTGTTTTTTTGTTCCTAATTGTTTTTTTGTTTGGTTTGTTTTATTCTAAGAATTGTTCGTATTTTGTTGAATTGAATCGGTAGAGGAATCTTTTTATTTTTTGTTTTTGGTATTCGTAGTTTTTGATTACTTCAATTTTTGTTCCTCTGTATTTTTCAAACTCCATTTCTTGTGTTGGGTCAAGTAACAAAAATTCTCCGTTTAGTTCGGTTATTACAAAAGAGTGTGTTCGTAAGTTATCTAGTTCAGCAATAATTACTTCTGCTTTTTCGTCCCCTAGTGCTTTCATACACGCGCACAAAAACACTGCTAGGTCCTCATCATCAGCTATTTTTATTTCAAGAATTTCTTTTCCATTCATCCAATAATTTAAACCAAGATCACTATCAACAAAGGTTATTTCTTTTTTAACAAAATCAAAAACTTTTTTTAAAGCATTTTCGTAATTTTCTTCAAAATTGTATGGTTTTTCTTTGAATTCTTCTACAAGTGCTTGAATACTCAAATCGTTCCCGCTTGCGAGTTCTTTTATTTCTCCAATAGTTCGTTGTTCTCTTTCATTAATCGTTTCACTATACTTTTCAAGCAAGAATTTTGCCAATTTGTATTCGTTTTCGTAAGAAACCATACACTCTCTATACATAACTGCGTGTGGAAAAGGTTAAAAAATTGCTTATTTTGGCAGTTTTGGGCTTTTTATTAAATTGCGATAAGTATTGATGCCATAATAATTATGTATGCAAGAAGCATTAGTGTTCCTTCAATTTTACTAATAGTGTTCTTTCTCCCAGTGTATAAGAAAACTATTAGAATTATTATTGCGAGAATGTTAAAAATAAAGAATTTGTGATACCCTTTAGTATCAATTGGACTAATTATTGAAGTTATTCCTAAAATAAAAACAGTATTGTACACAGTGCTTCCAAGTAAATTTCCCACACTTATTTCTTGTTGTTTTTTTAGAGCAGCAATAATACTAGTGCTAAGCTCGGGCAACGCAGTTCCTATCGCGAGTATAGTTAATCCTACAATAAAATCATTAATATTGAGTGTCTTTGCAATCATTGTTGCTCCATTAACCGCTAAATTTCCTCCAACCATTAACAAAAAAAATCCTAACAACAAGTGTTTTGTTGCTTTGGTTTCAAAAATTTTTATAGAGAATTTTTTTGTTTTCGGACTCTCTTTGTAAATCAAGTAAAGGTATATTCCAAACATTACAAGCATTAGTAATCCTTCAAAACTAGAAATAGTGTCCGTGGGCCCAATAATTTGAACCATTGAAAGAACAAACACTAATATTACTGCACAAAGAGCAAAAACAGCTTCTTTAGTAACATCCTTTTTTGTGGTAACCGTGAATAATAATCCTGTTACTCCAATTATTCCTAAAATGTTTACTAAATTGGTTCCTAAAATAGTTCCAATTCCAAGAGCTGGGTTTCCATTTAATGTTGATAAAATATTTACTACAAGATCAGGGGTGGTTGTTCCAATAGTTACTACAGTCATTCCAATAAATAATTTTGAAACCCCGAATTTTTTTGCTAATTTAGTTGCTCCATCAACAACAAACCCTGCTCCCCAATAAAGAAAAATAAGTCCAAAAAACAAAATAACTAATTCTGAAAACATTTCCAAAAACCCTCAACTAACATTTCCCAAAAATTATCCTTTCTCAAAATTAATATTCTATAAAACCCATATCCATCAAAAATTAATATTTATTACTAATATTTGTTAATTACTAATCACTCTTTGTCCTTTTATTATTTCTCTTATCCTTGTTTTGATATTTATTTGGCACTAATTTTATTTGTTTTTATTTTTGTTTTTTTGTTATTAATTTTTACTCATTATTAATTATTATTGTTTTTTTCAATATTTTTGAACCAAAATTTGTGATGGTTGTTTTTTCTTTTTCCATTTTTTCAAAAATTTCTTTTTCTTTTCTTTCTTCACCATTTTTTTCTTCAATTAGTAAAAGTGTTTTTTTGTTTATTTCGTTGAGTTTTGTATCCATTTTGTTTTTTGTTTCAAACACTCCGCACTCTTTAATTTTTTTATCAATGTTTATTTGTTTTACTTGAATTTCGTTAAGTTTCCAAAATATTTTTTCAAAAAAATTAAAAGAAATTATTTCGCTTAGCGCCGCGAGTCGTTTTTCTTTTTCTCTTTCTTTTAACTCAATTTTTTCTTCTTCAATTGCTTGAATAATTTCTGTCAAGATTTTTTTAAACTCAACTCCTTTAGGATCACTTTTTAGTGCAATAATTGGGTTTGCAATAAATGCGCTGAGTAATTCTTGTTTTTCTCTTGGCAATTTCCATCTCCCTGTTTCAACAAGTTGGTTAAATCTTTGTAATGGTTTATCAATGCTTGAAAGAAGTGAAGATAACTCAATTTTTAGTGATTGTTTTTCGTTCAATATTTTTTGTTTCTCATTTTCTAGTTCTTCTAGTTTTTTGAACTCTTTTCCTGAATTAAATTCCTCTATTTTTTTTTCTTGTTTTTCTAAATCGAATTTATTTTTCTTGATTCTTTCTTCACATTCCTTGATTTTGTTTTTTTGGTTTTTTAGTTCTTTGTTCAATTTTTCCACACTTTTTATTTTTTCTTTAATTTTTTCAAACTCAAAATACTCTAAATTTTCGTCAAACTCTTTTTTTAGTTCTTGTAAATTATTTAAGAGTTCTTGTAGTGTTTCTCCTAAATTTTTCATTTCCTCTTTTAAATAAATACTCGTGTAAACAATATTTTTTCTAAAACGAATCACTTCTTTTACCAAAATATTGATTGA
Source organism: Candidatus Iainarchaeum sp. (assembly GCA_012799645.1). Taxonomy (GTDB): domain Archaea; phylum Iainarchaeota; class Iainarchaeia; order Iainarchaeales; family JAAZKV01; genus JAAZKV01. The sequence continues at coordinate 113,901 of JAAZKV010000018.1, read as the reverse complement.
TTCTTCAGTGTATGCTCTTGAATCATTTAAATTATTTCCTACATTTGTTGGATTTATTTTTTCAAGCATTCTCATTAATTGTATTTCAATATGGCTTTTTGCTGTTAGTGCAGCTTTGTTGAATCTCTCGTTTTCTTTTTTATTTAATTCCTTTTTTTGTATATCCTTTATTTGAGTAATTATTTTTGAGTGCAAAAACTTTATTTCAGCCATTTTTTTTGCATTAGTGAATTCAAGTTTTTTTCTTTTTTTTCCAAGTTCCTTATCAAGTTCATTCACTAACTCAATAGTGGAATACACATTAGTTTTGCTTTTTTTGTTAAAAATGTTTGAAAAAATATTGTTGAAAAAACTCATTACTATCAATAAAATTACGCATTACCTTACTTTAAACCTTTTTGTAACAAACAAATTTTGTTGGCAAATTTTGGTAGAGTTTTGGACAGATTTTTGGATAGAGTTTTGGTTAGTTTTTTTGTTAGCATTTTGGGTGTGGAGTTTTGAGTAAATTTTTTGTTTAGCATTTTGGTTATTATTTTTGGCGGAGTTTTCTTTAGAGTTTTGGTTATGTTGTTTGTTAGTATTTTGGTTATTATTGTTGTTATTATTTTTATTTTGGTTTTGGAGGTATTGTTTGTTAGTATTTTTGTTAGGTGTTTTTGTTAGAGTTTTTGTTTGTTTTGTTCGGCATTTCACTTAACACTCTTTTAAATTCTCTTTCAATAATTTAAATTAATTATGAACAACAAGTTTTGTAATGAATTTTGTAGCGAATTTTCTTCTAATAGGGACGAGAGTGGTTTTTTTTCTGAAATAAAAAAAATGTCCACAAAAATCAAAACCCTCCAAAATGTGGTGGTGATTCATCACTATGACGCTGATGGGTTGAGTAGCGGAGCAATACTAATAAAAGCACTGGAAAGAGAGGGAAAAAAAGTTTCTTCTCTTTGTTTAAAACAATTGTATAAAGAAAATATTGATCAAATAAAATCGCTTGGGAACAACTTTGTGTTCGTTGATTTTGGTTCAGGCCAAATGGATTATTTAGTAAAAGAACTTGGTGAAGAAAACATTTTCATAATTGACCACCACCAACCAGTACTAGTGAATAATTCAATTATTCCTCTAGAACATCACTTGAATCCTTTATTGTTTGGAATTGATGGGGGAAAAGAAATTTCAGGAGCAGGGCTCGCATACTTGGTGGCAAAAGAAATGAACCCAAAAAACATTGATTTATCCCCTTTAGCAATTGTTGGAGCGGTAGGGGATATGCAAGAATTTAGCGGAGCACTAATTGGATTGAACTCAAAAATTTTGGAAGAAGCAATTAGTGCAGGGCTTGTTGAAAAAAAAATTGATTTGAGATTGTATGGAAGAATATCAAGACCACTAATTCAATATTTGTGTTTCTCTTCCTCGCCCATAATTCCCGAACTAACAGCAGAGCAAGAAAATTGTGTTTCTTTTTTACAAGGATTAGGGCTCCCACTAAAAGATCCCTTAACAGAACAATGGTTAAGTTATGAAGATTTGAGTGATACGCAAAAAAAGAAACTCTCTTCCGCACTAATAATTCATTTATCAAAACACAATTTTCCGGAATGGAAAATAAAAGAAATGATAGGAGAAGTTTACACGATTTTAGGTGAAGAAAAAAAATCCCCTCTCCGTGACGCAAAAGAATTTGCTACCGCACTAAATTCTTCAGGAAGACACGCTCGCCCAGAAATAGGACTCAAAGTATGTTTAGGGGATAGAAATATGGACGGAGCATACGGCGAACTATTAGGACTAATTCAAGAACACCGAACCGCTCTCGCAAAAGGAATTCAATTCGTGACCGAACACGGAGTAGAAGAGAAAAAAAACTTTTACTTTTTTGACGCAGGAACAGAAATACAAGATTCATTAGTAGGAATAATAGCAGGAATGCTTTACGGATCAGTAATAAAAGAAGACAAACCAATAATTGCTCTTGCAAGAAACACTGACGGAACAATAAAAGTATCAGGAAGAGCAACCTCCGCCCTCCTAAGAAAAGGAATAAATTTAGGGGCGGCATTCAAAGAAATTTCAAAAAAAATTAGCGGAGTAGAAGGAGGAGGGCATTGTTTACACAAAAACACATTAGTGCAAAAAAAATGCGGAGAAATTTGTAAAATTTCTGAAATTTTGGAAAATGATTATTTACTAAGCAGAAAAAACAATTTTTTAACCAACTCAAAATGTAACAAGGTTTTTAATTCAAAAAGAAAAAAAATGATTTCATTAAAAACAAAAAACACTCAAATAATTTCTTCAGAAGATCACTTATTTTTCAAATACAAAAATCTTGGTTTAGTTGAAACAAAAGCAAAAAACCTAAACAAAAAAGATTTTATTCTAGGAGTAAAAAAAATTGATTTTGAAGGAAAACAAATTAGTTTAATCAACAACCAAAATATTTATTTAAATTTGAATAAAGAAATTGCGTGGATAATAGGATACATTCAAGGAAAAGGAAATATTGGTAAAAAAAGAGCACAAAAAGTTTTGGAAAAAATTCAAAAATCAATTTCCACTAATTTTTCTCCAAAACCCACTTTAATGAGAACTTTCAAAAAAACAAAAATGCCTCCCACTGATTTAGGCGTGTTTTTTGAAAACATTTTCCCAGAATCAAAATTATTAAATAGTGAATTAAAAGTTCCAAAAAAAATAATGCAATCAAAAAACAAAATTTTGTCAAACTACATTAAAGGATTATTTGATGCCAAAGCAAGTGTATATAATAGATTTATTACAGTTAGAATGGTTGATGAAGAATTTCTCAAAACAATTCAATTACTGCTTTTAAGATTTGGAATAAAATCAAATTTTAGGAGTGTTACAGAAAAATCTGGATACTTAAAACCCTCATTCGTATTATATATAACTGAATTTGATTCACTTAAATTATTTCAAAAAGAAATCGGTTTTACTAAAAACACAAAAAAAGCAATTTTGTTAAAAAATAATTTACTAAAACAATCAAAAAACAAAAAAAACTTGGGGTTATTTTCTCCAATAACTTTTGGAGAAATTATGGATTTTGTTAACGAAAACAACATAACAAATCTTTTTAATAAAAATTTTTTGTTCAATCAACCTAATTCAAAAAGAATAAATTATTTTACATTGAACAAATATTTCATTGAACCAATTTTGAGAAATAAAAATAAATTAAACAAAAAAACTCTTACAAAAATTAATTGGTTAAAAGGAGTAGTTAATTCAAAAAATTTAACTTTTTTTGAAATTCAAGAAAAAATTGATTTAGGTTCAGAAACAGGTTTAATTGATTTATCACTCCCCCAAACAAAAAATTTTTTCGCAAACGGTTTAATTGTCCACAATTCAATAGCAGCAGGGTGCAAAGTTCCTGACGAAAAACTTGACGAATTTCTAGAAATTTTAGAACAAAAACTAGAACAACAATTAAAAAAACCAAAATAATTTCCAACAAATACTTTAAATTGTTTGATTTTTTTTGGTTTATTTTTAATTTCTTTTAATTTGTTTAATTTTTTTTTGATTTATTTTTTCTTTTTTCCCATTTTTGTGATTTGCTCTGTTTGTGTCGCTTTTTGCTTTATTCAAAAGGTATTTAAATACAGATTTTCTTATTTTATTGTTTTTTTTAGAGGGATAATTTTGAAGAAATTTTTTGCATTTTCTCTTCTAATATTACTATTTGCACAAATAGTTTTAGCAGGAGATTGCGGATCACCATACTTTAAATCAATAGAATGTGCAACACTGAACCACAAATTCACAGAAACAGGATTTGTTTGGAACACAGGAACAGGATGGCTAACTAACCCTACACGAGATTGGAACATTGAACAAACCTTAGACAAAAACTATATGTGGACAGTAAAAAAATACAACAACACTACTCCACCAAACACTGACACAGGACAAGTATCAACCGATGGAAGAATAGGAATAGGAAGCGCAGGAACAGGAGATGCTTTTGGAGTTTATTCTCCATTTGTGTTAAAAGATGAAGATGATCCAAACCCAAATCACAGATACAAAATGTGGTATACAGGATTAGAATCATCAATCAATCAAGAAAAATATACATGGCAGTAAGCCCTGATGGGTATAGTTGGACAAAAGTAGATAACTCTATCCCTGCTGTTTCTGATGATGTTTCAACAAATGGAAGAATAGGACTTGGAACAACAGATAGGGGGGACGCAGAAAGAGCATATCGTGCAAGCGTAATTATTGACGGAAATATTTTCAGAATGTATTATGGGGGATACAAAAATGAAAAAGGAAGTATCTATCAAGCAGTATCTTATGATAGGGGATTCACTTGGTATAAAGTTGATAATACCCCACCAACCCCATCAGACACTACTTCAACAAATGGAAGAATAAGTTACGGAACATCCAACACTTATGGTGATTTTTTCCAAGCCACCCACCCATTTGTAATAAAAGACAATAATCAATACTATATGTTTTACACTGGTTCAGCATATCCTTTTTATCACGATGCAAGAATTTTTTTTGCAACTTCCCCTGATGGAAACAATTGGACAAAAACTGGTGCAACAGAAGATCAGTCCAAATGTAAACATGAATTTTGTGATGGGTCATTTTCTCTTTCAGCAAAAAATTGGAACCAGTTTGGTCGTTTGGGTGGAGCATCAAGTGTTGTAAAATTTGGTAATGCATATTTTATGTTATATTCTTATGCTGAAACTAATGACACAATAATCAAATTAGCTGTGTCTTATGATTTAGTTAGATGGTCTGCTATAAATTATTATGGGGTTCAACCTATTTCAGATTCTGGTGCACGATTTGGGCAAATTCCAAAAGGTACTTCGGGAAAAGGAGATTCCACTTATGTATTAAACCCCACAGTGATTTTTGATCAAAATAAATTCAGGATTTGGTATACTGGTAACAGTGGGGCTTATAGAATTTATTATGCAGAAGTGGATATTCCTGATTTAGAAGATCCTTATTTAGTTCAACATTACACATTTGATAATAATTCCGGAAAAAGTATTCCTGATTTAGTTTATGGGGTTGGTGGAAATGTGTCACTGGACACTGATTTATCAAAAGGTTTTCTTAATTCAACAAGTTTTCAATCAAATAATGAATATGCTAACACTTCTTTTAATATTGGGCAACGCGGGATGTGGTATTTATCAGACAAAAATTTTTCACTATCACTTTGGATAAAAGTTACATCAGTAGATTATTCTGGAAGTGCTAATTATAATATTTTTTATCGTGGGAATAATAATTCTGGACTTCATCAAAGATTATATGTTCGAAGTAAATATCTTGGTGGTGCTGATTGTTATCCAATATTTAGATGGGATGCTGGTTCATCAACAACAATAACACCAAACTCAAAATCGATTTGTGATGGGTTGTGGCACAATGTGGTACTAACTCGTGAAGGAACATCACTAGTTTTGTATGTTGATGGAGATCCTGTTGGTAATGCAACATTTGATCCAACAAAAGAAGAATTAAAGGCCGCTCCAATGTTTGGAAATTATTTATCCGGAGGACTTGATGAAATTAAATTATATCACCGAGCGTTAAGTGCTGAAGAAGTGCAAAGAGATTATAATAAAATGCTGGATTCTAAATTTGTTTCAGGAAATAATAGTATAATTAAAGTTCCAACATTAAGAAAATGGATTTCTTTCAAAATTAACGAAGACCAAAATTATACTCACGGTTACCCAATTTGCGGAGCTAATGATGTGAATTGTTCCCCTGATAAATTTTCTGACGGACTAGTAGCATTATACCACCTTGACACTAATGCACAAGAACAAGAAATTTTAACTAACGCAGATTCAAGCGGAAACAACAACAATTTATTTTGCGAATTCCCATCAATTCCAGTTCCAGGAAAATGGACAAACTCAAAAGCCCAATTTATTCCTGCTTATGCCCAATCATATGCGACCATACCATCTCCAAGTATTTTTTATGGACAAAAATTCGGAATTTCATTTTGGTTTAAACCATCTTTCTCAAGCCTAAATTCAACAATTATTTCTGCGGGCGGTTACGGGGGAGAAATTAGAACTAATGGAAATAAACTTGTTTACAACTATTCTTTATACAAAGGATTAAATGGAACAAAAACTTATATAATGAATTCTTGGAACCATGTAGTATTTACTTGGGATGGAACAACTTACAAAGCGTATTTGAATAATGAACTGGATGCTAGTTTTGATTATTCATCTGCTCCAATAAAAGGCACTCTTCTAATAGCATCATTACCCCACTCAAGTTATTGGATGGGATCAGCTTTAGACGATCTCGTTATTTGGAGAGACAGATCACTATCAGTTGAAGATGTAAATTATATTTACAATTTAGGTGCAGAATACGATAATTCTCTTGATGAAAATATTTACGCAATTTATCGTTTTGATGAAGATTTTTCAAGCACTTCTTTTATTGATTCAAGCGGAAATAATAAACATGCAAGAATTAATTTCAATGGTGAAAACTATTTGGGTGGTTGTTCTACCTCCTCATCAAGACCAAGTTTAACAACAGGAATTTTGGATTCGAACGGTTGGCAAATGTCACCAACTACACAAATGTTTAGTTATATGGAAAAAATAAATCCAACCAGAGGAACAATAATGTTTTGGGAAAAACCCCCTGTTACTGATAATGGGAGTCGTTATTATTTATTTGGATTTCCATCAATAACAAATTCTTTATGGTTATCAACAACACTTTCTAATCTTAATAATGGTTCTAGAAATATTTATATGAGTCCAACAGTTAATTCTTCCTACACTACTGTTACTCCTTTTAGACCTAATTTAACATGGGGGCCTACTCCTCTTTCACAAAGAGATAAATGGAATTTTCATGTTTTAAAATACGATTCAGGAACAGCAACATATTATTTCAATGGACAAAAAGCAAATACTAAAGGATACGCTAATTTTGATTCACTTTCAAAAATTTTTATGATGGGGGGTGGGATTGGTTATTATGAAAGAAACAAAGGGTTCCCAGGAGTGATTGATGAGATTGCTATTTGGGATAGGGGTTTGTCGGATTTGGAGATTAAAGAGATTTTTGAAAAGTATAACTATTATATGGATATTAATGTTTATGCGTGTGAGGATGAAGATTGTGAAAACAAAATAAGTTCATTTTATGTATCGCGTGTAAAAAGTAATGAAGATATTTTATTCCCAACAGATTTTCCTTTCTCAAAATATCTTGGTTATGATGTTTATTTCAAATCAACAATGATAAACGAACCTGTTCCTGTTGCGCTTGAAGGAATAGAGTTTAAGAGTATTGGAGTTACTCAACTCCCAGCAAACACTGTGCCGAGAGGAAAAATAATTACACTCAACAACAAAAACATAAACACTTCCAATGAAATATTCTCAAACATACAAGACGGAAACTTATCACTAAAATTCGAGGTTAATGATATACAAAATGATAATATTTATTTCACTCTAAAATACTCGCCAAACAACATTGACGGGTTAGGGACACCAATTATACAAGATTTGAATTTAAGAAACACAAGTTATTGCACTTCAAATGATTGGAACGAAACACCAGTAGAGTGCACAATAGATTTCAATTCCTACCAAATCCCTGACGGAAATTATTACCTAAAACTAGAATTTTATGACGGAATTTCAGGGGATTATGACACTTGGTATAATACCTCAACAAACAAAATAGTGATTGATAACTCTCCACCAACACTAACTTGGGACGCACCATTATTGTGGAAAAGAGGAAAAACCACAATCACCATAATTTGTACAGATGCAGTTTCGTGCCAAACAGTACAATACAAAATCAATTCAGGAACACTAAAAAATTACACCGCTCCATTCGTGATTAGTGGAGATGGAAATTATCGGATAGACATAAACGCGATTGATACAAAAGGAAACGCTACTGATACAAACACATTTTTTGTAACAATTGGGTATGATGGACAATTATTCACTTACAATGACACAAATACACCAGAATCATATTTTGCACCCGGAGAAAAAACAAAACTAATATACTACTCAACCCTAACTATCCCCCCAACAATTAACCTAACATTGCCTGATGGAAACACAATACAAGACACAATGCAAAACATATCAAGCGACCCACTATTCGGAACCCCTGATTACAACACTTACTATTATGATTACACAATCCCAACAAATACCAAAGTTGGTTGGGTAGATATTAATATCCAAAACCAGTTACTAAAGAAAAAAATTTATGTAACAGAATTATGGCAAGATTCATTCACTGATTCAAAAGGAAACACTTTCCACTTCGGATTTGACTTGAACATTAACGAAAACATTTCAGTGGATAGATGGTTTTGGCCAATAGATCAAAAAATAGATTTTGAATACCCACTAAAACCAAACTCAATAAGAGTGCTTGATTTTAACGGAACTAATTACAAAGAAATCCCCTCACAAGCGTACGGATACCAAGGAGAAGGATTAATTACAAGCGCAAATTTAGCATTCCTTTCAACAATAGGAAAAGACCAAAACAAAATTTATTCAATAAGATACTCTGTTCTTGACAGAAACACTAATTACGATACGAGCATTACATTAACAAATGATTCAAACAAAATAAAAATTTCAACAAGCGATTACAATGTTTTAGTTGAAGCAAACAAAGGAGGATTAGTTACAGAAATACAAAGCAATATAGGGACATCAACCGATTTGAATAGTTCTCCATACGGATTGTTCGGTCCAAGAATTCAAGATTTGTTAGGATCAACTTATTCAATGAACCAAATAGCTTCTCCAGCAGTTTCACTCATTACAGGTCCAATAGTAACAGTATTAACAATAACCGGATCGCAATCAATTTTTGATTTTGTCCAAAAATACACATTTTACTCAAATAATGATTTCTTCATTGTGGATACAAATGTTGCATCAAGAGGAAACTTGGAAATAGATCAATACAATAACTCAATAATGCTTTTTGATAAAGCACAATTTTCACGACAAGTATCAAACGAAAACGGATTATACCAAACCAATTCACTATCAACTCTTCCTACTCAACCCCAAACAGACACAAACATTGTTGGAGTGTACGATCCACACACACTGGATTCATTTGTCGCGTTTTTTTACAAAGACCAAGGAAATTTAGCTCTATCAAATTCAACAAATATTTCACAAACAGGATCAAAGATAAGAGTTGATGGACAAAGTTATTCAGGGCAAATAAATTCAGGAGATGTTTTCTCTTCAAGCATTGCATATAGTTTCACTAATCCAACATTCATTATTAATTCAGTATCAAATTTATTTGAATCATTAACAAACCCACTAAACATTCTCCAATCCACTGTTCAAAGTAACGATCCTATCCCTCCACAAATCCAATCAGTAATAATTTTGGGAGCAGATCACAATGATGACTCAAACATTTCTTGCGCGGTAACATTTAGTGATGACATATTAGTTGAAAAAGTGGTTGTTAATTTTTCTGACACAAAAGACACTGACAAAAATTTTGTTACCACAATAAGAGAAAAATCAGGAACACTACTAGTAACTCTACTTTCTGACGAAGTTAATGCAGGAACACTAACTTGCACCGCATATGTATCAGATGTTGCAATGAACACCGTATCAGACAATAACACAACAACAATAACTGATGTTTCAGGCCCAATAATTGATAGTTTAACAAACTCGCCTAACACTGATGCTGATCTTGACCCAAATGTTCCAGTAACAATCCAAACAGTGTTAAGAGAATACACTCAAATTGATTCAGTTTCATTATTTTACAGAACCAAAAAAACAATGGATGCGAATTGGTCAGAGTGGGTTCCTAAACCAATGACACTAGATTCAAACAACACTGATTACAATTATTTATACACTTACACTCTCACTCCCGATAGTGGAATTTACGAATACTACATTACTACTTCTGATAGTTATGGTTACTTAACAACATCAGAAACAAACACAATTAATGTGTTCGTTGATTATACTTGGGAAGTAACTCCAACAAGTTTCGGAACACTCCCACCAACTCCGCTAGCGACAAACCTAAATGTAGGAACATTCACAATCACAAACACAGGGGATGCACCAATTTCTTTTAGAATAAGTTCAAATTGGGAAGACAAAGAAAAAATATGGTACAACAACGGAACAGTAGAATCAATAGAATCAACAACAGGAGTATCACTAATTCTTGACAAAAACTCTTCAATAAATTACGCAGTAAGATTAGTTACAAAAAATAACGAAAAAAGAGATGATTTAGTAATAACACTTCGTCCAACAATAACTGCCGATCCAACTTTTGGCGAAGTGAGTGCAACAATTTTATCACTAAGCTCAGGACCATTTATGCTTTTAGAGTTCCCAACAATCCCAATAATAGTAACACAAGGAGACAAAAATGTTTCAATAATTGCAAGATTAACTAATGTAGGAAATGAAGATGCAAACACCATCACAATAGATTGGAACTATCCAGAAGATTGGGTTCTAAAAAGCGGAGAAGTATCAGAAAATATTTTAGGCAACTTAACACCCACAGATCCGGGGATAGAAAGAGAATTAATATTTGAAATACCAGAAGATGCAAACACAGGCACACAACAAATAACAATAACCGCTCATTGTTGCGAACTACCTGACAAAACACAAATCTATACAAAAAATATTGTAGTAGTAACAAAAGGGGGAACAATAATTATTGATGGTGGAGGTTCTGGTGGTGGTTCTAGTGGGGGCGGAGTTGGTGGTGGCGGTAGTGGTTCTGGTGGTGGCGGAGGAGGGGGTGGATTACCTTTTACTGCGCCTGAACAAAAGAATTTGTTTTTCCAAACCAACGAGTTTTTTGAACTAGTAAGAGGACAGGATTCAAGTTTCAAAATAAAAGTAACAAACCCACTAAACAACTCAATGGAGGATTTAGGACTAAAAGTAGAAGGAATAATATCAAGTTATTTAAAACTAAAAGACACAAATATTGCAAAACTTGACTCGAACCAAGAATTTGTTACAGAAATAGAAATCACCTCACCAAAGTACTTTACTCCTGGAGAATACCAATTAACATTCACAATAGAAGGGTATTTTTATGACACTTACAAAAGAAGAACAAGTTTCAAAGAAGAAAGACAAATAAATTTACTAATCCACGATACGAACAAAGAAACCGCGAAAAAATATTTAGAAGAAATGGACCAATTTGTCCAAACAATGACAACAAAAGGATACAAATTATCAAGTATTGATGATTTGTTCAACAAATCACAAACACTATACAACAAACACGCATACGATCAAGTAAAAGAAAACTATTTAACCTCAAAACAAATCTACGAACAAGCAATAAAAGCAAATGAAACCCAACAAAAAATAACAAACCTAGTTAATATATCAACAAGACAAGGAATAAGCACTCCAAACACAAACAGATTACTCGCACTAGCCGAACTCGCATTCAAAAGAGGAGATTATGCAGTAGCACTAGAAAGATTAAAAGAAGCAGAACTAACTTACAGTGTGGAAACAAAAGGAGAATTCAATCTACTAGTGTGGGCACTAGCAAACCTAGATATGCTAATACTAATGACAATACTACTACTCATAGCAGGATACTTACTCTACACAGGAATAAAATTACTACTAATAAAAAACAAACTAAAAGATTTGAATTCAGAAAACAACCTACTACTAAATTTAATCCAAGATCTACAAAAAAGAGCATTCCTAGAAAACAAAATAAGTATGGGAGAATACTACGATGCACTAGTCCAATTCGAAAAAAGAATAGCAAGAGTATCAGAAGACATAATAAATTACACCACCAAAAAGAACAACACATTCACATTCAAATCCCCAATAACAAGATTAAGCCAAGAAAAAAAAGGATTACTAGAAACAATAAAAGAAACACAAGGATTATACTTCAACAAAGGACTAGTTGAAACAAGAATATACAAAACAAAAATCGAGAGTTTAACAAAACGACTCGCAATAGTTGAACAAAACCTAGTATCAAACGAACTACAAAAAACACTAAGAATACACTCCGCAGGAATTGACAAATATTTTTGGAGAATATACTACAAAATTTTTAAATAAAAAAATTTAAAACAAAATTTAAAATAAAAAATAAAATGGAAAATAAAATAAAAAATAAAATGAAAAAAAATTTGGAGAAGGTGATTGGTTTGAAAAAAATATTTTGCACACTAATGATTTTATTATTGCTCATCACTTGTGTGTTTTCGATTTCACCAGAAGCAAAAGAAGAATTTGATTTAGCACAAAAAAAATTATCACAAATAAATCAAGATATTCGACAAATAAGAGAGGAAGGATTCGCCACAGTGAGATTCATTGATGAATTTGTGCTAGTTAGAGAAATATACTCTTCAGCATATTTACTCGCTGATGCAAACAAACCAACTGATCTGAAATTGTTTTACGAAAGAATAGAAAATTTAGAAAAATTATTAATAAACGCCAAAGAAGTTAGAGATGAATTAATAGCACTAAAAAAAGCAATTAGTGAAGTTGACCCAAACATTGACACAAACCAAGTGCAAGTATTGTACAATGAAGCCGAACAAGAGTTCAATGATCAAAGATACGAGTTCTCAATGAAAAAAATTGATGCGGCGTACGAAAAAATAGTTGAATTACAAGGAATAGAAGCAAAAGCAAGCGCAGCGTACGAAGCAGCACAAAAAAACATAGTGTTTTTCTTTGAAAACAATTGGAAAACAATGCTAACAATAATTTTAATTATAATAATAGTGTACTTGATTTTTAGAAAAAAAATACACTTGTATTACATAAACAACAAAATTGAATCAATAGAATTTGAAATAAATGTACTAAAAAACGAAATAAAAAAATCCCAAGAAAATTATTTCATATCAGGTTCAATGACAGAAGAAGAATACACAATAAAAGCAAAAATGTATGCAGAAAAAATAAGAGATTTGAGAGGAACTCTCGCACTATACCAAGAAAAAAAAGAAAAATTTGACAAAAAAAGACACGTGTTATTCAACAAAAATAATTAAAAAATTAAGTTTATATATTTGTTAATACTTGGTGATACTATGGTAAAATATTATTACGGGGACAAAGACAGAGCTAAAAAATACTTTCTCCCAAAAGTAGAAGGAATAGACAAATTGTTCGCTAACGGAGTACCCATTGGTTCAGCAGTAGTTGTTGAAGGCGGACCAGGATCAGGAAAAACAATATTCTGTCTCCAAAATTGTGTTGGAGCTTGCGAACAAGGAAAAAAAGTATTGTTCATGAGTTTTGAAGAACCAGAAGACAATTTGCGCGACCACCTAAAAATGTTCAATTTTGATGCAGAAAAATACGAAAAAAAAGGACTACTAAGAATAAAAAGATTCAACGCACTTGACATTGCAAGAAGTGTAGAAGCACTACTAAGTGAAGCAAAAAAAGAACTACTAATTGATGTACAACCAGTACTAATTCCACAAGATTTTCAACCAGACATTCTCTTCATTGACTCACTAACCTCAATCTCATCAGCATTCAGTGGAGAATCAAGCAGATTCAGAATATACATGGAACAATTATTCAGATACCTAGAATCCCACAACATCACCTCGTTCTTGATTATGGAAACACCCCACCCAGTACACTTAGGAAACGTTATCGCAGGAGTAGATCAAGCAGTATCCTTTCTCTCTGACGGAATAATCATAATGTACAGTGTAATATACGAAAATGGAAAAAGAGGAAGAGCGATGGAAATACTAAAAATGCGTGGAGAAGAAATCCACAGAAAAATCGTAGAAATGGACATCATAAACGGAAAAGGACTAGTAGTTTACCCAAACAAACCACTAAAAGGAAAATTCCAACTAACCTAAAAACCACTAATACTTAATTTACTAAATTTGATTTATTGAATTTATTTTATTGGGTTTTTGTTTATTGAATTTAGTTCATTGGATTAGTTTGGTAGGATTTTTATTTATTAAATTTAGTTTTAGTTTATTGAATTGATTCATTGGATTTATTAAGGATTTAGTTTTAGTTTAATTTATTTTTTGTTTTGCATTTAGTTCATTGATTTAATTTTTTATTAATTTTTTATAAATTTTTATAAATTTTATAATTTTATTAATTTTTTTATTGAATAGTTTATTTAATAAGGACTAATTAAGTAATATTATTTAGTAAAAACAAAGAGAAACAAAAAATTAAAATGTAACAAATAACAAAAATGTGTTAATTAAAATGTTTTAAATAATAAAAATGTATTAAATAATAAAAATATTGAAATAAAAAAATAAATGTTTTTTTGAGTATTTTTTTGGAGGTGTTGTTTTTGACAAAAGTAACTGATAAAGAAACAAAAATGGAGATAAAGGATTACTTAAAAACAAGAATACCATTTATAGAAAAAGAAATAGAAAAATATATTCCAAGAAAAGCCAACAAAAAGTGGATAGAATCAATTCTAGGTCCAACTATTTTTGAACTAGATTTAGTAGCTTACACAAAGGGAGTGAATGAACCAATATGGGATTTACTTGATAGGGGAGGAAAAAGATTCAGACCAGTGCTAACTTGTTTATCAGCAGAAGCAGTGGGAGGAAGTTTTGAAGAAGCACAAAAACTAGCACCGATAGTAGAAATAATTCACAACGGAACACTAATGTGTGATGATGTAGAAGATAATTCAGTTGCTAGAAGAGGAAAACCCTGCACTCACAAAATTTACGGAATAGACACCGCGATCAACACAGGAACAATAATGTATTATTGGCCAATGAGCAAAATAGTGACAAACGAATTCAAACTAAGCGAGAAAAAGAAAGCAGAAATAGTTGATCTTTATTTAACAGAAATGTTAAGAGTGTCAAGCGGACAAGCGTGGGATATAGCGTGGCACAGGGGAGGATACACTCCGAACGAAAAACACTATTTGAATATGTGTTTGTGCAAAACAGGAGTGTTAACAAGATTTGCTTGTGAACTCGGAGCAATAGTTGGAGGAGCAACAAAAAAACAACGAACCGCACTCGCAGAATTTGGACAAATAATGGGAGTAGCATTCCAAATCCAAGATGACATACTAGAACTAACAGAAAACACATTCAAAGAAAAAAAAGGAAGCATTTGCGGAGACATACATGAAGGAAAAAGAACACTCATAGTGATAAGAACACTACAAGTAGCAACAGAAACAGATAAAAAAAGATTAATAGAAATACTTGACTCACACACTAATGACGACAAAATAATCCAAGAAGCACTAAACATAATAAACAAATACGACGGAATAGAATACTCAAAAACCAAAGCAAACAAATTAGTGAAAAACGCATGGGAAAAACTAGACAAACAATTGCCAAAATCAAACGCAAAAATAATGCTAAAAAAATTCGCGGATTACTCAATTGAAAGAAAAATATAAACAACAAAAAAAACAAAAACAAGAAACAAAAGAAATAAAACAAAAAGAAGAAAAAAAATAATTAAAAAAATTAAACAAAATAAAACAAAAAAAATTAAATAAAAAAATAAAAACAAGAAAAAAACTAAATGGTGTTGAAAAAATGATTTCACCAATAGAGAGAAGAAAAAAAGAACATTTAGAGCTTTGCGCAAAAAAAGATGTGTCTTTTAAAAACAAAACCACTTTGTTAGAGTTCGTGGAATTAAATTATTTAGCACTCCCTGAAATAAATTTTTCAGAAATAAATTTATCCACAAATTTTTTAGGAAAAAATTTTTCCTTCCCCTTTCTAGTGTCAGCAATTACTGGCGGAGCACAAGTATCAAAAAAAGTAAATACAGAAATCGCACAAGCTTGTCAAGAAATGGGGATAGGGATGGGGCTTGGGAGTATGCGAGCAATGCTAGAACAACCCTCACTCACCGAAACATATTATGTGAGAGATGTTGCTCCGGACATTTTTATTTCAGGAAATTTAGGTGCAGCACAACTAAAACAATACTCTCCAAAAGAAATGAATGATGCACTCCAAGCAATTGAAGCGAATGCTCTTGCAATCCACATCAACGCAGCACAAGAAGCAATGCAACCAGAAGGAGATCTAGATTTTAGCGGAGTAGTAGAAAAAATAACAGAATACGCAGAACAACTAAGTGTGCCAGTGTATGTAAAAGAAGTAGGGCACGGAGTGAGTTACGAAACAGCAATGCTATTACGAAAAACAAAAATCGCGGCAATAGATACCCAAGGAGCAGGAGGAACAAGTTGGACAAGAGTAGATTCACTAAGACACAAAAAAAGTTTCGGCGAAGAATTTAGAGATATTGGAGTGCCCACAGCAGTATCAATAATAGAAACAAAAAACGCGATAGCAGGAACAAACAAAAAAATAATTGCGAGCGGAGGAATACGAAACGGAGTCGAAGCAACAAAAGCAATAATTTTAGGAGCGGACATGGTTGGAAATGCTCTACCAATCCTACAAGCACAAACAAAAAAAGGAACAAACGCGATAAAAAATTATTTAGAAAACTTCAAAAAAGAAATGCAAATAACCTCATTCTTACTCGGGTGCAAAAACATATCAGAACTACAAAAACAAGAATATGTAATACTAGGAAAACTAAAAGAATGGTTAGAACAAAACTAATTTAATACCAACAAACAAATTAATTAATACT
This sequence comes from Candidatus Iainarchaeum sp., assembly GCA_012799645.1. Classification (GTDB taxonomy): domain Archaea; phylum Iainarchaeota; class Iainarchaeia; order Iainarchaeales; family JAAZKV01; genus JAAZKV01. The sequence goes on along the minus strand of JAAZKV010000018.1, from coordinate 97,168 downwards.
AGCAAACAAAATTAATACAATAAAAATTAATGACAAACAATTAATGAATTCAACAAAAAGTATTATTCAAAGTTTTGTGTGTTTTGATAATTATGGATTTTGTTCAATTAGTAATAGAATGGATAATAGTGTTTGGGATTAACATAATTCCCGCATTCGCACCACCCACTTGGGTTGTATTAGCTTACTTTTACATTGCACACCCACAAAACCTATTACTACTAATCCTAATCGGAGTAACCGCTTCAACAACAGGAAGATATGTGCTTGCAATATCTTCAAGAAAAGTATTCACCAAATTCGCGAGTGAAGAAAAAAAAGAAGAAATGGAACTAATAAGAAACAAATTAAGAAAAGGAACAGTAAAAAAATTTTTGTTCAGTATGCTCTTCTCACTCGGACCATTCCCCTCAAACTCACTATTCATTGCGGTAGGAACAACAAGGATCAGAATCACCGAAATACTAGCAGGGTTTTTTGTAGGAAGAACAATAAGTTATTTATTTTTAGTATTCACATCAGAAAAAATATACACCTCACTTGAAGCAGCCATTACAGGAAGTGCATCAATAGGAACACTCATTATAGAAATAATAGGAGTAATAGCACTCCTAGCATTCTTTTTATTTGATTGGAAAAAACTACTACTAAAAGACGAACTCTCAAAAAAACCAAAAAGAAGATTTGAGTATGCGCCAAAATAAATATGTTAAATTTATTTTCCAAATAACGTCTTTCCCAAATAAATTCTCCTCAAATAAGTTCTTTTCAAATAAGTTCTTTCCAAAATAAGTTCTTTTCGAATAAGTTCTTTCCAAAATAAGTTCTTTCCGAATAAGTTCTTTCCGAATAAGTTCTTCCCAAATAAATTTTTTTAATTGTGTGTTAAATTTCTGTGATTATGCGCATCCATTTCCATAATTGCACCCCCACAGCATTGTTCTATTTAAATAATTAAACAAAAAAACAAATAACACGTCAATTGTCGTTCCATTGTTCGTTAGTTGGATAGGTTTTTATGCCTATACTTCCTCTTCATTTTACTATTGGCGAACCAAACTTTTCTTTTACAATTAATAATTTTTTAAAGAAATAATTTTTTTGGAATAAGTAATTTTTTGGGAAAAGGGTTTTTTTTTAAATGGTATTTTTTTGTAAGATTGATTTTTTGAGGAATTGATTTTTTAAAAGGGATAAATAATGAGAGTGCCACTTTTATCACTAGAAAAACGAAAAACTACTTTTAACGAAGTAGAACTCGGATTTACTCTAGAAGAAGCAATAAATGAAGCAAATAGGTGTATTCAGTGCAAAAACCCAAAATGCGTAGAAGGGTGCCCTGCAAAAGTACAAATCCCTCAATTCATTAAAGCATTCAGAGAAGGAAACACAAACGAAGCAGGAAAAATAATAAGAGAAAGCAATTTTTTTCCAAGCATTTGTGGAAGAATATGTCAACACGAAAAACAATGCGAAGGACACTGCATTCTAAACGCAAAAAACGATCCAATCTCAATCGGCGGAATAGAAAGATACATAGGAGACAACACAGTATTTCCTGAAAGAGAAACAAAAAATGGAAAAAAAATAGCAGTAATCGGATCAGGGCCAAGCGGATTAACAGTAGCTGCCCTACTCTCACTCCAAGGAATGAACGTAACAGTAATGGAAGGAACAAACACTTTCGGCGGAGTAATAAAATACGGAGTGCCAGAATTCAGATTACCAAAAGAAATAGTTGCAAGAAAACTAGCAGGACTACATGACCTAGAAATAGATTTCGAACCCAACGTAAAAATTGACGCTGATATTTTAGAAGAAATGGTGAAAAACTACGACGCAGTATTTATGGGAACAGGAGTAGGAAAACCAAAAATGCTAACCAACGAAGGACACGAACTAAAAGGAATAATGAACGCAATGAAATTCTTAGTAAATTTAAACCAAAGCGCACTCCCAATGATTTCCCCAGGAGAAAAAGTAGTAGTAGTGGGAGCAGGGTATGTTGGACTAGATGCAGCAAGAAGCGCAATAAGATTAGGGGGAAAAGTAACCTGCATCACTATGGCAACAAAAGAAGAATCATACGCAGCAGTAGTAGAAAAAGATTACTTAGAAGCAGAAGAAGAAGGAGTAAAATTTATTTTCGGAGTACAAGTAGAAAAATTTGAAGGAAATGAACACGTAGAAAAAGTCCACTACAAAAACAGCGAAAGCGGAGTACTAGAAGCAGACAAAGTAATAATAGCAATAGGACAACAACACGACAACGAATCACTAAAAAACATAATAAAAATCGGGCCAGACGGATGCATTCTAGTAAACAAAAACAAACAAACAATAGTGCCTAACTTATTCGCAGCAGGAGATTGCGTACACGGACCAAAAACAGTAATCGCAGCAATCACAGCAGGAAGAGAAGCAGCAAAAGCAATAATAAAATACTTGGACAAAAAAGATATGGAAAAAGCAGAAGCAGAACAAAGAAAACTAATAGAAGAAGCAATAGAAAAACAAAAAACCAACGAATAAAGAAAAATTAATAATTAAAAAAAAACAAAATAAAATAAAAAATAAAATGGGAAATAAAAAACAATAAAAATTAATTAAAAAAAATGAAAATATGAAACAAAATTAAAAATAAAAAAATATTCAATAAAAATATTTAAATTTAAAAAATATTTAAAATTAAAAAATAAGTTAAAATTAAAAAATATTTAAAATTTTTTTTGGTGAAAAAATGGATTCAAAAAAATTTGAAGGATTTTACAAAAAAACAATAAAAGAAAGACAAGAAATACTCGCAAAAGAATTCTCTCTAACCGAAGAAGAAAAAAAACTCTTAACCACAGAAACAAACCTGCCCATATCTAACGCTGACAAAATGATAGAAAACGTGGTTGGGACATACTCACTCCCTTTCGGAGTAGCAACAAACTTTGTAATAGATAAAAAAGAATACCTAATTCCTTTCGTTCTTGAAGAACCAAGCGTAGTAGCCGCAGCAAGTAACGCAGCAAAACTATCAAACGGTTTCATTACAAAAACAGACGAACCAATAATGATAGGACAAATAATGATAACAGGCACACAAAACCCAGAAATCGTTCTAAAAAAAATCTTAGAATCAAAAAAAGAAATACTAAAAGAAGCAGAAAAAGTAGATTCAGTTCTAACAAAATTTGGGGGAGGGCCTCGTGATCTAAAAGGAGAAATACTAAACACTCCAACCGGAAAAATAATAGAGTTACAATTACTAGTGGATGTTCGTGACGCGATGGGAGCCAATGCAATAAACACAATGACAGAAAAAATAACTCCAATAATAGAAAAAATTTCCGGAGGAAAAGCACTAATGAGAATAATTTCAAACCTAGCAATTTACAGAAAAGCACAAGCAAAAACAATTTGGACAAAACAAAAACTAGAAGAAAGCACAAAAGGAAAAATCAAAGGAGAAGAAATAATTGACAGAATTATTCAAGCATACGAAATAGCTGTTAGCTCTCCATTCAGAGCAGCAACCCACAACAAAGGAATAATGAACGGAATTGATTCACTAACAATAGCAACAGGAAACGATTTTAGAGGAGTAGAAGCAGGAATACACTCATACGCAGCATACAAAGAAAAAGGAAAATACTCTCCACTAACAAAATACTACAAAAACGAAAACGGGGACTTGGTTGGTGAAATAGAATTACCAATCACACTCGCAACAATAGGGGGAACAGCAAAACTAAACCCAATGGCTTCGCTTTCTTTAAAAATCTTAGGAGTAAAAAACTCCAAAGAACTCGCAAGCATAGCAGCATCAGTTGGATTAGCACAAAACTTTGCAGCACTCCGCGCAATAGTAACAACAGGAATCCAAGCAGGACACATGAAACTACACGCACGCGCACTAGCAACCCAAGCAGGAGCAAAAGAAAACGAAATAGAACAAGTCGCTGAAGAAATGATCAACTCAAAAGAAATCAACCAAGCAAACGCAGAAAAAATAATCAAAAAAATAAGAGATAAAAGCTTAAATAACTAAAAAGAAGTATAATAATTAGGTGATAATTGATGTCCAGGTATATTGGAACAAGAAAACCAGGAGCACGTATTCCTAAAAAACCAGTTAAACGGAATGCATTAGTGGTGGCAAAAGCAAACGCAGCAAAAAAAAGAGTGGCAGCGCTAAGAAGAGCTCGAAGGGTTGCATAAAAAAAGTAAAGTTCAAAAAAAAGAGGTTCAAGAGAGGGTTGCAGAAAAGCAATACGAACCATTGCAAAAATTGCAACTCAATTGAACACTTTGAAAAAAATATTAAAAATAATTTTTGGTGAAAAAAATGTCTCGATATGTTGGAAGAAGAAAACCAGTTTGTCGCAACACAAAGGGAGCACAAACAGCACGGATTAGTGCTGCACAAAAAAGCAAAATTCAAAGAAAAATTGCACAAAAAGCAGCTCGAAAAAAAGTTGCAAAAGCAACTAAATTAAGTGGCGCACCAAACGCAGAATATGTTAGATTATCCAAATTTGTTAGAAAAAGATTTGATAAACATTATTTAGCGGACTTTGTAAAAGTGTACAAAAAAAATCCGGCAAAAGCAAAAGAATTAGTACGAATGTGGTGCGAATTTTGATTTTTAAAAATTTAGTTATATTTTTATAAGCATTGAAAATTAATAAAATTATTGAATTAAAAATTTTGTGAAACAACAAAAAATAAATTGAAAGTAAATTAGTAAAGTGAGTTATAAAAATTAAATTAATAAAAATTAAAGTGATAAAATGGCTGGAATAGTTAGTTGGGGTGCGTACATTCCTAAATACAGGATCACTGTTGAGGAAATAGCGAAAGTACAACATGCTAATCCTAACTCAATAAAAAACGGGTTAGGGTTGGTGGAAAAATCTGTTCCGGGAAAAGACGAAGACACAGCAACAATATCAGTGAGCGCTGCAAGAAACGCACTTCTTAGAACAAACATTAATAGAAAAGAAATCGGGGCAATTTATGTAGGAAGTGAAAGTCACCCTTATGCAGTAAAACCAACCGTATCAATTGTGGGTGAAGCACTAGATATTGGAAACAACTACACTGCACTTGATACACAATTTGCTTGCAAAGCAGGAAGTGGAACAATTCAAATAAACGCAGGACTAGTTGACTCAAAAATGATAAAATACGGGTTAAGCATAGGGGCCGATACTTCACAAGCAGAACCAGGAAATGCACTAGAATACTCCGCATCAGCAGGAGGAGCAGCATTTTTAATGGGGCCAAACGAAGAAGCAGTTGCAACACTTGATGCAACACTTTCATTTACAAGTGACACTCCTGATTTTTGGAGAAGAGCATTACAATCATACCCAGCACACGCAGGAAGATTCACAGGAGAACCAGCATACTTCAAACACGTAGTGGGGGCGACAAAAAATATTTTAGAAAAAACAAACACAAAAATCAGTGACTTCAAATATGTAGTGTTTCACATGCCGAACGGAAAATTTCCACTAAGAGTAGCAAAAATATTTGGAGTGACAAAAGAACAAATAGAACCAGGACTAATAGTAAAAAAAATAGGGAACACTTATTCAGGATCATCAATATTAGGACTAACTTGCGTGCTTGATATTGCAAAACCAGGGGACAAAATACTAGTGACTTCATACGGATCAGGAAGTGGATCAGATGCATTCATATTCACTGCAACAGAAAAAATAATCGCTGCACAAAAAGCAAAAGTAAAAACAACAGAAGATTATGTAAAAAGAAAAGAATACTTAACTTACCCAGAATACGAAGCACACATGGAGCAAATACATTAAAGGTGATTAAAAAATGAAGATTGGGGTTTTAGGAATTGGGATTACCAAGTTTGGTGAAATTTGGGATAGAGGAATAAGAGAATTATTACTCGATTCACAATTAAGAGCACTAAATGATGCAAAATTAACCCCTGAACAAATTGATTCAATCTTCACTGGAAATATGTGCGGAGATTCATTATCAGGACAACTACACATAGGAGCAATGGCGAGCGAAAATTTGAATTTAGACAAACCATCAATAAGAGTAGAGGGGGCGTGTGCAAGTGGAAGTATTGCGCTAAGACAAGGAATAGCAGCAATAGAAAGCGGAGCAGCAAACATAGTGATGGTTAATGGAGTAGAAAAAATGACTGATGTTTCCACAGACCAAGTAACAACCGCACTAATGGGGGCAGGAGATGAAGAACTAGAAGGATTCAACGGACTAACATTCCCTGGACTTTACGCCCTACTAGCAAACGCATACATGGACAAATACGATTTAACAAGAGAAGTGCTTGCAGAAGTATCAGTAAAAAACCACTACCATGGAGCAAGAAACACTTACTCACAATTCAAAAACGAACTAACAATAGATGATGTAATAAACTCAACAATGGTAGCCGATCCACTAACACTAATGGATTGCTCACCAATAACAGATGGGGCAGCAACAATAATAATAGCAAACGAAAGTATTGCAAAAAAAATGAACACCGAAGTATACATCACAGGATCAGCACTCGCAACAGACACACTCTCACTCGCAAGAAGAAAATCATTACTAGAAATAAGTGCAGGAAAAATGGCGGCACAAAACGCTTACAAACAAGCAAAAATAACTCCAAAAGAAATAAATTTCGCAGAAGTACACGATTGTTTCTCAATAGCAGAAATATACGCAGTAGAAGCACTAGGACTAGCAAAACAAGGAGAAGCAGGAAAACTATACAAAGAAAAACAAACCTACTTTGATGCAAAAACACCAATAAACACATCAGGAGGACTAAAAGCGTGCGGACACCCAGTAGGAGCAACAGGAGTAAAACAAGCAATAGAAGCAACAATGCAACTAAGAGGAGAAGCAAAAGAAAGACAAGTAAAAAACGCAACAATAGGAGTAACACACAATGTGGGGGGAAGCGGAGCAACCGCAGTAATACACGTATTCAAAAGAATGAAGTGATTTTTATAAAAAAAATTTTATAAAAATTTTTTATAAAGGGGGGAGGATGGGTATGGGAATAATAGACAAAATAAAATCAATGTTTAAACCAAAACAAGAAGAAGAACAAGTAATAAGAGTGGGAAGAACACGAGAAGAAAAAGAAATACAAGAAGAAAACGAACCACTATATTTGCGAGCAAGAAAATGGAGAGAACAAAAAGCACAAGAAGAACCATTAATAAAAAGAGGAGAATACAAAAAGAAATACTAAAAAACAAAACAACAAAAAATTAAAGGAGAACAATAAAAAAAAATAATAAAAAAAATAAAAATAAAAAATAAAATAAAAAAATAAAAAAGAGTAAAGTATTTGGCGTAAAAAATGATTTTAAAAAATTGTTTAAAAAATTATTTGGAGTGATGAAATGTTTAGAAAAAGCCCAATAATAAGATGGAGAAGTTACGGAGACAGATACAAACTACACGGACACAAATGCACAAAATGTGGGACAACTTATTTTGAAAAAAAAGGAATGTGTATTTGTGGAAACCTAGAATTCTCCGAAATGGATTTTTCAGGTGAAGGAAAAATAATTTCATTCACTCAAATACACTCCGGCCCAGAATCATTTTCAGAAATGGCTCCATATTGTGTAGGAATAATTGAACTAAAAGAAGGAGCAAAAATAACCGCCCAAATAGTTGATTGCAAATACGAAGATCTAAAAATAGGAACAGAAGTGGAAGCAGTTTTTAGAAAATTCTACAAAAGTGGAGAAAAAGGAATAATCCATTATGGAACAAAATTCATTCCAAAACTATAAACACGCTCCAAAACACTCAAACACTCTCCTCCAAATTCTAAATGTTAATTCCAAATGTTAATTCCAAGTACTAATCCCAAATATTACCAATAATAATTTTTTTGTTTATTTTTTCCAAAGTCACTTTTTTAAACATTTTTAAATTAAATAATAATACTAACAATAACAACACTAATAGCACAAAATAGTGCAAAATAGAAGGTACTAATTATGGTGAGTGTAAAAGCAAAAGGATATGGAAAAGTAATACTATTCGGAGAACACTTTGTTGTATATGGATTACCAGGAATAGCATCAGGAATAGATAAATATGTTGAAGTAGAAATTCAAGAACTAAAAGACACAAAAGACATAATTTTTGATGATAAAGTTTTCAAAGAAAAATTCACGCTAAAAGAACAACCAGAACACATAAAATCAAAAATGCTAAAAGCAATAATTGAAGGAGAAGAATTCGTAACACTAGAAGGACTAAAAATAATTATTAATGCAAATCTCCCAGCAGGAGGAGGACTAGGATACTCCGCAGCACTCGCAGTAGCAATGGCCGGAGCACTAAATCAAATATTTGAATTAGGGTGGAAACAAAACCAAATCAACGAAGCAGCATACAAAGCAGAAAAAATAACACACGGAACACCAAGCGGAATAGATAACTCTTGCGCAACTTACGGAACAGTAATATGGTTTGAAAAAAATATGAAAGGTGGAGAAAACACAATCAGACCATTCAAATGCGGAAAATCACTCTTATGCTTATTAGTGGATACAGGAATAAAACACGACACAAAAAAAGCAGTAACAATGGTTAGAGAAAATAAAGAAAAAGAACCAAAAAAATACAATAAATTATTTTCAGAATACAAAAACATTGTATCAAAAGCAAAAAAAGAAATCCAATATGGTGGAGTAGAAGAAATAGGAAAATTAATGAACCAAAACCACGCACTACTAAAAGAACTAAACATTTCAACAAAAGAAATTGATGAAATAATAAAAATCGCTACTTTTGAAAATGCACGCGGAGCAAAAATAACAGGGGCAGGAATGGGCGGAAACGTACTAATACTATGCTACAATGAAGCACAACAAAACAAATTAATGGAAATGTACGCAACAAAAAACTACAACTCGATAAAAATAAAAATAAGTTAAAATTATTTTTATGAAAATAATTGTCGCAATTACAGGTGCTAGTGGAGCAAATTACGCAATTTCATTATTAAAAGAACTAAAAAAACAAAAAATAGAAACACACCTAATTATTAGTGAATGGGCAAACGAAGTAATAAAAGAAGAAACAAAAATACCTGTTCGCGAAATAAAAAAACTCGCAACAAAAAACTATTCAAACACAGATCTCGCCGCAACCATCTCTTCAAGCTCATTTTTAGTGGACGGAATGATAATAATCCCATCAACAATAAAAACAATATCAGAAATACTACACGCACACACATCAACCCTAACTACTCGTTGCGCAGATAATATGTTAAAAACAAAAAAACCACTAGTGATTGGAATGAGAGAAACCCCTTTGAGTGGACCAACACTAGAAAATTTATGGAAACTATCACTCTATGGAGCAATAATATTTCCTCTAAGCCCAGCATTTTACCACAAACCAAAAAAAATATTGGACATGGAAAATTTCATTATAGGAAAAGCGTTAGACTTATTAGGGGTTCCTAATACAAAATTTGTTAGATGGGGAAATAAAAAAAAACACAAAAGAAAACAATAGGAAAAATAAAAAACAAAAAGGAAAATAGAAAATAAAAAATAAATTAAAAAAACAAAATAAAAATAATTAAAAATAAAATCAAACAAAATAAAAAAAATAAATTGTTTAAAAATAAAATAAAAAAATTAAAATAAAAAATTATGAGAAAAAATATTTAAATTTAAAAAAAAACAAAATGGTGATTTTATGAGTTTTAGGGATTTTGTAACAAAAACAGATTTTGTGATTACAAAACCAGTTTCAAAAAACTTAGAAGTGAGTGGAATAATTTATTCTGCAAGCGACAAAAGTATAATGTTTGAAAATATAAAAGAAACAAAAAACAAAATTGCTGCAAATGTATTCGCATCAAAAGAAAAAGTAGCAAAATACTTGAGTTGTGAAGTAAAAGACCTTGTCCCAATAATGACCAATGCTTTAAATTCACCAACAAAACCAACACTAATCCCAAAAACAGATCACGAAGAACTAGGACTTGATTTAGAAAAACTACCAATACTAACACACACAAAACAAGATGGGGGGCCATACATATCAAGCGGAATAATAATAGTAAAAGATCCAAGTGTTGGACAAAATGTTTGCTATCACCGAGGAATGATAATTGGAAAAAACAAAATCGCTTTAAGAATACTTGAAAGAAACACAATGGAGTTATTGAAAAAAAATAACGGAGAACTAAAAGCAGCATATTGTATTGGAATAGGTGGGGAAACAGCACTGGCTGCCGCGATGGCACCACCACTAGGAGTAAACGAACTAGAAATTGCGAACTCAATAAAACCAATCAATGTAATAAAAGCAAAAACATTCGAAGCAGAATTACCAGCGGATGCAGAAATAATAATGGAAGGAACACTATCACTAAACGAAAAACATTCCGAAGGACCATTCGTGGATCTAACAGGAACAAATGATATTATAAGACAAGAACCAATATTCACAGTAGAAAAAATTTATGCAAGACCAAACTACATTTATCACGCACTATTACCAGGGGGATTTGAACACAAAATATTGATGGGAATGCCAAGAGAACCAACAGTGTTTGATTGCGTAAAAAAAGCAGGCGTGGATGTAATTGATGTGAGCGTAAATCCGGGCGGATCAAGTTGGTTCCATGTAATAGTAAAAATAAATAAAAAAAATGAAGATGATGGAAAAAAAGCAATAGAGGCAGCAATGAAAGGACATACAAGCGGAAAACACTTCTTCATAGTAGACAAAGACATAAACATTTACGATCCACTAGAAGTGGAATGGGCAATGGCCACACGATTTCAAGCAAACAAAGATTTCTACATATTCCAAAATCAAAAAGGATCATCACTAGATCCGAGTGCAAATCAAATAACAAGAGAAACAACAAAAGCAGGGTTTGATTTAACAATGGAACTAGACAAAATAGAAAAAATGACACGAACAGAATTCCCAAAACACAACATAAAAGAATATTTATAAAAACCATAAAAAATAAAGTTGGTGAAAAAATGCATTTAACAGAACAAGAAAAAGAAATGCTCAATGGAGCAAAAGGAAATGCTGTGAAAAAATCAATGGAAATACTTGTAGCTCTTGGAGAAATTTATGGAGCAAAAAAACTAATAGATGTCACAAGCGTACAAATAGCGGGAGTAAGTTATGATAATTTAGGAGATGCAGGATTAGAGTTTTTATCAGAAATGGCAAAAGACGGAAAAACAAAAGTACTAACAACTCTAAACCCTGCAGGAATGGATATGGAAAATTATGCTACTCTTGGAATAAGCGAAGAATTTGCAATAAAACAAAAATTAGTAATAGAAGCATTCACAAAAATGGGAGTAATACCTACCTGTACTTGCACTCCATATTTAATAGGAAACAATCCTCATTATGGAGAAAATATTGCGTGGAGTGAAAGCAGTGCAGTGGCTTATGCAAATTCAGTTCTGGGAGCAAAAACAAACCGAGAAGGAGGGCCAAGTGCACTCGCAAGCGCACTAACAGGAAAAACACCAGAATATGGAATGCACTTAGACGAAAATAGAAACGCAAAAATAAAAATAAAAGTAGAATGCGAAATAAAAGGAACACACGAATTCGGAGCACTAGGAAAAGTAATAGGGGAAAAAGTAAAATCAAAACCAACTTATATTGCTGGAATAAAAAAAGCAACAATAGAAGAACTAAAATCTTTCTCAGCAAGTATTGCGACCTATGGCGGTGCAGCAATATTTCATATGGAAGGAATAACACCAAACAAAACACCAATCCCTAATGAAGAAATAATAATCACAAAAAACGAAATAGAAAAAGCAATAAAAGAAATGAGAATGGATGATTGCGAAATTGATTTTATTAGCGTTGGTTGTCCACACGCAAGCATAAACGAAATAGCAAAACTCGCAGAACTATTAACTGGAAAAAAAGTCACAAAAGAATTCTGGATAACAACAGCAAGACCAACAAAAAAAATAGCTGACAGTGCAGGTTACACAAAAATAATAGAAAATGCAGGGGCAAAATTTGCGGCAGACACTTGTTGTGTAGTTGCACCAATCAAAGGAAGATTTAAGTGCTTAGCAACAGATTCAGCAAAAGGATGTTACTATGCATATTCAAAAAATCAATCAAAAACAAAAATACTCCCATTAGAAAAATTAGTGGAAGAAGCGTGCGAATAAAATTTTAAAAACAAAAAAATAAAATAGTGATAAAACAATTGAAAAAATTAGAAAAAAATTAAACAAAAAATTAATAAATAAACAAGAAGAAATAAAAAAAATTGAAATAATGAAATAATAAAATAAAAAAAATAAAAAATATTGAAATTATTGTGGTGAAAAATATGCGAGAAATGATTGGGAGAAAAATTGCTAACGGAAAAATATCAGGAGAAGCACTAGTAACAACACAAGGAATAAGTTTCTTCGGAGGAGTAGATCCAGCAACAGGAATAATTACTGAAAAAGGACACGAACTAGAAGGACAATCAATAAAAGACAAAATACTTGTATTTCCACAAGGAAAAGGATCAACAGTTGGAAGTTATGCACTCTACAGAATGAAAAAACAAAACACTGCTCCATTAGCACTAGTAAATAAAGAATGCGAAACAATAGTGGCAGTAGGAGCAATAATTTCAGAAATACCTTGCATAGACAAAATTGATATTAGTCAAATAAAAAATGGACAAAAAATAACAGTGGGCGCAACAAAAGCAAAAATAATAATTGAATAAAACAACACTCATCAAAAAATAATGTGAGAACAAAATCGTTAATAAAATTGTGAATAAAATATTGTTAAGTGAGTATGTAAGTTGTCAGATATATCATTTGGGGGATATGTTGGTTAGATGGTGTGTTAGTTGAGTGAATGTATTGGTTGTGTGGTATGTTAGTTGGTTGATGTGTTAGTTTGACAATATGCTAATTAATTATTTTTTAAATAAGATGGTGAAATGATGAAAGAACTAGTTTTACTAAAACTTGGCGGATCTTCAATAACAAAAAAAGCTGATAATAAATTCGAAATGAACGAAGAAGTGTTAAACAATTCAGCAAAAGAAATTGCACAAGCACTAAAAGAAAAAGAATTTAATTTAATACTAATTTGTGGAGTTGGGCCATTTGGACACACGAATGTAAAAAAATATGATTTGAATAATGGGATAAAAACAAAAAACCAAGAAAAAGGAGTAGAAAAAACAATTCAAGATTGTGATTTTGTAGCTGATAAAGTAATTGAAGCTCTAGAAAAACAAAAACTAAAAACAAGACACTTGCCAGGGTATTGGGTTTGCAAACATGATAATAAAAAAGTGATTGTTTACGAAATAGAAGATTATGAAAAAGCATTGCAGAGGGGCGAAATACCAATAACCACTGGAACAATGGTTAAAGACAAAACACTAAAATGGAGTGTAATGAGTGGGGATACTTCTATTGCACAAATAACAAAACAAATGAAACCACAAAAAATAATTCTCGGCACTGATGTAGATGGAATATATACTGCTGATCCAAAAATAGAAAAAAATGCAAAACTCATAAAAGAAATAAACAAAGAAAATCTTGAAGAGGTAATAAAAATGGCGGATAAATCAAAAGCAATTGATGTTACTGGTGGAATGAAAGGAAAGTTAGAAAAACTAGCAGAACAATTAAATGGGAACGAAGCACAAATATTTAATTTACTAATTCCAGGAAATTTAAAAAAAGCACTTTTAGGGAAAGAATTAAATTCAACAAAAATCAAATTATGATTATGTCTGTTAGGTATATGGATGTTGTGAGGAAACCAAAACCTCTTCTTACTAAAAGTAGAAGAAAATCACTAAAGGGCGCTTCATCATTTGTAGTGGAAGTAAAAAAACGCGCAAAATGGGGGAGGCCTTTAAGTCAAAGAGGAATTAGTTCAAAAAGAGTTAATCCAAACGAATTAAGATATTATAATGAAAGAAGAATAATTGCACAAAATGGGGAAAGATTAAGACAAAAAACTTTTTTTACACCATTCGAAAAAAATTTAATTGTAGAAATAGTGGGTAAAGGCGGGGTAAGAAGTGGAGTTAATTTTGAATTAAACCGCCATAAAGGAAAACTTTACGCAACAGGCAAGTGGTTACAAACACGAAAAGGATTTGAAGGAAAAGGATATGCAACACAAATAATGGCAGAAGCAATTGATGTAATGAAAAAAGCAGGAGTGAAAACAATACAATTCCAAGCAATTGGAGGAAACTCGATTTATGAAAAATTAGGATTCACTAAAAAACGCCAGTTTGGTGAAACATACTATTCACTCCAATTAAACAAATAATTTACAAAAAATAAAACAAAAAAAAACAAAAATTGTTCGTACAATTGACGAACTCTTCTTCGTTAATTCGGTTTTTAAACATTTGTTGTCAATTTTTCTTTATAAATAACTAAATAAATTAATCAAATAAAATTAAATCAACTAAATATTTTTTGATTTGAATATTGATTTGAATGTTGATTGGATGTTGATTGGATATTGATTTGTATGAAACAAATAATAGTGCTTGGGAGAGGGGGGCAAGGAGCTGTTACAAGCTCGCAAGTTTTAGCAATAGCTGCATTCTTGGACGGAAAACACTCACAAGCGTTCCCAAATTTTGGGGTTGAAAGAACAGGAGCGCCGGTTAGAAGTTATGCAAGAATTGATGACAAAAAAATAACTCTTAGAGAACAAGTTTACAAAGCCAATTATGCAATAGTGCTTGACGCAACACTAATTAGTGGATTAACAGAAAACATTACTGATTTAATAATAATTAATTCAAACAAAAAACCTGAAGAATTCAAAATTGAAACAAAAGCAAAAATAAAATGCGTAGATATATCAAAAGTAGCACTAGAAAAAATAGGAAAACCATTCGTTAATATTGCATCACTAGGAGCATTCAGTGCATTAACAAAAGAAGTGAGTATTGAAGCACTAGAAAACGCGATCAAACAACAAATGGGATCAAAAGGACCAATACTAGAAAAAAATCTAGCTGCAATAAAACAAGTCTATGAAGATTCACAAAAAAATAATTAAAATTTGTTTAAAATTTAGTTCGTGATTTTTATGAGTGAAGAAAAAAACACAAAAGATTTTGAAAAAAAATCAAAGTGTGGAATCCCACTAACAGTTGGAGCAATGGTTTTAGAACCAGGTTCAACAAAAAAATACAAAACAGGGGATTGGAGAACATACATACCAGAACTAAACCAAGAAAAATGCATAAAGTGCGGAAAATGTTGGCTTAATTGTCCTGACGGAGCAATATACAAAGACAAAGAAGGAAAATTCCAAATAAATTACGATTACTGCAAAGGATGTTTAATTTGCGCAAAAGAATGCCCCGTGAAATGCATCCAATACAAAATAGAGGAGAAATAAATAAAAAAAATTGAAAAAAGAAAATAATAAAAAGTAAAAAAACAAAAAAAATGAAAAATAAAATTTGAATTATGTTAAACAAAAAAAATAAAAAATTTAAAAAATGAAAATAAAAATTAAACTAGGTGAAAAAATTAAAAAATTGAAAAGATAAAACAATAAATGAAAAACAATAAATGAAAAATAAAAATGGGTTTTGGTTTTTATGTCAGAAAAAAAAGTGATTTCAGGTTCTGATGCGGTTGCGCAAGCAGTAAAACTCTGCAAACCAAAAGTGCTTCCAATGTATCCAATCACTCCCAGCACTTTAATTCCAGAAAAATTATCAGAATTTATTGCGAACGGAGAAATGGATGCTCAATTAATTCATGTTGAAAGTGAACACTCCGCAATAAGTGCACTTTACGGAGCATACGCTGCAGGAGTAAGAACATTCACAGCAACAGCATCACAAGGATTAGCTTTAATGCATGAAATAATTCCTATCGTTGCAGGATCAAGAATGCCAGCAGTAATGGTGGTAGCGAACAGAGCACTATCAGGGCCACTAAATATTTGGAATGATCACTCTGATGCAATGAGTGAAAGAGATCAAGGGTGGATACAATTATATTGTGAAGATGTGCAAGAAGCATTTGACACTACAATAATGGCTTACAAAATCGCGGAAAAAAACAATGTATTATTACCTGTAATGGTTTGCATTGATGGATTTTCTCTAACTCACGTTTACGAACCAGTAATAATTGAAGATCAAAACAAAGTTGATTTATTTTTACCAGAATACAAACCCCGACACTACCTTGATCCAAAAAACCCAAAAACATTCGGAGCTTTCGCACAACCCAACACTTACTTTGAATTCAAAGAAGCGGAACAAGAAGCAATGAAAGAAGCACTAAAAGAAATACAAAATGTTCACAAAGAATTCGCAACAACATTTGGAAGAGAATATGGGGGCGGATTAATAGAACTAATCAATATGCAAGATGCAGAATATGCTCTCGTAACAGTGGGTGGAACAACAGGAACAGCAAGAATGGTGCTAGAAGAATTAAGAAAAGAAGGAAAAAAAGCAGGGATAATTAGAATAAAATCAGTAAGACCTTTTCCAAAAGAAGAAATAATAAAAGCGACAAAAAAAATAAAAAACTTAGGAGTAATAGATAGACATATTTCGATTGGTTCCGAAGGACCACTATTTACAGAAATCAAAGCTACACTAAAAGAAGAAAACACAAAAGTGGCTGGATTCATTGCAGGACTGGGTGGAAGAGATATTAGTAGAGAAATGATAAAAAAAGCATTTGAAATAATTGAAAAAGGAGAAGAAGGAGTTTGGTTAAAATAAATAATTAAGTTAATTATTGGGTTGGTTGTTGGGTTGATTATTGATTTGGTTATATGGTTGAGTTGGTTTTTATGGCGATACTTGGTTTAGAAGAAAAAGAGTTTTTTGCAAGCGGCCACAGATCTTGTGCGGGGTGTGGAGAAGCACTAGCAATAAGACACATACTAAAAGCTGCAGGAGAAGACACAATAATAGTAATGGCAACAGGATGCATGGAAGTAGTATCAACCCCATATCCAGAAACTGCGTGGGAACTACCTTGGGTGCATTGTGCATTCGAAAACGCAGCAGCAGTAGCTAGTGGAGTAAAAACAGCACTACAAACAAAAGGAAACACAACCACAAATGTTATAGCAATTGGTGGAGACGGAGCAATGTTTGACATTGGTTTTGGATCAATAAGCGGAGCAGTAGAAAGAGGACACAAAATATTGTACATATCAACAGACAATGAAGCCTACCAAAACACAGGAATACAAAGAAGCGGAGCAACATTCCCTTTTGCAGCAACAACAACATCCCCAAGCGGAAAAGTAATACCTGGAAAATCACAACCAAAAAAACCACTCCCATTCATTATAGCAGCACACGGAGCAAAATATGTAGCAACAGCAAATGTAGCAAATTTATTTGATCTAAAAAACAAAGTACAAAAAGCACTGGTGACAGAAGGCCCATCATACATTTCAGTATTCGTGCCTTGTATTCCAGGATGGAAAATAGATTCATCAAGTACAATTGATGTATCAAAAATGGCGTTAGAAACATGCGCTTACCCAATATATGAAATAGAAAACGGAGTACTAAAACTAAACCACACACCCACAGAAAAAAAGCCAATAGAAAATTATTTAAAAATGCAAGGAAGATTCAAACACATTACTCCAGAAATTAACGCAAAAATACAACAATACGTTGACGAAAGATGGAAATATTTAACAGAATCAAACGGAAAAAAAATGTTTGACACCTTATTTTAAAAACAAAAAATAGTGTTTAGGAAAAAATAATTAAAGAAAAAATAATTAAAGAACAAAAAATGAATTGAAAATTAAAAAATAAGACAATTCACTGCCCTACTTTGTGGGCAGTGTTTAGAAATAAAAATAGAAAATGAAACTATAAAAATTGTTTTATTCTTCTTCTGCAAATGCTTTTATTGCATCCATATTTTCTACTATTAATCTTGCTTTTCCTTTTCCGAATTGGAATGGGAAGTTATCATTTTCGTTTCTTTTTAGGATTATCATTTTGTTTCCTTTGAATTCTCCATACTCTACTACCATTTTATATCACCTTTTTTTGATTAAAAAATCAATTTAATTAGAAATCTTGTATTTCTTAACATTTAAAAAACTACTTAAAGTTATCCGCCAATAGAGTAATTATGGCTGAAAAAATTGCTATTGTTTGTGCTTTAGAAGATGAAGCTAGTGTTAATATTGCGAACCACTTGAAAAGAATTGGTGTTCCAAGTTGGGCGAATTTTTACGAATTTAAAGAGGACACCATATTTTTATCATTAAATAAAGTTAAAGAAAATAATATAGTTGTTTTATCAAAACACGAAAGCAAAGCTGAAAAAAAATCACTCACTGTGCATTATATTGGTAATTTTGGAGAAGCCAAATTTGGTGGTGAAGAAAAAAAGCTTTGCGGAGCACTTGCAAAAATTGGAACTAATTATATTCGTGCATTGATTCGTGAAAAAGAAAAACTAAAAAATGGAGAAAATAATTTGAATGATTTTGAGATTTGTTTTGAGGTTACTCACCACGGACCACATACAGAAAAAAATGTTGTTTTTATTGAAATTGGAAGTTCAATAATTGAGTGGAAAAATAATTTTTTAGGAAAATTAATTGCAGAAATTGTAATAAATTCAACTTTGATTGAAAATAATGACACAATAGCTATTGGGGTTGGTGGAATTCATTATGCTAATAATTTTACAAAATTTGTGATTAGAGAAAATTATTCAATTGGACACATTTGCCCAGAGTATAATTTAGAAAATCTTGATTTTGAATTATTAGAACAAATGATTTCTAAAAGTGGAGCAAAATTGATTGTTTTGGATTGGAAAGGGCTTAAAAAATTTAAACAAAAAGTGATGGAACTTTGTCAAAAAACCAATTTACCAATAAAAAAAATATAAAAATAAAAAATAATTAAAAAAATAAAATAAATATAAAAATAAAATAATTAAAATAACTAAAAAAAATATACAAAGAAAATAAATACAAAAAAGAAAATAAATATTTTTTTACAAAAAAAGTGGGTTTTTAATAATTTGTTTTCTTTAATAATTAAAGGTGGTTTTTGATGCAAAGAAGATTTAAAACAGCAAACGAATCAGTAATATCTTTAGCTGGTGAATTCCCTAAATGTAAAGGACTTTACCCTGATTGTCCAGAAGAACCATCTTTAATGGATTCTATGTGTAGAACTTGTCCGAAAACTGAAGGATTAAAGAAACCAAAACCTAGCGAAATCGAAGAAGAAAACGAAACAAAAACTGAAGAAACAAATATTGAAAATACTACTACTGGTGATGACACTAATAATGTCGCTAATGCTGTTGCTAATGATGATACTAATGATGATATTAATGATGATATTAATGATGAAAACACTAATGAAAACACCACTACTAATGAAACTAATGTTGAACCAAAAATTGATGCTAACCCTGACAATGAGATAAGCACTAATAATGAAACTAATCCTGATAATGAAATTAGTGATGAAGATAGTGCTAAATCAGTTCAAGAAGAAAATAGTGAAGAAAAAACACAAGAAAATATTCAAGAATCAAACCAATAAACTCAATTTTGATTTTTTTTCAAAAAAAAATTAGACTAATTCTTTTTCAAAATTATTTTTTTGTTTTGTTCTCATTTAATTTTTTTGTTGTTTTGATTTTTTAGTATTCTTCAAAAACAATATCACATTTAGTCATTTTTTCATAAAATTCAAGATCTGGTTGTTTTACTCTCCAATCAAAAACAAGTTTGTTCATTCCTTCCCAAATCAAAAACCAAGATGCTGGTTCCATTAACACCAAAATCACGCTAGGAAAAATCATTACTAACCAAAGTAATGGGTTTTGAAAAAACATTGAATGATCCACATTGTGTGTTACATTTTCAAGCACTAACACAACAAGCACTCCTATCAAAAAACCAATTCCTACCATTAGTGCTCCGACTTTTTTTAATCTTTTAACATCACTTTGGAGTCGTTCAAAATGTCTTTTGAAATGATTTTTTAATCTCTTAATAATTAATGCTTCATCTTTTTGATTTCTAACTTTTTTAGGAATCAACATTTTTAACTCAATTACTCCGTTAGGTTTCTCTCTACTCGCTCTCCTTATTTCTGATAAAAAATCAATAGATAATGCTCTCTCAATATAAGATCGTGGATCAAAATCCGAAAAAATATCACCATATTTGTCAAGAGTTAAAGTGATTTGTGAAAGTTTTAAGAAATTTTGTTTTTTTTTCAACCACTTTTCAGCATCACTAAGAATTTTTTTCTTAATCTCCTTCTCTTTTGGATCCACTTTATCCAATTTTGTTTTAGGTTGAATTAAAGATTTTATTTCAATCTTTTTATCTAATTTATTATCCAATGTCATACCAAAAGAATAACTTTAAAGTTTAAATATCTTTTTTAATAACCTTTCGCACAATTTAAAAGAAGTTCTTTACTCCTCTATGTACTACGCGTAAATATTGCTCCACAATATTTTACTAGTGGAAAATGGTGGGATAAATGAAAAAAATATGTGCCTCTTGTGGAATGATTTTTGAAGTAAAAGAAGATCCAAAATTTTGTTCAGATAAATGCAAAAATAAATTTAAACAATCAAATTTAGCTTTTATCAAAAAACCAACTCCGCCAAGAAGAGTATACGCTGAAGAATAAGAAAATTATTTTGTTTGTTTTATTTTTTCAATAATTTTTTCAAGCTCCTCATAACTTTTGGTCATAACAATTTCATTCCTTAATTTTGGCGCGTTTTTTTCTCCCTTCACCCAACTAATAAAATAACCTTTAACACTATTAATTTCAAGATTAAATTTTTTGCTCAATTCAATAAATTTTTTTGCTTCAACAAGTTTTTCTTTAAATGTTCTTTCACTAATTTTCTTTTTCAACAATCCTTCTTTTGTTTGTTTGAAAATAAAAGCATTACCCATACTTGCTCTCCCAATCATAACAAAATCACAATTTGTCTGTTTTTTCATTTCAAGAGCATCTTTAACAGAAAAAATATCCCCATTCCCAATTATTGGAACATTAATTTTGTTTTTTAGTTCATGAATTTTTTTCCAATCTGCTTTCCCACTATACCCATCATTTCCAAATCTTGCGTGTAAGCAAATAGCATCAACTCCTGCACTTTCAGCTTCTTTTGCACATTCTAAAAAAGTTTCATCACTTAAACCCAACCTCATTTTGAGCGTAACAGGTTTATTAGTGGAATTTTTCATTTTTTTTATAATATTCCTAACTAATTTCGGGTAATCCAACAAATATGATCCGTATTTTCCTTTTTTTGCTTTAGGAACACTGCACCCTGCGTTCAAATCATATCCAACAAAATTTTCTGAATTATTTTTTTCAACAAAATTAATTGCTTTTTCAAAATCAATTGGATCATTTCCAAACAATTGTAAAAAAACCGGTTTTTCTTCCCCACTAACATTAAGTAATTTTGGTATTTTTTTGTTTTTGTGAATCAAACCCTTAACAGAAACAAGTTCAGTATAAACTAAAGAAGCGCCATATTTTTTACAAAGCGTACGAAAAGCAACATTGGTGTAATCAGCCATTGGGGCCAAGAGTGCTCCGTTCGGAACTTTAATTGAACCAATTTTATTCATAAAAAAATTAATTATAGAAAATATTATTATGATTGTTGGTTAGAATAATTGTTCAAAATTGCTCGAAATTGTTTAAAATTATTTTAAATTGTTTAAAATTATTTAAAATTGTTTGAATTTATTTGGGGGTGCTTAGTTATTAGTGTTGATTACACAATCCACAACAAATGAATCATTTTCTGTTACAATCACTGGGTTGAATTCTATTTCTTTAATTTCGGGATAAGTTAGTGCAAGATCCGAGATTGATTTAATCAATTTTTTTAAAGAATCAATATTGTATTTCTTTTTTGTTCTTGCTCCGAGAAGAACTTTTGTTCCTTTTACTTCTGAAAACATTTCTTCCAAATCCGATTCGTTTATTGGAGCAATTTTTTGAGAAACATCCTTCATTATTTCAACAAAAATTCCTCCAAGTCCATAAGTAATAATTTTTCCAAACTCGTTAGTGATTGAAGAAACCAAAATCTCTTGTCCTTGTATCATTTCTTGTATTGCTAAAATTTCTTCTAATTTTTTTTCTTTAGAAATCAAAAACATTTTTTCTGCTTCTTTGATTAATTCTTCTTTATTTTTTATATTCGCTTTAACTAAACCAAAATCTGTTTTGTGTGCAAGCCCTGATCCAGTTTTTAGTGCGACAGGAAATTTAATTAAATTTATTTTTTGTTCAATTTCTTTTATTGATGTGACAAAAATAGTTGGAGTGGTTTTTATGTTGTGTTTGTTCAACAACTCAAATGATTCTTTCAAATTTAATTTTGGTTTTGATTTTAAGGTTTTTTTAATTTCTTTGTTAGGAGTAATTTTTTGATCAAATATTTTTTTCAAATTTTTTCTCTCATAATACCCTTTAATTCTTGATAGTGCTTTAATTCCTCTTTCGGGAGTTTCAAATTCCAGCACCCCGTTTTCTTTCAAAAATCTTTTTGGGTGTGAAACACTTGTTCCTCCAATAAAAGAGCAAATAATTGGTTTTCTTTTATTTAAAGAAATAATAATATCCGCTACCCTTTCAGGATTAGTCATACTTTGAGGAGTCAGAAGACAATACACTAAATCAATTCCTGAATCATCTTGTAACACTCTTAGAGCGGTTCTATAATCAATTGGTTTTGCATCCCCTATTAGATCCAGTGGGTTTGATGCGTGTGGATTTATTTCTTTCACTGCGTTAATAGTTTTTGAACTAAATTCGGGGAGTGGAAAATTATGGACAGAAGCACTATCCGCGACAATTACTCCCGGCCCCCCAGCATTTGTTACTACTGCTAAATTAAATTTTTTTATTTTTTTGATTTTTGATAATGTTTTTGCTAAATCAAAAAATCCTTCGATTGAATTTACTCTAATCATATTTGTTTTTTGACAAGCAATAGAAAAAATTTCATCATCGACACTTAGTGCTCCGGTGTGAGAAGAAGCTGCTTTTTGTCCTTGAGCACTTCTCCCTGATTTTAACACAATCACTGGTTTTCTTTTCGCGAGCTCACTCGCTTCTTTTAAAAATTTTTTAGTGTTCTTCATTGACTCCATATACACAAAAACCGCTTTTGTTTTTGGATCGTGTTGTAAATAATCAAAATAATCACTCTCTGATAAAAATGCTTTATTTCCAGTGCTAATGAATCTACTAAACCCAACTTTTTCTTGTCTTGCCCAATCAAGAATTGCGGTGCAAAGAGCTCCTGATTGTGAAACAATAGCAATATTTCCTTGTCTTGGGAATGTTGAAGCAAAAGAAGCATTAAGCCCATTTTCTGTATTAATTATTCCCAAAGTATTTGGGCCAACAACATTGATTTTGTTTTCAGATACAATTTTTTCAAGTTCTTCTTGTAATTTTTTTCCTTCGCTTCCAGTTTCGGCAAAACCTGCACTAATAATAATCGCATTTTTTATGTTGGCTTTTACACAATCCTGCATCACTTTAATAACAACAGGAGCAGGAACACAAATTATTACAAGATCAATATTCTTTTTCACATCCCCCAAATTATGGTGCGCTTTAATTCCTTGAACCACTTTATCATTAATATTAATTGGATAAATTTCTCCAACAAACTCTGCTTCAATTAAATTTTTTAAAATGGAGTAACCAACTTTTCCAGGAGTATTACTCGCCCCAACAATAGCCACACTATTAGGAGAAAACAATTTAGACAAATTCTTATTCATATCAACAAAAACAATGATTTTAGAATTTAAAAATGTTAGTTCGGGTTTTAATTGAATACTTTTTTAGTTATTATTAACAAAGTTTATTTCATTCTAATAATGCTTCCGGTTTCAGCATCAATGTTTTCGGCAATTTTTTTTATTCTGGAAAATATGTGCAACAAATCATCTTCAATTTCATTAATTGTTCCTTGCATAGTTTTATTTCTTGAATAATAATATCTCCCATTTTTTTCTACTAGTCCTGATCTAACTAGTTTATTCAAATGATTAATTGTGCTCCCTCTACTCATTCCAATTCTTTGAGCAATTGTAGTGCTTGTGAGTACTTGTCCCATTGAGGTTGCTAAAAATATTTCTTTAAAAATCGCTGCCGCGTTTTTGTTTTTATCAATGTGTTCAAAAAAACCAAGCGAAGAACAAATCCAAGCAATTTTGCTATCAAAATCTTGATTATCAGAAAAATTCACTTTCCTAATAGTTAATTTAAATTTGCTTCTTTTAGGAGATTCCCTTCTTAAAGAACTCTTCAATATTGGAAGAGCGTGAGATTCATCAGAAAATTGAATTTGAGTTAAATCATTTTTTTCAATCTTGTGCTTCATAATAACTTTTATACCCCGAACAATTTATAAATATTGTCTAAACTATACGCATTTTGTCCAAACTCTTTAAACAATCAAGATAGTTTTTTAAATATATTGGCCCAATTTTTCATTATTGTGATATAAATGAATCAAAAAGACAACAAAATTAATAGTGTTAATTCCCAAAAAAATGAACAAAAAATAGAGAATAAGAACGAATTAAATAAGGATCAGGAAAAAATTAAAGAATTAACAGAAACATTGCAAAGACTTCAAGCAGAATTTGAGAATTACCAAAAAAGAACCATTAAATCAAATCAAGAATATAAAGAATTTGCAAACGCATCAATAATAGAACAATTACTTTCAGTGCTTGATACTTTGGAACAAGGAGTAAAACACAATAAAGAATTTGTTTTAGTTTATGAACAACTTTACTCAATTTTGAAAAAAAACGGGTTGGAAAAAATAAACATTTGTGAAGGGGATGATTTTGATCACGAAACAATGGATTGTTTAGTTAAAGAAAATTCATTACTCAATGAAGATAAAATAACCAAAGTGTTATTGAATGGATATTTGTTAAATAAAAAAATATTAAGACCAGCAAAAGTAAGCATTTCAAATGGTAAAAAAGAAAATTTGGTGGAAAACAAAATTAGTGAAAATAAAATTGAAGAGAATAAAATTGAAGAAAAAGAAATTGAAAATGGAAAAGAAATTGGAAAAAATATAAATGTTGGTGATAAAAAAATTGAAGAAAAAGAAATTGAAAATGAAAAAGAATTAGAAGGAAAAGAAATTAAAAAAGAAGATAAAGTAGAAATGAATGGGGGAGTAAATGGAGATATAAAGAAATAAATGAGTTTATTTATTTTTAAAAAATTATTTTTAAAAAAAGGAGTGTGGTTTTATGAGTAAAATAATTGGAATTGATTTAGGTACGAGTAATAGTGCAGCAGCAGTACTTGAAGGAGGAAAAGGAAAAATTATTCCATCAGCAGAAGGAAACACAATGTATGGAAAAGCTTTCCCAAGTTACGTAGCGTTTTCAAAAGATGGAAAAATCCTTGTGGGAGAACCAGCAAGAAGACAAGCAGTAACAAACCCAGAAAGAACAATAACAAAAGCAAAAAGAAAAATGGGAACAAACCACAAATACAAAATTGATTCAAAAGAATACACTCCTCAACAAATTTCAGCATTTATTTTACAAAAAATAAAAAGGGATGCGGAAAGCTTTTTAGGAGAAAAAATAGAAAAAGCAGTAATCACTGTGCCAGCATACTTTGATGATAATCAAAGACAAGCAACAAAAGATGCAGGAGCAATTGCAGGACTTGAAGTAATAAGAATAATAAACGAACCAACATCAGCAGCACTAGCTTATGGATTAGACAAACAAAACAAAGACGCAAAAATATTAGTGTTTGATTTAGGGGGAGGAACTCTTGATGTAACAATAATGGAACTCGGTTCAGGAGTGTTTGAAGTAAAATCAACATCAGGGGACACCGAACTTGGTGGAACAGATATGGATGAAGCTGTTCTAAATTATATTGTGGAAGAATTCAAAAAAGAACAAGGAGTAGATCTAAAGAAAGACTCAATGGCAATGCAAAGAGTAAGAGAAGCAGCAGAAAAAGCAAAAATAGAACTATCAACAGTTCTAGAAACGGATATTAACTTACCATACATTACTGCGGATCAAAGCGGGCCAAAACACTTAACAATGAAAATAAACAGAGCAAAACTTGAAGAATTAATTAAACCAATAATTCAAAGATGTGAAAAACCAATCACTCAAGCATTAGCTGATGCAAAAATAACTGCAGCAGAATTAAACAAAGTAATATTAGTTGGTGGTCCAACAAGAATGCCAACAGTTCAAAACTTTGTAAAAAAAATAACAGGGGTTGAACCAGAAAGAGGAGTAGACCCAATGGAATGTGTTTCAATAGGGGCAGCAGTACAAGCAGGAGTGCTAGCAGGAGAAGTAAAAGATGTGTTATTGCTTGATGTAACTCCACTAAGTTTAGGAATAGAAACACTTGGGGGAGTATCAACAAAAATAATTGATAGAAACACTACAATTCCAACAAAAAAGAGCCAAGTGTTTTCAACAGCAGCGGATAATCAACCAACAGTTGATATCAATGTAATCCAAGGAGAAAGACCACTAGCAAAAGACAACAAATCTTTGGGAAGATTCCAACTAACAGGAATACTCCCAGCACCAAGAGGAGTTCCACAAATAGAAGTAACATTTGATATTGACGCAAATGGAATAGTTCACGTAACAGCAAAAGACAAAGGAACAGGAAAAGAAACAAGCATCAAAATTGTAGCATCACAAAAACTAAAAGAAGAAGAAATAGAAAGAATGAAAAAAGAAGCAGAAAGTCACGCAGAAGAAGACAAAAAAATAAAAGAAGAAATAGAAATACTAAACAACGCTGATGCAACAATATACAGCACAGAAAAAATGTTAGAAGAACTAAAAGACAAAATTTCAGAAACACACAAAACAAAAATAGAAACAGGACTAAAAGAACTAAAAGACGAAATGGCAAAAGAAGAAAAATCACCTCAAACAATAAAAACAAAAATGGAAGAATTAAACAAAATACTACAAGAAGTTGGATCAGAAGTATATCAAAAAGCACAACAAGAACAACCAAACACTGGCACAACAAACACACAAGAAAATTCAAAAGGGGGAAATGATAATGAAAAAGTTGTTGATGCAGATTTTGAAGAAAAATCGGACAAAAAATAACGAAACAAACCAAAACAACATTGAAAAAACCGAACAAAAAACAATTCCAAAAACAAAGGTTGGAAAAAAAGAAATTGAATTAAAAGAAAAAACAAAAAATGATATTCAAAACAATAATCAACAAAAAAAAGAGGTGTGGTTTGCTAGCTGAAAAGTTAGCAAAACCTACTTCTTAAACCTTTTGAATTAAAATAAATGAGGGCAAAGTCAGGGATAAAATCAATAAATAAAATAAAAAAAATAGAATTAAAAAAGAAAAAATAATTAAAAATAAAAGTATTGAATAAAAATTAGTGATAAAATTATTAAAAAAATTAATAAGTAAAAATTAGTGGATAAAAATTAGTGGTGTAAAAAAAGTAAATGTAGGTTTTTTTTAAAAATATTTTTAAAATTATTTTAAAAATTATTTTGATAAAATTTTAATGATAAAATAATTGGTTCAATTTGAATTAATTTAATTAAATTAATTTAGGTGGATTATTTTTGTTGGATTATTAGTTAAAGATTATTAAGTGGAGTTTGATTATTGTGAGTCAAGATTATTATGCTACACTTGGACTAAAAAAAGGAGCAACTCTTGACGAAATAAAAAAAGCATACAAAGATCTAGCAAAAAAATATCATCCTGATGTATCAAAAGAACAAGATGCAGAAAAAAAATTCAAAGAAATAAACGAAGCTTATTCAGTATTATCCGATCCAGAAAAAAGACAAAATTATGACAACTATGGGGAAGCATTCAAAAACTTTTCAGGATATACCCAACAAGGATTCGGACAAGGAATGGACTTTGACTTTGAAGACTTATTCAACAATTTCACAGGATTTGGCGGATTTGGATTTGGAGATATGGGGGACTTATTTGGTTCAAGAAGAGGAACAAGACGAGAGAATAAAGATTTAGGATCAAACATAAAAATAACAATACACCTAAAATTTGACGAAGCTGCTTTTGGAATAACAAAAGAAATAAAATACGACAGATTAGTTAAATGCGAAAAATGCGGAGGGAGTGGAGCAGAAGGAGAATTAAAAACTTGCCCCACTTGTAATGGAAGAGGAATTGAAGTAAAACAACAAAGAACCCCTTTTGGAATTTTCCAAATGCAAACAACTTGCAGTAAATGCAAAGGAAAAAGAAAAATCCCTGAAAAAGAATGTAAAAATTGTAACGGCGAAGGAATCAAAGAACAATTAGAAAAACTAAACGTAAAAATCCCTGCCGGAATAAACACAGGAAATCATTTAAGATTACAAGGAAAAGGAAATGAAGGGAGACAAGGAGCAGGAGATTTATTTTTAGTAATACTCGTAGAAAAACACGATGTATTCAAAAGAGATGACGAAGATATTTACACAGAGATTCCAATAAGTTTCTCTGAAGCAGCGCTCGGTGCAACAGTAGAAGTTCCAACACTAAAAGGAAAAGCAGATCTAAAAATCCCTGCAGGAACTCAAACAGGAACAATATTCAAAATGAAAGGAAAAGGAATAAAAAAACTAAATTCAAACTCTTTCGGAGACGAATATGTAAAAGTAATAGTTGAAACACCAAAAAAACTAACAAAAAAACAAAAAGAAATACTAGAATCACTAAAAAGTGAAGAAAATGCTTCAAAAAAAAGAAAAGGATTATTTGAAAAAATATTTGGGTAAATTTTTTGGACAAATAATTTGTTTTTTTTTATTAAAAGAAAGAATTTAATAATAACTATTCCTTATAATTTGTATGAAAAAATTCACAATATTCTCACTCATACTATTAATTTTTACACTATTTGGGTGCATAAATTTAACAAATGATGTTCAAAAAATTAATCAATTACAAGAAAAATATGGAATGACAACCGCTTTTGTTCCCAACGAAAAAATACTGCTTGATTACACAAACGAACTAATAGAACTAAATTTACCATCAACTCTTGCTGATGCTGAACTATACTCCGCTCAATCATTTTACCAAGTTCTATCACTAACAAGACAACTAAACTCTATTGATATGCTAAAAGAAAATTGTAAATCAATAGCAGTAATAAACGCATACCAAACAACAATTGTTTGTGAAAATATTTCACAAAAAGCGCTTGAAAAACTCAACGCACTAAATTCAAACGAATTACAACAACTACGAAGTGGACAAAAAGAAACAGTTCAAGATTACTTAAACACTTGCACCACCACAAAAATTGAAATGAGGAATATTTGTTCAACCTTAAACTAATTTTAATTTAATTGATTTTTATGGAAAAATTTTATAAAAAAGGAGCAGAGGCAGAACTAACACAAACAACTTTTGATAACATTACCGCAATTAACAAAAAGAGAATTGCTAAAAATTACCGAAACCCAAAACTTGATTTTGATATAAGAAAAAAAAGAACAAAAGCAGAAGCCAAACTAATTAAAGAAGCTTCAAAAATAATTAACACTCCAAGAATACTAAAAGTTAACGAAAACTCTTTTGAAATAATAATGGAATACTTAAATGGAGTGAGAGTAAAAGAAATAATTGAAGAAAAAAAAGAATTATGTTCTTTGATTGGAAAAGAAATAAAAAAAATGCATTCAGTTGGGATAGTGCACGGAGATTTAACAACCTCAAACATAATTTATATTAATAATAAAAACTCAAAAGATTCTGGAAAAATATTTTTCATAGATTTTGGGTTAGGTTATTTTTCAAAAAAAACAGAAGATTTAGCAACAGATTTAGTTGTGTTCAAAAAAACCTTCAACTCCACCCACTCTTCACTAAAAAAGGGTTGGGAATTAGTGTTGGAAGGATATGCGCCAAATGAACAAATGATAAAACAAATGGAAAAAATAGAAAAAAGAGCAAGGTATCACTAATTGATCAAAGCAGGTTAATTTTTCCTGTGATTTCTTTTTGTTTCTTACCAAATTTTTTTTCGGATTAATTTTCTATTTTTTTTAAAAACCTTGACTCAAGCTTTTTAAACCTTAGCTAAGAGAATTATGTTATAATTTTGTTGTTCTTTTCCACACCGAAATGGGTGGAAAGGTTAAAGTGATTAAAATGGCTAAAAAGAAAGAATTAAAGAAAGAAAAAAAGAATGCTGATTCATTATCTATTGAAGAAATTGAAGAAACAATAGTATCACTAGCTAACGCAGGTCACTCTCCAAGCAAAATTGGACTAATTTTAAGAGATGAATACGGGGTAAAAAATTTTTACGAATTATCTAACGGAAAATCAATCCAAAAAGTATTATCAGAACACGAATTATTAGGAGAAATGCCTGAAGATTTACTAAATTTAATAAGAAGAAGTGTAATACTTGAAAAACACTTAAACAAAAACAAAAAGGACTTTTCTGCAAAAAGAGGGTATGAAATAACTGTATCAAAAATAAGAAAATTAGGAAAATATTATTCAAAAAATGGAAAATTACCTCTTGATTGGAAATACTCTGCTGAACAAGCAGCATTATTAGTGAAGTAATTTTTATGACAATAAAGGTTAAAGCAAAATTAAAACAAAAAATAGTTGGTGGAGAAAAAATAATATTGAAAGAAGAAGGAATAATTGGATTAAAAAAAATTGATGATTATTTAAAGAATAAAAAATGAGGAAATAAAGTAGGTTGATTATATGGCTGCACAACAATCAAAAACTTCGGGATCAGCAGGAAAAGGTTCGCGAAGAGTAGTGGATAAATGGAAAAAGAAAAAATGGTTCACAATTAATGCTTCTAGAATATTTGACAAAAAACCAATAGCAGAAACACCTGCAGAAAAACCAAAAAATCTTACCAACAGAACAATAAGAACAACTCTTGATGTATTAACAGGAAATAGAATGAAAAGAGATTGGTACATTTATTTAAAAACAACTGATGTTCAAGGACAAAATATTTCAACAAATTTATCAAAATTTGAAATAAACAAAGGAACATTAGGACGAGCAGTTAGAAGAAGAAATAGCAAAATTGCTTTAACGGAAAAAATTCCTGTAACAACAGGAGAAGCAAGATTTACTATAGTAGCAATAACAGATAGAAAAGCAACAAGAAGACAAGAAGCAGGAATAAGAGAAATAATGAAAAAAGAACTATTAGCACAAAGCGGAAAAGATTTTGAAGACATATCAAAAGATTTATTACTTGGAAACTTGTCAAGTGAAATAGCTAAAAAAGCAGCAAAAGTATTCTTAGTAAAAAAAGTGATTCCTGCAAAAGGAATATTTATTGAAAAAAAATAATTAACGATTAGAATTTTAACAATTTAACACTAATAACTAATCTAGCGATATTAATTAGACAATAATTATCAACCAATAATTATCAACCAATAATTATCAACTAATAATCCCCCATTAATAATTAAGTTACTAATAATTAAGCGCTATTTTTAGAATTTATTTTTTTTCATTTGAATTAATTTTATTTGGATTTTTTCTTTTGAATTTCTTTCTCCTTTGAATTTGTCTTATTCATTGAATTGGTTTTTTTTTATAATATAAAACTATATAAATCAGTTTTAACCAATAAAATATTGATAATCAATGTACTTTGAACAATTAATGCTAGCAATAATTTTCTTAATAATTTTTTCCATAATTTCTTACCACAAACAATTACTTGATTTTGAAGGGGTGCTGGTAGCGAATATTGTTGGACTCGCTGCAATAAGTTACGCTCCTGCCCACTCCCCAAGTCCATTAATCCCATTCTTTACAGTAGTAGTTTTTTTTATATTGGGGGAAATAGCGAGTAATTATTCAAAAAAGAAACACGAAAAAAGAAACGTATTCAATGTTGTTGGAAATTCACTTCCCGCGTTAGTATCAATAATTTTAATAGTGATTTTTCCAGAAAATGCAGTGGCGTTCGAACTAGCTTTTTTTGCAGCAATCTCCGCAGCACTCGCTGACACATTATCCTCAGAAATTGGTTACCATTCAAAAAAAGACCCAATAATGATTACAACTTTAAAAAAAGTTCAAAGAGGAACTGATGGGGGAATAACATTGCTTGGAGAAACAGCAGCTTTTTTTGGAGCACTTGTTATAGCATTAATTTATTATTTTACATACAATAATTTATTACTCTCATTTTTAGTTTTATTAGCAGGAATTGTAGGATCAAATGTTGATTCAATATTTGGAGCAATATTCCAATCAAGAAAAATTTTAAACAATATGCAAGTTAATTTAATAGGGTCCTCATCAGGAGCAATATTTGTATTAATAGTGTATTTTTTATTACTATAAAATTAAATTTATTTTTAGTTTATAAAATTATTTTAGTGATTTAAATGGAATTTTTAGAAATATTTTTTTTATTTTTAATTTACGCGATTCCAATGTATTTCGCGAATGCAGCTCCAATAATTTTGCACGGGGAAATCCCTCTTGATTTTGGGAAAAAACTATTCGGTAAGCGAATACTTGGTGATGGGAAAACAATTCTTGGAACATTCAGTGGAATACTAGTGGGGGTTTCAGCAGGAGCGTTAATATATTTTTTAATTCCTCAAGCACAATTAATTGATAATTATTTTACCTTTATTGTATTTTTATCAATTGGGGCAATGTTGGGAGATATTTGTAAAAGTTTTTTAAAAAGAAGAATCGGTCTTGAACGTGGATCACATTGGGCAATAGCCGACCAATGGGATTTTATTTTAGGAGGACTAATTTTAAGTTCCTTTGTAAGAACTCCCGAACTTGAAGTAATAATAGTATTATTAGTCATCACAATTTTTATGCACTCCATCACAAATATTTTAGCATACAAATTGAAATTAAAAAAAGTTCCCTGGTGAAATAATTGAACAAACCAAAAAACAAAAACAAGAAAAATACCGAGAAGGTTAAGAATAATAGTGATATTAAAAGCAATTTGGGTAAGAGGGATGATGAAAATAATGGGGGTGCTGGAAATAAGGGAATTAATAAGCATAATAAAATCAATAAAAATATTAAAATTGGAAGCAAAAAAATTGTGGATAAGAATGTTAGTGCAAAAATAGCTAATAAAAATGTTCACAAAACAAATGTTGATAAAAGCATCAATAAAAAAATTGTTGATCCAAAAAAATATTTAACCAATTTTGATTTGTTATGGTTTTCAACAAAATTTTTCCTATTTTTTTTTATGATTAGTTTTGTTATTGTTTTTCTTGATTTATCAATAGTATCAAATTTTTTAACAATGATTGTTGCTATGGTTTTAAATTTACCTTTTTTAAATAATCAAATTTTTTTAAACGAAAAAATATTTATTATTACTAATTCTTGTCTGGGGTTTGTTACAATGAGCGTTCTTTTTTCACTAATTTTTTCATTAAGAAAACTAGAATTAATCAAAAAAGCAGGGTTATTTATTGTTGGGGCTGGAGTTATTTTTTTAATCAATATTCTCCGGCTAATAGTAGTTGTTTTTTCTGAAATAGTGGGGGTTGATTCAAATTTAGTGCATACATTAACTTGGTTTTTTATGAGTTTTGTTGTTTTAGTATTTTTTATACTATCCACCAACCTTGTTAGTGGAAAAAAATTAAACGAATTAGTATAATAAAAATTAGTGTAAAATAATGTTTCTATTTTTGGAATACATTTTTTAGAATACAGTTATGCTTGGCAGCATAATTTTTCTTTTTGATATTTGTGGTTGTTGGGGTTTATTTAGTGATTATTTCAAACAGTTTTTGCTTTGTCTTTTTCAACTTTGTCAGAAATCATTTCAATTACTTTTGTAAATGCTGGCCTTGTAATTAGTACTCCAATTAGTGATCCAAGAATTGCTACAAATGCAAATCCATACAAATTACTAATCCCTGGCATGTTTGGTGATAAAAGAATTATTGGCATCATAACAGCAAGCATTGTTAGTGCTGATGTTGTAATTATGAAGAGCCCTTCTTTTATTTTTTGTAAAAGTGATAAGTGCTCTTTTCTAGCTTTTCCAATCATTTCATCAACTATAACAATTTCAGAATCAACACTTGTTCCGATTGCTGCAATTATTCCAGCAAATGCTGCTAAATCAAGTGGTTGTTTTAGTAAAGCTAAAATTCCTAGCATCATTATTGTTTCCGAAATTAATGTTATGATTATTGGCACAGCCAAAAGAGGTGTTTTGTATCTGATAATAATTATTGAAGCAACAAGAATAAGCGCAATTATTCCCATCATAATAATGTTTGAAACAAATGAAGTTCCAAGTGTTGGAGAAATTGTTTCTTTTGAAATACTTTTTACAGGAGTTGGTAGTGAGCCTGATTCAAGTAATATTGCGAGTTCTTCTAAATCTTGGAAAGCGACTTCTGCACTTTCTCTTGATCCACTAATATTGAGTTGAGTAAATATTTTTGCTTGTGATGGATCAGCCACATCCTCGTTAGTTATTCCTTCACTCAATCTAATTATTTGTTTTGCATTCAAAATGTCCCAAAGCCAAGGAGATCCTTCCGCGCTTTTTGTTTTTGTAACAACAAATCCTGCAGCATTAAGATCATTTATGGCTTTTTCACTCAAATCAGGGGAAACAATTGCTTGATCAGTTGATTTGAGCACTTCTGATAAATAAATTGAATTAAAATCCATTCCATTTTCGTAAATAATTATTGCGTTTCTTGAATCCTCAATAACTTCATCAATGCTTGTTCCTTGTGGAATGTTTAAGAAAGTGTTTCCTAATAATAATTCTTGTTCGTCAAAATCGTATTGTTCTTCTGTTAGTACAATTAGTGCATTAGGTCTATCTAAAAAGAACATTGTTCTTTCACAATCATAAATCGGTTTTCCTTGGGGGGAAAATGAAATTGCTGTGCACTCGTGGAAAGTCATTTGTGCAAATCTTTTTGCAGCTTCATCATTTAGTACAAAAGGCAAATTCCACCCATAAACATTTCCATTTTTTGCAACACCATACCCATCTTTTCTTGAAATTCGTTTAATTTCATCTCCAGTAAATAATAATTCTCCATTCAGGGTTGCTTCAAATTTTCCTTGTTGTCTTATTCTTGACTCAATTTTTTCTAGTTCTGTTGGATTGGTTTCTGCGGTTTGAATCATAATGTATTTTCCACCAACTGGTGAAAGAATATCTCCTCTTAATTTACCAGGATCAATTCTTTGTTGAATAATATTAGCTATTCTAGCAATTTCAGTGGGAGTAACTTCTTTTTGAAGTTCTATTTGGTAAAGTGTTCCTCCTTTAAAATCAATTCCGAAAGTAACACCAATAAATAATAATGAACCAATGGATATGGCTAGAAAAAACCCTACAAGTAAAAATCTCCAATGCTTAAATAATGGATTCATTTTTTTCGCTCCTCTACAAACCATATTAGTAATCCAACATTAGTGATCCAAGTTGAAACCAAATCACCAAGTAATCCGAATAACAAAACTATTCCAATTTGTAACATTACTTCAATCTGGTAAAAGTGTGAAATAACTATCATCACTACCAGTGCGGAGATAGTTGTTCCTGTCATAGTTAAACCAGTTTTTAGAGATCTAGTTGCTTTTTCTCCAGCAACCCCTGTTTTGTCTTTTAATACTCTTGAAGTTAACATAATGTTCGAATCAACAGAGTATCCCAAAATCATTAATAGTGCTGAAATAGTTATTAGAGAAATTGGGATGCCAAGTAAAGCCATTGCTGCAAGAGCAACAATTACATCAAATATCATTGCTTGAACAATTCCCACAGTTGGAATTATTTGTCTAAATGAAATAAAAATTACTATGGTGATCAAAACAAGTGCAAGTATTGCAATGTATGCTCCTGACACTAGTGATGCTTCACCAAATGTTGGAGAAATTTCTCTTATTTGAAACTCCACATCCTCTCCTAAATTAAATTTATTCACTATTGCTGATTTCATTTTGTCCAAAAAATTTTCGTTAGCAGAAAGCAATTCATCTTGAGCAGCAGCTAATGCTACTTTTGGGTTAGTAAAAGATTCATCTTTTCCGGAAAGTAATTTTATTGATTGAATAGACAAACCAATTGCTTCATTATCCCTTTCTTCATCAATAGCAATTTGGGCTGAATTAATTAATTCTTCGGCTTGAATTAATTTAGGGTCTTTGCTATACTCAATATAAGCACCCATACTATTCGCTGAATTAATTGTTGATACACTCACTTGGGTTAAATCAAATTCCGATTTTAATAAATTCTCTATAGTTATAGCATCAAGTTCAGTACTTGATCTGACAATTAAAACATTTCCTCCGGTTAATTCAATTCCCAGTTTTAATCCAGGGTAAACAAAAGCAAAAAATAAAGAAAATATTAGCACTAAAATTGGAATAATCATATACATTTTGTATTTTCCAGTGTATAAGTCCTTCATAAAAACCAACTTTTCCGTTATTAAAAGGGTTAAATTAACAATTTCGTTTTTGTTTCATTTTTAGTACATATTAAAAAACCACTTAACCTTAAATATGTTGTGTATTGACCAAAAAATAGTTGATTTTTTGGAAAAAATTAAAAAAAATTGATTTGTTAAAAAATAATTATTCACAAAAAACTTTATTAAAAAAAAACAAAAAATTAAAGAGAAATTAAAGAGAAATTAAAAAGAAATTGAATAGAGGTTAAAGCAAATTAAAAAAAATTGAAGAGAAATTAAAATATTAAGAAAATAAATAAATTAAAAAAATTGAAAAAATTGAAAAAATTATAAAGATATTAAAGAGTTGGGTTAAGGGTTGAGTTAGTATGAATTTGTATTTGATAGAAAAACCAGAGAAATTGCTTGAAATTGCTTTATCAAAAGGAAGAAAAGAAGCAGCGTTTTACCCTAAACAGAAAACATTATTTTATACAATAAAAGGAAAAGAGATTGGGAGGATTGACATAGTTTCTGAATACATTGTTGAAAAATTAGAAAAAGCGGTTACAAGTTTTCCAAACATTGAAGAACTTGATCCTTTTAATCGAGAATTATACGAGTGCATTATTGATGTTGATAAAACAAGAAAATCACTTGCACTAATTTTTTCAAGCGCAAAAATAATAAAAAATTTGAGAAGAAATACCATAATTGAACTTAAAGAAATGAAATATGTTTATGGTGGAGAAAAAAAAGGGTTGAATGTTTCAAAAACATTTTTGGGCAGATTATCTTCAATAATGAAAAAATTGAATGAACCAATTGAAGTTTATAATGATGCTACAAAAAAATTAAGAGAATTACCAAAAATTGATACTACTCAAGAGTGTTATATTTTAGCAGGGTTTCCAAATGCAGGAAAAAGCACTCTAATGAATAAAATCACTGAATCAAAACCAAAAATCGCTCCTTACCCTTTTACTACAAAAGGACTCAATGTAGGGTATTTTACGAAAAGATTTTTACAAATACAAGTAATTGATACTCCTGGATTACTTGACAGACCAATTAAGGAAAGAAACAAAATCGAGTTAAAAGCGATCGCAGCATTTCAGTATTTGAAAGGAACAATTATTTTCGTAGTTGATCCAATATCAAACCTCAAATCCCAAATTAATTTATTCAATGAAATAAAAAAACTATTTTCAGATAAACCAATTTGGGTAGTAATAACAAAAAATGATTTAGCTACAAACGAACAAATAGAGGATGCAAAAAATTCTTTTGTTGGACAAAAAATAATTCTGGAAGGAAAAGGATTAAATAATTTAAAAGAAGAACTTTCACAAAAAACTCCTAATCGATAAAATAATTAAAAACGCGAAAAAATTTTAAAATGCAAAAAATCTAAAAATCAAAAAATCTAAAAATCAAAAAATTCAAAAATAAAAAAAACTTAAAACCATAAAAAATTCAAATCGCTAAAATTTCTAAAAACCAAAAAAACAAAACCTAATGAACTATTTGATAAAAATTTAATAATGTCAAAAAACCAATTTTAGAAGTTTTATTTATCGGAGTTTTATTTATAGGAGTTTGTTTAAATAGAAGTTTTATTTAAAAGGATTTGTGTGTTAATTTCTTTTAGCATTCGGATAGTAATGTATTTTTTCGATGCAAGGTGTTCAAAATGAATGAAGATATTATTGATTTACTTGAAAGTATTCTCAATGATAGAGTAGTTCCAAGAAACATCAGAGCTAAAGTTGAAGAAGCACTCGCTAAAGTAAAAGAAAACACAGTGACTACTTTGAGCGAAGCGATTTATCTGCTTGATGATATAAGTTCAGACATTAATATGCCTGATCACACAAGAACAGATATTTGGCAATCAATCTCAATGATAGAATCAGTGAAAGAAAAACAAAAATAAAAACAAACCAACTTGTGCTTTAACTAATTGCATTTGAAAAAAAATTACTATTTTTTTGCAAGGAAGATTTTTTTGCTTAAAGATATAACAAGAACTCAAGAGGTGCTTACTTGTGCAGAAAACCTCGGACTAATTTTATCAAAAGAATCAATTGAACTAATCTCAAAAGAAGATAATTGGAAAGAAATACTAGAAGAGTTCAGTGCGGAAGGAACATTTCTAATTGAACCACTTGCTCTTGAAAAAAAACTTGCAAGAACAAAACTCGCACAAGTTGTTCCTGAAAAAGTTGAAGTGGTGAAAAAAAGTTTTGTTGCACTCGCAAGTGAAAGAACACCAAATTTTAGAGTGGTAGAAGAATATGATGTTACAGGAAAAAGTTTGTCAAGTGGAACAGTTGATGATTTTTTAAGATTATTTAGGAGCAAATTTGAATTATTATCCTCAATGCTTAAACAAAGACACAACTTAGCCCCAATTCCAATAAAAGAACTAAAAACAAGACCCAAAAATGAATCAGTTGATATAATTGGGATAGTGAATAGAAAGTGGGTTACAAAAAAAGGACACATCGCTTACGAAGTAGAAGATATGGAAGCAAAATGCATTGTGCTTGTAATGGAAAGAGATAAAGAAATAATGAAAAAAGCTGAAAGAATTTTGGAAGATAATGTTGTAGGAGTAAAAGGAGCAAAAGTTGGTGATGATTTTATAATAATAAAAGAAGTTTATTGGCCTGATCTACCAATAAGACCAGCCAAATTATTGGATGAAGAAATTTACTCTTGCGGAATAAGTGATTTACACATTGGGAGTAAGCTTTGTTACGAAAAACAATTACAAGGATTTTTTGATTACTTGAATGGAAAAAACTTGTCTCCTAAACAACAAGAAAGAGTGGGAAAAATACAATACTTGTTCGTTAATGGGGATAATGTTGCAGGGATAGGAATTTATCCAGGACAACTTGATGATTTAGTAATAAAAGATATTTATGCACAATATGAACGATTTGAAGATTTTATGTTACAAGTTCCTGATTATATTCAAGTATTTATTTGTCCGGGACAACACGATGCGGTTAGAAGAGCAGAACCCCAACCAGGAATAGATAAAGAGTTTGTTCCAAGATTAAGCAAACTAAAAAACTTTCACTTCATTTCATCACCCTCTTGGGTAGAAACTGAAGGACTAAAAAACTTGGTGTATCACGGACCGAGTGTTCACGATCTTATTAGTTCAGTGAGTTTTCTTGATATGTCAAAACCACAAGATGGGATGGTGGAGTTACTAAAAAAAAGAGATCTTATGCCAAAGTATGGAGGAAAAAATCCTTACGTTCCAGAAAAAAAAGATTATATGGTGATAAAAGAAGAACCTGATATTGTGTGGTTTGGGGATATGCATTGTAATGGATACACAACATATAGAGGGACAACAATAATTAACACGGGTACTTGGGAAGGACAAACCGATTTCCAAAAAAAACTAGGACACACTCCAACCCCTTGTGCAATCCCAATAATTAATTTAAAAAATAGAAACTTAATCGAAGTGCAATTTTTAAGAGAAGCAATTGAGCGTGAAATAAATGAATGATAAAGAAAAACTTTTGATGCTTGAAAGAGAAGTTCCTTTCCTTGCAGAAGATCACGTAAAAAATTATTTCAAAACAATTCAAGAAAAAACAAAAAAAGGATACGAGGTTGCACAAAAAGCCAAAGCGAAAGGAATTGATGTTAGTGAAGAGGTAGAAATAATTCCAGCACTTGATTTAGCGGATAGGGCCGAAACAATTATTGGACTAAAAGGATTATCACAAAGATTCAGAGAAATTTCTAGCGAAGAACCAAATAGAAGAAAAGCTTACTTCAAATTGTTTGAAGAAATTTTAGAACAAAAATGGCGGAGTATTCCTGATGAACAAAAAAGAGTAGAACTCGCAATCAAGGCCTGCTTACTAATAGAAACAGAAGGAGTGGTTGTAGCTCCACTTGATGGAATACCAAAAATAGAAATAAATAGAAATCCTGACGGATCAAAATACATTGACATATACTTCGCAGGACCAATTCGTGCAGCGGGAGGATCATCAACAGTAATCCCACTAATTTTAGGGGATTTTGCAAGAAAATATTTAGGACTTGACAGATATAAACCAACAGAAGATGAAGTTGAAAGATATGTTGAAGAAATAGGATTATACCAAACAGAAGTAATTTCAAGACAATACACAATGAAGGATGAAGAAATACGAACAATAATTAGAGGGTGCCCGGTGTGCGTGAATGGGGTGCCGACAGAATTACTAGAAGTATCAGCACACAGAGATCTACAAAGAATACCAACAAACAGAATCAGAGGGGGGATGGGGTTAGTTATTTCAGAAGGGCTTGCACTAAAAGCAATGTGGGTAATGGAAACAGCAAAATCACTCGGACTTGATTGGAGTTTTTTAGAAAAAATAGTAAAAGTAGAAAAAACACAATCAAAAATTGAAATAAAACCAGTAAAAGCATTCCTTGATAGACTTGCAGCAGGAAGACCAATCCTAGCATATCCCAGCACTTGGGGAGGATTTAGATTAAGATATGGAAGAGGAAGAAATACAGGGATAATGGCAAAAGCAATAAATCCAGCAACAATGATACTAACTGACGAATTCATCGCAGTAGGAACACACGGAAGAATGGAAAGACCAGGAAAAGCAACTCAATTTTTTCCCTGCACCACAATTGAAGGGCCAATAGTATTACTAAAAGATGGATCAGTAGAACGAATAAATACAAGAGAAAAAGCAGAAAATGTAAAAGCACAAGTGGATAAAATAATTTACTTAGGGGACATACTAACCACTTATGGGGATTTCAAAAAAACATCCCACCCACTAATCCCAGTAGGGTATTGTGAAGAATGGTGGGAAAAAGAATTAGAAAAAGCACTAAAAGAAAAAGACAAAAAAATAATTGAAAAAGAAATAGAAAATCAATTAAAAGAAAAAATTGATCTTGAAAAAATAATAAAAAACCCAAGAGAAATAACAGAAAAACAAGCAATCACAATTTCTAGGACACTTTTTGTTCCACTCCACCCAAACTTCATTCATTTTTACCGCGCACTAAATGAAAAAGAAATAAAATTTTTAAGAAACGAATTATTGAAAGGGGAAATAATTAATGAAAAAATAAATTCTTTAAATGAAACAAATAATTCAACAGAAATTTTTGAGAAAAAATTATTTTTGGAAAATAATGTTGAAGTAAAAAAACTTCTTGAAAAAATTGGACTTCCTCATAAAATAAAAAATGGAAAAATCCTAATTGATGAATTTGCTTTGTCAATAATTGAAACATTTGCTCTTGAAAAAAAAGAAACAGAGAGTGAAAAAACAAATGTATTAGAATATTTGTCAGAAATTTCCGGCTTAGTAATTAAAGATAAAGCAGGTTCGTTTGTTGGGGGAAGAATGGGTAGACCTGAACAAGCAAAACCAAGAAAAATGATTGGAAACCCGCACGTACTTTACCCAATTGGACTAAAAGGAGGAAGCACCAGGAGCATAATCAAAGCAACAGATCCTTACAATAATGAATCAGGAAATGTAACAGTAGAACTCGCAGAGTATGTTTGTCCAAAATGCAAAAAAAAATCTTTCCACGCATATTGTAGTGAGTGTAAAGTTAGAACAAAAATAATGAAATATTGTTGGGAATGCAAAAAAAGTGTGCTAGCTGAACAATGCCCTTCGTGTGGAAACACAACAATCCAATCAGGAGAACACGAATTTAATTTAAGAACAGAACTAGAAAAAGCAAAAACAAATTTACGAGAACCATTACCTGATTTAATTAAAGGAGTAAAAGGAATGATTTCGGACGCGAAAGAAATTGAACCGCTAGAAAAAGGAATCCTAAGAGCAAAACACGATGTGCATATTTTTAGAGATGGAACAAGCAGATTTGAATTACTAAATGCTACAATCACTCACTTCAAACCAAAAGAAATAAATCTGACAATAGAAAAAGTAAAAGAACTCGGTTATGAAAAAGACATTTTTGGAAAACCAATAGAAAAGGAGGATCAAATAATAGAAATATTTCCACAAGACATTATAGTAAATGACACTTGCGGGGATTGGATGCTACAAGTAAGCAAATTCGTTGATGATTTATTAGAAAAATACTATGGGGTTGAAAGATTTTATAACGCAAAAACCAAAGAAGATTTAATTGGAGAAATAGTTTTAGGACTCGCCCCCCACACCTCTGCTTCAGTAGTAGCAAGAGTAATAGGATACACAAAAGCAAGGTTAGGGTTTGGACACCCATATTTTGTTTGTGCAAAAAGAAGAAATGTTGATGGAGATCAGGACTCTGTAATTTTGTTAATGGATGGATTATTGAATTTCTCACAAAAATTTTTAGCAAATAGAAGTGGGGGAAAAATGGATGCACCACTAGTTGCCACAATAATAATCAACCCTGCAGAAGTTGATGATGAAGTACACAAAATGGAAAGTGTGTGGAGTTACCCGCTTGAATTATACGAAAGATCACAAAAAATTTGCGAACCTGACATAAAAGAAATAAAATTAATAAAAGATATTTTAGAAAAAAAAGAACAATACTCCGGACTTGGATACACACACGA
Organism: Candidatus Iainarchaeum sp.; assembly: GCA_012799645.1. Lineage (GTDB taxonomy): Archaea > Iainarchaeota > Iainarchaeia > Iainarchaeales > JAAZKV01 > JAAZKV01. The sequence goes on along the minus strand of JAAZKV010000018.1, from coordinate 54,036 downwards.
AACAGAAATATTTGACGAAGGGCCAAAAATGTCACGATACATTCAACTAAAAACAATGGATGAAAAATTACAAAGACAAAATAATTTACAAAAAAAAATAATGGCGATTGATTCAAAAGATGCGCTTGAAAGAGTAATGCTCTCCCATTTCTTGCCTGACATTATTGGAAATGCGAGAGCATTTTCAAGACAAACATTCAGATGTACCACTTGTAATGAAATATACAGAAGAATTCCACTAAGTGGAATATGTTACAAGTGTGGAAAACCATCACTAATACTAACAATCCACGAAGGATCAGTTAGAAAATACTTAAAAATTGCACAAAACATGGCAAGACAAGAAAACCTTTCCCCTTACTTAATCCAAAGACTTGACATGGTAGAAAAAGAAATTGACTCAGTATTCAAAAGTGACCAAGTGCAACAAAAATCATTATTTGAATTCGCATAAAACAAAAATTTTTTTCAATAATTACTCGTCAATGAATTATTCTTGGATTATTCTTTAATACATTAATTATCAATGAATTATTCTTTTTTAAATAATTCTTTTTCAAGAGCAATTTTTATTTTGTTCGCATCAAAACCAAGTTTGATTAGTCTTGTTTGTCCTTTAATTCCTTTTCCTGAATTTGTTACAAGAATCAACCCATACATTTCAAGCTCGTTAATATATTGACGATACCATCTACTACTAATTGTTCTTTCATTAAATTTTTTTGCGAGTTCTAAATAGGTTTCAAAAATTTCTCCACTGAACAAAACTCCCTCTTCCACTTCCCCTGTAACTTTTTTCAATCCTTTTTTTTGAAGAGTCATTTGCGAAATAGCATAAAGCACTAATTGTTGTTGCATTGGGAGAGTTGAAACCATTGATAAAATTATTTCCTCTTCCACACTCGCTTTGGCTTTTGTTACTTCATTATCAGTAACAATAGTTTTTTGTTCAATATCAGCAATTTCTCCTGCTCGTTGAAGAAGCATTACTGCTGTTCTCGCATCACCTGATTCTTGAGCAGCAAACGCGGCAGCAAGAGAAATAGCAGAATCAGAAACGCACCCTTCTTTGAAAGCAACTTTTGATCTCTCTACAAGAATTTCTTTAAGTTCAGTAGCATTGTAAGGATCAAAAACCATTTCCCTCTCACACAAAGAACTGCGAGTGCGCGGATCAAGTTTTTCTTTAAACATTAAATTATTTGAAATACCAATTATTGTGATTGAACCGCTTTCGAGTTCATCATTCCCTCTACTTAATGAATAAACCAAATCATCAATATCTTTAACCTTGTCAAGTTCATCAAGAACCAAAATCAAGTGTGATTTTTTTTGATTACAATACTCAAGAGTTTTTTCGTAAACAAAAGAAGCACTATAACCCAAAAATTCTTTATCAGGAAAAAGAGATCTGAGCGCTTTGAGTAAAACTTTATATTTTGAAGAATGACTCCTACAATTAATATAACAAGAAACAACATTCATTTCTCTTTTTTTAACAAACTCATCAAGTTGTTCAAGAACATGTTTAACAGTAGAAGTTTTCCCACTCCCTGTTTTACCATAAACAAACAAATTATTGGGTTTAGAATTACTCAATACAGGACTAAGTGAGTGCGTAATTGATTCAATTTGTTTTTCCCTAAAAGGAAGTTTATCAGGAACATAGTGTGGAGAAATAATATCCTTATTAGAAAACACGCTTCCCTTAAGCAATTGTTTTTCAAAAATATTTTCCATCTTTAATCACCTAATCCTAAAAAATTATTTTATTCAAAAATTATTTTGTTTCATTAAATTTTCATTAATTTTCAAAAAATTTTTTTAAAATTTTTTATTTTAATTCTTTTAATTTTTTTATGTTCTTTTATTTTTTTTAATTTTGTTATAAAATAATTTTTTCCCAAACAAATTATTAATGGAAGTTCCCACCAAGCGATTGAACTTCCACTAATAATGGTTGATTGTTTGATTAATACATTTGGGGTTTGAAATCCAAACTTTCTAACGAGGGCTTTTTATATGTTTTGGATAAAAACATCTATTAGAGTCGCTTTTGAAGCGGGGTGGTTATTTTGGGTTTTTTTAGAAAAGTTATGGCAAAATCTGAAACAGTTGATTTAGAAGAAGTTTTAAACAACATGGATCAAATTGAAGAGGAATCTTATGAAAATGCTGATGCGTTCGTTAAACCATTAGATCTAATAGTTGATGCTGACGCAACTGCAGTAATAAATGAAGCAAAAGCTGGAAACATTGTTCTAGTAAATATTGCTGATTTAAAGAAAAGAAACGCAACAAAACTAAGAGAACTAATTGCGGATATCAAAGCAGAAATCAAAAAAATTGACGGGGATATCGCAGCAATATCACAAGAAAGATTACTAGTGACACCAGCAAAAGTAAAAATCATAAAAAAGAAATAGATTTTGAAAAATAATTTTAATGAGGTAAAATAAAAGGACTGTGAATTTATGTATTTAAGCAGTCCCTTATTGCCCATTAATGCTTCAATACCAAAAATAAATCAACAAATAAAAGAAAAATTAACAAAACTTGATTGGCGCGAAAAAGAAATAGAAATAAAACAACCAACACTAATTCTTGTGCCATATTTTTTATACAACTATCACTACTACACTGAACACAAAGATGACAAAAAAGAAATAATAAAAGACACATTTGATGGAGTGCTTGTAATTGATGGACACTCAATAAAAATAGAAGAAGATCTAGTTGAATTAATAAAACATAGTTGGAGCAAATCCACTCAAACAACTCCCAAAGAAAAATTCCAAGAAAAATGGAACAACATTAATAAAAATCAACAAAACGAAGTGATTCAACTAAAAACAGCGGAGTATTTTGGAGTGCCAAAACAAAATGTAATAATTACGAGTACAAGAAAAGTTTTATTAGCATATTATTTAATTAAAGTAAAAGTGGCTGGTAAAGAATTTGAAATAAAAATAAACACACTAAATGAAGAAATAATTGGAATGGACAAAATCCTTCCAAGAGAAAAAGGGTACACTGAACTAACAAAAGATACTCTTAATGATTTAAAAAAACCAAAAAATTGGTGGATATACACAAAAGAACTATTTTCTGATACGAAAAAAACAATTCAAAAAAAAATTAAAAACAAACCCGAAACTAAAACAAAACAAAAAAAAAGTTTTCCAAAAATTAAAATAGATTTAAGTATTTTTTCAACAAAAGCAGTACTAATTTTGATAATAATTTTAGCACTATTCTTAATTTACCTAGCTCTATTCACTTAACTATAATCAATTAATCATATTCAATATTCAATTAACACTAATCATTCTACTCATTATTTCTAATTATTGTTTAATATGTTTAATTAGTTCTTTTAATTATTGTTTAATTTTAATCATTATTTCTAATTAGCACTTGTTCAATAATTTCTCAATTTTTTAATATTTAATTAACTTCCAAGGTATTTTCTTTCTTGACAAATATTTGCATCTTTATTTGTTTTAACAATAATATTTTCTTTCCTGTCCGAAATTGTTTCATAAATACTTTTTGTGTTCCAAAATATAGTCCAGATATTTGAATTATTTGAAGAAATTGTTTTATGCACACAAATTTTTTTATCCTTTATTCCACTAACCACATCACTTAAACTGTTCACTCTAAATTCAGAATCAACTTTATTAATTATTATTGGCCCTGTTTTGTTATCTTTATCTTTTGTATAAACACTAAAATTTGCGCTCATTGTTGTATCAGTAGGAGAATTATTTGGCCAAAATAGTATTGTTTGGAGATAAATTGTTTTATTTGGAAGTAAATTTCCATCAAATTGTGAAAAATAATAACCATTAGTTGTTTTTGGGTCTTTTGAATCAAACTCTCTGTAAGGTAAAGGGGGTAAAACTTCACCAATTGGTTTTGTTACATCAATGCACCCGTTTTCTACCGAACTAGCAATTCCTGTCCAAGAACTAAACTCATTAATATTTCTTCCAGTTATTTGTACTGAAAAGTTCCTATTCATATCCCCGCTTTGATTAGTTTTAAGTCCAACAAAAATTGGCACTGCATAACTTGGAGAAAAAACATATTTGTTAATATCTGGTGAATTAAAATTTTGTTCTAACACCAAAAGTTTTCCTCTATTATTTATATTTGTGTTAAAAAAATCACTGTGTGAATTAGTTACAATTAAGTCATCAAAATCCTCATCTTCGAAATCATAAAAGAACCAATTCGGCTCAACATTTGTTTCCCCGTCTGAAATAAAATCAACAACTATGTTTACATTTGGATTTATATCTTTTCTAAAATCATTATCAATAAATAAATACGGTTGGGTTGATTTTTCAAAATTTTGGTCAATTTTAATATTAACAAGGTATTCTCCAGTATTAAGCACATTCATATTTCCATTATTGAATTCATTTCCATTAAAAGTGAATTTTACTTTATTGAATAATTTTCTCATCACATTTTTTTGTGTGCCCACATCTGTTCTATCTAATTCTTGTGCCAAACCACTTTTTAGGAAATATTGGTTTAGTTTTATTTCTAATGCATTTAATGATTCTTGAATTTTTTGTGGAGTAAATGATTGTTTTCTAATATTTGTTTTAAAAGTTAAAAGCTTACTTTTATTTGCATCAAGTTGATAAAGTAAAGCGTTGTTTGGTTCGCGTCCTGTTTGGTGTAACTCATTATTAATTCTTTCTTGTATTTTCCAAGTTCTCAAAATTTTTCTTGCAAGTTCAACCAAAAATTCTTTTTTAGAACAATAAACCCAATCCGAATTATTGTTTCCTTCCAAATCAAAACTATCACACTCATCAATTGAAACCAATCCATCAGTTTCTTTTCCACCAAACCCAATATTTATTCTTGGGACCACATCCTCCCCAGTTACTCCAATCATTCCATCCTCGCCAACACACCCATCATAATTAACTTCTGAATCAAGCCCTATTTGGAATTTTTGAGAATCAAGTTTTCCATAATTAAAACTCATGTAATGTGAAGAAGTCATATTTTTGTAATAATCTCTACAAGTTGGTTTGTTCAAATCAACCGCCAAATAATTAACATCAAGACGAACTACCCCACTAATTTGCGGAGTTGTGTTTAATTTTCTTTTATTAATTGTAATAGTCCCTCTTATAACAAGTTCTCCACTACCCGCACTTACATAATGGTTAATATAATTTCTATCTATTTGACAACTAGCACCTGGACATTTTATTTCATAATTTTCTAATTTTAGTTTTAGTGGTGATTTATTCAACAAAGTAAAAGTAATTTCTTTTACATAATTTGAGTTTGTTTCATAAAAACCACTATTAATGTCATTTGGGCCCAATACGATTAATGAAGGGGCTCCAATGTAATAATTTTGATCACTATTTGTTTTTAATCTCAAATTTGTTGGTTTTATATTTGCTACGGGGTTTATTGCTTGGTAAAGTTTGTAATTATATCCACCAATATCATTGAAGGTATAAGTAATTTTATTTGTTTCTCCTTTTCCAACAAGTTCCCCCTTCCCGGTTGGACAAGCCGCTGGCCCAACACAATAATTTCTTCCTGCACTCAATGGTATTGTGCTATCTCCACTTCTGTTTCCTTTTTCACTAATTGTTCCAGAAGGTAAATGAGTTACTCGTTGAATTAAAAATTCTTTTGCACTAAGTGGCACTCCATTATCACACACTAAATTGTATTGTCCAAATCCTGTTGAAGTAACTTGAAGACCACGAACCCCAAAATGATTATACTGCACTCCATCCATATCAAACTTAATTGTTGCATAACAACTATCATTAGTAATTTGGAATTGTGGATTACTTTCAGTAGTTTTAATAGGATTAAAACAGTGTATTATCTTACAATTATTTGCTGCTGAAACAAAAATTATTTGTGAAAAAATTATCGCAAAAATTATTGTTATTAAAATAATTTTTTTATTCATTTTTTCACCTTCTTAAAAGTAGAAAATGCAACAAATATTGCTATAACCAAAAATATTATTGAAACAAAAAGAATATTTGGTATTAAACTTTCTTGCGAATCATACTCTGTTTGTTTTATACACTCTGTTGGGCAACAAACTCCCTCATCAGTATTGTATGTTTGTCCACTACAAATATACCCGTTTGGGCACATACTTCCTGAGCAAATTGTTTTTTCTTGACTAAAATCATCCGCAACACTTTTTGTCAAATCAACTTTTGGATCAAGCGATAAAGTAAATGATTGTTGAATTAGAGCATCCAAATCATCAACTAACAACAAAATGGTTCTTTTAGGAGTGGAAAAAGTTGTTGAGTACTTATTCACTTTACCAACCACTTTTTTTTCAAAAATAGTTCTATCCTCTGATAATAAAATTATTTTTGCATTAATTAAATCTTTTTTTAAAACAATTTCGAGCACCTCATTATCTTCATTATAATTCCATTCCACATCAACAAGAGTTGGGTAAACTGACTCGTAACTATTTTTTAATTCTTTAAGATTAATTTCAAAACACTCTTTTTCATAAACAATATTTTCTTTTGTAATCAAAACACACGCTTTATCAAACTCTTTTGAATCAACTTTGAAATATTTGGAATCCAATTCAGTTGTGCTTAATTTGTTTATTGTTTCGCTTTTTTCTTCAAGTTTTTTGTTTAAATTATACAATTCAAATTTTATTTCAAAATTTTCAAACACAGGGTAAGTGAAGTGATCAGGACTTCCAGTGAATGTTGCTGTAAAACCATAATTTTCATTTTCAATTCCTGTCATAAATATTTTTCTTAACTTAGCAGTGGGTCCAGTAACAATAACTCTGTTTTTGTAAATTGATTCAATGCTCCCATCACCAACCAATTTTAGATTTATTTCATACGCTGAAGGAATTTTTGGAGCGATTAAAGACACATCAATTTCTTTCTCTTCATTAGCCAAAATATTATTTATTTTTATTTCTTTTGTAATTATTTCTTCATTACAAAAAGCACTAGCCCAATCACAAATTGTAACAATTAATGATAAATCTTTTTTTTCTTTACTTGATTCGTTTTTTATAAAAATTTTTCCACTAAACTCTTTTCCACCAATTGCAGGAAAACCAACTTGATCCTTAACATTATTTCCAAAATAAGTTTTATCCCTCAAAATAACAACTTTGCTTTTTTCAGGTCCTTTAACCGAAAAATTTTTGGATATTGGGTTGTACAATATTGCGCTTGATCCAACCATTTTAGATTTTAACACCCAAAAATAAGTATCGAGTCGGTAATTTCCACCACTCAATTTAGGTAATTTAAACTCAATTTTTTTTCCATAAACTGGGATTATCCAAATATTATCAACACTTGTTTCATACACAATATTTTCCTTTAAAGAATCATTTGATTGGTTAGGATTTATCTCCACTACTTGTAAAACTAATCTTCCCCCAATTATTGGATAATCCTCAATATTATTAACAAAAATAGATCCAGTGATTTCACTACTTGAATCAAAAGTTTCGTTGTCAAAAAATATTTCAACAAACCCATTCCAAGTAATATCTTCTGAGGTATACATTGCGAAAAATTGTGGACAAAGTAGTAGAATTACTAAACCAAAAACTAAATACTTTTTATAATTCATAAAATTCACTTCTTTTTTTTGCCTTATGATTATACATTCCCTTTTATTATTACATATTTTCTTTTATTTAACTTATTTCTTTTATTTAATTTATCCCACACCCTCGTATCCTGATTTTTATTTAACAAAATCAGTTACATCAATTATTCCAAGACTATTTCCTGTTGCAAATGTTTTCTCAATTCTCCCACTTATATTTCCATCATTAAATTCGGACACATCATTTCCAATAAATTTTCCATACAACCTATTTCCACTAATCCAAACTTGTACATTAGGGTTTCCTGAAACTAAACGTATTTTTGGATTAACCATTCCCAACAAAGCCGGACTTTTAAATGCACTAATTCTATTAATATCCAATAATTCGTATTCAGCTCCTTCAATTGCAGGGATTGAAAAACTCCCATTTACAAGATTGATTTCATTACTATTTTCATTTCCACTAAAAACAGGCACGGTTGTTGTTACAGTAGTATAAATATTTTTTTGAATCATTAACTCAAGATTACTTGTATCTGAATTTCCATAAACACTAAATTCAACTTTTTTTATTTTTTTGTTAGTGTCAAAATTAATGTAAAATAATCCTGCAACTTCTATGTTGTTTTCTGATATAATTTCACATTTGCCTAGTGTTTCATTTCCAATACATATTGGGTCTTGTTGTGAATTAATATCAAAATTTCTTGTTGAATTTGAATTATACTCTGCGACTCCTCCATCAGAATAAGTTATTTTGATTGGGTGAATTATTTGTGCCCCATAAGGTTTATTTACATCATAATTTGAATCATAATTATTTTGGTCAGTGAACCTTATTTGTAACCAACTTGTGTTCAAATCTTTACTTTCATCAAAATTAAACACTAAATTATTGTAACGTGAATATTCTGTCCCTTCAACAGGGATTCCTCTTCCAAGATCTGCTTTAACATACCCTGAATTTCCCTCCACTGTTGAAGTTGTTGTTCTAAAATCATAAGTTCCACCGCTAATAATTAATTTTGGAGTAAATTGAACTGTATTGTAACTTGGTTTATTCAAATTTAATTTATACCCAAAAGAATTTAGAGTGGCTTTTGGAATAAAATAACTGTTAATTCCGGTGTATTGACAACGATTGTTTATTGACAACGAAATTGAATCCACAGTAGTAAAATCAAAATAATCTTGCGAAATAGAAAAACACTCTCCACTATTATACACATGCACTTTTGCTATTTTTGCAAGAGAATAACTATTTTTTGTTTGATTCATTAATTTTGCTTTAACATAAATTGGGTAATAACCCAGCACATCACTAAAATTTGGTGTTGGTGCTGAATGATTGTATGAAAGATTAATTGCAGTAACTTCATAACTTTTTTCTGAAAATTGGTTTATTGTTGTTTCTGTAGAACAATCAGTTTGAGTGCCTTTTACTTTACAAATTAACCCTGACTCAATTTTTACATTAATTGGAACATCACAGCGATTAGTAATTCTCAAATCTGTTTTTTTGCCCCAATCCAAATTAATTTCTTCAATATTTTGGTTCAAATCAACCATAACACAACCAAGTGTAATGTCAGGCGATCCACAACTACCAGCATAAATAGTTCCAACTAATTCATTGTATTTTGCAGAACCACTTGCTGCATTAACTTTATACTTCATACAATCAGTGCCATCATAACTTTCACTAAATACTGTTGAAATAATTGAATCATTACTTTTCAAATTTTTGATTTCCACAGGGTTTTGGCTTTGATTACAATTTTTATAAGTTTTTAGTTCTGCTGAAATAATTTTTATTCCCTCATCAGTTCCATTTCTTGCTCCAAACCTCAACCAAGAAGTTTGGCCAGGGTGTCCAGCAACAAAACAATAACTTTTAAGATCTAAAATTTTTCCATTAGTTTCAACAGGAACAAATATTTTTTTCTCAACATCTCCTTTCTTTAATACAACAACAAGATACGCACTTTTTTTATCCTCCATAAACAAATCAACATCATAAAAATTACTTTCCTTATATGCGCCAACATTCACATTATTACTAATTAGTTTGCTTTTGTTTTTATCCGAGTCAAAATATAAATCCCCTTTCAACTCACTTGAATTAAAACCAGAACTACTATTGTGTGAATAAACAGTTAATGTAGATCCATTTGAAAAATCATCAATAGTTCTATTCACAATTTGTATTCTGATTTTGTTTGAAATATTTGGGGTTAGTGTAAGTTTATTTGAACTTGATTGAGGGGCTGATTCTTTAATACTCATTTCTTTGTCTTCATACTTTATCACAAAAAACAATCCATTAGCATCAATTTCTCCAATCACTCTATTTTCAGTAAGCAGTAATGTTTCAGTGCTTCCATTATTATCAATTTCTTTTGCTCTAAAATTTAGTTTCAAAATATTTCCATCAGAGTTTGAATCAGTTTTAATTCTAGTCATAAAAAAGTAAGTTCCTTTTTCTAATGGTTCAGCTCCCCAACCAAACCCACTTTGAATATTTTTTAAAGGATTAGTTTTTGTACAATTTGTATCAGGGAAATAGTAATTATTATCTTTAACCCTTATTATATTATCAAACCCAGTATTGTTGCAATCAAATTTGTTATTTTTTTTTCTTGGAGGAATACTCACTTGCACATCATTTACAATTCCAGGTCCACTAATTCTTAACATTGATAAGAGTTCATTGTATGTTACATTTCCATTAATTGTTACAAGGTTTCTAACATAATACTCGTTTGATGAGGATAATCCATTTATGGTGCTGGTGTTGTTTAAATAATCATCATCTAAATTATAATAATTATCAAAAAATACATTCACTCTTGATGAGTAATAATATTTAGTTCCGTCACAAATTATTGAATAATCTGCTTTGTTTAGAGCACAAGTTTTGTTGTTTTTGATTTTTATTCCATTAAAAATACTTTCATTAGGGTTAAGGATTGGAGTGCAAGTTCTGTTCGAAGCTGTTCTTAAACACAAATTATTTCCATCAATAGTGTAAGTGTTTCTGTTATTTGTTCCACCATTATCAAAATCAAGATCGGATTTTGGAACCATTAAAATTGAAATATTGTTTTCTCCAACATTTAGTGGAACATCACCATTTATTGACAAAAAACTATTAACATAATTTGTTGCGGTCGCTTTAATAAATAATTTTGCATTAGCTTCATAACCTAATTTACTTTCAAAATATCCTTGAGTGGTGGTGTTGAAGTTTTCTGCTAAAGTTTTTGTCCCGTCCGAATTCACATAATTTATTTCAACAGTTCCAGCAATTTGCTCTCTTGTTGTCGCATTAATTAATTTTATGTTTAATGAACTAAGTCTAAAATTTAGGTAGATATTAAAATCAACTTTTTCATTCGCATCAATTGTTTTTTCAGGAGTAATCCCTGAAAAATATTTTTCTTTAAATTCTCCTCCCGCAGAATAAATTCCTGGTTCAAGTAACAAAAACTCTGCACTTCCTTCTCTTGTTGTTTCTTTTCCATTTTTTTCAACTCTCACTCCAAAAATATTTTTATCATTTATTTGAATTGTTTGGTAAAGATATGTGGTTGCAAAAGGAATTGGTTTATTTGTATCCTTTTCTTTAATATTTACTTTTGCACTCCCTGTATTTTCTTCATCCAAATCCATCAAAGTTACTATTTCGTAATTAGAATTCAAATCAACAATTTTTGGTTCAAATATTTTAACCACATATCCTTCTTTTTTTACTATTGCTAAAATATCTTTTGAAAGATTATTTAACGAACCGGTTTGTTTAAACAAACCATTCCCATCAGTTCTATCATTATTTCTATTATTTATCTTGTTACTAGCAGTAATGTATTCACTTTCGTTTGTAGATGGATCAGTAGCAAATATGTTTCCGTTTTTATCTTTGAATAATTGTATAAACTCAACTTTTGCGTTTTCCACAGGAAAGTTGTTTGAATCAATTACTTTGAAATAAATTTGTCTTCTAAGCTCCGGAGGAATTGGAGTTAATTCAATTTTTAGTTCTGGTGATCTTAACCCTTTCTTTACTTTTACAATCTTGTTATTATCAAGAGTAATACTATAATAACCATCTTCATCAATTGTTACTTTATATTCACCAACCTCTAAATCTTTTGAAACTATTCCTGAAGCATTCGTAATTCCTTGTTGTGTAGTTGATCCTTTATTAAATACTACATTTATGTTTTCTAATGGTCTTTCATTTGTTCCGTTTTTATCATACACAAAAACAACTGCTGTTCCTGTGTTATTAACTTTCCTCAAATAAATTGTGTCTTCATCCTTTGTTGGATTTATTTCTTGTGAAGCACCATTAGTCAAGTATCCAGGAGTGCTAGCTTCGGTTATTATAAAATGACAATTATTTTCATTAATACTAAATGTTCCATCCAAAAATAAATCATCTTCATCCTTTACTAAAATTGGAGCATTAGGAATTCTTCTATTTTTACACTCATACAATATGTGTGCTTGGCGTGTGGAATCAACTATTTTTTCTAAAGAATCCTGATCCACTAAATGCACTTTTACTGAATCTTTGTACTTTGGATCAATAGGGAGCTTGCTTAATTTTAGTTTCACTTCTTTATTTTCAAAAGAAATAATTTGATTTTTGATTTCTTGATAACCAAGTTTTTTTGCTGATATTTCTGCAATAAAAGTTTCTTTTGTTTGGAAAAAAGCATTAATCACTAAATCATAAAAATTATAATTCGGGCCAATAGTAGTAATAATTATTTGTCCGCTAGAATCAGTGGTTTTACTATCAAATTGATTTTCATTAATGGAACCACTTAACATAACTCCTTCCAAAACTTTATTATCCGAAGAATCAAAAACAGTGAATGTTACTTCATAAGGGGTGGACACTCTAATCAAATAACCAAGCATAATAATTAGAAATAAAATAAAAAGTAAAAATAATACAAAACTTGGAATAATTTTGTCTATTGGATCAATTATTTTGTAAATTGGTATTTTTTTATCAACTTTATCCAAAAAATCATACCATTTATTTTCACTATTGTAGTAAATATTTCTAAAAAAATCTAAAATTGACATCTCTAATTCTCCAAAAAAGCCAATATTTTTACTAACTAGTATAGTTTTATGTAATTTATAAGCTTTTTTGGGTGGATTTTATTTCGTTTAATTTTGTTTTTGCATTATTTTTTACAATTAATTGTTTAATTATCGTGTCAGCTATTTTTTTTCCAAAAAGTGCTTCAACTTTGCCAACATTTGATTTTATTTCACTAGGTTTTTTGATTCCTGAATTGAATAATTTTCTCGCTCTTACTCTTCCAACCCCTCTTAATTCAACAAGAGCTAAAAGTTCCTCTTTCACTCCATACTTTACTCTCTTACTTACTTTATTACTCGGCAATAAGTGTTTTTCTATTCCTAAAATTTTTGAGAGTTCAATAGTGCTGTAAGCTAACCACTCAATAATTCTGGTTTTGCCAAACAATACTCCTGGAGCTAAATTATATTCTTTGAACAATTCTTGTTCTTTTTTTTCTTTAATCCAATATTCAAGCATTAAAGCCGAAAAATATTTTTCAACAGAATCTTCTTCAAAAAGTAATTTTTCTTCACTAAAAGGCAATTCAATAAATCTTTCACTAAACTCTTCATAAATAATTGGTTTAAGGTTTTTTGGAACACTCAATAATGGAGAAAATTCAAAACAATTACACCAAGCATAAAGGTAAGAAATGTTTGTAAACGTTTTTCTACTTTTTAGCGCGGTGATCAAATCAAACGCACTATTTGGGTCTAAAAATAAATCACTCACTCTTTTACCAATGGGAGTGCAAGTGTAAAAGTTATTTTTGTTTTCAACAAAACCAAACCTTTCTAAATCACTAATAATATCCAAAACAATGTCTAACAGTTCTCCAAAATCCCCAAATTGTTTTGCGTATAATGTTTTTTCAAAAAACAATTCTATACTTTTAATATCATAAATATCATTTGTTGCAATTAGTGCTAAAATATGGGTGCGGAGAATTGGAACCAAAGATAATTTTGACTCAATTTTTTCTATCTCTCCATTCACATATTTTTCAAAAATTAATTCCTTTTGCTCATCAGTGGAAGCAAGCACTACACTTTTCCCTTCACTAGAAAATTTTGGACGACCACTTCTTCCAGCGCACTGTTTATATTCCCTAACAGGAATTAGTTCCATTGAAAATTTTTCAAAACGATAAACACTAGGAATAATTACTAAATCTGCGGGTAAATTTATTCCCGCAGAAAGAGTGGTGGTTGAACAAAGCACTTTTATTTCTCCACTCCTGAAATTATCCTCCACTATTTCTCTTTGTTCATTCAATAATCCTGCGTGATGAAAAGCACACCCGTGTTTGATACAATCAGAAAGAGAGGAGCATTGTTCTGTTGGGGATTCAAGAACATTAAGAGTTTTATTTGATACTTCAACTAATTTTGGAACACTTTTTTCTTCCAAGTTTTTTGAAACAATTTTTGAAATTTTTTTAGCAAAACCCTCTGCGCGTTTTCTTGAATTCAAAAAAACTAATGCTTGTTTATTTTCTTTAATCAAATCCTCAATTAGTTTTTCAACATCACCCACACTCTCGATTTTTTTATTCTGATAAGTGATTTCGTTTTCAAACATTACACCCTCTCTTAATTTTGTTGGGCGAAAATCACTCTCTACAAGTTCTGCATTAAGCCACTCTGCTAATTCTTTTGAATTAGGAATAGTTGCACTCAAACCCAAAATTTTTAATGCCTTATTTCTATTCCTAAGTTGAGTTAAAGCAATCTCGAGAACTGGGCCCCTTGAAGAATCAAGTTCATGAATTTCATCAACAATAACACAACCAACATCCCCCAACCACTCTGCTTTGTGTCTTAACAAACTCGCAAGCTTTTCATAAGTAGTCATTATCACATCAAATTTTTTTAAATAAGAACTACTAGAATCAAGATCTCCGGTAGAGAGAGAAAATTTTATTTCTGGATATTTTTTTTTAAAATCCTTGTAATGCTCACTAGCAAGAGCACGCAAAGGACAAGTGTAAACAACTTTCTTTTTTTCATTCAATACACTTTGAAGAAAAAATAATTCCGCAACAATAGTTTTACCACTAGCAGTGGGTGCAGAAACAACAAGACTGTTGTTCAATTTATCCAAACACTTTTTTTGCATAGGATTGAATTCTTTGAACTTATTAACTTCAAGAACTTTATCCAAAACCTTATTATTGTGTTCAGGGTTCATAAAATTAAAATAAATGCTCTAAATTATAAAGATAATTTTTCCACAAAAAACTTGGTGAGAAGTTTTTTTTATTCACTTTTGATTGCAGCAAAGTGGTAAGCTTCTTTAAGTGCTAAAATTGCTTTAGGCAAATCATCCACTCTTAAAGAATCTGTTTTTTTCCACTCCTCTTTATCTTTGTAGTTTCTATTCATAGTTGTTGTGAAAAATTTATTCCCTTCCTTTGAAGTGTTCTCCCACACAGCAACCTCGATTGAACCTACTTTTATACTCTTCACTGGTTTCATACTTATTCCTCCTTTATTATTGGGAGTTAGTGGGAGAAGAAAATTGGGTGATTATTTACTCTTCCCCAACTAACAAACAATAAAAATTTTATTTCTAATTCTCTTTTACATTTTTTTAATTTACAATTTTATGTAAAAGAAATTTGGTGTTGGCCTCCCTTCAACACTAACAAATCTACACAATCTTGATGCCACCATAAAAATTCCTCCTTTAGAACCAACTAAACAGAGTCCAAAAAACAAATTATAGTTGGACTCTTTTTGGTTCTAATTAGTATGCGTATTTTTTTGTTTATAAACGCTGTGAGAGTGCAATGCCGGTGGTCAAGAGGAATTATTTTTTAGAATTATTTTTTTTTGAAAAAATGTTTTTTGTTATTTGTTTTTTTTATTGATATATTTTTTTTGTATTCTTTTATTTTTTTGAAATTAGTTTTGGTGTTTTTTAAATAGTTTAAATTTTTTTGATTATTTTTTGTTTTTTAAAATTAGTTTTATTCTTTTGCCCAAACTTGTAATTCTTTTAGTGCATTTTCTGTTTCGTTCAATTCGTTAATTTTTTTCTCCAAATCAGTTATTTGTTTGTTTGAAGTTTCCATCCTAAAATTTTTTAACTCATCAGCGTACTTTGCAACTTTTTTTTCTTTCTTATAAACAACACTTGTCCTAACTGTTTCGGATAATTGCTTTCTATAATCCAAATCATTAACAAACATTTTCACCATTGGTTGCCACTTTTTATCTGATACTAAATGCGCAGGCAATTTTACTGTTTCCGCATCCTTTCTATAATCAGAATCAGTAGCCATTTTTGCTATGTGTTTCCAATAAAGTGGTTCTTTTAGTTTCAAAACTTGGTTAGTCAAGTGATAATTAGAAGCACTCTTGTGTGTCTTTTTCCAAGAACTTAATTTTTCATTAAAAATTTTTCTCTTCTCTCTAACCTCTTTTAATTTTGATTCAAGAACAACACTAGTTGGGTAAACAAGTTTTGGCCACTCTTTGTCTGAAGGGTGTGTTTTAATTACTCCACCAATAGAAAAATACTTTTTGATCGCATTAAACCTTGGAGAAGATTTGTTTAATTTTTTGTATTTTTTTTCAAAAGATTTTATATCAGAAATAACTTCACTCATAAAAAACACTAAACTTCATCAATAAACTTAGGACTTTTAATTTAAAAGACTTTTCAAATAAAAAATAATTAAAAATATTGTTGTTATTTAGATTGAGGTGTAAATTATGTTTCCTGGAGGAGTAAATCCAAGACAAATGGCGCAAATGATGAAACAAATGGGAATAAAAGTTGATGAAATAAAAGCACAAAAAGTAGTGTTTGAACTAGAGAATGGAAAAAAACTAATTTTTGATAATCCACAAATCCAAGCAATGACAATGCAAGGAAAAAAAACTTACACTCTAATTGGAGAAGCAACCGAAGAAGAAAATATTCCACAAGAAGATATTGATATGGTTAGTGACCAAACAGGAAAAACAAAAGAAGAAGCAAAAAAAGCACTAGAAGAAACAAAAGGAGATATTGCAGAAGCAATACTGAAATTGAAATAATAAATAATTGAAATAATAAATAATTGGAATAATAAACTTGCGAATTGTTCTTTTGAATAAAATTTGATTTAGAAATGTATTCAATTTGGAAATATATTTAATTTAGGAATAAATTTAATTTATTTTATTCTTCAATTCCTGTGATTTGAATAATTTTTCCTCTTTGAATAGAAATAGTTAAAGTTAATTCCACTTCTTCTCCCACTTTGTGGTTTGTTTTTATTCTTGCAGGGAAACTAGAATTAAAATCAAACTCTTCGCCAAGTTCAGGAATAGTTATTTTGTCTAAAAAGAAATTTGCACTCTGAACAAATATTGGAGAAAAACCTTTCTGCACTAATATTTCTTGAATATCAGTGCTCTTTGAAATAATGGTTGTTCCATACGCCATTTCTTTTGGTAAAACAATCTTGCTAGAAAAATCCTCTTGTTCTACTAGTGATTTAATTTTTGGATAAATTTCAGAAACTAGTTCGTTGTTAAAATCAACAACAATATTTTTTTTATCCTCAGTGGTTACAGAATTAATTCCACTAACATTCTCTAATTTTGAAACCAAATCCTCACTAACTTCACTATTTGTTTCAATGTTTATTTTGTTATAAAATGAATAAACAAAAACACTTGCATTCTCATCAAGTAAATTAATTTCTTTCTTCAAATCCTCTTGACTTAAATAACTACTAGCCTCTCTCTCCCCTTCAAACATTATATCCTCTTCAAGTTCGCTTAAAACTAATTTCTGTTTCACTGTGTAATTAGTTGGAGTGTTGGTTGAATTACTTTCTTCAATTAATTCAAGACCAGTAATGGTTTTTCCAATTAACTTAATTGTTCCTGTTACAGAAATTTTGTCGCCGGGCAAAGTAGCCAAATCAACTAAAGCACTAACAGTGGTTGACTCAAAATTATAATCCCTGGAAATATTAGAATCAGGATTAAACAATTTCACGCTAGCCGGAGCACTAATAGTCATATACTTTACTACTTGACTTTCACTGGGATCTTTAGAAAACAAATCAATTGCCAAAATATTTTCAGCAACTATTGAAGAGTCAACTCCTTTTTTTAAATAAACTTCAGCATAATAAAACCATCCTTCAAAATCAGCGAGCTTGGTTAATCTAGAAGAAACCCTACTAACCCCACTAACTTTAGAAACAAGAGAATCAATCTCGTCCTTATCTATAGAAGTAGTAGAAGCAACCAATCGAAGCGCATTAATCTCACTCAATGCACTCGTATCAAAAGAAATATTGTAAGAAAATTCTTCCTTATTATCAACTAACTGTTCAGTACTAGTATCAATTGCGGAAGTATTAATGTTATTCCCATAAAGCAAACCAAAACCAATAAAAGAAACAAGCATTACTAACGCTATCAAAATCCCCAAATACTTTACTAAATCATTATTATTCATAAAAATCGCTACAAAAATTAATTCAAACCCATGCTCAATTCTAACTTGTTATGTTATTGTTATATTATATTTCTTATTTATTTCTATTTATTTCTTGTAATTAAATCGAGTATAATACCTTTAAAAAGGTTCTCAAATTATGAGTTTATTATTAGTTAAATTGTTGTTGGTTAAATTGTTGTTGGTTAAATTGTTGTTAAGTAAGTTGTTGGTTAAATTATTATTGATTAAATTATAATTATATTTGGTGAATAATTTAGTGGATAATGTAATTGGGTGAAAATAATGGGTGAAGAAAAATCTGTTGAAACAAAAACAAAAGAAAACAAAAGAGTACTCAAAGTAACATTCAACGGAAAAGAACTATTAGAAGGAAGAATCTTTGACACTACAAGTGCTGAAGTTGCTAAACAAAACAACATGTTTGATTCTAAAAGAAACTACGGACCGCTAAGCGTAATAACAGGAGAAAACGAACTATTGCCTTTAATTGAAAAAGAACTACTCACAATGAAAGTGGGAGAAACAAGAAAAGTAAAAATGAGTCCAAAAGAAGCATTCGGTGAAAGAAAAAGTGATTTAGTGAGAATCACTCCACTAAAAATATTCCACGACCAAAAAATTAATCCAATACCAGGATTAGTTATTAGTGTGGGAAACGCTTACGGAAGAGTGCAAAGTGTAAGTGGAGGAAGAGTAAGAGTAGATTTTAACCACGCACTAGCAGGAAGAGAAATAGAATACGAAATAAAAGTAGAAAACGAAATCACTAACAAAAAAGAAATAGCAGAAACAATTTATGAAAAATACTACTCATTCGTGCCAGGAGTAAAAAAAGAAATAAAAGAAAACAAACTAACAATCCAACTAACAAAAGAAGTTCTAAAAAACTTGGAAAAAATAAACACTTCAATTACACGACTAGGAAAAGAACTAGGAGTAGAAGTAGAATTCAAAGAACTAATAGAAACCAAAAAAACAGAAACTGAAAAAGAAACCAAAAAACAAAAAGAAACAACAACCGAAAAAAAAGAATAAAAAAAATAAACAAGAACAAAACACAAATAATTGCGTGGGGAGATAAAAATTCCTCCGAATTAAATACCTTTTTAAAGGTTTCAGTGAATGAAATAATTATTACTACTTTTCGAAGAAATTGATTATTATGAGTTATTATAATGAAGTAGAAGGATTGCCAATAAGTCTAATAAGTGAAAGAGTGCAATTCAAAACCCCGAACGGGCCAGTGAATACCACTGCAATGGCGGAAGAAAAAAAAACAGGAACAACAACAGTGGGAATAATTGGAAAAGATTTCATAGTGCTGGCAGCGGATCAACAAGCAACAATGGGGCACATGGCTGCTGATGATGATGCACAAAAAATATACAACATTACTGACAAAGTATCACTGACAATATCAGGAGCGGTGGGAGATTCACTAGCAATTATAAGATTTTTAAGAGCACAAGCAAATTTATACGAAATAGAAAGAGAAACAAAAATAACACCAAAAGCAGTAACAACACTACTATCAAATGTGCTAAATGGGAACAGATACTATCCGTTCATTTTTGCGCCAATAATCGGGGGAATAAATTCAAAACCTGAATTATACGAACTAACACCATACGGGTGCATCTCTCCAAAAACAAAATACGCAGTAACAGGATCAGGAACAACATTCGCAATAACCACACTTGACACAGAGTTCAAACCAAACATGAAAGAAGAAGAAGCAACAACACTAGCAATAAAAGCAATAATCGCATCAAAAAACAGGGATATATACAGTGGTGGAAAATCAATCAGTATGATAATTATAGATTCAAAAGGAACAAGAATAGTTCCATCAACCAAAATAGAAGAAATAATGTCAAAAGTAAAATCAAACTTTGTGAAAAAATAATACGCTAAAAAAATAACAAAATTAAAAACAAAATTAATAACAAAATTAATCAATGAAATAAAAATTATTTAAAAATAAAAAAATAAAATTGCCTATAAATTTAAACACTAAATCTTGGACAACTTTGGGTTTAAATTTAATTTTAAAAAAATAAAAAAAAATAAAAATTTGGAAAAATAAAACATTTGAAAAAATAAAAAAATAAAAAAATAAAAAATTTGGAAAAATAAAACATTTGAAAAAATAAAAAAATAGGAGCAAGAATTTATTAAAAAAATATAAAAAATTTATTTTTAACAAAAATTTTGAAAATCAAAAAAATCAAAAACGGTGAAAAAAATGGCGACACAAAAATTAAAAATTGTTCAAGAAATTGAAGAAAAACTAAAAACAATACTCCCTTCTAGTTGTGAAGTAACAAAAGTAGAAATGGAAGGGCCGGAAGTAGTAATATACACAAAAAATCCACAAGCTTTTTTTTCAGCGGATAACTATGTCTCAAAAATAGCGTTTGAATTAAAAAAAATAGTGAATATTAGGACTGACAAATCTTTACTCGGACCAATTGAACAATCAAAAGCAAAAATACTAGAACTAATTCCAAAAGAAGCAGAAGTAAAAGATATTTACTTTGAAGAACCTTTCAGCGAAGTAGTGATTGAAGCAATAAAAAAAGGAGTAGTGATTGGAAAAGGGGGAGAAATTTCTAAAAAAATAGTTCTAGAAACAGGGTGGGTTCCAAGAATAATAAGAGCCCCAACAACAAAATCTGATACACTTTCGGGAATAAGAAAACACTTATACAAACACGCGGATGAAAGAAAAAAATTCTTACTAAAAACAGCTGAACAAATATACGCTGAACTCACTCCAAGCAACCACCAATGGATACGATTAACAGGGCTGGGAGGGTTTAGAGAAGTTGGAAGAAGTTGTATGCTGCTCGAAACACACAACACAAAAATACTAATGGATGCAGGACTTAATTTTAGTAATGATGATCCTTACCCATACATTGATGGACTCGGCTATCCATTAAGCGAAATAGACGCAATAGTGCTAAGCCACGCACACTCTGATCACTCCGCACTACTCCCTTACTTATACAGATTGGGTTACGATGGACCAATATACGCTACAGAACCAACAAGAGAACTATCAACACTACTACAATTTGATTTTTTGAACGTGAGTTTAGCTCAAGACAAAAACCCACCATACGCAGAAGCGGATGTAAAAAACGCACTACTACACACCATAACAAGAGAATACAGAGAAGTAACAGACATTGCGCCTGATATGAGATTAACTTTACACAACGCAGCACACATACTAGGATCAGCATCAGCACACATAAACATTGCAGAAGGAGAACACAACGTAGTGTATAGTGCTGATATAAAATACGGAACAACAAAATTATTTGACAACATTGATGTAAGATACCCACGACTAGAAACACTAATAATAGAATCAACCTACGGATCACGAGAAGCAACCCAACTAAACAGAATGGAATCAGAAAAAAAACTAATAGACATTATTCAAGAAACGACCCAATTCGGAGGAAACGTACTAATCCCAGTATTTGGAGTAGGAAGAGGACAAGAAATCTGTATGGTGATAGAAGACGCATACAAAAAAGGACTACTAACAGACAAAAACAAAATATACGTTGATGGAATGGTAAGAGAAGCAAGCGCAATACACACCGCATACCCAGAATACTTAAGAAAATCACTAGAAAAAAGAATACTAACAAACGACTCTCCATTTGATTCACCAATATTTTTAGAAGCAAAAAGAGAAGACCGAGAAAAAATAGTGGCGGACCACGGAGCAATAATAATTGCGACAAGCGGAATGATGAACGGAGGACCAGTAATGGATTACTTCTACAAAATGGCCGAAGACCCAGCAAACACACTAGTATTCGTAGGATACCTGGCAGAAGGAACTTTTGGTAGAAAAATCCAACAAGGACTAAAAACATTCCCAATAAGTGACAACGGAAAAACAAAAAAAATAGAAGTAAAAATGAGAATAGAAACAATAGATGGATTCAGTGGACACGCCGACTTCAACGAACTAATGAGCTACATGTCATCACTAAAACCAAAACCAAAAAGAGTAATCGTAAACCACGGAGACCCATCACGATCAATAGAACTATCAAAAACCATAGCAGCAAAATTCGGAATCACCTCAACCGCAATAAGAAACCTAGATTCAGTAAGACTAAAATAAAATTAAAAAAATATTTAATTTTTGAAATTATCTAATTTAGCAAAAATTTTGGCGAAAATTTAAATTAGAGATAATTTAATTTTTGGAATATTTAATTCAAAAATTAATTAATTTGAGGAGTATTCGTTTTGAGGTTTGTCTAATTTTGGAATTATTTAATTTAAGAATCATTTAATTTGAGAATTATTTGTTTTGAGAATTATTTATTTCAGAAAATATTTGAAGGTATTTTGTTTAAGAGTATTTTATTTGAAAATATTTTGTTTGAAAGTATTTATTTCTTGTAAGCTTCTTGAAGTTTTTCAAGAGCAGTTTTTGTTTTTGCGAGCTCCTCATTAATTTCTTTCTTAACCCAATAATCAAAACTATCCGCTAAAGAAGTCCTATCATCAGAATTAGGGGCAGGGTTAATTTTATATTTAAGACCATCTCTTGAAAGCACTCCAAACTCAATCAATCTATTCAAATGATAACGAATTAATTTCTCGCTAAAATCAGCTTTAGTTTTTTCTTTAATAAAAGATTGAATATCAAGAGTGGTGGGGTTTTCTTTTTTAGTGAAAAGCAAAACAAACAATGCATCAAGAATAATTAAACCCTTATCCCTCGATTCTTTCGGAGAAATAAAACCAGTGGAAAGAGCACACCACCTAAGCAAAGAATTCTTAGTAAGAGAAATATTGGAAGGAAAATCCATCTTCCTCAAAATAACTTCCTTTCTAATAAGTTCAGCTTCGGGAATCATCACACCACCACAAAACTAAAAGAATAAACTATTTCCTTTAGAAATAAAGTATTCTTTGTTGTTTTTATAACTTTCGTTGAAAAATAAAGCGTAAAACATATTTGTATTTTTTTTTAAACAAATTTTTTAAAAAATTTATTTTACCAGTAACCAAATTGCGGCCAAGAATAATAATATTTTCATCAATGGATCAAGTGCGGATATTATTGGAATGTAAGGCACTACAAGTGAAATAATTATTAGTAACCCAACTATTTGGTTTTTTGAAAACGATTTACCCATCTCAAAAATACGTTGTTGGTTAATTAAATACTTTTGCTATTGATTGATTTTAATTATTTGCGCGTTTGTTAAGTTTAGGCGTATGCTAAACTTGATTTAAACAAAATTAATAAAAAAGAAGCATTTTTAAACAAGTAAAGCATAAGTGTTTGTAATTGATAGTGAATAAAAAGTGAAACAAAAATAGGTGAAACGAAAATGGTTGAAATACGAGCAGGGTTATCTCCAATAAGAATGGTTTTATCCGAAAGAAAACCGGTGGAATTATCAGTTGAGTTACTTAACAACACAAACAAAACAGCGATGGTTTCATTAGATATTGTGCTTAATGATTACATTGCATTTGATAAAGGGGGGAGAAGTAATTTTCAAACAAAAAAATTTGAATCAATGGCTCCCGGAGAAAGATTTATGGCATACTTTGACATATTTCCAAAAGCGTGTGTAGAAAAAGGAATACATGACATCAAAATACACGTAGCAGAACACTACAACAATTCTTGGGAATACGTGACAAGCAAAAAAGTAAAAACACTCTCACTAAGAATAGAATAAATAATTCATTCCAACTCTTTTGTTCCAATTCCAAATACTTTTCCTAAATATTTTATTCGAACATTTTATCCTAATATTTTTTACTAATTCAGTGTTAATTTTGTTTCAAAAAATTAAGAAACGTTTATATGGTTCTAAATCAATACTATATTATGAGAATAAGAAAACCAAAACAACCAAAAACATTAAAACAACCAAAAACACCAAGAAAACCAACAAGAGTTGGGAAGTATTTTCTTTCAGCCAAACAAGCACTTGTTAACAAGTTGAAAAGAAAAACTCCTGGTGAAAAACTAAGAAAAAAAATTGCTGGAGAAAATGGACAATATTTTATTGATAAGTTTGGGACTGTTCATCAAGTGGGGCCTGCTTATTTAAAAACTGCTCAAAAACGAGGATGGCGACCACTTTCACAAGGGGAAATTTATGGTGAAAAAGTTATAGGAAGAGCCAGAAAAATTGGTTTTAAACAAGTATCAGAAAAAGCAAAAAAATAATGAATTAATAAATAAAAAATAATTAAAAATAGTAAAACACAAATTTTGTTTTAATTTTTTAGTAATTTATTGACCAGTGGTTTTTTACTTTACAAATCTTTATAACTCTAATATTGTTCTTCTTTTTTATGCAAGTATTTTTTCCTTACGAGTTTGTTCGTCCTCAACAAAAAGAACTGATTAGAGATATTGTTGAGTGTATTGATAAAAGAAAAATACTTTTAGCTCACGCTCCAACAGGGCTTGGAAAAACAGTTTCCTCTCTTGCCCCAATAATTTCATACGCGCGAAAAAATAGTAAAAAAATATTTTTTATTACTCCAAAAGTATCCCAACACCAAATAGTGATTGATACTATAAAAGAAATTAACGAAAAATTTGATTTTGGAGTAACAGCAGTGGATCTTGTGGGAAGAAAACAAATGTGTCTTGATCCGTTCATAAAAAATGTTTCATACGGGTTTTACGAAGCGTGCAACAAAAAAAAGAAAGAACACACGTGTAGGTTTTACGAAAATTGTCACGGCACTACTCCCAAACAAAAAGTAATAAATGCGCGAAGAAAAAGAGAAACATTAACAAAATACAACAATAATTACTTGCTAATAAAAGAAATTTGCGAAATCAAATCACTCTGCCCCTACGAAATCACACTAGAAATGGCAAAAAAAGCTGATGTAATAATTGGGGATTATTTCCATTTGTTTGATAAAGACATTAGAACCGGAATACTTACTCCAAACGGAATAACACTAGAAGATGTGATAGTAATAGTTGATGAAGCGCACAACACTCCCCACAGATTAAGAGATATGCTATCATCCACACTCAATGCTGATTCAATAGAAAAAGCAGCAAAAGAAGCAAAAACTGCTGGGAACTTTGAAGTAGAATTTCTAATGAACGACATCGGGAAAGAGATTATGTCCTTAGGAAAAAAACTTTCCCTCACTAAAAGTGAAGCGATTTTAACATTTGAGGATTTTGATTCATTTAAAAGAATGGTTAAAGGAAAAGAAGAGATTGTGCTTGATGCTGCTGGAAAATTTATGCAAAAAGCAAAAATAGAAAATTGTAATCTCTTAATGGTTTGGGAATTTATGCACGAACTTTTAAGAGAAAAAGAAAACACTCTTCACGTAATTGAAAGAAGAAATGGGTTAAGGGTAAGCATTTACCCTCTTGACATTGAAGAAATTGGCGGGGAAGTGCTAAATAATGTTCATTCTGGAGTACTAATGTCAGGAACTTTACTACCGCTTGAAATGTACAAAGATATTTTGGGGATAAAAAATGTTGAAATGAAAGAATACGAAAGTCCATTTGATAAAAAAAACCGGCTTAATATAGTGGTTGAAGGAGTGAGCACAAAATACACAAAAAGAGGGACAGAAAGTTATTCACTAATTGGAGAAAAAGTTAGTAAAATAATTTCAAAAGTTCCCGGAAACACAATAGTTTTCTTTCCTTCATTTGAAATGCTCGGATCAATTTCACCATACATAAAAACAAACAGAAAAACATTTGTTCAAACCCAAGAAATGAGCAATGAAGAAAAACACAAAACCATCCACTCATTCAAAGCAATGGGAAGTGCTTTTGGCGGAGTGCTTTTAGCAGTGTCCGGGGGCTCAATAGCTGAAGGAGTTGATTTTCCAGGAGAACACTTATTATGCGCAATAGTTGTAGGAATACCCTTTGCAAAAGTAAGCATCTACTCTGATGCATTGATACGATTTTATGACCAAAAATACAAAAAAGGGTGGGACTACGCATACAATGGCCCAGCATTTTCAAAAGCAATCCAAGCAGCAGGAAGAGTAATAAGATCCGAAACAGACAAAGGGGTATGTGTCTTCCTTGATGAAAGATTTGCGGAAGAAAGATACAAAAAATTTTATCCAAAAAACTTTGAATATGTAAAAACAAAAGAACCAGAAAAAGAAGTGAAAAAATTCTTTGAAAACTAACTTCTAATGCACTGATTTCTAATGCATTAATTTCTAGTACGCTAATTTTTAATTCACTGATTTCTACAAACCACCTTTTAATGAATTAATTTTCAAATTAATTTCTAACAAACTCAAACGCCACAATCTCTGTAAAATTAATACCGGACATATTGGGGGGTTTTAAGGAAGTGGGCACTTGATTAGTGGAAGAAAATAACGAATAGTGGAACTTTTTATTCAATTAGTGGAAGTGAAAGGAAAATTGGGTTTAACCAATCATTTTTCCCCAATTCTTTAATTTATCAATAATATCAATTAAGGGGGTGGCTTTTTTTGTTAAAGAATACTCTGTTTTTACTGGGGTGCCTAAAATAAGGTGCTTTTCAATCACTTTGTTTCGTTCAAGCTCTTTAAGACGCATAGATAAAATACGAGGATTAATTGAAGGGATATCCTTCTTAATTTGATTAAATCTTGCTTTATCACCATTTTTATTAATGGAATCAATGATTTGGAGATCAAACTTTTTTCCAATAATCATTAGTGCATTATCGAGTGGTTGAGTTTCGCGAACAGTTCTCATAAAAACAATCACTATACATAGTATAGTTAGTAATGTTTTTAAAGCTACTTGTTTATATATATCATTGGGTGTAATAAATACAGTGGTGTTAATGGATTGGATTAATTTTATTAGTGATCATCCGGGAAGATTGTTCTTTCCAAGAATAGGGAGAAGTTTGTACACTGGTGCAAGCAGAATGTCAGAAACAACAACTTCAAGCACATTATTTAATTGGTTTAGAGAAACAGAAAACCAAATATCTATCAGAGAATAATTGTTTTTTTCAACATTGTTGGCCTGGTGGGCTAATTTAGTGGGTTGTTGGGGTAAAAATTGGGTGTTGGGGTTTATTTGGTGCAGGGGGAGTATTTCTTTCCCCCCCGCATCTTAACCACTCTTTTTTTTGCTTTTTTTTTATTTTTTTTGTTTTTTTTTATTTTTTTATTTCTTCTATTTCCACTATTTTTCTTTTTATTTTTTCCAATTTAAATAATTTTTGAAATATTTTTCATTTTCTTTAAATTTTTCACTTAATTCTTTGTATTCTTTGGTTATTTCTGTTTTATTTGAGGCTTTTTTTCCTTTGAGTGAATCAAAAATTGAGGGATTTGTTATCGCTGCTCTTCCAATCATCACTCCACTTATCCCAATTTTTTCTAATTCTTTTACTTTTTTAATTGAATTAATTCCCCCATTAGCGATTAGTGGGATTCCTCTTGAATTACAAATATCAACACACTCTGGGTAAACTGAATCATCTTCGCTCTCTCCACTTTCTTGCATTCCGTGTTTTGGATTTAAAATAAAATAATCAGTATCAATATTTTGTAAAATTCTTAAATACACTTTGTGTTTTTTTTCAAACTCTGTTCCGCCCAATCTAAGTTTTATTGAGAAAGGAAACTGGTGCAATCTCATAATCTTTGCTAACCTATCAACTTTTGATAAACGCTTAACCATTCCCGCCCCCCTTCCTGACTTAATTATTCCCACACTCGGACAACCCATATTCAAATTAAATCCAACAAAACCCTCAAAATTTTTGAACGAACCCAAATAAGAATCAAGTTGGGCTTCATCCCCTGGAAGCAATTGAATCTCGACAGGAGTAGAATCAGGGAAAATGAGTTTTGACAAAGTTGATTTATTATTTCTAAGAATTCCCTCCACCCTCGTCATTTCAGTAAAAGTAACATCAGCGCCGTGCTTGTAACAAAGTGATCTAAAAGCAGGTCCTGAAAAATTCTCAAGCGGAGCAACCATATACCTAAACATAAAAACCAACCCACTGAACTAAATTATTAAAATAAACAATAAAAAGTAATTCAAAAACAATAAAAAATAATTCAAAACGCGATAAAAATTAAAAAAATCAATAAAAAATAAAAAAATAAACAAAAATTAAAAAAATCAATAAAAAAATATTTTGGGAAATAATTCAAAAATTAATTATTTAAAAAAATAAAAATAATTAAAATTATTGATTCAAAATTTAAGGAATTTTAGCTCTTCTAATGGCCCTGATTCTTTTCGCTCTATTAACAATAGCTCGGCGTTTTTTTGCTTTATTAATAAAAGCTCTAACCCGATTAACTTTTGCTTGTTGAATTTGGAAAGGAGTAACAGTTTTTGTAGAATTACTTTTAGGAGTGTTTGCGGAGTTGCTTTTAGAGTGAATACTTTTTTCAACTATTTTTGCTTTCCCAAATTTTTCCAAGTTTCGTCTTTCAGCCGCAGCTTTAAGTGCTGCATCTCTTTTCTTAGCTTCTCTTAAATATTTGATAAGTTCTTTATTCTTAATCAATGGACCGGCTTTTAGATTTATGTTGTACAAATTGTGGATTTTGTCGTGCGGTGAAAGAACTGAACTAAATCTTGACAAAAACCCAATTGCTTGTTTTGAGTTTCCACTAGTTGCAACAGTGGCTCTTTCAATTCCTATTCCTTCAAAAGTTCGAGCCATTCCTTGAAGCATTCTTCTACCAACCAAAAAACCCTCCAATTCTCCTCTTGGAAAATCAACAATGTTCAATCTAACCGAAGCGGGAACTTCAGGGTGAATTTTTGAAATATTCACTACACAATTCCCACTAGGTTTGTTGTTGTAATAAGCAAAAATTCTAACAGAATGCTTACCAACAGGAATACCATTAGGAGAATTAGCAAGACCACTACTCCTATCAATTTTAATTGTAACCTTGTGCATAAAAATCACATATGCAAATCCAAACCCGTTCTAATAACAAAGTATTGTGGTGAGGAGGTTAATAACTTATTCTTTAACTATTCTTTAATTGTTCTTTAATTATTCTTTAATCAAATAATTGAACCAACTTGTTAGCCAAAAAAACAAAAATCGTGAAAAATTAATGAGTATATTAAACCCTCGCACCACTAATTAATTACGAATACTAATGAATAAATTAGAAAAAACAAAAAATAGTAAAAGTGAGAAAATGAATTTTGAAGAATTTAAACTAAACCCGAACTTGTTAAAAGCAATACGCGATTTGGGGTATGAACAAGCCACTCCAATTCAAGAAAAATGCATTCCGTTAGTTCTAGAAGGAAAAGACCTAATAGGACAATCACTAACAGGATCAGGAAAAACAGCAGCGTTCGGATTACCAATTTTAAACAACACTATTGAAGGACTAAAAAGACAAGCACTAATACTAACACCAACAAGAGAATTAGCACAACAAATAAAAGAACACTTGGACGCAATGGCTAAATACACAAAAATCAGGACAGTGTGTGTTTTTGGAGGGGTTGGATATGAATGGCAAATAAAAGGAATTAAAGAATCAGAAATAATTGTAGCCACTCCTGGAAGATTACTTGATCACATAAAACAAGGAACAATGAAACTTTCAAACATAAGAGTGGTGGTGATTGATGAAGCTGACAGAATGCTTGATATGGGGTTTGAAAAAGATGTGGATAGAATTTTACAAATGACGACCAAAAAAAGACAAACAATAATGTTCAGTGCAACTATGCCTGAAGCCGCAAAAAAAATGGCTACAAGATATTTGAAAAACCCTGAATATGTTAAAGACAAATTGTATGTTGATGTGAATAAATTAAACCAAATATTTTATTCAGTATTAAGAGAAAAAAAATTCTCACTACTAGTCCATTTATTGAAAAACAAAAAAGGAACAGCAATAGTGTTTTGTAGAACAAAAAGAGAGGTGGATAAAGTTACAAAAAACCTAAGAAAACAAGGACTTGATGTAATGGGAATACATGGAGATATTTCTCAAAACAAAAGAACACTCGCAGTGGAAATGTTCAAAAAAGGAAAACTTGATGCACTAATCGCAACTGATGTGGCCGCACGAGGACTTGACATCAAAAACGTTTCAAGAGTCTATAATTATAATGTTCCAAAAGATCCTGATGATTATACTCACAGAATAGGAAGAACAGCAAGAGCGGGAGCAATCGGAGAAGCAATTACACTAGTGTCAGAAAAAGAAAGAAAAGAATTTAACACACTAATAAAAAGAACAAAAATCAAACAAGAACCCACACCAGAATTTGAACAAATAATACTAATAAAAGAGCAAAAAAATCAAAAACAAAAATTCGGGAAAAGAAAAAAACCTTTTGAACAAAACCATTATAGTGAAAATATTGATTATGTGAATAAACAATTTGGCGAGACAGAAAAGTATTCAAACAATCCTCAAAAATTCAAAAGAGACAAAAAATCTCGCACAAAATTTTTCAAAGATAGGAATTTTAAAAACAAAAGCAAAAAATTTGGTAGAAAAAAATTCAAAAACAAAAAAAGAAGATTTTTTTAATTTTTTAACTTTTTTAATTTTTTAACTTTTTTAATTTTTTAATTATTTATCTTTTTTGAAATAACTTTTCCAATAAAATCTCAAAAAAAACCATAAAATAAAAATTGCCGTGGCGATTACAAACTCTTGTGCATAAATAAAATAAATCATTACAGCAATCAAAAACCACAAAAAAATTGATTTATCGCTTTTAGTAAAATCATCAAGCACAAAAACCACTAAACAATAATAAGCTGATAAGAATTTATATAAATAACTTTACTACGCTTTGCAATACTTTGCAACACTTTGCAACACTTTACAACAAAAATTTTGTGTCAAAACACTATCACAATTTAACTAAATTGAATACTAAAAAATTTTGGGAAAATTTTGGGAAAAATTAGGAAAAAATTAGGAAAAAGTTAGATTTATTAATTCCCAAGAACAAAATCTAATTATAATTCGGTGAAACAATGCGTAAAAGAGTTCCAATAAAAAGTGTTCTTGCAGGGAACGCAGGATCTAAAACTGCAAAAAACTCGACAAGACGTGACTTTAAAAAACTACAAAATCTTTTAAGAACCCAAGCAATAAAAAAAGGAGTCAATCAAGGAATGAGGAACAAAGAACTTGTAGTGATGCTTGGAGCAAATCCTGATTTTGTTCGACGAAAAAAAGCAGAACTTGTTAAATCAGGCCAACTTCGTGGAAAATCAAAAGCCAAAAGCACACTTTCAAAAACGGCCAAAATTGAAATAATAAAAGATCGTTATCTTAAAGGGTGGAGTGTCCATAAGATCGCAAAAGAAATTGGGATGAGTGTTCCTTTTGTTCACCAATGTAGAGCACAAATTGTGAACAAAAATCCAGAGCTTTTAAAAGAAAGATTAAGCGTGTTAAACAAAGTTATTAAACAATTAAAAACAAATAAACCAAAACCTGGGAAAGAAATACATAATTTACGAGGGGCACTAGTTGAAAAAGCAACAATTGAACGAATGATGGCACTTGAAGCTGAATCAAAAGGTTCTGGGAAATACGAGCTTAGAAAAAATGCGCATGAAAGAGCGGCTAGATTGAAGAAAAAAAAAGTTAAAGAAGATCTTAGTGGAGTTAGTGAATTAATGAGTCAAAATATTATTTCAAAAATAAAAAAAGTAAATCCACAACTATCTTACATAATTCCATCAAGAGAAGGATTAAAACTTGCTGATAAAAGAATACAAGAATTATCAAAAGAACTTCAAGAAGCAAAAAGAACACTTAGTAGTTATACTTCTACAGCCACAGAAAAATACTATGCAAGAGATAAAGAAATAAGAGCAAACTCTTCACTACAAACACTAATTCTATTCACACGCGGAGGACTCAAAGAACACCAATCAATCGAACTACTCTTAGAACTGGGAAAAAAACAAAAGGAATAAATTTGAATTATTTTTCTAAAACAAATTTTTAAATAAAATTTCTTAAAATAAACTCCCTGTTCTATCAATGGGTTTTTGTTTTTTTTGAGTGTTAGGTTTTTTTTTCTTTAATTGAGCATTAATGGTGTCAAGAATTTTGCTTCGTTTTTTCTTTTTGCCCCTTGTTTTTCCTTTAACATAAGGGAATGCTTCAAGAACAAGTTTTTCAGGAACACCGCTCGCAATTAACTCTTGAACATCACCCCTACTTTTAACTCGTTCAAAGTGTCTTGTGCGTAATTCTTTTTCTGTAAGTTTCGGAAATCGCTTTCTAATGTAAGCGTCTTGTTTTCTTGAAGACAATTCTCTTTGAAAACCCAAATAAATAATTAAATCAATTCCCCTCTCAATCCTGTGTCTAATATCAGGGTTTGTGTAATACGCTTTTGGGAAAACACCCATTCTTTGCAATTTTGGAATAAATTCTCTCCTACTATAATCAAGCGAAACATTTCCAAGATTTCTTTTATTCACCTCACTATTGTAAAAAACCTCGGGCTTTATTGAAAGAATTTCACGAGTAATAGTAACAGTGTTTTGTGGGGAAACCCCATTTGAAAGAAGAGAATAAATACTACTATCCACTCCAAATTTCACAAGTTCGTGTCTTCCACTTTTTAGTTTTCGCCACTTAGCAAAAACATTCCCTGTTGCAGCAAAACTCCTTCTCCTATCAAAAAGTTCATTAAAAGTGAAAAGCTCGGCCAAGTTCTTTGCTAACCTTTTTGATTGAACCTCTCCAATTCCTTTCTTAACCCCAAAATCAGGGACACCTGTTCTTGAAGCTGCGGCCAATGCCTCTCCAAGAATTTTTGACTTAACACTCTTACTCCAAACAACCCTCTTTTTTTTAGCATCACTATTTCCGAAATTAAATTCAAGTTGTTTCGGTTCTTGAACACCCTTTACCACCCTTCCACGAATCTCTTTTTTCTTACGCTTAGGAAGGGCTCTGCCAATTCTTGGTCGTCTCACAAAAACACTCTCCTACAAATCATTTTAATTAATTTATTCTACTTTAAATCCGCCTATTGAATGTGCATTAAATGCGTGTTTATTATATAATTAGCAAAGTAAGTATAATAAAAAACTTACTCAAATTTTGAACAACACAAACCCGACATAAAACACTCGTATTGTTGGACACTATTTGTTTTTAACTTTTTTAATAAATTTATTTTTTTAATGATTTAATTTTTTTAATAATTTAATTTTTTTAATGATTTAATTTTTGGATAAATTTCAGATTGATTTATAAAATAATTTTTATTTAATTTGTTTTATGGAGTTGTTTTCAAAAATCAGATCGGAAATTGTTCCTTACTTTGAGGGTGAAAATGGTTGTCACGATTTGGAACACACTGAACGAGTATTAAAAAACGCGGTGCATATCGCAAAAAAAGAAGGAGCTGATTTGGAAATAGTTTCTCTCGCAGCGCTTCTTCACGATGTTGGTAGAAAAGAAGAACTTAAATTAAAAAAATCAATTTGTCACGCAGAAATTGGCGCAAAAATAGCACGAGAAATATTAACTAAACACAACTACCCAAAAAACAAAATTGATAAAGTGGTGGGGTGTATAGAAACGCACAGATTTAGAAAAAACAATCCTCCAAAAACAATAGAAGCAAAATGTCTTTTTGACGCGGACAAACTTGACTCAATCGGAGCAGTAGGAATTGGGAGAGCATACATGTTTGCGGGAGGAACTGGGGCAAAACTTCATAACAAAAAAGGAGTGATCTTCACTCCTGATCAAGAACTCGGACCGGAAGACACTGCATTCAGAGAATTCAGTGTAAAACTAAAACACATAAAAGACAAAATGTATACAAAAGAAGGAAAAAAACTATCAAAAGAAAGACACAAATTCATGGAAAAATTCTTTCACCAAATGGAAAAAGAAATAGAAGGAAAATTGTGAAATAAAAAATTGTAAAATATTTTTTAAACTAATTTTCACAAAATGCTTTTTTTTGATAATTCTCTAAATAGTTATTCTTATTAACCACCACAATTCACTAATTAATTATGGCTCGTAAAAGAGTGGTTGGATTTTCAAAACTTAAATCTGCTAGATCTAGAATAAGAAAAAAATTTCCTTGTAGGGGGAGAAAAAAATTTCTTGATAAAGTTAGAGAGGGGCTTGAGAGGGCAGCTGCGGAACGAGGAACTCCGACTGAAGTAATACGAAGAGCTCCCCATAATGTTGAGAGAGCTTGGGCAAAAAAACCAAGAATAGGGCTTTTTAGAATAAGTGGGGGAGCATCAGAAAAAAGAGGCAGAGTCAATACAAGAAAATTAAGAAAAGGGGAATCAATGGTGGTTCATACGCATGTGCCCATTGGTAAAAGTGGTGCTGATCCACTACCAAGTGTTTCTGATTTAACAAATGTGTTTAGGGATAGGAAAATTATTAAAACAGGGGTTGTTGCTTCAAAAGCTCGACCCAAAAATGATGTTTCGGAAGTAGCGGGTTATACTTTTTTTAAGAGAAAAAAAGGGACAAAAGCATTCCTGAATCAATGGAGATTAGGTATATCTGATTCCTCAAAACTGAAATCACTAAAAATAAGGGCTCCTGCATTTGATGAACACGCGCGAAAAATGGCGAAAGGAGAATATATTAACAAAGATGGGACATTGAATACAAAACTTTTTGAAAAAGGATTTCGTGCCGCACAACAAGAAATAGAACGAGCAGGATACAAGTTGAGGTTTGTTCCAAACAAAAACGCAGGGTATATTTGGAACGGAACAAGATTTGTGAAAAAATAAAAAATTGGATTTGTTTAAATTGAATTATTGTTTGATGATTTAATTAAACAAAATTTTGAAAATTTTGGAATTAGAAATTTTTGAACAATTAAGTTTTTGAACCACTAAGTTTTTGAACAATTAGTTTATGGACAAACTTTTGACAAAATTATTTTTCTAATATTTAAAAGAAGAGCCAAAACACAAGCTAAAAGTGATAAATTAACTAATGGTAGAATTGATTCGTAAGATAAAACTCTCCACCCTTGGCCTAAAATTAAATAACCAAAAACTATTCCAACTATTACTGCGATAATTATTTTGCTCCAAGAAGTTTGGGTTTCGCTTTTTAAATTAGGTTTATTTGAACTAGATTTGTTTAATTTCTTTTTCATACCATAAAGTAAATCCTTTGGGGTATTTAAATCTATCAATTGCCCTTTAATCATTTATTGTTGGACATTTTTTTTGAAAAAACAAGTTCAATTTTTTCTTTTTTAGTTAGTTGTTTTATTTGATACTCTCTCTTCATTGCTTCTGAACGAGTGAAATATTTTTCACTATAAATTAATTTAACAGGTCTTTTTCTTGAAGTGTATTTACTCGCAATCCCTTTATTGTGAAGTTCAACTCTTTTTTCCAAATCATTGGTTTGGCCACAATAAAAAGAACCATCCCTACATTCAAGGAGATAAACAAAATATGTTTTTGGAGTGTTTTGTTGTTTCATAAATAAAATAATTTAATTCATTATTTAAACAAAATTGTGTTTTTGGAATATTATCTCAAAAAATATTTTTTCAAAAAAATTTTTCCACCCAATAATTCTCTCTTTTTCTTGGACATTTTGTTTGGTCTTATTTTTCACCAAAGTTTTTTATTATCCCTCAATTACAAAATAATTATGAAAGGGGAAAGGTTTGGTGTAGTTCAAGTGAATGAAAGTACTTTGCGGGAGTACTATAAATTTTATACAAGCAATCTTGATGCGAATACGAAAGCACGAAAGAATTTTGGGACATTTGAGCG
Source organism: Candidatus Iainarchaeum sp. (assembly GCA_012799645.1). Classification (GTDB taxonomy): domain Archaea; phylum Iainarchaeota; class Iainarchaeia; order Iainarchaeales; family JAAZKV01; genus JAAZKV01. The sequence goes on along the minus strand of JAAZKV010000018.1, from coordinate 18,042 downwards.
CCAACTAAAAAACGGGTATAAGTTCTTTTTTGTTGTGGGAAAAGGGGGAGAAAAAGTTGGAACTTTTGCTTTGTTCAAAAATCCAGCGACAACAAAATTATTTTGGAGAGTTCCTTTCTTTTCAAAAACCTCGCTTGATTTTGCAGGATTGTCCGTTGCAAAAAAATACCAACACAAAACACTAAGTAATAAATATTCTCTCGGTTCAGGAAAAATTCTTTTGGGCGTAATTAACGCTGCTGAAAGCAAAGCAAAAGAAATGGGTGCAAAAAAACTTAATGTGTTAATTGAACGAACAAATCCTAATTGGAGACAAAGTAGTTTGGGTGGTGGAATAAATTCTAAAGGGGGATATAAAAGAAACCGAACCCTCACCACAAAAATGGCTCTTGCTAGGTGGTATCAAAAAAAGATAAAAAAAAGATCAATACCAAAACTAACAGTTCTCACAAAAAATTTGACAAAAAATAAGGCAAAAAGAAAATAATTTTTTTTGTGGAATAATTTTTTTGGGTAATTAGAGTATTTTTTTTAATCATTTTTTTAATAAATTAATTTTTTTTGATTTTTTAATAATTTGATTTTAATTTTTGTTTTTTTTAAATTATTTTTTTCCGCTTGTTCGGTTATGCATTAGATCCTCTGTTACATCCCTCATATCCACTATCACGAATTTTTTTAGTGAGGGGGAATAAAAGGTGTTGGTGTGAACATCACCAATTCCGTGTTCGATGAGTTCTCCTGCGAGAATTTCAATTCTTGCGCGTTGTTGTGATGTTTTTTCAGAAGTTGGCATTAAGTATTTGTTAGCAGGAATTAGATCGTAATAATCCGTAACAAATAATGCATTACTTCTACCAGTATAAGCCAACTGAAAATTTGCTACTACAAAATCAGGGTATTTGCGTTTGTTTTTTCTTAAAAATTCTTTAGTTTTTTTCATAGCTTTTCTTTGAGCGGAAGGCAAATCATATTCCGGAATAAATAATTCGCCTGTTTTGCCCAATTTGTACTCTTTAGCGAAAAAAGAACGTCCTTTGTATGTTACTTTGTAAAACTCGCTTCCTGTTCTTCCTTGGCGAAATCCACTTCCTGTTCTTTCTTGGTAAAATTTGTTTTCTCTTCTTCCTTGACTAGTATCGGTTAATCTTTCCACAACCACGTCCCCACTTTTTCCTTTTCCGTATGGTCTTAAAGCATATTTTCTTGCCCTAAAAAATGCTCTAATGAGCCCTGGGTTTTTTCTAAGGGTAGCGAGTGCAGGGCCTGAAAGAGCAACTTCTCTTCCCATGGGTTTTTTAGTAGTTGTTGATACCCACCTTGATTTTCTTGCAAATTTCAAAATTCTTGGGAAGCGTCCTTTGTTAGAAATTGTGGCGCGTCTTTTTGTTGCATTATTTTTTATTACATTGGTTGGTTTGTTTGACATATTACTAAAATTGTGTATCAAGAGAATATAAAACCCTTTGGTGAAAATCAAAACCTTTTCTAAAATTTCTTTACAAACCAATTCCAATAAAACACTATTTTTTGGACAATTTTTTTGGTTTTTGATTTTATTTTTGATAATTTGGTAGTTTAATTTAGTTATTTTTGATTTATTTTGGGCCAAACCCATTTGGTTTCTACATAATCATTTTTGGTTCAATTCCTTAATTTTGATTTATTTTAATTAGTGGTATTAAATTTATTGGTTTTTGTTAATTTTTGCCTTTGGTGATTGATGAAGTGGGGTAAAATGCCTTAAATCGCCAATTTGGATCATTTTAGTTGGGAAGTGCTCTAAAAAGAGGGTGGCATTTAAACACAAAATGCAGGATAATGCCTATTATATTGAATTTCCCCTAAGGAAAATATTGAAAAAATGAAAAAATCACCCATAATAATTCAATAGTGGAAGTGTGAGCGGGCTATTAAAAATGGGGTGAAATGAAAGTGGCACAAAATGTTATGTATAAGAAATGCTTTGTTTGGGCCTTTTGGGAAAAAGAGTTTGGTCAAAAAACCAAAACTAAAACCAAAATTTTATTAAAATAAATTAAATTTTAACACAATTCGAACTAATTAAAAATTACTTGATTATGGGGTGTTTAGATCTAAAAAGAAAGGGGATAAAAAGAAATGGGAAAAAATGAAAAGGGCCAAAAAAGATAGCCAAAATGCTCTCTCTGGGTTGGCTAAAAATGGGTTGTATATCTCACTCACCACTTCTCCTAACTTCTCTTTGATATTTGAAAAACCAATGGAAATTCGCTAAAATTCAATAGTTGTAAACAAATTACAAATAAACTAATGTGGGGGACAATGTGTCCAAATAAGCTGGTTTTGGCAATATTTGTGGGGCATTGCAAGAACTATTATTATGTAGTAATTAACTACATAACTACCATTAGAGTGTTTGAATGAGGGTATTTGGTTGTGGGTGTGGCCACAAATAATTGAATTGTAAGAATTGAATTGTGAGTGATAAATAAATGAGTGTTAAATGGGTGGGTAATAAATGATTTTTTTTATTTTTGAAAAATATAATTTGAAAAAATTGTGATTAAAATAATGTCCAAGAAAATGTGTAATAAATGGGGCAAAATAAAGGGGGGCAAATTGCTTATAAACACTTTTATGCACTATTCATTAAAGGTGATTTGGTGTTTGGAGAACTAATTAACATAGCATTGTTTAAAACAGATCTAAGATCAGTGGAAAATAAAGCAACAATTGGGAGTGGACTCTTTTACTACCTTGCAACAATAATAGTTATTTTTGTAGTGTCATTAATAATTAACTTCATGTTAAGTATTACTAATGGAATTAAAGTGGGTGCTGATTTCCCATCAATGCTGTGGGTAATGATTGGAACAACTATTTTATCACTATTCGTGGCATTTGTATCAATTATAATTGGAATTATTTTTTCATTAGCGTATTTTGTGTTTGTGAATATAGTTGCAAAAATGTTTGGGGGAAAAGGGGATTATCCAAAAACTACTGCAATGCTTTTCATAACAGGATCAGCAATAGCAATAACATACTCACTACCACTACAAATAATGGTGGGCCTTTCTCAAATAATCCTAACTTATCTTGGAGCAGCAGGAACAATAATTGGGGCAATCACTATTCTCCGGGCAATAATCTCAATAATAATATGTGTTATTGCAACATACCTACAATCAAAAGCAATAGGGGTAGTGCACAACATATCAACACTAAAAGGATTTTTATCACTAATTATTCCTGCAATAGGGATAGGGATAGTTCTAACAATAATCCTTGTACTATTAACACTTTTTGGAATAGCATTGTTTGCACCAATGGCGACAATGGCACTAATTTAAATATCAAAAATTGTAAAAATTGTTGTCAATTTTTTAATTGACAACTTTCTCTTTTATTTCCCTTTTATTTCATTTCACTTTTTTTAATTTTTTTTAATTATTATTTTTTATTTTTCAAAAATATTGTCCAAAAAATTGTGTTGGGTTGGGTGGTTTCGAAGTGTGGCTTCAACAAATTAGTCCAAAAAATTGTGTTTTTTGTATTTTGGGTTTAAAAATATTCAAAAATTCCTACAAAATTTCCACAGAATATTCTTTTTCTAAAAGAAAAACTCTTTTTCCTTGTGTTTTTTTGGATTGTTTTTGTTCTCTAAAAAGCAAAGTAATTTATTCTTTTCCTTGTATTCATACCTAGTGCCTTTTAAAAAATATTAATTTTTGAATAGTGTTTTTTTGAATATTAATTTTTTTAAAAAGTTTTAATTTGGCCTGGTGTTTAAAATGTCTTATTATAGGGGTCCTGCTTCGCGTGAGTGGCAAAAGGAAGCTATTTCTCATTGGAGTAATTACAATAAAGGAATAATTCAAGCCGTGCCGGGCTCGGGTAAAACAATTCTTGCTATTGAAACATTTTGTCAAAAACTTGATGAGGATCCGAATGTTAAAGTGTTAATAGTATGTCCGAGATTGACTTTGATAAAACAATGGACTAACGAGATTTTAGAGAACACGATTTTGAAAGAAAAAGATATTTATGAAATTTCTTCAAAAAACGAGGTTGCTGCTTTCAAAAAAGCTCAAGGGAAATTTTCTCAATATAAAGTATTTATTTCAACTTTTAATCAAATTAAACAATTTTTTTCTCAAGAGGGGTGGAAGGATTATACTTGGTTTTTGATTGTTGATGAAATGCACAACACTACTGAAGGGTATAATTTTCCTGATGGTTCAATAAAATACAAATTAGGTTTGTCAGCCACTCCAAAAAAGAAAGGAAAAACCTCTACATTTAATTTAGGGGGAATTGTTTATACTTATTCTTTTGAACAAGCATTGAATGATAAAATTATTTTGGAACCTGAATTTAAATTAATTCTTTACTCTATTGATAAACAATTGTTTGAAAAAATACTCGAATCAGAAAATAATGCTGAATTAACGGATGCATTAATGGATAAAGCTTATCGTTCGTTTATGCACGATTCAAAAAAGGAATACACTAAAGAAGATATCAAAAAGTTGTGCGAAGCAGATCCAACTGATGGGGAAGTGAATGAGGAATTAATCAAAATTGATAAACAACAATTCAAGAAAAAATCAGGGGAAGAAGATTTTTTCACCTCAAAAAATGTTGATTTTTTGGGTATACAAAAAATTTTGAGTGAGAAATTCAATATTGGTTCTGAAAATAAAGACAAAAAACCTCTCCAAACCCTTGTGTTTGTTAATAGAATAAAAAAAGCTGATTTGTTGAATGAAATGCTTTTAGCAAATTTCAAAAAACCGGTTTCTCGTTCTTACCATTCTCAATGCGCGAAATATAATTACAAGGATTATTTTGAAAATATTTCAAAACAATTTGAAGAAAACAAATTCAATGTTTTGATTTCGGTGAGCACTCTTGGGGAGGGGATTGATTTTCCTTATGCTTCTTGTGGAATTTTGGCTAGTCCTGTTCATAATCCAACAGCGTTTGTCCAAAAAGTTGGGAGGTTGTTGAGAAAATACAAAGATCAAGAAAAGGCAGTGATTTATTATTATGTTCCTTCTGAACTAATCACTAAACTTCTTTCTGACCCAAAAATTTCTCCTAATTATTTAAAATCAGTGCTAAAAATAGCTGATGAACATAAAAATCTTTATTTTGTTGATAGGCAAACTTTGAAAGAAAAAAGAGGTTCATTAGCTGATTTGTTGAGTCAAGGAGCTGCTTATGAGAGAAATGAAGATATTGAGAGATTAAAAATTCCTCAAAAACTTGATGCAATATTAAGATGTTTTAGAAGAGTGTATCCTAAAAGTTTTAAGCATTGGAAAAAATTTTGCACTGATGAGGGGGATTTTTCTGAACTAGAAAACAAAATTGTTGAAAAAGCAAAAACTTCTTTGTTTATTGCAGAGAACTTGGAAAGAAATTTAGTAAAAGTTCAAAAATTGCAAGAAATAATGGTTAAAGAAAAAGGGTATAATAGAGTAAAAATGCTTGTAGAAGAAGCAATAAGGTTAGGAGTAATAGCAAAAATCAAGTATGGGTTAGAGATAGAAAATTATTATTTGGGAAAACCTTCAAAACTTGATCCTGCGGAACAAAAAATGTTGATAACAGCACTAAAATCAGAGTATGCTAGTTTTAGAAAACAATCAACTCGAACACAAAAAGAATTGGACAAAATTCGTTCAATTATTCCAGTGCTAAAAAAACAATCCTCCTCAAAACAAAAAAAATTGGATGCGATGTACACATTATCAAAAACATTCTTTTCTCTCCAATCAATATTTTTGGACCAACTAGAACTTGAAACAATCGCAAAACTATCCGGCAATGATAGATTTGTTTTAACAATAGGAAAAGATCTTTTTGTTGCAAGTGCAGAAATAAAATCCTACGCATACCCTGAAGAATTTGGTTATAGTAGATGGCAAGATGCTCCAAAAAGAAAAGAAGCTCCTATAGTGCCACTAATAGAACAATTTTGTCAAGAATTTTTAAAAGAACACCCAGAAGAAGTTCTACCAAAAGAAAAAGCACAAGAACTAATCAAAAAAATTAATGAACAAACAAAAACAAATTTTTCAAAAGAAGAAATCAAAAAAGAATTAGAGAAAGGAAAATTTGTTGGAAAATACTCTCTCTCAAAAGCATTCTTCGCACTAGGAACAATAGAAAAAATGTGATTAATACTAATTTTGATTGATATTAATTTTGATTAATAATAATTTTTGATTGGTATTAATTTTTGATTAATATTAATTTTAGTTAATGTTAATTTTAATTAGTGCTAATTTTAGTTAATATCAAATGTAATTAATTAGATGTAATTAATATTGTGATTAATTGGGTGTGATTGATAGTAAAATGTAATTACATTTTTCTGAATTAATTTAATTTTTTTTTGGAAAATAAATAGTGTCCAACAAATAATGTTTATTCGAATGTTTATTCGTAGGTGAATTTGTTTGCTTTTTTCTTTTTTGAAAAGTATTCATAGATTGGAAAAGCGAGTAGATATACGAGTAGTGACCATATTATTAGTGGTAATGTTATCCCAAATATTGTTGTGTTTTGCCAGTATTGTGTTAGTAAAATGAAAGCACAAAATATTGCTCCAAACACGGAAAGTAGTGGGATTTTTCCAAAATTAATTGGAGAAAGATAATTTTCTTTGTGTTTTTCTTTAACTCTGATGCTGATTAATGACACATTTACTAAAAAGAACACTAAAAAGATGGCCGCGGTTGTTAAGTTTCCAAGTATTTGGAGATTTCCAACTCCTGCGAACAATATGCCTACTGCTGCTGATGCAATAACCGCATTTGTGGGTGTTTTTGTTTTTTTATTTACTTTTGAAAACATTTTTGGTAATAATTTTTGCCCTGCAAGTCCATAAATGTATCTGCTACACACGATTAACAAAATTAGCACTGTGTTGAATGTTGCAAATAGTGCAACAACACTTAGTACATATCCAAACCCTGGGGAGATTGTTTGTTCTGCTACGAGTGCGAGTGGTCCGTGTCCGGTATCAACTTCGCTTGAAGCACTAGCTAGTATGCTTGGTTCAACTACACTAACACTAACCATCGCTACGAGGACATAGATTATTGTGGAAATAATTAGTGATAGTATTATTGCTTTTGGAACAACTTTTGTTGGTTCTTTTATTTCTTCAGAAATGTTTGCTATTCCTTCAAATCCGAGGAATGCAAAAAATACTAATGCTACTCCGCTAAATATTGGAGCGATTAGTTCAATTCCTGTTTCTTGATTTATTCCTTCTAATAAATTAACTGTTCCGATTGAACTAAACCCAAAAATAATTATTAGAATTAATCCTGATGCTTCAATGAATGTGAATAAATTGTTTAAGAATACACTTTCTTGTATTCCTGCATTGTTAATTATTGCTGCTAAAATTATTACAATTATTGCAACGAGGGTGGGTGAAATTAGAAAAAATAATTTAAAGTATGTTGCAAAACCAAAAGCTACTGTTGCTACTGAAAATAAATTACTTAACAAGAAAACAAATCCTACAAAAAAAGCTAACCTTTCACTTCCAAAAGCATTTAATACAAATACACTCTCTGCTCCGCTTTTTGGGTATCTCGCAATGAGTTCAGCGTAAGAAAAAGCAGTGAGTGAGGCAATAATTGAAGCAATAATAAAAGCAAGCCATAGTGCTGGTCCAGTGATCCCAGCAGCTGTCCCTATTAGTGCATAAATTCCTGCTCCTAAAATAACTCCAACTCCATAAATAGTGGCTTGAGTTAGAGAAACACTTCTTTCAAGCGCCAAAATAAATCACCAACAATTTTTTAATCTAAAATAATTTTTTTATAATAATTATTTTTTCGATAATTATTTTTATGACAATACTTTTTATAGTAATTTTAATTTTTTTATTTTACTTATTTTTTTAATTTTATTTTTTAATTTTATTTTTTAATTTTTATGATGATTATTTAATTTTTTTTATAATTATTTTTTTATTTATTTTTTTTTATTTTTGATCCAACTCTGATCATTTTTCTTTTTTTGGTAGTTCTTTTCAATATGTGTGTTCCTTCTTCTTTGAATAATTTTTTTTGTATTTTTCCTCTCCCATAAGTTTTTTGTCTAAAGTCTTTTGTAGTTGAAAATATTAAATATCCTGAAATAAGTATTACTATAAAAGTAAGAATGTTTGTGGGGTATGGGAATAAGTTAATTTCAGGATCTAAATATAAGTAAATACTGATTGCGAGGGTGAGTATGAAAAATAATTCAGCAAACATTAGCACAATTATTCTTCTATTCGCGTGAATTATTTTTTCTTTAGATGTTGAAAAAATAAACCCTATCACTTCTTTATGCACTTTTTGCACTTGTTTGTCTCTCATCACTACTCCGACATAAATAATAATGTAGAACATAATTGAAGCAACTAGCCACAAAATACTTTGTAACACAATTCCTTTTCCAAATAATGATACATTTCCATTAATTATTTTTATGTCAAGAATAAAAAATATTTGTAGTATTATTAAAAAAATCAGGACAATTTCTTCAAATACAAAAAAAATCACTCTGTTTCTTGAAGTGAATATTTTTGCAGTGTTATCAGTTTTTTCAGAAATTGAAGTGTGTTTAATATTTTTTGTTTTATTACTCATCCTGAATAAAAAAAGCAATTCAAGTAAATAAACCTTACTCTTTTGAATAATTGTTGTTTCTCATTTTCTCCAAGTTACTTTAATATCATCAGTTCTTTGTTTTGGCAAAATCATTGATTGATTAATACTTGTTTTTACTTTTGCTTTGTACATTAGTGTTCCTGTCCATCCTATCATCGCAGCATTATCCACCATTACTTGGTTTGGTGGAATAAATAGTTTTGCCCCTCTGTCTTTGCACATTGATTCAACCATTTGTTGTAGTGGTTTAGAACAACCCACTCCTCCTCCAAGAACGATTTCATTTTTTTCAGTGTGGGCGAGTGCGCGTTCAGTTACTTCAGTAAGCATTGCGAATGCATAATGCATTGTGGAGTATACTAAATCTTCTTTTCTTATTTTTCTCCTCTCCACCTCTTTTATTTTTCTTGTAGCCGCAGTTAATAATCCACTAAATGCAAGATCCATTCCTTTTACAGTGTAGGGGAGTTCAATTAGTTCTTTTCCTTCATAGTATAATTCGCTAAGTATTGGTCCGGCAGGAAATCCTAGACCTAAATTTCTTCCAAAAGAGTCCAAAAAATTACCAATCCCTGTATCAAGTGTTTCTCCAAAAACCCTGTAATAAGAGTTTTCGTAACAAATAATTTGGGTATTTGCTCCTGATGCGTAAAGTAGGATTGGGTCTTTTGCAGCACAAAGTTTTCTACCAATTTCAAGATGTGCAACACAATGATTTACTCCAATAAGTGGTTTGTTTGTTTTTATTGAAAGTTGTCTTGCGGTGTTCGCTCCTACTCTTAGTGCGTTACCAATTCCAGGGCCTTGGGAAAAAGCAATTAGATCAATTTCTTTTAAATTAATTTTTGCAACATCCAAAGATTGTCCAATAATTTGTGTTGCGTGTTTGTAGTGGTGTTCGCTTAACTCTCTTGGTATCATTCCTCCGCTTGTTGTGGTGTAGGTTTTTTTTTCATTTGATAAAATTTTGCATGTTGCTTTTTCGTAATTTGTTTTGTCTAGATCACTTTCAATTATACTTGCTCCAAAAGTATGTGCGGTTGATTCAATCCCTAAACAAATCATCTTTTCCCACCTATTAATACTAAAATTATTCTCTAAAGTTATTATTTGTTTTCCATTTTTTAAATATCATTTTTCAAAATGTTATTATTCAAATATTATTATTCAAATATTATTATTCAAATGTTATTATTTGTTTGTCATTATCCAAACATCACATATATCATTATTGCAAAAAGATCATATAATAAATGTCCAAAATAGTTTTGGATTATTGATTTGTTTCTCTTAAACCAATACCCTAGCACTAGTCCTAATAAAAACACTCCTATTGTTTGTCCGATTGAGTTGTATCCTAAGTGTGCAATTGTGAATAGTGTTGTTGAAAGGAATATTCCTATTCGTGGTTGGAGGAATGCTCTGAAAAAGAATTCTTCAACAAAAAGCACTATTATAAGTAAAATCAAGTATTTTTCCACTCCTGTATTGAGATTTTCTCCAATTACTTGTCCTACTTTTTCTAGATCATTTAATCTAAAATCAATTCCGTTTTGTTCAAACGCAATATCAATTGTGTTTATTGTTATTGAGATTATGATGAATCCTATTAGTAGTGCTCCGAATAATGCGAGCGATCCGATTATTTCTTTTTTCAATCCTTGATTTTTTGGTAATAGTTCTTGTTTTATTTTTTTGTCAGAGTATTTTTTTATTATTTTTAGGTAAAGTATTGGGATTAGTATTAGTAGTGCAATTAGTATTAAGTAATACATGAAAATAATTTAATTAAAACTTGATTTAAAGTTTTGTTTTTTTTTGTAAAATTTTTTGTCATATTTTTTTATTTGTTTTATTTTTATTGTTTTCCAAGAGTCAGCGTAAATATTGTGTGTGGTTTTTCATTTGTGTGTTAGCGTTGTTTTAGTTAGTTTGTTTTATTTTTATTTCATTTCTGTGTATCCACATTTTCCGCAGGTTCTTCTGTTTTTGTGTTCCGCCATGAATACTCCTGCTCCGCATTTTGGACAGAATTTGGCTTTTCTTTTTACACTTTCTTCACTTACTTCGTATTGTTTTGATTTTTTTATTTTTTCTGTTTTTTTACTTGTATCCATTTTTTCTCACCTATGGTGCTGGTCCTTTTTTTGCTTGAGTTTTTCCTTTTTTAAACTCTTCAAAATTTCGCCCTAGCTTTTTTTTATTTTCTATTAATTTCATTGATGCTTTATCAGAGTAGGCGTGTGCGAGTATTTTTAATTTTTTACTACCGTATTTGTTTTCTATTTTTATAACAACAATAGTTTCTGGTTGGGTGTTTGTTAGTGCTGCGATTTTTTCTCTCACTTCATTTCTTGAAGGAACTTTTTCTGCACTTCCTTCTGCAATTATTTCTGCTCTTTTCAGTAATTCATTTTTTTTGTTTTGTGTTATTTTCAAATCCATTTTTCCTCACCTTTTATCTGTTCTTTATCTACTTAATCTTAAAGCGAATTTTCCTTTTCTATTGATTTCCATTTTTTGTGCAATTTCTGATTGTTCAGGTTTCATTATTACTACATATCCTCTCCAAAATGTAGTGAATGTTTTTTCTCCACAGTTTGGACAAGTATCTCCTTCTTCTACAATGAATCTGCAATTTCTACAAGCTTTTTCTTTTGTTCCCATTTTGTTTCACCTATTTTTTTAGCACTACTTCTTTGATTTTTCCTTTCTTTCCTTCTTTTTTGTTGGCTTTTTTTGCTGCTTTTTCATCAATTCTTTCCCACTCAGGTTTTCCTAGGAAAGGTTGTCTCATTGTTAATCCTATTTTTGAACTTGACACATCCCCTTTTAGTGAGATGGTAACAATTCTTGCTAGGATATTATCATCAACAACTATTTTTTTGTCAGTTTTTTTTCCAACAAATCCTGGTAGTTTTGAATCATAATTTATATAATCATCCATTAATTGACTTACGTGGATTAATCCTTCTATTGGTCCTATTCTAACAAATGCTCCAAATTCAGTTACTTCAGTGATTGTTCCTCTCACCACTTCTTGTATGTGTGGTTTGTAGGTTAGCATTTCTATTTCTGATTCGTAGTATGCTGCTCCGTCTCCTGGTATTACATGTCCGTCCCCAATTTTTCCAATTCCTGTAATTGCAATAATAACTCCATACTCGTCTTTTATTCTTCCTTCAAAATCTTCTCGACAAATTTCTAGTAATGATTCTTTTAGGTTTCCTCCAAGTTTTTTAGGAGGTACTCTCACTTTGTCCACTATTTTTGTTTTATAAAACACGCTTCTTCCCCCTTTTTCCACCAATCCGAAATACTAATGCAAGAACAAGACTAACAATTAATTATTATTAATTGGTTAGTTTTCTTTACATAAATTCTTTAAAATAAAGTTTATAAACCCTCTTAGAACTCTAAATTTGTTGTTTTAGTTTTGTTCAATTTCGCTTGTTTCAATGAAATTTAGACTCCTAATATAGATACTTTTTCCCCCTGCTTTTTTTATTCTTTCTCTTAAATTTTTGTCATTTGTTGCAATAATGTTTCCTTGTTTTGATTTTTCTACAAGCTCTGTATCAACATCTTCCATAGTGCTGTCAATTATTTTTATTTCATTATTTTTGATTATTTGTTTTACTAATAGTAGTTCTTTTGCTATTTTTTTTTCTCTTTTTCCCAGTGCTTCAAGTTCAAACATTACTCTGCTCATAGTAAAAAATTTGCATTTTATTTTTGTTTTAATTTCTTCAAGTCCGTGTATTTTGTATCTAACCATTGTGAGTAAGAAATTTGTGTCAAGAATTATTGGGACAAAATCAGTGTTGTTCAAAATTTTGTTGGTTTTTTGTTTTTGGTTATTTTTTTCTTTTTTGTTGTTGTTTTGTTTTTGTTTATTTTTGTTAAGCAATTTCGGCATACGCTATTAGCCTCCATTGTCCGTTAATGTTTTTGCTTATCGCTACCTTTTCGTGCTTTTCCACTATTACTTCATTTTTTAGTACCACTGTTGCTGTTTTGTTATCAGTTTTTGTTACTATTCCTACAGCGGTGTTTGTTCCTATTGTTAGCACGATTGGTTCTGTTGTTTTTAATTTAATATTTTCGTGTAACTCTTCAAGCATTCTGTCAAACAAAAATAATTTTAGTTCAATATTTTTTGTTGGGTTTGGTAGTGAATCCACTTTTGCTGCTATCATTCCTCTAAGTCTATCTCCTTGTGTAATACTTGGATCAAGGGTTGTTCCCACTGCGATTAATCCTCCAGGAGTTGCTTTATTGATTGGGCCAGTGCTTGTAGATAAACTTGTTACTTTTACAATAATTTTTTTTCCATTAAACCCTGGGCAGAGTTCTATTTGGTCTCCGATTTTTATTTCTCCTTGTGAAATGCTTCCTCCAATTATTCCTCCTTTTAGTTCGTTTGGTTTTGTTCCTGGTTTGTTGATGTCAAAACTTCTTGCTATGAACATTTTTGTTGGGAGGGTTGAATCGTATTTTTTTGTTGGAATGTGTTCTTCTATTGCTTGTATTAGTAGATCAAGGTTTGTTCCAAAGTTTGCTGATACTGGTATTATTGGGGCGTTTTCGTATCCGTAATTTTTTAAAAAATTTTTTATTGATTTGTAATTTTCTATTGCTTGTTCTCGTGTTATTAAATCCACTTTGTTTTGTGCTACCACAATTTTTTCTACTCCTGCAAATTTTAGTGCCATTAAGTGTTCTATGGTTCTTGGTTGTGGGCATTTTTCGTTTGCGGCAATAACTAGTATTGCTCCGTTCATTAGTGCTGCTCCTGACAACATTGTTGTCATTAGTGTTTCGTGTCCTGGTGCATCAACAATTGAAATAGTTCTTTGTCCAATTATTTCTCCTAGTTCGGTTTCTTTTTTGTTTGAGTAAATTATTCCGCTTGGACTTTTTATTTTATAAAATGTCGCATCAGCATATCCGAGTCTTATCGATATTCCTCTTTTTAGTTCTTCACTATGACTATCACACCATTTTCCTGTTAGGGTTTTTGTTAGTGAGGTTTTTCCGTGATCAACATGTCCAATTAATCCAATATTGATTTCTGGTTGATGAGTGTTTTCGCAAGTAGTTTTGGTTTGGGTGTTTTGTTCTTGTTGGGTGGGTGTTGTTTTTTGTTCTTCTTTTTGTGTAGTTTCTTTTTTTGTTCGCACTTTTTTTTCTGTTAGTGGAACTTTTTTTGTCTCTTTACTTTTTTTTGTTGTTTTTTCTTTTTTTGTTTTTGTTGGTTTTTTTTTCACGGTATTTATTTTTTCTTTTTTTGTAACCAAATCAATTCCTCCTCACATTTTAAATTTTTTTTTAAAAATAAAATTGAGAGAAGATTTTCTTCCCCCAATAAATTCTTTTACTTTATTTTGTTTTTTTTATCTTCTTGCTTTCTTTGTCCAGTTTCGGCTGGACGGAGCGAGAACGCATTCAGCTTAGCTGAATGCATTTGTTCTTTTTTTTTATTTTGTTTTTTTTATCTTCTTGCTTTCTTTTTTATAGCATCTCCGATTTCTGCACTTCCTGCCATTTCTTTTGCTTTTTTTAGTGCTAGTTCTTTTGCTGTCATTGTTTCTTCAGGATTTACTTCTTTTTTTCCTAGAATCGCGTTGATATCCGCACTTCCTTCTTTTGTTATTACTAGATTTATTTGTGTTGTTTCTGTTCCGATTGTGTTTCCTCTTACGCTTACTCTTTTTTTTTCTCCTTTGCGTGTTGCCTTGAAGCCTAAACTGTTTGCGGTAAAGATTTTTTTTCTCCCTGCTCCGCTTAGTGTTGGATACATTGGGAATCCATCTTTGTCGCTTCCTCCAGTTATTTTTGCTTCAAAGCCAGTTAAACCTAACCCGTCCAGTTTTACAATGTCCCCAATTTTCTTTCCTATGAAAGTTTCTTGGTCACTTGTCGCTGAATAGGCTTTCCCAGACTTTGTGCTTACAACGAATTTCATTTATTTCACCTCTTTCGCTGCGTTTTGTTACTTCAAGACATTTCTATTTTTTTGTTGAACAAAAATATCTTTATAACTATTAATTTTTTCTTCCCAAACCCTTTTATTTACTCTTATTTCCTTATTTTTTCTTTTCCTTGTTTTTTTTATTTTTTATTTTATTTTTTTTTGTTTTTTTTTCTTTTTATTTTTTTGTTAATTATTTTCTTCTTCTTTGTTATTTTTTTGTTTTTCTTTTATTTTTTCAATTAATTCAATTTCGTCAGGGTTGAATTCTTTAATGTATTTTTGGATGTCCTCGTATTGTTTTATTGGTATGCAAGAGTAGAGTGTTTCTCCTTCGGTTAAGTTTCTTCCTATTGTTGCTCCTTCTATTGCGATTGCTGCTTCTTCTCCTTTTGTTATTTCTTTTAGTGTTTTTCCATTGTTTTGTATTCCACTTATTTTTCCTATTATTTCTCCTTTTTTGTTCATTACTCTCCATCCTTCTTTTAGTTTTCCTTCGTTGATTTTTGCTCCTACGATTGCGGGTTTGTTGTTTCTGAATACTTTTCCTCTAATGAGTTCTATTTCTACCGGCCATACGAGGCAGGATAGTTCTTTTTCTTTTTCAGCTTTTTTTATTTCTTCGCAGTATTTTTTGTATGAATCAATTAAGCTGTAAATTATTTTTTCGTTAAATATTTTCACGTTTCGTGTATCCGCTTCTTTTTGTGCTTCTTCATCAATTTCAACATTGAATCCTAGGATGCATGCTTGGAGTGGATCGTTTTCTATCATTGATGCTGCTTCCATTACATCTTTTCTAGTGATTTTTCCTATTTCTGCTTTTCTTACTATAATATTTTCTTTTTTTAATAACTCTACTAGTGCTTCCATTGATCCTATTGCATCAGTTTTTACCATTACTCCGTTTGTGTTTGTTTCAAATTTTGTTTCTTTGTATTCTTCTTGTAATTGTTTTATTTCGTCCCCTGTTTTTATTACTAGCATTGTTGATCCAACTAGTGCATCATCAAGGTTGGGTGCGCTAATTTTTAGTCCTGCAGCTGCATAGATTTGTTTTACTGGAGTAAATTTTTCTTTTGTGTTTTTCATTTCTTGTAGTGGTTTGGGTTGGAGTAGTGCTCTTATTTTTGTTCTGATCACTCCGTTTTTTCCTATCACCGCGATTTCATCATTTACACTTATTGTTCCTTCATATATTATTACATCAATTGTTTTTCCTAGTCCTTTTTCTTCTTTTGCTTCAAGCACTGCTCCTTTTCCTGCTTCTTCGTAATTTATTTCTAGTTCTTTTTCCAAGTATTTTTGACTAAGCCCTGCGAGTAGTGTTATTAGTTCGGGTAGTCCTTCTCTTGTTTTTGCGGAGCAGGGAACTATTGGTATTTGTTTTCCAAAAACACATCTGTCAAATCTTTCTCCTTCAAATCCGTGTTTGTAGAGTTCTCCTACAAAAATATATAATTTTTCATCCATTAGTGCTTTTACTTTTTGATCGTGGGTTGATAGGTTTTCTAAATAACTTCCTTCTTTTGATGAATAGAATGGGAGCATATCAATTTTGTTCATTGCGACCACGAAAGGAACTTTGTATAGTTTTAGTATTTCGATTGCTTCTATTGTTTGTGGTTCTATTCCTTGTGTTGCGTCCACAACCAGGATTGCGAGATCAGCAATACTTCCTCCTCTTTTTCTAAGGTTAGTGAATGCTTCGTGTCCGGGAGTGTCAATTAGTAAAATCCCTGGTATTTTTAGTTCAAAACCAAATTTTTTTAGTATGCTTCCTGATATTTTTTTAATTACTTCAAGTGGTACTTCGGTTGCTCCAATATGTTGGGTAATTGCTCCTGGTTCTTTTGCAACCACTCTGGTGTTTCTAATAGCATCAAGTATTGATGTTTTTCCATGATCAACATGTCCTATTACTGTAATAATTGGTTGTCGTATCATTTTCTCACCAGTTTTTTTATTTTTTTCAGTTTTTTGTTTTTTTAATAATTTTTATTAATTTTAATAATTTTATTATTTTTATTTCTTCGAATTTTTTTAATAATTTTTTTTCTCTAAAATTTTATTTTTCCCAATTATTTTTCTAATTGTTTCTTTTATTATTTTTCTTAATTTTTTATTCATTAATTTCTTTTTTTTATTTTTTTAATAATCAAATATTTCTTTTTTTTCAAAAAATCTTTCAATTTCATATCCTGCTACTGATTCACTGGTTGATATGTGTATGTTTTCTTTTCCGTATTCTTTTTCCAAATTTTTCCCAAACTTTATTGCTTCTTTTCCTTCTATAATAATTAACATTGTTGGTGTTTTTAGAAGATCAGACATTTTTTTCGCGTTGTTTTTATCACTTTCTTTTCCCACTTTTTTTTGTAAAAAAAACATATCCATTCTTTCTAATTTCATTCCTATTATTTTGTAATTGTTTTCATTTATTTTTTTCATAATCTCCAAAAACTTTTTTTCTCTAAAAGCTTTTGGAGTTATGATGATTAAACTCTTCATTTTTTCACTTGTTTTATTTTTTGTATTTATTTTTTTTGTATTTAATTTTCTTCTTGATTTTCTGGTTTGTATCCTCTCATTTTTTTGATGTCCTTTGCTTTTTGGTGTAGTGTGTGTATTTCGTGTACTGAGGGATAATCTTGTATTTCTTCTGGTTTGAACCATAAATCAATTTCTCTTTTTGCTTCATCTCTTGTTCCTGAAGCGTGCACTACATTTCTCACTGCTTGATCTACTTTATCAGAGTATGCAAAACTCACGTGTGCAAAATCTCCTCTAATTGTTCCCGGCATTGCTATGTGTGGTTCTGTTGATCCGCATATTTTTCTTACTGTTGCAACAGCATCCACTCCTTCTAGTACTACAGCAACTACGGGGCCCATTGTGATTAGGTCTATTACTTCTGCAAATATTTTTTCTCCTCTTCTTTCTTTTACATCGTCGTAGTGTGCTGCTGCGAGTGTGTCATCAACACGCATCATTTTCATTCCCACGATTTTGAGTCCTACTAGTTCAAATCTTTTTAGGATTTCTCCTGTTAGTCCTCTTTGCACTCCGTCCGGTTTTACTATGAGTAATGTTTTTTCTATCATAATTTCACCTTCTATTCCTTCTTTTTATCTTTTGATGATACTCTTGCTTCTTTTATTTTTTTGTAAGCTTCAGTCCATCTTGTTTTCACAGGTTTTCTATTTAGTTTCAAAGCGTTTTTTTCACACTTTGTTGAACAAAAATAAAAACTTGTTCCATCTCTTTTCGCGTAAAGTTTTCCCCCACCAATTGGTAGGTTGTCTCCGCAAAAACTACATTTAACCATTTTTTATCACCTTTTTTGGGTTAGCATTTTTATGCTTTGATTTTTTAGCATTTTATGCTTTAATTTCTTTT
>JAAZKV010000017.1 GCA_012799645.1 Candidatus Iainarchaeum sp. | reverse complement strand
GTAGTATAATAAAATGGATCGTCTCCAATCATTTGAACATCTATTCCTGTGCAATCAAGATCATTTCCTAGAACATATCTTCCTCCAATCGCATTAGTGTCAGTTCGATGTCTGAAATTATTTATTTCTGATAATTGTTCACATGCTGTAATTACACAAGTTCCTCTATTACAATCTTTTAAGTGAGGAGCGCATTTGTTAGTGTTGTAAGTACAATCAGGGTTACATCCTACTTCTCCTGCTGCAAACCCAATTTCGGTGCAACTTTCGTGTATTGTTCCCCCATCACATTGTTCGTTTCCTTCAACTATTCCGTTTCCGCAAACAGGAAGTGGTAATGGTTTTTTGTTTCCGTATAATTTGTATTCCCAATCAATAAATTCAAAAGGAACATTTTTTCCCATTGTTGGATCAAATTTGAATTTTTTGTTAGTGTCAAGTTCTACCCAACTAATTCCTTTGTGTTGGAATACATTTCCTTTCAAATCAAGCCCATACCCTTTAATGTCATATTTTTTTCCACTATAATCTCCGGTAACAAACTCTATTGTTGCCCCCACACAATTCTCTGCTAATCCGTTACATTCTTTTTTGTAGTAAAATGGTCCATAAGTGTCAAAATTAGCTGTTCCTTCATAGTTCTTGTCCCATCCTTCTTTTGACCAAACATCTTCAAATTTTTTGTTTTTGTAACAATTAACTACAGAGTATTCTACGCAATTATTTCCATCCATTTTTGCGCACTCAACTGTTCCTTCATCAAAACCGAAAGTTTTACAATCCACTCCTGCTTTTGATAAAACACAATTTGGACTCCACTCAAACTCGTTAATGATTGTTGGTTTTCCTTGTCCAAGTAATTGTTTATCAATACATCTTACCCAAATACCTTCGTGAGGTAATACTTTTAGATTAACTTTTTTTCCTGGTAATTTAACTTCAGGATCACTTGACCACCACTCAGGGTGTCCATTTTTATTAAGCCATTGTAGAGAAACAGTGTTACATAATGGGTTGATTGCGCTAATCTCTTCAACAATTTTTGAAAAAGTGTATTCATTAGCACAAGTAGGGATTCCTATAAAATTGTGTTCGCTTTTAATTTTGTTTGTTGTTTGAGTAATTTCTTCTCCTTGGAATTTAAAATTAAAATCATTAATTGTTTTTAAAATAAATCCTTCTCCTGGATAAATACTAACTCCTTTTGGAAATGATTTGTCTCTTCCAGATTTTAAAAACATACTCCAATTATAATTGTCTCCACTCTTCATCCATTTGTATATTGTTGTTCCAATAGGAGCATCACTGAATATATTATTTATATCATTAGAAGCAGGATTCACTGGTAAAGTCAATCCGTAACTTTGTCCTTTTTTGAAAATAAATGTTTTTGTTACAGGATCATAATAATCTTCAACACATTTTCCGTTTCTGCACCCAGAGTTACAAAAAATTGGTGCACTCCATTCAGTCCCATTACAAACTAGTTTTTCTTGGTCATTAATACAAACCCCGTTGTTTGTTTCAACTTTGTACCCTGTATTATCCAAAATACAAGAACTTAAATTTATTTCAGGGTTTATTGTAGTATTAGTGTTGCATCTTTTTACTCCGTAAATATCAGCACTACAACTAGCCACATAATTTGTTCCGGCGTAACATTGTGAACTCTCAACACACTCTTCTCCTTCTTTTAGGTTTGTTGGTAACTTTGGAGCGTTTGTTGTGGTTTTTTGTTTTTCTAAAACTATTGTGTATTTGTTTAATTCGTTTTGTTTGAAATCAATTGTTGTTTCTTGGATAGAATATCCTGTAGCACCTACTCTGATTTTTACAGAATCAACACTGTTTATTAATAAACTCGGGAATTTTATTTCTTGTGGATTAGCGCTAAGAGTAATTGTTTTCATTTCACAAACACTACTAAAATATGGGTTTGTGCAATCAACTAGTTCTTCTTTTTTTAGTACCTCTACAAAAATTCCTTCACTCACAGGAACAAGGGTTCCACCCTCATCAACAACAGTAATAGAAATCCCTGATTTTGGAGTGTACTCTCCACAATCAATAGGGCAAATTTCTTCTTCACCAGCTTGACAAACCCCATCCCCACAAGCAACAGGATCAGTACAACCAAATAAGAAAAAAATTGAAACAAAAATCAAAAAAACAATAAAAAATTTTTTAAAATCCATCAATAAATAATAACAAATCAAGGTTTATATACTTAACTATTAAAGAGAAAAAAACACTAAAAGAAAAAAATTGAGGGAAAATTACCAGGGAATTTCTTTTAATTTTAATTTGAATGCAACAATGTTAGATAAACGATGAAGAAAAAAAGTTATTATAATAATTAGTAATAATTCTTGGAATATTTTGCCAAAAACAATAAAATAAAAGATTTGTGCTCCTAATACAAAATCAATTGTGTCAAAAATAAATTTTTCCCCGGATTTCTTTTTTAACATTCTTTTAGTAAAACTTGATAAGAGTATTCCGAAAAACATTCCTGTTCCAAGGACTAATCCTTCAAAAGGAACAGCAAAAAAAAACCAATACAAAAAAACACTGCAAAGAATAGTAAATATTAATCCAAGAATTGTTTTTTGTGTTCCGAATAATTTTTTGTTTATTGGAAAATCAAAAGAAAATTTGTCTTTTTTAATTAATTTTAGGAGAACTCTTGATTGAATTAATAAAAAAGCGTTGATAAAATAAAGTGGTGAAAGAAAAATCATTTGATTAACTAAATTTTGAATAATTGTTTCTATGATTATTTCCATAACTATCACTTATTTAATCTGAAATAATAAATTTTTCAATTCCTTCATCCTTTAAATAATTAGCGACAATTGTTTTATAATTTCTAATACAAGTACTTGACTCAAAAGATAGCAAATAACTATTTTCATTTTCAATTGTGTAAGAAATGTTGGTTAATAATTTGTAATAATCTTTATTTTTTGGAAGAGTTGAAGAATAAATTTTAATTTTGTGTTTTTCTTTAAAAAAATCACAATATTTTTGCCACACCATCACTTCATTCAAATAAGATTCATTATTTTTTATTTTTAACAACTCTCTAAAAGAAGTATTTTTGTTTACAGAATAAAGCGACAAAAATCCCCTTTCCTCTATTTTTTCCAAAAATTTTTGGTTTTTTTTCTTTTTTTGATTAGATTTTTTATTTTTTTGATTGATTTATCAGAAACAATTAATCCTCCCAGAATTGCTGAAGGAATAATAGTGAAAAATCTTAGAATAATGTTTATTTGAACAATCTCACCCACACTCAAAATTTTGGTTAACAATACTCCAATAGCAGAATCTTGAACAATTAATCCTTGAGGAATAAAAAAGAACAATCTCGCAAAAATACTTGCGCCCAAAAAACCAAGCAAAACAAAATTATTTATCGGAACATTGAATTGGATTAAAAGAAAAGCGAAAAGAGTTACTCTAAAAATGTCAGAAATTAAATTAAAAAAAACAGAAACACTAACCTCTCTAAATTTGGAAAAATAAAGCAAAATCAAAAACAAAACCAAACCAACAAACCAAAAATTGATTAGGATTAAAATAATTAATCCGGTTGAAACAAAAATTGCTGTCCTAAAAATAGCGATTGATTTTATTAGTTGTTTTAAGGAAACTTTTTTTTTAAAAAAAAACACTTTCGCTGTATCAGCTCCAATTTTTCCAGTGAATGTTATTAGTTCAACAAAATCACTAATAAAAAAAACTCCAAGAACTTCAATAAAAGAAAACTTTTTTGGTAATACAACAAAAAAAGAAATAGTTTTGGAAACAAAAAACAATACAAAGAAAACAAAACAAACAAAAGACAAATAAATAGGAACACTCAAAACAAAACCAAAAACAAAAAACATCAACAATACAAAAAAAGAAAGCACTCCAAGTTTTTTGTAATCAAGTTCTTCAAAAACAAAAAAATCCCAAAACAAAAAAAACACCTTTCAAATTACACACACTAATATCCTACTTTTTTACGAATAAACAATAAATTCAGTTATTCCTCTTTTTTTCAAATACTCTACAATAAGTGCTCTCACATCAACAATACAACTCGGATGCAAAAAATCAATAGAGTAATTATTGTTTGATAATTTTTTTTCTCTTAAAACAAAAATCATTGAATTCGAATTAAGTGGAGCAAACTCTTGGTTTGTTTTTACATAAACAAGTTTTCTAACAATAGGAATTGAACAACTTTCTTTCCAAACAAAAATATAATCTTTTGATTTAATATTTTTTGGCCAAACACTCAATTCTTGAATTGATGTGTCTTTTTTTGTTTCTCCAACCACTAACTCTCTTGAACTATCACTTATTGTAACAAAATCATTGTTTTTTACAGCATAAGAAATATACCCTATTTGGGTAAAAGCAGGGATTGTTTTTTCAAGTTCCAAAATACTTTCTTCTTTCACTGCTTTTTCAATTTTAAAATACTCAAACAAATAAATAAACGAAACAAAAAACAATAAAACAAAAATAATTGCAACAATTTTTTTCTTAGAAAAATAATTTTTTAATAAAAACTTTTTATTAGTAAAACTCGAGTAAATTATTTCAAAAATCCCTGTAAGGATTAGTCCAAACACTAGGACAAATAATAAAAGTCCACTAACAGTAATAATTCCTTTTAGTGCAAGAGTGATTAATTGTTCAGTAGTTAGAGTTTTTACTGCATTAATCACAACAGAGTATCTAATACAAAAATCAATTACTAAAATCAATGCACTTAAAAATAAAAAATAAAAATATTTTTTTTCTTTTTTGTAAAAAAACAAAGTGTAAATCAAATATACTGTTCCTACCAAAAACTCTGTAGTTAAAGGACCGCCATCAATAATTGATTTTGTTAATAAAAAAGAAGAGCAAATGAACAAGAATAAATTCAACCAATCAATATTTTTTTCTTTGAAAAAACTTTCTGATTTTTTTACTAAAAATATTACAAATATTGTTAATAAAATAAATCCAAGAATATAAATTAAAGAGAACCATTCGGGCATAAATGTTGGGATAGTTTGGGCAAAATCAAAATCCCCTACATTGAATAGTGGGGCAAACACCCCAATTATTGGTTTGAATGTGTGTATGTGTGTAATACTTGTTCCAGTAAATACTTTGTAAGAATCGTCATAAATCAAATAACTCAAATTAAACAAATCAAAATTATTGTATGATAAAAAAACTAGTTGTGAAGAAAGAGAAAGTATTGTTAAAATAATGAACAAAACAAAAATAACTAAATTGAATTTTTTTGAAATTATTTTTTCAAAAAATTTATTAAACTTGTCAAGGGTTTTGTTTTTTCTAATTTTGTTTTTTTTGTTAACCATTTTTTTTGTGAAAAAATTGTACCCTAAAATTAGTCCTAATAAAACAAAGAACCACAAAAATTTTGATTGCGAATATCCATTAAAGAACCCAAAACTATAATATTCTAAAAAAAATAACCAGTTTTTTCCACTTACAAGAAAAAAAATTAATATTGACATTAATAAAATATAAATTATTAAATATGATTTTAGGTTTTTTATTGATTTTAATTTTTTGATCAAAAATATCACTATATTTTTTTAAAATTTTTTTTCAAATTCTTTTTTTAATTTTTTTTATTTTTTAAACTCTTTTTTTCTTTCCCTTATTTTTTAGTTTTTTTATTTTCTTTTTTGTTTTAATATTTATTCTAGCACGATTCTTGCTCTTTTTATTCCTGCTGCTACTGCTTCTTGTTTTGTTATTTTGAATTTTCCCATTCCTTTTGTTGTTGTTACGTGTGGTCCTCCGCATATTTCTTTAGAAAATATTTCTCCGTTTTTTTGGATTGTGTATATTTTTACTTTGTCTCCGTATTTTGAATCAAACACTCCGTGTGCTCCACTTTTTTTTGCTTCTTCCACACTCATTATTTCTGTTGTCACTTCGCATTCTTTACCAATAACCATGTTTGCCCATTCTTCTATTTGTTTTATTTGTTCAGGGGTTAGTTTTTCTTCTGAATTGAAATCAAACCTTGCTCGTTCTGTTGTTATATTGCTTCCTTTTTGTACACAATTTGGGTTCACGAATTTTCTTAGCGCTGCACTAAACAAGTGTGTTGCGGTGTGTAGTTTTGTTGTTTTTTCACTATCATCACTTAGTCCTCCTTTGAATTTTTGTTCAGCTCCTGCTCTTGATAGTTCTTGGTGTTTTTGGAGTAATTCGTAAAACCCGTTTGTATCCACCGTGAATCCTTTTTCTTTACAAATCTCAGTAGTCATTTCTATTGGGAACCCGTATGATTGGAATAAATCAAACGCTCCTTTCGCGTTCAGTTCTTTTATATTAGCGTTTGTTAAAAAGTGTAGTTTTT